>JBDSSD010000089.1:0-157585 GCA_039928945.1 Opitutus sp. | reverse complement strand
ACAGATCCCACCGCCCGCGCGTGGTCGTTTTGAACACGCTGATGTAGTCGGTGGGCGAAGGCAGATTCACGAATCCGGGGACCTTAAACAGGTGCGCCGGCGGAACGCAACGCCGCTGCCGGACCTTTTTCAGTTCGAACGTCCTGCGGAGTCGTAGTCGATCGGATCATGGCGGCTTGGGCGACCCCAAGTGCCGTCCAGAACACCACTGCGCCCATCGGCCCTTCCAAAACGACGCCGAAACACGCGCTGGAAAAGATGACCCACACCACGCACCAGGGCGCCGCCTGCTCCGGACCGGCGCGGACCGCTTGGAACGTGCGCCTTGAGATCACGGCAACCATCGCCAGCAGAACCGCGAGGCCGACTGCTCCCATCCGCGCAAACACGGTGACCAGGACATTGTGAGGGCTCCGCACCGAGAACTCCTCTCCACTCTCCGGGTAATACTGCCGGACGAAACGGTCGGCGAGGTCGTAGCCGAAGCCAACGCCGACATATGGGTTTTGGTCTATGGTCTCATCGATGACGGCTTTCCACCAGACGGAGCGAAAGAGATTATTGTCACCCTTGTTGAAGGTTTCCGCGCCGCGGTACGAACGTTGACCGGTCGGGTCGGTGAGCGAGAGCACCCGTTCGTACACGCCGAACAGCGGGGTTTTCTCGAGCGGAAGGTTCAGCGCGCCGGCGGCGACGAGCACCAGCACGCTGCCGAGCACCGCGGTGCCGACGAGCGCGCGGGCGAAGCGCCAGCGGCCGCCGATGGCCAGCCAGACGGCAGCCACGACCAGGCCAAGCATCGATGCGCGATTATTCGTCGCGAGCACGCCGCCCGCCAGGAGCAGGCTGAGCAGCAGCTTCCACCAGCGAGGTCGCTGCTCGTGCTGCAAATAGGCCAGCACTGAACCAACCGCCAGAAACGTCCCGACCAGATCTCCCTTATAATAGATGAGTGGGCTGCCGCGAAAGGTGAGCGTGCCGAGAAAGAACTCGGGGAACCGTTCGTAGAGGAAGCTCGTGAGGAGCAGCAGGCTGCAGCTCGCGAGGAGCGTATGATTCAGGAAGCGACGACTGGTCGGTTCGCGGGCGGCGTCTTGCGCCAGGACGAAGAAGGCGGCGTAGTAGACGACGGCAAAATCGCGCACCGCCACGAGACCGTGGGCGCGAAAATCAAACGACAGTCGAGCCAGGCCGAGCGCCATCCAGGCGAGCACCAGGAGATTCAGCGCCTCACGCCGGACAGGGAGTTCGTGACGCCAGGCGCATTGAACCAGCAACAAAGTACCTCCCAGCATCATCAAAGCCTCCGCCGGCAGCAGCGGCTGATTCGGCAGCAACATGATCTGGGCGAACCCTCGATTGCCGAGGACGTAGCCGACGAGAGCGCTGCCCAGCAGCAAGGTTCCCAGCGGAAGCGGTTGCCAGCGCGCGAGCGCGAACAGGAGCAAACCGACGCCCGCCAGGGCAGGCCAAAAAAATTCCTGCTGGGCGATGGCGACGCCGAGCCAGATCGCCACGGCTCCCGCCACCGTAGCGAAGATTCGGGTACGCCAGAGCGGGTTGAGGATCATGGCGAGCGGGCCGGGCTGGCGCGGTTGAGCGCGAGGACCCGGCGGTAAAGCGAATCGTAGCCCGCGGCCATTCCCGCGGGAGCGAAATGGGTCGCGGCGAAATCCCGTCCTGACTGGGAAAGCTGAGGCCAGCGGTCCTGGTTCGCGCAGACGTTGCTCAATGTCACGGCGAAGCTGGCCGCGTCGTCCACCGGCGCGAGCCACGGATGTTCGGGCGGGAGCGCTTCGCGGAGCCCGGGCGCGTCTGACGCCACGACTTGGATGCCGGCGAGCAGTGCTTCGATCGCGACCAGGGGCAGCCCCTCGTAGCGCGACGGCAGGAGCGCGACATCGAAACTGGACAGACGTTCGGCGAAATCCGGAATCGGAGAGAGCACCTCGATTTGCCAGCCTTTCGGTGGAGCCGAGGCTATCGCCCGCAGCAACGGTTCGTGGCGTCCACTGCCGAAGATCGTGAGATGGGCGCGCCGGCCGGCCGGGAGTTGGGTCTGTGCGATGATGGCGGGTAGGAGATCCGTACCTTTTTCGTTTTCCCACCGGCCGCCATAGACGATGCGAATGGTTTCGCCGCTGGGCCCGCTGGGCCGAATACTGCGCGGCGAAGCAACTCCATTGTAGATCGTGACCGGAGGGAGCGGCGGAGGTTTCGCGCCCGAGGCAGCCCGAAGGGATTGAAACGCCTCAACGGCGCCGTCGGAAACACCGGCGATGGCCGCTGTCTCCAGTTTTCGATCACAGGCACGGCCGAGCGCCGGCGAGAAATGCCAGATGACCGAGTTGTGGATCGTGCGAACCACGGGAACGCGGCGCAGGCCAGGTCGGAAGGTGCACAGCGCAGCGTGGCTTGCCTCAGGAATTTCAGTGTGGAGATGCAGCAGATCGGGCGCGAAGCGCCGGACCGCCCGTGCCAACCCCATCGCCCCCGTCACAATTCCTCCGTACCGCATGGGCACGCGGGGACCGAGGTGGAGTGAGATCTTCGACGAGCTGAGCTGCTGCTCGAGAGCGCGGCCGACGTCACCGTCCGCCAACCCGCGCACCGCGTACACGGAGAAATCGTAGGTGCCTCGCAACGAGTGAGCGATGCTGAGCGCGACGCGTTCGGCGCCGCCCAGGGCGAGATGTGAGATCACGTGGAGCACGTGAGGACGTTTCACGGGCGTCTCCATCGTACTCATCCGTTGACGGGTTCCACGGGGTGTCTGCCCGGGATCGGCAGATAGCTGACCACCGTTTTCCATTCGCGACGCAGGCGGGCGGATACAGCGGTCGCAGCCAGGATGGCGAGCACGGCACCGGCGCAGCCCGCAGTCAGGCGCCAGGCCCAGCTGACTTCACCCACGCTGCGGCTGCCGCACCACAATCCGATGGTGACCGCCGCGGAGCAGAGGAAGGGGCCGGTTAATGCCCGCAAGTAACCCGGCAGTCCTTCCGGTAATTCGCGCAGCGCCCACCAAAGTCGTGGGATCAGCAACACCCCGTTCATCACCGCGATGGCGCGAGCGATGCCGATCGGCCCGTTCGGTAACGCGAGCCAGACGGCCGCAATCGTCAAGGGCAGCGCACAGGCGGCGGAGACGACGAGGCGGCGGGTCTGGCCGGCGGCGACATTGATCGCGTAGCCCAACGAAGTCAGCGTGGCTGCGGCCGACGCGATCGACAGCACGCGTAGCAATGGCGCGGCCTCGGGCCATTGGGGACCCAGGACCAGGCGCAACGTTTCAGCGGGCAGAACGACACAGATCGCGAACAGCGGCAGGATCAGATGGGCGATCACCGTGGCCGTGGTGCGAGCGTGACTCACAAAACCCGCAGAATCCCGGCCGATCCGCGAGAGCGTTACGAGTGCGACTTGGTTGAGCGGCGTGGCGATGTAGAGATTGGGCAGGGCGAGCAGTTGATTGGCGCGATTGTAGAGACCGAGTGAGTGAGCCCCAAACCAGCGCCCGACCGCAATGCCGTCCACCTGCTGCAGGAAGTAGACGATCGTCTGGTACGTCATCACGTCGGTTCCCGTCCGGAGCAACCCGCGCAAGCTCGCCCAGCGCGGCGATCCGCTCGGCCGGAAACGGCACGCCCGCCACGCGAGAGCAGTGGCGAGCGCCTCCGACAAGATGAGATAAACGGCAAAGGAGTACGCGCCCGCACCCGCGAGCGCGGCACCGATCATGCCGAGGGTTCCACCGACGGCGGCGACACTTTCGATCCAGCTCACCTCAGCGAAACGCGAGGCTCGTTCCAATTGCGCCCGAACAAATCCGCCGGCGCCGATCAGGAGAAAGGCGCTGCTCATGACGGCGAGCAAAGGTGAGACGGCCGGATTGGCGTAAAACATCGCGGCCCACGGAGCGGTTGCCAAGGTCGCGAGTGTAAGGAGAACACCAATACTGAGGTGGCACCAGAACAACGCCGTGAGCTGAACCTCCGATAAACTCGCGGCCTGCACGGCCGCTGCACCCAACCCGGCATCCCGGAACAGCGTGAGGAGCAGCACCACGCTCGAAGCCATGGCGAACAATCCGTGATCGTCGGGAGTGACGAGCCGGGCCAGCAGCAGGACGGAGGTCAGTTTGCATCCGAACTTGATGACTTGGGACCGCAGCATGCTCCGATGCCCGTGCGCCGCTTCCGCCAGCAAAATCGGATTCGGTTCGACGACACTCATGCGCGGGCTGGGCGGACCGAAGTGATGCAGTGGTCGCCGGCTGACGTGATCGAGGATGAGAGCGGCACCTCGAGAGTCATTTCAGCGAGCCTAGGGCGGCAGCCAGGCTCGCGAGGTGTCGTTCGCGCGTGAAGTGCGCAAGGAAATGGGCGCGACGGGCTCCGACAGTCGGGGTGGATCGCCGACTTGCGATCAACGCATCGGCAATTTGATCCGGGCGGCCACGATCGACGAACCACACGTGGCCGGTCGGGAGCATGCCGGGAATGGCGCGCCATCGGGTCGTGATGATGGGAAGGTCGTGGGCCAGTGCTTCGATGAGCGAGAGGGGCTGGCCTTCATAAGGGAAGGCAGTGGGAAAACAAAAAACGTCAGCCTCGGCCAGCAGTTCGTGTTTTCGTGTTTCATCTACGAAGCCGAGATGCTGAACAATTCCAGGTCCGAGCGTGGCGGCGTGTGAAAAGAAGGCCGCTTCGTCGGATTGCTCGGCGAAGCCGCCTGCAACGACGAGATGGAAAACGCCGGCTTCGCGCCGATTGGCGACTTCGATGGCGGTGAGCACATCCAATATGCCTTTGGACGGCGCACAGAGCCCGAGGAATAACACGCGCGTCGGGGCCGAAGCGGTCCGGGGCGCGCGGGGATGGCTTCCGGGATCGGCGAAGCCGTTGCGAACGATCGCGATTCGTCGCGGCGCGAGAGCCTGGGCGTCGGCCACGAGTTCAGGCGCTAGGACGATCGCGAGGTCGGCCCGACCCAAGAGCCAGCGGCTGAGCCAACGTTCGGGTGCAGTTGCGTCGGTGGCGAGCCAGGTGCCCAAACCGATGCCATGCCAGTGCAGGATCAGCCGGCGAAAGAACACGCGGCAGAGGAGCATCACCATCCAATCGCGGTACAAGGCGGCGCGCCGGCTCGGGGCAGGAACGTAATAAAAATCCATCGGTCCCTTCCGGATGCGGAGCGCGAGAGCCTGGAAGCAGGCGCCGATCACCGTGAGTATTTTTCCGATGCGCCAGCGGCCGATATCCTTCGCGTCACGTGAAATCCGGAAGTTGACGTGATGAAGTTTTAGATCCGGCAGTGCACCGGGCAGTCCGGTCAACAATGTCTGCACCATCAGGCTCTGGCCGTGAACCGGCGGAGGCGTTTGGGCAAATATGAGGAGCTGCATCTCGGCTTGGAATGTGGCGCGGTGCGGGAAAGAGTGCGCGGAAGCATGATGCCCGGCTGCGCAAAAACCCAGTCTCGAATGTATGGCGCGGTGGGTCTGATTGCCGTCGCTGGTGCCGTGCTCTTCCTGGGCTTCGGGAATGCGACGCGCGGATACGTCAACACGGCGTCGCTCCCCTGGTGGTGGATCAGTCAGTGGATCGATCCGCGTGCCGAAACGGAACACGGCTGGCTGATCCTCGGATTAAGCGTGTGGATGTTTGGGCGAAACCTACGCCGCACTCTGTCGCAGACGCCGAGCGCAGCGGACGAGCGCGGGACGGCTTCGGTTTCCCCGCGGTCGGTGGGCGAGAACGTTTGGGTTCCGGCGTGCGCCATTGCGGCAGCGCTGGCGATTCACGCGATCGGCTTTGTGGCGCAACAGTCGCGAATCTCGATCGTGGGGTTGCTCGTTTTTTTCTGGGGCGTGCTGGCCTTCGTCAATCGGCGGTACGCTCGGGCGGCGGCTTTCCCACTTGGGTTTATGGTTTTCGCGATCCCGCTGAATGTACTGGATTCGGTCGGATTTTGGCTGCGTCTGGCGGTGATTGATGTGACCGCGGATCTGGCGCGGCTGGCGGGCATCGGGGTGGTGCGGAGTGGAACTCAGCTGTTCGCCGTGGACGGCAGCTATCAGTATGATGTGGCGGCGGCTTGCTCGGGAGTTCGCTCGTTGATGGCGCTGGCGGCGCTGTCGTTGCTCGTTGGGTACTTGAATTTCAAATCGTGGTGGCGGCGCGGTCTCATGCTCGTGCTGTGTTTTCCGCTCACGTTCCTCGGCAATGTGCTGCGGGTCGCGCTGATCGTGCTCGCGGCCCATCTCGGCGGACAGCAGTGGGGCGAACGCGTGCATAACGTCATGGGCTACGGAGTTTTCGTGATTGTTCTCGGAGGCGTGATGGGAGCGGCGGCTGGCGTCGGTCGCTGGTGGCCGGAAACGCCGACGGAGAAAACTCCACGGTTAAGCGCAAAGGCGCAGCCGGGCCGGTTCACACTCATTACGATTCTGGCGGCAACGATGCTGATGATCGCGGGCGAGATGGTGTTTCTCGCGCACCTCTCATCGGGGCGCGAGCGAGGCCGCGCTGGAGTTCGGCTCGACGCGACCGGTGACAATCCCGCTGAGCTGCCGGCGTTTCTTGGGACCGAGTGGATTGGGCGGACGGCTGAGGTGACGGCCGTTGAACGCGCGACCTTGCCGGCGGACACCGGGTTTTCGCGACGGACCTATCTGTCCGTGCAGGACAAATCGCACAGCGTGTTTCTTTCGATTGTGCTCAGTGGGCGCGATCGAACCTCGATTCACCGACCGGAGCTTTGCCTGGTCGGCCAAGGATGGACGATCGTGGGTGCGGCCTCGCATGCCTTTGCGTTGTCGAGTGGTACCCACCTGCCGGTGACGGTTCTCCAGACGCGCTTGCAGGACCGCGGGACGGCACGGGAGGTCCGGGCGTTGGTTGCGTATTGGTTTGTCAGTTCCGACGCGATCGTTGCCACCCATTGGCAACGATTCCTGCATGATGCCTGGAATCGGCTGCGGCATGGGCGGGCTGACCGGTGGGCCTATGTGCTTTTGCAGGCGGATGCGCCGGACGGCGAGGTGGCGGCATTGGAGCGCATGCAGGCGGTGCTGAACGGCACTGTATCCGGTTTTCAGGAAGTGCTGCCGCCATGAGCTGTCCCTTAATCCTCCAAGCCGCGGGTCGGAGACGCCGCGCTACCCTGGAGTGCGGTTGATTGGTTTAGGGTGACGTTGATGATGCGAAGCGCTACGGGACGTGTTTGTCCCACCGGTGAGTCCATTTTCAGGAACGGATTGAAAGGTCGATTGGCGAAACTCATGGCTGCAACCATGATGAAACTGCGGAAGAAACTTGAGGTTTATCAACTGACTCCTAGCGTTCGCCTCCCTTGACGTCAGTGAGCGCAGCCGACTTCGCGTTTCTGATCGCCGAGAGCGACTGGTTTGACTCGTCGCTCACGGTGGCGTTGGTCATAGGCGGATCCCTTGGATTCCTGGTGATTTGGGCGATCACGCGACACACGCGACGAGTCGCACACGAACAAGCGGCTGAACTGATTGAGGTTGCGCGTCGCGAGGCGGCGGTGGCCGCGGAAGAAATCCGGCAAAAGGCGGAAGCCGAGCTCCAGGAGAAACGGACGGAGCTGAACCGCGAATTTGACCGACGAGAGATTGAGAGCGAGGTCAGGTTGCGGGAGATTCGGGCGCACGAGGAGTCGCTTGCGTTGTTGGATTATCAACTGGAGCAGCGGCAGGAACGGCTGAACCGCGAGAACGCCGCGATCCGGCAAGCGCGCGACGCCATCCGAGCGCTCTCTAAAAGCGTTCGACAGCGGTTGGAAGGCGTTTCCCAAATGGACGCGGAGGAGATTCGCCGGGCGCTGCGCGAAGAAGTTCTGCTCGAATGTCAGGATGAGCTACGGGCGCTCCGCCGCGAGACGATGGAAAAATCCGAACAGGAGCTC
Source organism: Opitutus sp. (assembly GCA_039928945.1). Classification (GTDB taxonomy): domain Bacteria; phylum Verrucomicrobiota; class Verrucomicrobiia; order Opitutales; family Opitutaceae; genus Opitutus. Next base: position 149,653 of record JBDSSD010000089.1, on the reverse strand, counting down.
CAGACGGAGAGCCGCCGGATCATCATTGCCGCGATGCAACGGCTCGCGAGCAAGCCGAACAACGATCTTACCTCGACCCTGGTGTCACTGCCGAGCGAGGACATGAAGGGCCGCATCATCGGTCGGGAAGGGCGAAACATCAAAGCTTTCGAATCGGCGACCGGCGTGACGGTGTTGATTGATGAGTCGCCGCAGACGGTGCTGATCTCGTCGTTTGACCCGGTGCGGCGTGAGGTTGCACGCGTCGCGCTCGATGCGCTGGTGAAGGATGGCCGGATTCATCCCGCGACGATCGAAGAGTTCGTGAAGCGGGCGCAGGAAGAGATCGAACTCTCGGCGATGCAGGCCGGTGAGGACGCGGTCACCCGGCTGAACATCAACGGACTCCACCCCGAAATCATCAAGCTGCTCGGGAAATTGAAATTCCGGTTCTCGTACAATCAAAACGTGCTCGACCATTCGATCGAGACGGCGTCGCTCGCATCGATGATCGCGAGTGAGGTGGGCCTGGATCCGAACTTGGCGAAGCGAGCCGGATTGTTGCACGACATCGGCAAGTCGGTGAGCGGGGACTTGGAAGGCAGCCACGCGCACATCGGTGGAGAATTTATCAAGCGCTATGGCGAGACGCCAATTGTGGTGAATGCGGTGGCTGCGCACCACGAAGAGGTGAAACCGGAAACCGTTTATGCCGGCCTCGTGATTTTGGCGGACACGATTTCTGCGACGCGTCCAGGTGCGCGGGCAGAATCGATGGCAGGGTACATCCAGCGGCTCGGCCGTTTGGAGAAACTGGCGTTCTCGATCGAGGGCGTGCAGCAGGCGTTCGCGATCCAGGCGGGCCGCGAGATCCGGGTCGTGGTGTCACCGCAGACGGTAACGGACGACCGGGCGCGCGAGATTGCGAAAGAGCTGCGCAAGCGGATTGAAGACGAGCTGCAGTATCCGAGCACGATCAAGATCACAGTCATCCGCGAGCAACGCTTCACCGAGACGGCGACGTGACGCGCCGAGCGCGAGTAGCGAGGAGTGTGTAGCGGGGAGCGAGTAGGTTTTGCGCCGGCGCGAGCGGTTTTTCGCGACGTCCCGCTACAGGTTATGCTCTGCGCATCCGGTTCTCGCGGCTGCGGGATTTCTACTCACTATTCGTCAGCTGCTACTCACACTTTGCATCGTAGTATTTCTACTCGCTACCCGCTACTCGCTTCTCACTACTCATCTATTTCCCATGGCTGATCCAAAGATTCTCGAGACCTTTCCGAACCCGGCGCCGCATCGCGATTTCATCATTGAGCATACGCATCATGAGTTCACGTCGGTGTGCCCGATGACCGGACATCCGGATTTCGGAGATATTCTGGTGCGTTACGTCCCGAACAAAACGTGCGTCGAACTGAAGTCGTTGAAGTTGTACTTCCACGCCTTTCGGAATGAAGGGATTTTCTTCGAAGCGGTGACCAACAAGATTTGCGATGATCTCGGCGGCGCGCTGCAGCCGCGGAGACTGACGATTGTGACCGACTGGAAAGCGCGCGGTGGGTTTACCTCGAGGATCACGGCGGAGTGGTCGCCGAAACGCGGGAAGAAGTAGGCGGATGGATCGAGCTTGAAGCGCAAAGACGCGAAGTTCAGAGGAAGACTGAACAGGATTGATTAGTAGGCCAGCGCGATTGCGCGCGCTCCGAGGAGGTCGGGCGGGTAGCGCGATTGTTCGAAACGATCGTCGGAGCGCGCGCGAGCGCGCTGACCTACACGATCCGTGAATATCCGTGCGATCCGTGGTCTCCGATGGATCGAGCTTGAAGCGCGAAGGCCCGAAGAGGCGAAGGTCGGAGGATGGCTGCAGGGGAATGATTAGTAGGCCAGCGCGCTTGCGCGCGCTCCGAGGAGGTCGGGCGGATAGCGCGATTGTTTGAAACGATCGTCGGAGCGCGCGCGAGCGCGCTGACGTACACGATCCGTGAACATCCGTGCGATCCGTGGTCTCCGATGGATCGAGCTTGAAACGCAAAGAGGCGACGGTCGGAGGAAGGCTGCAGGGGAATTGAGCAGAGCCCTTGCGGCAGCTGGGCTTTGCGGAGCCGATCAGGCGTTCAACCCTGCAATGACGGCTGCGTGCAATTCCGGCGTGGCTGCGGCGACCGTCGAACTCGAATTCACCGGATCATTCCCGGCCCAATCGGTGATCACTCCGCCCGCGCCGCGAATGACCGGCACCAGCGCGGCGATGTCCCAAGGATTCATGATGGGATCGAGCATCACGTCGGCCCAGCCGCTGGCGACGAGCGTATAGCCGTAACAATCACCCCACGTGCGATACAATCGGGCGCTTTGAACCACACGCTCGGCTGCCGGACCGTTCTGGTATTTGGCGAGGTTCAACGTGTCGCTCGTCAGCAACGTGGCGTCCGAGAGCCGGGTGGTGCGACGCGTTTGGACCGGAGAACCGTTCAGGGTGCTCGTGGAATTATCACCGACGAAAAGCTGGTCCAGGATGGGCAGATGAATCGCTCCGAGGATGGGCTTTCCCTCGTGGAGGAGGGCGATGAGCGTGCCAAAAAGCGGACAGGCAGCGGCGAATGATTTTGTACCGTCGATCGGATCGAGCACCCAGACGAAATCCGCGGTGGTGTTTTCTGAACCAAACTCTTCGCCGACCAGCCCATGGGCGGGGAAGCGGCGAGAGATGAGTTCGCGGAGAAGTTTTTCTGCGCCCCGATCGGCGGCGGTGACCGGTGAATCGTCGGACTTCGTTTCGACGATCAGGTCGGACATGCCGAAGTACGGGCGGATCAACGCACCGCTTTTTGCGGCAAGCTCTGCAATGAACGAGCGATAGGGCGACAGATCCACGGCGGCAGTGTGTTCAATAGAACACAGAAAACACACGGAAAAAAATGGACTCGGGTTTGCGGATTGGGTCTGTTCCGTGGCTCTGTGCCGAACTCGTGGATTGAGCAGCCGATTTTCTTCCTGGATTTTGAGGGCAGTCAGCTCTCTGGAATTCTCGAATATGGCGTCGCGGAAGTTCGCGGCGGGAAAATCGTGTCGACCCACACCCGGTTGTGTCAGGCGACGGGTTTGGTGCGGGACGAGGATGTCGCGATCCACGGGCTGAGTGCGCGGGACGTGGCGTTATGGGCACCCTTCGCGGACGAGTGGGAATTTTTCGCGCGCATCCGCGAGCGAGGGCCGCTTGCTGCGCATTATGCGGGCGTGGAGAATTCGCTGTTGAAAGCGGTGTGGCCGTACCCGCGCAACTCGCCTGATTTTGCGCGTCCGGGAGAGCGGATGATCGAGTGGGGCCCGTGGGTGGACTCAGCCCGGCTCTACGCGCAACTGTATCCGGAACTCGCGACGGGCCGGCTGGAATCAATCATCGCCAAATGCGGTTTGCAGGCGGAACTCGATGCGCTTGCGCTGCAGCACTGTCCGGCCGAACGCCGTCGCTATCACGCCGCGCTCTACGATGCGCTCGCAGGCGCGTTGTTGCTGGTGTCCCTCGCACGTGAACCCCGGCTGGCGGACCTTTCCGTGATGCAGCTGCTCGCGCTCAGTACGCTCGACGGCGAGAAGCGCGATGCGCTGCAGCAGGGCGAATTGTTTTAGTTCTGACTGTAGGGGCGCACCTTGCGTGCGCCCGTTCGTCGCGCGATCGGGCGTGCGCGAGGTTTTTTCCCAATCGGGCGTGCGCGAGGCACGCCCCTACACCTACGGACGTTACTCCAGCGGATATTTTTTGAGTCCGGTCAGCTGGCCGGCGATGCGGAGCAGGAACAACGGATTCGTGCGGGCGTAACGCGGACCCAACCGGCGCGGTTCCATGCAGAGGCGGAAGAGCCACTCGAAGCCGGACCGTTGAATCCACCGCGGAGCCTGTCGCACGCGTCCGGTATGGAAATCGAAAGCGGCGCCGACGCCCACCAGCAACGCCGCGTCAAGCGACCCGGCGTGCTTGGCCATGAAGCGTTCCTGCTTCGGAGTGCTTAAACCGACCCACACAATGTCGGGCCGACGTCGTGTGATATCGATTTTCAAGCCAGCCAGTTCGTCGTCGTTTAATTCCCGATGAGGGGGACTAAAGGTGCCGACAACTTCGAGGCCGGGGAAACGCTTAACCATCTTCTGCGCGAGCAAGGGCGCCACGCCATCGGTGCCGCCGTAGAAATAGTGACGCAGTCCCACAGACCGTCCGGTGTCGCAGACGGCGAGCATCAAGTCCGGTCCGTAAACGCGTTGGGTCGAACGCGGACCCAGCCACACCAAGGGCATTCCATCCGGCGTGGTGAGATAAGAGCCGTTCAGGATTTTCCTGAATTTGGGGTCGTTTCGCGCCTCGCTGATCCCGTGTACGGTGCAGACGCAGACATATCCGAGTCGCAGCATGCCTTTGGCATCAATCAGAAGATCACGCGCTTGCTGAAACCGGAGCGCTGAAACGCCGACGCCGAGGACGTTGTAGCGCGGTGCGCCAGGTCCATTGACGATCGGGGGCGGTGAGGTCGTCATGCTGAGCGGAAAGTTTCATCCGTTGCGCCGGGCGCTGGCAAGGCGGGATCCGGGGCCGGGGATGAATGTGACTATCCCGTGATCCACGGCGCGGCTGATAAACGGAGGCCTTGCGCTTGACGGTACCCGGTCTTCAAGCTGACCGGTTCCCATGGCCATTGTCAGTCTTCTTGATGTCAGTCTGAGCTTCGGTGGAGCACCACTCCTCAACCGCGTGAATCTCCAAATCGATCGCGGCGAACGCGTGTGTTTGGTCGGACGCAACGGAGCGGGGAAGTCGACGCTGATGAAAGTCATCAACGGCGAGTTGCAACCGGACGAAGGGCAGGTGTTTCGACAGCAGGGCGCGGTTTTCTCCACGCTGCGGCAGGAAGTGCCGGTGGGGCTCACCGGTACAGTGCGGACGGTCGTCGAAGGAGAGGGCGGCGCATACGAGGAGCACAATGATTGGGAGCGACACGACCGCGTGGAGCGACTGCTGGAGCAGATGGGACTTCCGACTGACGCGGAATTCGCGTCTCTCTCGGCGGGGCAGAAGCGTCGCGTGCTCCTGGCGCGGGGATTGGTTGAGGCGCCACAGCTGTTGCTGCTGGACGAGCCGACGAATCACTTGGATCTCGAATCGATTCAATGGCTCGAGCAATTCCTGCTCGAATGGGGTGGGGCGCTACTCTTTGTGACGCACGATCGGACCTTTTTGCGGAAGCTTTCGACGCGGATTGTCGAAGTGGATCGCGGGCAGCTCGTGGGTTGGGCGTGCGACTACGACACGTTTCTGCAGCGCAAGGAAGCCGTGCTCGAGGCCGAGGAAGTGGAACGCGCGCAGTTCGACAAGAAGCTCGCGCAGGAAGAAGTGTGGATTCGCCGCGGCGTGAAAGCGCAGCGCTCGCGGGCCCAGAATCGCATTCATGCGCTGGAAAAGATGCGGGCGGAGCGGGCGGCGCGTCGTGACCGCACGGGTACGGCGAAGATTGTGGCGCAGGAAGCAGACCGCAGTGGTTTCAAGGTGATCGCGTGTGAAGGAGCCGGGTTTCGCTACGGTGATCGCTGGATTGTGCGCGATCTGACCACGCGTATCGAACGTGGCGACAAGATCGGGATCGTGGGGCCGAACGGAGCAGGAAAAACGACCTTGTTGCGATTGCTGCTCGGGCAACTCGCGCCGCAGGTCGGTACGATTGAACAGGGGACGCGGCTTGAGGTCGTCTATTTCGACCAGCTCCGTGCCCAGCTTGATGATACGATGCGAGTCCAGGACGCGGTCGCGGATGGCAATTCGTCCGTGACGATCAACGGCCGCACGCGTCATGTGATTTCGTATCTCGAAGATTTTCTGTTTGAACCCACCCGGGCGCGCACGCCGATCAAGGCGTTGTCGGGCGGGGAGCGGAACCGGTTGTTGCTGGCGCGATTGTTCACGAAGCCGTGCAACGTGCTGGTCCTGGATGAACCGACGAACGACCTTGATGCCGAAACGCTCGAGTTGCTGGAGGACCTGCTGGTTGAGTTTGGCGGCACGTTGCTGCTGGTGAGTCACGATCGCGCCTTTCTCAACGAGGTGTGCACGAGTCTGCTCGTGTTCGAAGGCGACGGAAAAATTGCCGATTACACCGGCGGTTATGACGACTGGCAGAAGGAGCGCGTCGTGCGTGCGGCCGCGGCGATCGCAGCCGAGGAAGCAGCAAAACAGCGTGAGCGCACGGCAAGTTCCGGCGGAGGATCGGGCGTCGCGAAGCCGAAAAAATTATCGAACAAGGAGCGGGCTGAGCTCGAAGCGCTTCCGAAGAAGATTGAGGTGCTTGAGGCGGAGCAGACGAAACTAACCGCGACCTTGGCCGATCCCACGTTCTTCAAGAAAGCGGGTGCGGAGGTCGCGAAAGCCACGGGCCGACTGCACGAGATCGAGGCCGAGCTGGCCACGGCCTATGCGCGGTGGTCCGAGTTGGAGTAGTCGCTGATGTGACGGGGCGATGGTGATCGGTTCCGTATAGGGGCGTCGCTCGCCGACGCCTTTCAGGTGTTTATCGCCCGCACGATCGGGCGTCGGCAAGTGACGCCCCTACACCTTCTGGCGTGGCGGTGGTGCGTGTCAGGCGAACTTGGTCATCAATTCCGCGAGAGACACCTCCGCCATCGAGCTGACCTTGAGGTCGACGTGGGAGAAATCGTGATGCGCCGTGGATTCGTTCGGCACGGCGACCACTCGCATGTTGGCGCGCCGGGCGGCGAGCGAACCGGTATGTGAATCTTCGAACGCAATCGCCTCATGTCCGCGCAGCCCAAAGCGATTCAGCACGAGCTTGTACAGATCCGGCTCAGGTTTCGGCGAGGGTACGTCTTCGCGACACGCCAGAAATTCGAACCGATCGCGCAAACCGACGCGCGTCAGCATGGGCTCAACCCAGATGTGCTCCGAGTTGGAAGCCAGGCCGACGTGCAGCTGAGCGGCGCGAGCCGCATCAAGGAGTGCAACGACACCCGGTAGGACGGGCTGGCGGCGGAGCAGTTCATCCTTGAAGGCGCGGCGTTCCGTTTCGAGGGCGGCGCGATCCGCGTGAGGACTGAAACCGTGCCACGGATCGAACGCATAGTCGGCGTGACCGACATTGCGGATGAAAATCCCGCGATCGAACGGAACGCCGTGCGCATCGTGCACAGCCCCGTACGAATCGATCAGAGGGGTTTCGGTGTCGACGATCAGACCATCGAAATCAAAAACGAGCGCGCGAATCATGGGCGCAGCAATCCCGTTGGCAGGCCATCGATGCTGCGCTGGTTTTTTTCGGTCCAGTACTCGGCAATCCCCTCCGGCCCTTTTTTCTCCGCCCACTTGTTCAGGTTGTCGCGGTCTTCCTTGTACTCGAAGCGCGGCACCGCGAAGCCGCAGGATGTCTGCACGCTCTCGATCTCCAGCACGATAAGTTGTCGCTCGCCAGGTAAAGGGGGGCCGAATAACGGCCGGAGTTGAGGCCACTCTTCATGGCGTCGATTCACGGCGTTGCCGCGGCCATAGATGCGGAAAATCAGTGGAGCGCCTTCGAGGGCACACATCATGACGGTGATTCGACCATTGTCTGCGAGGTGAGCGGCGGTTTCGTTTCCACTGCCGGTGCTGTCGAGATAACCGACGCGACGCGCGTTGAGCACGCGAAACGTGTCCATTCCCTTGGGCGATAAGTTCACGCGGCCGCTCGTCGGCGCGCTGGCGACGAAGAAGATCTTCTGCGCGGCGATGAACTCCTGATGAGCAGGGGTGAGTTCGGGAAAGAATTTTGCCATGAGGAAAAGTGGGAGATGAAAGGGAGGAACCAGCCGTTGCGTGGGATTGCCGTCAAGCCGGCATGATCTCTTCGCCCAAGCGAGTGGAGTGCGAGCGCGTGAAGGCCTACAAGCCTTGTGTGTCCACGAGCCATACGAAAGCGGCGAGAGCGCCAGCGCCGAGATGAAGTTCACGCGGATTCACTTTATCAATGGAATCGATGGTCGTGTGGTGATAGTCGAAATACCGCTGCGAGTTCGGCTTGATCTCAGCGACCGTCACGCCTTGCAGCATGAGGTGACCGACGTCGGAGCCTCCAGGGCCTTTGGCGAAATGCCAGATGCCCCAAGGTTCGAACAACGAGCGCCAACGCTCGGCGCGCAGGTGCGGTTCGCCTTGGGTGCTGCCCAGTTCGAATCCGCTCGGGGCAAAACCGCCATTGTCCGACTCGATGGCGAACACGTGACGCTCGTTCGCCGATTTTGCCGCGGCCGCGTAGGCAATGCCTCCGTTGCCGGAATTTTCCTCCGCGGTGAAGAGAACGCAGCGCAGGGTGTGGCGCGGCTTCAATCCGAGCGCTTGGAAAATGCGCAACACCTCGATCGCTTGCACCACGCCCGCGCCGTCGTCGTGGGCGCCGGGGGCAATGTCCCATGAGTCGAGGTGCGCGCCAACAACGATGATCTGCTCGGGAAACTCCGTCCCGCGAATCTCGCCAATAACGTTGTGCGACGCGGCGTCAGGCAACCAGCGCGAGTTGATTTTTATTTCGACGCGCAGTTTGGGATCCGCCGCGAGTGCAACCGACAGGCGGTCGGCGGCGCGCGTTGAGAGAGCCGCGGCCGGAATCTTCTCCGTGTTCGGTGGGTACGACGTGTTGCCGGTGTGCGGAATGTCATCGATCGAATGCGTCAACGAACGGGTGAGGACCGCAATCGCGCCGAAGGCCGCCGCGGCGGCGGGGCCGCGATTTCGTTGGTCTCCCGCGTTGCCGTAGGCGTACGCGGGCCGGAAGTCGCCCGAGTTCATGGGTCGATTGAAGAAGGCGATTTTCCCTGCGAGGTGATCGCGCCCCAAAGACGCGAGCTCGGCCAGCGAGTGCACTTCCACGACCTCGGCGATGACACCGGTAGATGGCGAAGGGCCGGAGCCTCCGAGGGCCAGAGCAGGAAGGGCGATGGCCTCACCCTGCGAAGGGAGCAGACGGACGGACTCTCGCGCTCCGCGCTCCCAGTGTGGAACCATGACGTTTTGCCGGTACACCCGATCCAGTTTGAGCGTGGTCAACGTCCGTTCGGCCCACACGACGGCGCGCTCCAATGATTTTGAGCCGCTCAACCGACCCGGACTTTGGGACGTGAGCGTGCGAAGGTTCTCATACGCGGCGGCGTGGGCGAGCGCTTCCTCGAGGATGAGGTTCACGGTTTTCGCGTCCGCCGCGAGTGGGAGTTTCTCGCCCGGGACGTTGGTCTGCGCCAAGGCCGTGAGGGGGAGAGTCAAGGCGAGTAACAACGTGAAACGCATCCGTTCAGCTTCGTGCCCCGAACCATTCTGACAAGTCACCGCCCTGTACAGTGACTCAGTTTTGCCTTCACGACAGCTGGAGGTTTGAACGGAGCTCGCGCGCAACAGCTACGATGGGCAGTATCCATGCCGTAATGTCTTTGCCTTCACCTGATCAGCGACTGGCGATGCGTCAGCGCCCAACACAGACGTGTGTGATGCGACAGACGTGGGCGCACCTGCTTTTTCTCCATTGGCGTTTCCCGGTCGCGCTGGTGCAACGCACGCTACCATTGGGGCTGACAGTTGATGCCTTCGAGGGAGCGGCCTGGCTCGGCGTGGTGCCTTTTTTTATGCGGAAGGTACGGCCGCGAGGGTTGCCCGGCATTCCGGGCTTATTGGATTTTCTGGAGCTCAACGTACGCACGTACGTGCACGATGAGGCGGGACGGCCGGGGGTTTGGTTTTACTCGCTCGATTGCAATCAGTCGCTCGCGGTGCGGATGGCGCGCGCGCTGTTTCATCTGCCCTATGAGCACGCGACGATGAGCGCGAACACCCGCGAGGATGGGACGATCGAGTACGATGCGCGGCGACGCGGGCAGGGCAGCGAAGCGCGCTTTGTTTACCCGACTCCGGCACGCGGAACCGAGGTGGAGCTGGGCTCGCTCGAGTTTTTCCTGATCGAACGGTATGCGTTGTTCGCTCACGCCCCGCGTTCGGGACAGCTTTTTTCGGGCCGCGTTTTTCATCGGCCCTATCAAGTCTCCAGCCTGTCGGTCCCGACTTGGAGTGACCTTCCGCTGCGGCAGGCCGGCTTTGACTCTGATGGTCGGCCGCCGGATCACCAATGCGCCGCTGCGCCGGTGGATGTTGAAATTTTCGGACTCAAGCGAGTGGTCTAGGTCAACGCGGTTTGAAACCACGGTTGGACACCAATTGACACGGATTCAGACCGAAGCGCTGAGCGTACCAAAGACAGCGCGAGTAATTCCGGCAACGAGGCGACGATTGAGTAAAATCGGTTTCGCCTGAGGGCTTGAGTTCCGTCCCACTCGTGAAGCGGCTGTCTAGAACCAGTTTTTCTTTTTGAGGTACATCACCATGAGCAAGGTCGTGACGGCGGTGAGAGCCACCGCGTAGAAATAACCGTGACGCAACGCCAGCTCCGGCATGTGCTGGAAGTTCATGCCGAACCATGTGCCAATCAGCATCGCGGGAATCGTCACGGCGGTAAGCGCCGTGAGGAACTTGATGCCCTCGTTGGCCTCGAACGCCGCTTTGTTGAGGTAGATGTCGAACGCCATCATCAACCGCTCGTGATAGCTCTTCGAGGTTTCCTCGAGTCGGGTCAGATTGTCGCGCAGATCGCGGAAGTAGGGTAGCATGATAGGTCGGATCAACTTGCTGTCCCCGCGCGCGATTCGGTCGATCAGGTCACGCTGCGGCCGCACGATCGTCCGCAGCTGGGCGAAATCTCCGCGCACGTGGAGGATCTCGTTGACGAAGTTTTCGCCGGACCGCTTCGCGAGCACCGTTTCTTCAATCTCCTCCAGTTCGGTGCCGAGCTCGGCCATCACCGGTTGATAGTTGTCGACGAGCAGATCGAGCAAGGTGTGAGCGATGCGGTCAGGACCCCGGGCGACGACGCCGACGCTTTTGACGACCCGATCGATCGTCGCCTGGACCGATTTCAAGGCTGTCCGGTGAAACGTCACCAGGTATTCCTTGCCCAGGAAGAAATCCAATTCCGTGCTGGCAAATTTGTCGGTCCGGGTGAAATCGACCGCGTGCGTTACGATGAAAAGGTACGTCTCGTAATCCTCAATCTTCGGCAGCGAACTCGGCGTGAGACAGTCTTCGATCGCGAGAGGGTGGAATTGGAACGTGGTTTCCAGCACGGCTTTCACTTCCTCGTCCGTGGGGTTGTCCAGATCCACCCAGAGGATGAGGCCCTTGTCAGCGCCGACGAGCCGCAAGGCCTCGATCTCGAGGTCGCGGCCGACGAGCTTCCCCTCATTGAAGACGAACGAGTGAATCATGACGACGAGGCTAGCGGTGTCCGTTCCCTTGCCAAGTCTCGCGGCGGGAACAGCTAGGCGTTCCCGAGCAGCTTGTTTTCCGCCGCAGTGACGACTGCCACGAACTGTTCCGGCGTGGGCGCGCTGAGGAACGCCTCACGATTGCCAGAATCTTTCAGCAAACGACAAAGGGTGCTGAGCACTTGCAGGTAATCGCCCGGGCGAGCTTTCGGCGTCCCCAGCATGAACATCATCCGGACGTTCTCGCCATTTTCGAACGGCACGCCGGGCTCACTTCGGCCGACGGCCATCACGATTTGGTGGACGTGATCGGTCCGGGCGTGGGGCACCGCGAAGCCGTGGCCCAGGCTCGTGGTGTCGAGTCGATCCCGCGCAAGCAGCTCGGCATAGAACCCGTCGAAATTTTGCACGCCGGGGTGGTTCGCGAGCAGTTGCGCCACCTCGTTCAGGGCGGAGGTGCGCTTGGTGTTTTTCACCTGCAGGGAAATGCGGGTGACATCGAGGAGTTGGGAGACGCGGCCGGGCATGCGAAAGGGAAGAATGGGGACCCTGACGTAAAGTGACGCGATTAGCAAAAATCTTGGCAAGCGCGGAGTCAGTCGGTCGCTTGAAAGAAATTGCCCGACCTCGCAAAGCGTCGCTTGCTCAGCGGCATGACGTTTCTGTCCGGCCGGCTGACGCTGCTCATATTTTGCTCGGCGATGATGCTCAGCCGTGGTTTCGCGGCGGAGTTTTCAAAGGCGCTGACGGCGGAGGATTTTGCCCGCGCCGGTCTGGGCAAGCTCACGCCGGCTGAGCTTGAACGCCTGGATGAACTGGTTCAGGCGCAGCGAACGGGCGAGGTGGCACGAGTGAGGGATGAAACGGCTGCGAAGGTGGCGGCGGAAACGACCGTCAAAGTTCAAGCCGAGACGACGGCGAAAGTGAAAGCAGAAGCAGAGGCTGCCCATACGGCCGACTCGGGGAGCCTACTGCATCGAATGCGCGTGATTTTAGCGCCGGGTACTGAAATCGAATACGCGTCGGTCGAAACCGAAATCAAACTGCCATTTTCCGGTTACGATCCCGGCACCGTGCTGACGCTGACGAATGGTCAGCAGTGGCGGGTGGAAAGCGGAAAGTACTGGGCGCCGGCCAAGTCCGGACAAGCGCGCAAAGTCATCATCCAGCCCGGCGCGTTGGGCGCGTTCTTTCTCCAGATCCAGGACGCAGGTCGCGTCAAGGTGACGAAAGTGGGCAGCCGCTAATTTCCGGCAGCCACTCACGTCCCGTCCGGCGCAGCTGAGGACCGACGACGATTACGCGATTCAGCTCGAGGACTTCGGTTGCTCGATCACCGCGACCTTGTCGTTGACGAACGTGATGCGGATATGTTCTTCGGCGTGCTCACTGTAGATGTCCGTGTAAACGGGTTCGAAGAAAACGCTGTAGCGGCGGCGAACGGGATCGAACACGAGGATGCGATGATAGCCGGAGTGGACGTTGCCCTCGTACTCACGGTGGTAGCTATTGTAGATCCACGTCGTTTCGCGGCCCTCGGCCGTGGTCGTTTCCTTCTTTTCATCGGGCCGGCCGAGCGCGATGTAAACCATGTCGGGCGTGTTGCCGATTTCGATGACACCGCGCCGAAGCTTTTCCTGTTCGGCGGGCGCGAGTGATGCGAACGTCGATGCCTTTTCCTGCGAACGACTGTCGAACGTGGAGCATGCGATCAAAGCCAGCGTGCTGAGACCAAGAGCAATAAGCAGGGTGAATTTCATAGGGGATTTCATGATGAAGCTGCTCGTGCTTGGTCGCAGCGCAAGTGTTCGACTCACTCCGGGATGGTACCGGTTGTTGCTCCGATTAGCTCCGCAATGGGAGGGAAAAATGGAAACACGAAATCTTCATGCGTTTGCGGAGGTAGAACCGATGGGCGTCCACGCGTTGAGTTCCTGAGTCGAGTGAGAACTCCTGAATTCCTCCGGCCCGCGCCCGCGCCACGAGCCAATCGATCAGCTGATCACCGTAACCCTGGGAACGGCTGGCGACATCGGTGACAAGATCATCAACATACATCGTGGGTCCCGAGAAGAGCATCTCCATCTCGCGAAATCCTGCGACGGCCCGCACCTGGCCGGACGGATCGGTGGCGTAGGCGAGACGGTAGCCCTGTCGCTCCATGCGTCGCACCTGAGGCACAAATTGATCGGCGATCAGGTGCGGACGGAGCTGATGCATCACCGGAAAACAGGCGGCGATGGCCGAATCGGATTCGGCGAGAGCAACGGGGTAGGAGGTCATGAGTTAAATTGGCTGGCGGCGTGCGCGAAGGCGGCAACGAGCGGAGGAGTTTTTCCCTGCAGTGCAGCTCGTTCGGGTTGAAACAAGGTGCCGATGAAAAACGGATGAAGGGCGGTCGACAACTCTGCAGCGCGTGGTTCGTCCAGCTCATCGAACGCGGTGAAACGAAATCCCGCAGCTTCAAATCGGGAGCGGAAGGAGACGTTCGGCCCGAAGCTGCAGCGATAGCCCTCGTGCGCTGAATCGGTGCCGTAGATGGCGCGAAGCCGGCTGTGGGCTGCGAATTTCAGGGGACCCGTATGTTCAACCAGGGAGCACGCGAGACGCGTGACGACGAGGTCGCTGCCGGTTGGATTTGTTTCGGCGTGGTCGGCATCCGTTATACCCAATACGTTGCGCGCGAACTCGAGGAGCGCGTGTTGGAATCCGCCACAGGTCCCAAGAAAAGGGCGTCGAGTCTCACGCGCCCAGCGAATGGCGGCGAGCACTCCGGCCATGTTCTCGTAGGGACTGGCCGGAACGGCCCAAACCGCAGCGCAATCGGCGAGATCGTTGGCGGGAGTTCGCACGTCACGCGTCTGAATCCAGCGCCAAGTGAGAGTCGGAACGGTTTCCTCTTGAACGCGCGCCAAGGCTAGGGGGATGGCTTGATGCGCGACGGCGGCCGCAGAGAAATCTCCGATCAAAGCGATGGTCGGCATGGCGCGGGTCGCGATCAGGGCGAGGCTGCGACCTTCTTGTTCTTCTCGGTCGTGATGATGACCACCGCGGCGACGATGACGATCGAGGCGATGATGGTGCGTGACGTGATCGGCTCATGCAGGATCAGCCAGCCGAGGAAAACGGCGACGATCGGATTGACGTAGGCGTACGTGGAAACGCGAGCCGGGGTGGTATTTTTCATCAACCACACGAACGTTGAAAATCCGATGAGTGATCCTACGCCGACCAGATAAGCGAACGCGGCCCACGAACGCGTGGAGATGGCGTCGACGTGTAATAACTTGGATTCACCGCGCGCGAGCGCCGCGAGAAAAAGGGCTGCGCCACCGGTCAGCATTTGCACAGCCGACGCCATCAGCGGATCGGCACCGTGCTTCGCGTAACGCGAGTAGATCGAGCCGAACGCCCAGAAAACACAGGCGAACAGAATCGCGATCACGCCGGGGATATTCAGACCGCCGTGACCGGGTGATTCCCAGGGCGCGGCGAGCCAGGCCACGCCGGCGAATCCGACGAGGAGAGCAACGGTCATCGTGGCCGTGGGTCGCGCCGTGCGGGTCCACGCCCATTCCGTCAGCACGAAAAACAACGGTTGGATCCCGATGATTAGAGCCGTGATGCCTGACGGCACGAATTGCTCCGCCCAAACGACGAGACCATTGCCGCCCAACAGCAGAAAAATGCCAATGATGGTGTTGGTCTTCCATTGTCGCGCGGTGGGAGTTGGAACGCCGCGCAGGCGTAACCAAAGCATCAACACGGTACCTGCGATGAGAAACCGCCCGGCGGCCATGGTGAAGGGCGGCATGGTTTCGATCGCAACCCGGATGCCGAGATACGTGCTACCCCAGATGATGTAGATCGCGGCAAATGCGAGGATCAGCGCGGAACGGGAGGGTGAAGAGGGCGAAGCGTTCACAACCATTCAGCGGACTGCGCGATCGCGATCGCGGTAAGCGGAAAACCTGCGTGGAGGCGGAGTAGCCCCGTTCAAGCGGGGCACGATTCCGCTGGGTTCGTCAGCGCTCATCATGCGCGTCGGTATTCCATGTGCTCCGCGGTTCGAGTGGCGGCGTTTTCGCCCAAGAGTCGGGCGACCACGTGGAGCGAGGAGTCGATGCCTGCCGAAATGCCAGCGGACGTGATTACTTTGCCATTGTCGACGAAGCGTTCGGTTTCGACCACCTCGGCATTGGGCGCGGCGAGTCGAAGTTCTGCAAAGGTGCCGTGGTGCGTGGTCGCACGCAGACCATCGAGCAAACCGGCGCGGCCGAGAATCAGCGATCCCGTGCAGACGCTCATCACAATTTCAGCCGCGCGCGATTTCACGCGGAGCCATTCGTGCAATGCCGGCATGTGCATCAGTGGCCGGGTGCCAGAGCCGCCTGGAATAACAATGACGTGCGGCGTGGGGCAATTCTCGAGCGTGAAGTCGGGCACGATCTTCAGGCCGTTGCGCGCTCTCACCGTGCCTGGCTTCAGCGTAAGCGTGAACGTGTGAAAGGCGCCCGATTCGTGCAGTTCGTTCGCCACGGCGAAGACCTCGAACGGCCCGGCAAAGTCGAGAACCTCGACATCATCGAAGAGCAGAATGGCGACGTTTCGTTTCATGGGCGGCTATGGAGACAGCTGCTTCTTGGTGAGTTCCCCCAGCGTTCGAATCGCTGCTTCCACGGTTTCGGACCACGGCAATCCGCAGTTCATCCGCAGGCAGTTTCGATAGCGTTCCTTGACGGAGAACAACGCGCCGGGAGCAGTGCTGATCCGATGGCGAATAGCGTCGCGGTGGAGGCGCAGCGTGTCGATGCCGGCGGGCATTTCCACCCACAGCACAAACCCGCCCTGCGGCCGGCTGAGCCGCGTGCCTTCCGGGAAATGCCGGAGAATGGCCTGGGAAAACAGATGGAGCTGATTCTGGTAGGCGCGGCGAATGGAGCGCAGGTGATGATCGTAGCCGCCGTTGCGCAGGAAGTCAGAAACCGTTTTCTGCAGGATCACGGGCGTGCCGAGTGTATTGGTAAACTTGAGTCGCCGCACGCGTTCGAGGTACCGGCCCGGCGCGCACCAGCCAACGCGCAGTGAAGGCGCGAGGGTTTTGCCAAACGAACTGCAGAGCAGCACGCGGCCATCGGTGTCCCACGCCTTGAGGGGCTTCGGGCGGCGATCGCCGAAATGGAGATCACCATAAATATCATCCTCGATCGCGGGCACGTCGTGATCCGCGAGCAGCCGGTACAGTTTCGCCTTCTTGTCGTCGGGCATGCAGGACCCCAGCGGGTTTTGGTAGCTGGGCATGACGATGACGGCCTTCACCTCGTTGTGTTCCAGGGCGTCACGCGTCGCGTCGAGGCACAAGCCGGTGCGCGAATCCGTGGGGATCTCGAGCACGCGCAGGTTCAAGCTCTGGATGGTTTCGAGAAAACCGAAGTAGGCCGGAGTTTCGACGGCGACGGTATCGCCTGGCTTGGTCACGGCGCGGAGCGAGAGATTGATCGCTTCCGTGCAACCCAACGTGATCACCAGTTCTTCGTGGGACAGCGGCGCGCCACACTGTAGGTAGCGCCGCGCGATTTCGCGGGAGAGCGGATCGTAAGCCCAATTCATCGCGTAGCGGCCGAGCAACGCCGGATCGTTCCGGCAAACCGCTCCGATGAGCCGCGCAAGTTTCTTCGTGGGAAAAAGCGTGTGATGCGGGCACGCCGCGCCAAAGGCCATGAAGTCGGTGTCCACCGCCATCGAGAGCATTTCAGCCGTGAGGTCGTTCACGCCGACGTAACTCGGCCGGGCCATCGGCCGCGCCATACGCGGTTCGAGCGCCTGGATCGGCACCTGCGGGCGAATGTAGAAACCCGATTGAGGACGCGCCTCGAGAAGGCTGCGGTTCTCCAAGACCGTGTAGGCCTGAATCACCGTCGAGATGCTGACGTCGCGTTGGAGGGCCATACGCCGCACCGACGGCAGTCGATGCCCGGGACGCAATGTGCCCTGCTGAACGAGTTCCTGAATCTCGCCGGCAAGGGCGAGGTAGAGCGGGGCGCGCTCGGGCTTGGTGAGAGTTTCGATCATGGCACAGCGAAGGTTGAGAACACCACTGTACGGCAACGATGCCCCGGACGGCAGACGTAGCGTAGGGATTTTGTGACCAGTACAGTTTACGAAAGAGGGAAGTGTGACCATGACAATCTGAAAGGCCGGAAGTTGACCGCGCAGCCGGGTTCGTATCGGTTCCAGCGGTGAACCCTGCCTCTGAAAGCTTCGAGCAGCAGCTGCGGCGCATCCTCGTTCGGTACGCCGCGCAAAACGGAATGGCCGCGTTGTCCGCGGGGGAGATTGCCAGCTTTACGGCGAATCTTCGGCAGCTCGTGGGCGACCGCGGACTGCCGCGTCCATTGCGCGTAGATGAGATGGGACAACCCGGTGAGATGTCGGCGGAAGAAGTCGAACCACTGGTCGCTTTTGTGCTGCGAGGTTCAACGCGGGCTCCTGAGTTTGGCACCGTCGCGCGACAATTGGTCAAAGCCTGCTTTCACCCGGAGTTCAAAAAATGTCGCGAGTCATACCACGAGGTGGCAGCGGACGGATCGTGTCGCCGCCAGGAGCTCACTCGCGTGCGGCTCCGGGTGAGCGGATCCCATTGCGTGGACTGTCCTTACTGGATCTCGCTGAACCCGCAGCAGCATGCAGCGTGTCTGGCGGCAGATTGGGTGGGGGACACCGAGGAATTTGCCGCGAACCGCGACGTCTTTCTACCCGAGGATTTTCGCGCGCTGCGTTTGATCGTGCGCGGGTGGGCTGCGACCGCGTCATCGAACGACTGATTGTGAGAGGATGATTTCGGCTTTCAGATCGAGCACGGCATCTCGGGCCGATCTTCATGCGATCACCGGCGAGCGCGTGATCGGGCGTCGGCGAGCGACGCCCCTACACGGCAGGGCCGGATGCGGGAAGGCTTAACGGTACTTGGAGAGCGAAGGACCGGTGAGCCGGCAGATCTGCCACTCGCGGAGGCGGCGTGCACCGAACGATTCGTAGAACGCGATGGCGCGCTCGTTCCAGTCCAGCACCGACCACTCCATTCGGCCGTAATTGCGCTGGTTTGCGAGTTGCGCGAGATGAGTGAGCAACGCCTTTCCGATTCCTTGTCCCCGGAACTCGGATCGCACAAAAAGATCTTCCAAGTACAATCCGGGCTTCGCGAGAAACGTGGAGTAGTTGGTGAAAAATATGGCGAAACCGGCGGGTGCACCGGCTGCGGTCAGCGCGATGACACATTCGGCTGCAGGCCGCTCGCCGAACAAGGTGGCGTGAAGTTTCGCTTCGGTCGCCTCGACGTCGTCGAGCATCTTCTCGAACGTCGCGAGATCCCGGATGAAACCCAGAATGAGCGCGACATCAGCGGGCGTGGCGGAGCGAATGGTGGCGTGCATGCCGTAATCGGCTCGCGCGGCCGGTTGGAGTCAAGTGGCGCGATCGCACCGCAATCATTTCACCACGCCGCGTTTTCCGAAAACAGAGACGCGTATTCAGAATGTGAGATCGGCGAACTCGCGCCGCCAACCACGTGGTGACAGCAGCTCAGTGCGCGCCTTCGATATCGCCCGGCTGCAGCATGGACGCGAAGAGGGCTTTGTTCGCCGCCTTCATGTACGCTTCCTTCGCCTCGATCGTTCCGTCTTTCACGCGTGCCATGAGACTGTTGTCCATGGTGATCATGCCATCCGTGCTACCGCTTTCGATGATTGATTTGATGTTGGCGATCTGGCCACTGCGGATCGTGTTCGGCAGAGCTTCGTGACTGAGCAGGATTTCGTGGACGGCGCAGCGGCCCTTCGGAATCCGTTTGCAGAGCAACTGAGCCACCACTCCCGAAAGACAGCTCGAGAGCATCACGCGAACTTGATTTTGCTCCTCGGCAGGGAACGTGTTGATGATGCGATCGACGGTTTTCGCCGCGTTGTTCGTGTGCAACGTGCCAAACACGAGCATTCCCATGGAGGCGCAGCCGAGCGCCAGCTTGATGGTTTCCATTTCCCGCATTTCTCCCAGGAGAAGAATGTCGGGATCGTGACGCATGGCGCCCTTGAGTGCGGCGGCGAAGGACTCGGTGTGTTCGCCCACTTCACGGTGAACGATCACCGACTTCTTCAGCGGGTGCACGAATTCGATCGGGTCCTCAATCGTGATGATGTGACGGCAGAGGTTCGAGTTGATGTAGTCGATCATCGCCGCGAGCGTCGTCGACTTACCACTGCCGGTCGGACCGGTCACGACGACGAGTCCTTCGTTGAGATGACAGAGCTTTTTCAGCGACTCCGGTAGCTTCAGCTCGTCGAAGGAAAGGATTTTCGCCGGAATCTGACGAAAAACGGCGGCCTGGCCCCAGTGATTGTAGAGGAAGTTTCCGCGAAAGCGGGCCACGCCTGGAATTTCATGCGCGAGGTCGAGGTCCTTGCGATCGAGGTAGTCATTCCAGCGGCGCTCGGGGACTACTTCCTTCAGCAGCTTCTCGATGGTCTGAGAATCGATGAGCTGTTCCGCGATCGGCGCCAGCGCGCCGGAGATGCGAGCTTTCGGCGGCAGACCGACGGTGAGATGTAAATCCGAACCGCCGCGGTCCAGCATCGTGCGAAGCAGGGTATCAATGGCAGCCATATCAGGAAGTGATGCGGGCGCGGATCACGCGATTGTTGATGCTGGAGCGAGCGATCTCGGCGCTGATTTTTTTCTCCTGCCAGAGCGCGAAAATCACGTTGTCCATCAGACACATTCCGTCTTTTAAACCGGTCTCCATCGTGTTGCGCAGCCCCTGCGATTTGCCTTCACGAATCAAATTCGCCACGGCGGTGTTGTTCACCATAATCTCGCAGGCGAGGGTGAGTTTTCCATCGGTCGATGGAAGCAGTCGCTGACAAACGACGCCGCGCAAGCTCTCCGCCACGCTCGCGCGAATTTGCGTTTGCTGGGAGGGAGGGAATACGTCCAGCAAGCGAGTCATGGTGGTCGTGGCGTCGCTGGTATGCATCGTCCCGATGACCAAGTGGCCGGTTTCGCTGGCGGTGATCGCCATCTCGATGGTTTCCAGATCGCGGAGCTCGCCGATCACGATGACGTCGGGATCTTCGCGTAGCGCGCCTTTCAGCGCGGTGAAAAACGATTTGGTGTGCGGACCGACTTCGCGTTGCGAAACGTTGCAGCCTTTCGCCGGCTGCACGACCTCGATGGGATCCTCCACCGTGATGATGTGGTCGGTGCGCGAACTGTTCAGGTAGTCGACCATCGACGCGAGTGTGGTCGTTTTGCCGGAGCCAACGGGTCCGGTGATGAGGATGAGTCCGTTGTGGTAGGACAGCAGCTTGTTGAGGATCGGGAGGTGCGCGGTGAAACCAAGATCGGAGAGCGAGCGTACTTTCTCTGGCACCATCCGGTAGGAGCCCGCGGCTCCGTTCTTGTGGATCATCAGATTGACCCGATATCGATCCGTGGCGCTCAACGCCAAGGCGTAGTCGTAGTCTTTGCGCTCGACGAAAATCTTCTTTTGCGCCGAGGAAAGCAGCGCGACGTTGAGCCGCATGGCCTCTGTTTCCGAAAGGGGATGCTCCGACAGGAACGTGAGCTTTCGATTCTTGCGGATGAAAGGACGAGATCCGGTGGAGAGGTGGAGATCGCTCGCGCCCTCTTGCGCCGTTTGCCGAAGTAGATCGCGCATGGCGATCGCAAGCGCCTCGTCATCGAGCTCGCTGGTGGTATCGAACGCGAAGGCCGCTGGGCGTTCACTGACCGACGGCGAAACGGAAAACCGATTCTCGACGGCGACCGCGAGTTCGCCGTCATCATCGGCGAACGGATTCTCGGGCGGTGGTCCTTTGGGTGCTTTGGTCAGCGCCAATCCGGCGAGAACCTCCAACGCGCCGACATCTTCGGCGATACCGTCGTCGATCAACTTCTGCGCGAAGTCGCCGAGGTCGACCTTGGGGCCTAACGCTTCACAAACGGCCCGGCATTGGGCGAGCGTGAACGCTCGTTGCTCAATGCCCAAATGAACGAGCCAGAGAATGTCATTGGAGACGGCATAAGCCCGAGCAGACGCGGTCGTTGAACGCAGCGAATGCTCCCGCGCTGGCGCGACGGTAGAAATGGTGGAATCCACCTTCCGTCTATCGAAACAAACGAGGCAAAATGTAGCGGAACTTGGGTGGCAGGCGCAGTGTTTCGGTTGGGTTTAACCCAGCTCGCCGCAGCGAATTTACGACTGTTTCAACGGAACGATCCGAAGCGCGATTTCGTCGGGATCTGTGAGCGTGATTTCGGAGGTCGTTCCGGCGCGCGCAAAAACGGCTTGGATCAGTCCGAGGCTGCCCTTGGGTTGTGGCTGACGGACACCTCCCCATGTATTCAAACCGAGGTGATGGTGATAACCGTCAGCGGCGAGGAATTGCGCGCTGCTGCCATACCGAACCATCGGCGACATACCGAGGTGTTCACCGTAGAATGCCGCACTTCGATTGAGCTCGGTTACGCGCAAGTGCAAGTGGCCCCAATACGCGCCATCCAGAGGATTCGCTTCAGAAAACGTCGCGCCCGCCGCCAGCAGATCCGGCAGGTCGAGTGGATCGGTTGCCATCTGAAGCTGGCCGTTCTCGTACGGCCAGGCAGAGCGCGGCCGATCCGAATAAAACTCCAGTCCGTTCCCGTCCGGATCTCGGAAATAAAGCGCCTCGCTCACGCGATGGTCTGAAAAACCATCGAACTTCACGCCGGCATTTGCGGCTTGCCGTAGCCATCTGCCGAGGGCGGCGCGGCTGGGGAACAGCAATGCGGCATGGAAGAGACCGGCGGCATCGGCCGGTGCCGCTTTTGCCAAGCGGTCTTCGGTTAGAAACAGAAGCGAGTCGGCGTGCGCACGAGTCGCGAAGGCGGCGGTTGAGCCATCGCGGTGATTCAGATGGAGGCCGATCTGCGTTTGGTAGAACGCGATGCTGCGGTCGAGATCAGCGACCCGCAGACGAATTGTGCTGAGTTGAAGGGTCGAACTCATGCGGCAACCTGCGCGGCAAGATCGGTGACGGCGGCTTCGGCCTCATTCACCGCCTGGCTCGCCACCGCCTGACCTGAACCAAGGCTATGCGCGTAGACGAATTCAACGGTTGTGATCCCAATAAATCCGAGAACGGCGCGCAAGTACGGCTCGAGGAAATTGTAGGATGAACCCGCCGACCCAACGCGGTAGTCACTGCCGCTCGCGACAACGACGATCGCCCGCTTCGCTCGCGCGAGCCCTTGGAACGCCCCGTTGTTGATCGCGAAGGTACGGCCCACCCGAACGACTTGATCGATCCAGGCTTTCAGGACGGCTGGCACGGACAGGTTGTACATTGGAGTGGTGATGACGAGTTCGTCCGCGCTCAGCAGCTCATCCACATAGCCATTGGAGACGCCGATCGCTGCGCGGGCCGCAGGCGACTGCTGGTCGGCGGGTGCGAACGCGCCCTCCACCCACGCTTCAGAAACGAACGGGGGCGGTTCTCGACCGATGTCGCGGTTGATAACGGCGGCGTCGGGGTGTGCCGACTGCCATGCGGTCACGAATTTAGTGCCGAGGCGTCGGCTGTAGGAACGCTCGCCGCGAGGGCTGGCGTCGACATGGAGGAGGGTGTGGGTCTTGAGGGTTGATTTCATCGTAGATTGTAGGTTTAAGGCAACCATAATGGTTACATAAGAGGACAAATTTTTTTACTTCTTACCCGGACAGACGGAGTGCAGCTGGCTGTGCACTTGGGCGAGCGTCACGTCGGCAAGCTCAGCTTCCATTCCGGCTTGGGCTTTCAGGAAGATGGCTTGGAGGATCGATTCGATCTTGGCGCCCACGGGACATTTATGGTTGGGCGAAAAGTTTCGCAGGCCGTTGTCAGGCTGTGGCTCGACGGCCCGATACACATCAAGGAGGGAGACGCTCTCGGGAGCGGTGGCCAGGCTGAACCCGCCCGAGGCGCCCTTCTGAGCTTTCACCAAACGCGCTTTGACGAGGGCGGACAGAAGTCGGCGGATGACCACAGGGTTCGTATCAACGCTTGCCGCGATTTCGGCTGAAGGCACCGACGCGCCATACCGGTACGCGAGATACGCGAGGATATGGAGGCTGACGGCGAATCTCGAATTTCCGGTCATTGGTTTATGTAACCATAAGAGTTACCTATTCGCGGATGTCAAGTGTCGGTCCGGAGGAATCCGTTGTAGATCGGAGATTGCAAACGAAGCGGATTCGGCGAGTTTAAACCCTTTTTCCACGCCCTCATGTTCAAGAAAATCTTTGCGAAGCTCCTCGACTCGATCACGCCATCGCGATCTTCCAAAACCGCTCCTGCGGCTCCGGCCGCCAAGCCTGCAGCGCACGCCAAGCCACACTCGTCCGCCTCTCATCGCTCGGATCCAAGGTCAGACCGATCGGCGTCCCACGGCAGCAAGCCGGCTGCGGGCGGGCAGCGGGATGGACGAAGTCAGGGAGCGACGCCAAGTCATCGCGAGCCCCGATCCGGCGAGGGCCGTGGCCGCGACGATCACGGTCACGGAGCGCATGGGAGTCAGGGTCGCAGCGGTCGCGGAAGTTTTCAGGGCGGTGGTGGACGAAGCAGTCGAGGTCAGGGCCGGGGAGGTCCGGAACGCGTTGAACGTCCGCGCAAGGACGACACCTTTGACCACCCGCGCCGGGATCCCGTAAAGCCGGTGATTCCCGTTGATGTGCCGAAAATGGATACGGCGTTCACGAAGCTGGGGCTGTCCGACGCGCTGGCCTACGGAGTGCAACAGATGGGCTACCTCGAACCGACGCCAATCCAGGCGCAGGCGATACCCGTGGTTTTAAAAGGCGGCGATGTCATCGGCTCAGCGCAAACCGGCACGGGTAAAACCGCCGCGTTCGCCCTGCCAATCATCCAGCGCTTGGGTGGACACGGGAAATTGCGTTGTTTGATCCTCGAGCCTACGCGTGAGCTTGCGCTTCAAGTTGAGGAAGCGTTTCAGAAGTTCGCGAAGTTCACCGATCTGCGGGTCACCATTGTTTATGGTGGCGTCGGCTACGGTAAACAGATGGAGGATCTGAAACGCGGCATGGATATTTTGGCGGCAACCCCCGGGCGTTTGCTCGACCATCTGGAGCAAGGGAATTGTTCGCTGGCCGACATCGACATTCTGGTGCTCGACGAAGTCGATCGGATGCTGGACATGGGCTTCCTTCCGGATGTGAAGCGGATCGTGCAGAAATGTCCGAAGGCGCGGCAGACGCTCTTTTTCACCGCAACGTTGCCGCCGGAGTTGGAGCAGCTCGCCGGGTGGGCGCTGCACAATCCCGTGAAGGTGGAAATTGGACGCCAGCGTTCGCCGGCGGAAACGGTTTCGCACGCGTTTTATCCGGTCGTGGCCTCGCAGAAATTCGACCTGCTGCAGCTGCTGCTCGAACAAACTGAATTCAAGAGCGTTTTGATTTTTAGCCGGACACGCATGGGCGCGGACCGGATCGCCCACCGTTTGATCAGCAAGGGACACACCGTCGGCGTAATGCACTCGGATCGAAGTCAGCGGGAGCGCATTGAGGCCCTGGACGGATTCAAGAGCGGAAAGTTCGAAGTCTTGGTGGCGACGGATATCGCTGCGCGGGGATTGGATATCGCGGGCGTGTCTCACGTCATCAATTACGATGTGCCGGAGAACGCGGAAGACTACGTTCATCGCATCGGCCGGACGGGCCGGGCGCAGGCGACGGGTGATGCCTTCACGCTGGTGACCGAGGACGATGTGCGCGACGCGCGCAGCATCGAGCGCTACATGGGTCTGACGGTGGAACGGAAGAAGATCGAAGGTTTCCCCTACATCTATTCCGCCCTGTTCGACGAGAAGGCGATCGCCGAGTCGAGTTCGGCGCCGGCGAAACCGGCGAGCCGATTACATCGAGGCGTGCGACGCTAAGTCGCACGGGGCCCAGCTTCGCTCACTTGAGAAAAGCGAAGCGGGCGGGTCGGTACGGTTTACTCGAGACCGTTGATCTGTCGATAAGCGAAGGCGGCCACGGCAGCTCCCGCGAACTCAGAAACCAGATACACGCCAAACTGACGGGCTGATTCCAGGCCCATGGTGAAGACGCCAAGTCCTACGGCGGGGTTGAACGCGCCACCTGAGATTCCGCCCACCGTGATTGCGCCGACCAGGACGGTGAAGCCAATCGCAAGACCGTAGAATGAATTTCCCATCGTGCCCTTGGACGTCGCGACGTTGAGCACGACCCAGGCGAGCGCGAAGGTGAACAGGAACTCGACGATGAATGAATTCAGCGTCGGATGCAGTGCGACGGCTTTGGGGTCCACGCGGCCACCCAGGACCATGTTGACCAAAAGGGCTGCCACGGCACCGGCGAGAAACTGCGCGACCCAATAAGGGATCAGATCGCGGCGTTCACAGCGCCCGCGGAGGAAAGCGGCCAGCGTTACGGCAGGATTGAAATGACCGCCGGAAATATGACCGCCGGCGAAAATCATCACCATGAGAACTGAGCCAATCGCGATCGGTGCAAGGGGTGCGCCTTGCCGGACGGAAAGGCCGACCGTGAAGACGAGGAAAAAGGTGCCGATAAACTCGACGATATATTTTTTCATGGAAGTGGGCCGGCAAGCTAGACGTCGCCTCTGCGAATGTAACGCGTTTTCCCGTCGAGCTTGGCGCGTTCTGCGAGCGGTCGGTGGAATGCCCTGAACTCATATTCCGAATCGGTGCCGCAGGCCGTCTCTTGCAGTCTCGGCCCGAAGGCCGGGTGTTCTCTCCCGAGTGAATAATTTCACGTTGCCAAACCAAACGATGCCGCGTGGCGTGGGCGGTTTTATGAAACTCGACATTCCCGCCGGCGACTTCGCCGCTTACATCTTTGATCTCGATGGAACGCTGATCGACACGATGCCGTTACATTATCGAGCCTGGGATGCGGCGATGCGCAGCGAAGGTCTGAAGGTGAAATTGGATGAAGACTTGTTCTATTCGCTGGGCGGTGTGCCGACCGTCCGAGTGGCGGAGCTGATTGGCCAGCACTATGGGATTCCGGTGGACGCTCAAAAAGTGTTCCGGGCAAAAGAGGCGCTCTTCCTCGAGCTTCAGGCTGACGCGCGGCTCATCAAGCCCGTGGCCGAGTTCGCCCGCAACGCGGCGCTGACGCATCCCATGGCAATCGCGTCGGGTGGCACGCGTGACATTGTCGAACGCTCGCTTGAACTTGCGGGCCTTACCTCACTCTTCTCGGCAGTCGTAACGGCGGATGATGTCGTTCACGGGAAGCCCGCGCCTGACATGTTCCTCCTCGCGGCGCGATTGCTGGGAGTTGAACCGACGAAGTGTCTGGTTTTCGAAGACGCTGAACCGGGCATTAAGGGCGCCTTGGCCGCAGGAATGCAGGTCGTACGTGTTCCCAGTCGGATCACTTGAGCTCAGACGTTAAGACCGTGAGAATTGAGTGATTCGGCAGCCGGTCGTTCGTCACTTCGAAGGACGAACCGTCACTTCGTCGCCCAACGATAGCCGAGCCGACCCGGCTGCATCCGCAAAATTGCGACACACGCAGGTAAACCCGTCGGCATCGGGAAAAACGACCCATTCGCCTTCCTTCACGCTGTCGAAGCCACTGCCGTAGAAGGCGCGGAAGGATTGTCCATGAGCGACCAAATCGAACCACGTCTGCGGGGCGATGCCGGCGGTTTCGAAGTCCAGAGTTTGAGCGTCGACAAATACGTTTCCGTACGCCCGCGCGATGGCTGTCACATGGGCCTTGAATCCTCGGCGGTCGGGTGCGACTACAACGCGTGAAGCGGTCGGCCGCGGGATCACGGTTGCATCGTGCGTCGTTGCTCCAGCCGTGGGGACCGGCAGCGTGCCACGTCCCGAATCAATCCATGCATTCAGCGCACGGAGAGCGACGAGCCGCTCAGCTTGATTCACATTGACGTGACCGTCGCGGGAAATGCGGAAAACGGCGGGCGCGAGTGCGGGGTTCTGGGTGCTTGATGGTTGGGTTGAGTAGGCCAGCGGACCGTCGAGTTCGGTTTGATTGCTCATGAAGATGAGCGGGATCTTGGGTTGGCCTGAGGGTCTGACCTTTGCACCGGGCTCATCGATCTGAAGCGCGGCACCAATTGCGACCGCGCCTTGGTAGTCCTGCGGCGCGCGTTCGGCGAGCAAGGTGACAATGAGGCCACCCATCGACTCGCCTTCAAGGATCACTCGATCCGGTTTTCCGTATTTCTTCACGATGAGTTCCAGCAAAGCATTCACGTCGGCGATCGCATCGGTCACGATGATACCGTTGCGCCGATAGCTGGTTTTTCCGACGAGCCATCCTTCGTTCACCAGGGTGCGGTACGCGGGTGTCTCAAGGGAAAGATCCACTTGTAACGGCCGCCCTTCGGGCACGTAGCCGTGCGCGATCAGCAGCACATGTCGATTCCAACGCGCGGGGCGCAACACGGTGAACTGGGCGCCCTGAATTTGTCCTTCCTCCACCGCAGGTTGGTTCGCCGTGAGCGGAGAGTCGGCTGCATGGGCGAAATTCACCGGCAGTGCTGCGGAGAGGATGGCAGCGATCAAACGGAGGCGGTGACGCATGGGGGCGACTGTGAAACGAACTTTCATTCCTGTCGATTCGTGTCCATGGGTGATCGGATGAACTTTGAGGCATTGGTGAAACCCGCGGTGCTGACGCAACCGGTCTACGAGCCGGGCAAACCGATTGAATATGTTGCGCGAGAATTGGGCTTGGATCCGGCCACGATCATCAAACTCGCCTCGAACGAAAATCCTTTCGGTCCTTCTCCGCGCGCGGTCAGCGCGGCGAAAGTGGCGCTGGAGCACGGTGAACTTTATCCGGATGGCGGATGTTTCGCATTGCGCGAGAAGCTGGCGCAGGTCCGAGGCTTGCCGGCCGAGCAATTTGTGATCGGCAATGGCTCGAACGAAATCATTGAGCTGCTCGGCCATGTCTTGCTCGGGCCGGGCGACGAAGTCGTGATGGGTGCGCCCGCGTTTGTCGTCTACAAGCTGGTCACGTTGGTCTTTGGGGCGAAGGCGATCGAGGTTCCGCTCCTCAATTATCGCCACGACCTGAGTCGTATGGCTGCCGCGATTACGCCTCGAACAAAGCTCGTTTATGTTTGCAGTCCGAACAACCCCACGGGCACGGCGAACACGCAGGCGGAGCTGATCGCGTTTGCCCGAGCCATGCCCGAGCATGTGGTGCTCGTGTTCGACGAGGCTTATGCCGAATACGTCGACGGCGAACCGGATTTACGGCCGCTGGTGCGAGAAGGTCGTGCGGTCGTCTGCCTGCGAACGTTCTCGAAAATTTTTGGGCTAGCGTCCCTGCGCATCGGCTACGGGTATTCAACGCCGCAAATTGTGGCTCTGCTCAATCGAGTCCGACAGCCCTTCAACGTGAACGCGATTGCCCAGGCCGCGGCGTTGGCGGCGCTTGATGACGTCGAGTTCACCCAAAAATGCGCGCGGGAAAACCGTCGTGGCTTGCAGCAATTGGAGGCAGGGTTTTCCGCGCTCGGACTCGAGTTCGTGCCCAGTGTCGCCAACTTCATCGTGGTCCGGGTCGGCGATGGTCGCAAAATCTTCGATACACTGCAGCACCGGGGCGTCATCGTCCGTCCCATGGCGCCGTACGCGATGCCGGAATG
Organism: Opitutus sp.; assembly: GCA_039928945.1. Lineage (GTDB taxonomy): Bacteria > Verrucomicrobiota > Verrucomicrobiia > Opitutales > Opitutaceae > Opitutus. Next base: position 120,626 of record JBDSSD010000089.1, on the reverse strand, counting down.
GTTGCGGGTCACGGTGGGCACGGCCGCACAAAACCAGCGTTTGCTCGCGGAATTGGCGGCTGCGCTCGGTCGCAGCGTAACCAGTTGAAAACGGCTGTCGTTTTGGCCGGCGAGAATTCACGGGCGATGCCCGCGCTTGCGACCGACGCGATTTGGCGGTTGCATGGCGGCGCGTTGCGAGCTCCCTTCTGTTTTTTGTGAAAATTCTGACCGTTGAAGATGATATTGTGGCGCGGACGATCCTCGGTCGGGCGCTGCGGCGACTTGGGCATGAGACGATCGAAGCGAACGACGGTGAAAGTGCCTGGGCGCTGCTGCAGAAGGAACCGGTCCGCGTCGTGGTCAGCGACTGGATGATGCCGCGAATGGATGGGCTCGACCTGTGTCGCAAGGTGCGAGGCAAAGTCGGGGGGGAGTATGTTTACTTCATTCTCCTCACGAGCACGGACGCGACCGAAGATAATCAACGCAGTGCGGCGGACGCGGGCGTGGACGATTTCCTGACGAAGCCGGTCGATCTCACGCAGCTGTGGACGAGGTTGCGGGTTGCCGAACGGATTCTGCGCTACACCAAGCAGGTCCGTCAGCTGGAGGAGTTGATGCCGATCTGCAGTTACTGCAAAAAAATCCGTGACGACCAAAATTACTGGCAGCAGATCGAGGGATACATCAACGAGCGGACAGGAAGTGAATTCAGCCACTCGGTTTGCCCCGACTGTTACACGCGGGTGATCTTACCGGAGTTGGACTCGATGCGACGTGCTGCCGGAGTAAAGCAACCGCCCACCGCCTCCTCGTCATGAGCGAGTCAGTGACGCGATTGGAAGAGAAGATAGCCTATTTGGAACGCCACGTGGTGGATCAAGACAAGGCGATGCTGGAATTCGCGGAAGAACTCGAACGACTGCGTCGCGAGCTGAAGGTGGTGAGTCTTCGCCTGAATTCCGGCGTGAGTTCCGGTTCAGACGCGACGGAGGCGGATGAACCACGACCGCCGCACTACTAAACGAAATCACCGCGCCACCTGAGGCAGCGCGGTGATGATCGGGATGAAGATGGAAGCTGCGGGTTAAGGCTATTCAGCAGCGTTGTGATAGGCGGACTCGGCTTTCTGGAGAGCCCGGCCCACACGTTCTTTGGTCGCTTCCCATGTTTCCGCAGAGGCCGTTCCGATCTCGGTGGAGGCGGTCCGAAGGTCGTCGCGGGCTTCGGCCAATCGATTGGCAGCACTGCCTTTTGCGGTTGCGGCATCGCGTTCCAGGCGAGCTGCGACTTCGTTCGCTTTGGCCGCGAACTCGGACTTTTGGGTGAAGGAGTATCCTTTGATGGAGTCCCACGTATCCGTCGAGTTGACGGTTGCGCCGGTGGCGGCGCTAGACGTGGTCGAGGCAGTTGAGGTGCTGGCGTCATGAGTCCTTGAGCAGGCAGAAAGCAACAAGGCCGTTCCGATCAAAGCAATTCCAGCGAATTTGTAGGCGGGAGTAGCAGACGTTTTCATAGGCATTCGATTCTTACAGGGACACCAAGGTTAACTGCGGGAGACAAAGCCGCGCAGTGGGGAGGACGCCCGATGGGCGCCGTTCTGACTGACCTCAAGGCGCCGGCGGCGATCCGCGGAACAGTCCCGCAACGATCGCAACCAACAGCAGCACGAGGAAAATATAGAAAAGAATACGAGCGATGTCGGTGGCTGCTCCAGCGATTCCGGTAAATCCGAAAACGCCGGCGATGAGCGCGACAACGAGGAACGTGATGATCCAGCGAATCATGGTAGTGGAGATAAGGGTGTGACTTTGGCGGTGAGCTCCGCCCAGCGACACGGTTCCAGTTGCTTGGCGAATGCCAGAGTTCCGTACGCAAACAGCATCCCGCTCAACGGGAGTCATTTAAAATTCCTTCCGGTGAATCCTCGCCGTGCTACTAGAGCAAATTCTCATGCACAACGCCCCGGAATCCCGGTGGGTTCGTGCGTGCTGCACTCCTACTGCTTCAGATTTGAGTGAGTCGTCACCGCTTCTCTGAACCGACTGGAGGTGGCAGAGATCGACGCCCAGTCCGCGCGGTCGAGTGCACTCTGCTCGAGGAGAGAAGTCCCGGCATAAGCTGCGGCAGCTCCTGCGCGCAAGAATTCGGCGATGGTGGTCGGAGTGACGCCGCCGATCGGGAACAGGAGGATTCCAGGCAGTTCGGCCGCCAGTGTCTTGATATAGGCCGGTCCAAACTGCTCCCTTGGAAATACCTTGATCGCGTCCGCTCCCGCATGGTGAGCGGTCCGGATATCCTCTCGCGTGAACGCGCCACTAAACACGGGCACCTGAAATCGGCGGCACGTGGTGATAACGTCGGGCCGTGGTGCGGGTGTCGCAATGAAACTCACGCCCGCAAGAATGCCGAGTCGTGCCGTTTCAACATCGAGGACGGTGCCAAGGCCAAAGCGAAAATCCGGCAATCTCGCACACGCTACTTCCAGTCCCTTCAGGGCGGCTGGAGTGGTCATCGCGACCTCCAAAAAGTGAATTCCGCCGTCAGCGAGGGCTCCCGCACATGCGATGAGTTGATCGCCGAGATCCCCGTTCACCAGGCCGATCACTCGATCGGCGTGAATTTGAGCGAGAAGGGCATCTTTCGTCACGAGAACGGACTGTGGTCATGGGCCAAACGGAGGGAAATCAATTTCCTTGTCCCCGTGCCATGCCGTGTGTCTTTGCGCCATTCCTTGTTGCCCGGGTGTCATGCTCAACTTTCGAGATCCCGCATGCCCAACTGAAAAAGAGCAGAACAGGATGGCGATTAAGCATCAGACGAAGGGAAGGTCCGGCTGCCCCGAGAGTTTAGCCAATGCAAACGCGTCGGATGCTCCAGGTGTTCAGATCGTGCGCCACTCGCTAGTACCGTCGAGCGGTGCTACCGTCCTTGAAATGGGTGATTCATGAATACGACTGTGCGCCCGGAAATCCGGCTACAGCTCCGTGAACTTTCACAGCTGTTCAATTCAATGGACCCTTCGCCCTTTCATGACCGCGACCTCGATGCGGACGCCGAGGAATTTATTTTGAGCTGGGCGCGCGAGCTGCCTCCAAAAGCCGAACTTGAATTGACGATCCATCTGGCGAGTGTTCCTACGCCTGCGGGTGTGGCGGGCGTGGAATCGGCCGTGCAGCATTATTTTGGCACCCGTGCGGAGATGAAGCATCGCGAGTTTCGCCAACTAATGCGGCGGGGACGCACCAGCCTAACGATTGGACTGTTGTTTCTGGCCGCTTGTCTTGGCGTCAGCGAACTCTTCGCGAAGATCGGGCAAAGCTCATCTTCGATTCTCCTGAAGGAGAGTCTTACCATCGGCGGTTGGGTCGCGATGTGGCGCCCGCTTGAAATCTATCTTTACGATTGGTGGCCTGTGCAAGTGGAGCGCCGAATGCTGGAGCGCCTCGCGCGCATGCGAGTGACCTTAAACACATCAACCGCTCCGCTCAACTTCACTGCTAGGGCCGCGAGCACTTCCAACTAGCTGCGCGAAGATTTCACAGTCACGGCTAAGCCACACATGGCAATTACTCGGTGTGAGCTATCTATGCGCTGTGTCGGCTAAGGCAGTAGGTGCGCCAGCGGGAAGACATTCTGAGCGCCTAACTCGTATCTGAAAGCCGGCGGTAGCTACCATCCCTGCCGCGCAAAAGGAAGGCGTGTTCCCACGGCAAGCCGGCATCGCGGGAACGTTGAACGCCGGCCACGACGGTATCCAAATAGTCAGGATGGTGAAACTTGGTCCACCCCCGGCCCTTTATGTTTGCTAGCGTAAGCCCGGTGTAGTCGAGCCACCGCTCGTATGCCCAGTGACTTCGCCCAACTGTTCACAGGTCCATGCGAACTGCGCGATGTTGCCAGCCGTCGCGCGAAATCGTGCCTCACTTTTGCGTTTCAACGCTTCCGACTGCTGGCGCTCCACGACTTCGTGCTGAGCGGAGAAGCGGCCAAGTCGCCCGGGCCGAGGGCGCAGCGTCGAGCCCGACAGCCGTCCAAGATGCTAGCCTTCGCATCCCTTCAGAGCTGCACCGCTAGAATAATCGAGCCGAATCGTACTTTCGATTTCCAACCTGATTGTTCTGTAATAGTTGATCCGTATTCAAGCCATGGGAGGAGTTCACCCCATAGCCTGTCTCAGCCTCACGGACCATGCTCTCGGGCAAGGAACTTTCAAAAAAGGCCCAAGGGAAAAGCCATCGAGAACGCACGCGTTTATCAAATCATGAAATCAAATTCGATCCTCACTAAAGTACCACAACCGACCCACGACGAGATTCGTGAATACGCCAACCATCTCTATCTGCAGCACGGCTCTGTGAACGGCCACGATGGCGATGACTGGTTTGAGGCCGAGGCGTGTCTCCGCGCCAATATTCCAAAGGAATTCTCGCGCAGTCGACTGCACCATCACACGCAGATCACCGAGCGCGAGGCACTCGGACTGATCAAGCACGGGAATTCCTGACTCAGCCTGACGCGGGCGGCGCGTCGCTTTCTGTCCGGATCTGCCCTTTTCCCTGCAGCACGTGGCCAACCGCCCAAAATTCGGCGCAACCCCGGAGCCCCACGCATGAATTCTGCCGCCCGCCTTCGGGCAATTAAATCTTTGCACACCGCGATTTGGGCGACCTTGGCTGCGTGCGTGATTTTAATCCCGATTCAAGCTTGGCTGGGAAATCATACAGTCGCGCTGATCTTGATTTTCATCGTAGCCATGGAGGTTGTTGTTCTGGGGTTTAATTCCGGGAGCTGTCCACTCACGGCCATCGCGGCGCGTTATACGAGCGACCGTCGCGGAAATTTCGATATCTACCTGCCCGAGTGGATGGCGAATCACACCTCGATCATCTTCGGTCCACTTTTCTTGATTGGGCTGATCATCGCCGCTGTGTTGCGCTGGGGACCGGCGCCGTGAATAAATTTCGCACCTCAACCGCGCGTTCCAACGGGGAGGCCGAGCCTTGGGCACGCCGCTACTGATTGGAGTTTTCATCGTTGGCCTCGCAATCGTTGCTTCAATGGTTATGCGCCATCGGTTCGTTGCTCATCTCGATGAGTTAGAGCGGTGTCTCCAACGACCCAGTTTGACAACCGGACCGCGAACCGATCTGCCGCCGGAGGTGAGAGCACTGGCGGCGCGCATGGGCGTCCGGTCGGCTGGAGGCTCGTCCTTCGCGATTTTCGAACAAACCGGACAGATGTGGCCAGCTCCGGGCGGCAAGCCGATGAACTTCACCGCGCGACAGACCGTCCGCGTCGATGGTCCGGAATTTCTCTGGCGAGCCACCACCGCACTACCAGTGGGGATGATGATTGCGGACTATCTGATCGCAGGAACGGGCGGGTTGGAGGTGAGACTGCTCGGCGCATTTCCAGTCGCGCACATGGTGGGCGGTGACGACGCCGCGCAAGGCGAGGCCCTGCGCTACCTCGCGGAACTGACCTGGAACCCCGATGCGATCCTCGCGAACCGGGCGTTGGACTGGACCGTAGTGGATCCGAAGACGATCAAAGTGGCGATGGGAGTCGGCGCCGCGCGCGGCGAAGTGACTCTGGAGTTGGATGGGCACGGCCTCGTTGTCGGGATTAGCGCGGCGTCGAGGATCTACGCGGAAAAGAAAGGCCCGGCAACCCGACGTCCCTGGCGTGGCCGGTTCTGGGATTACCAATCCATCGGAGGCCGTTTCATCCCGCGTCAGGGCGAAGTCGCCTGGGTTTTGGAAACTGGTGAGTTCATCTATTGGCGAGGCCGTATCCTTAGGTGGAAAGCCTGACGGAACCCGGGCGGCACCTGGATTACCGCATCCTTTGTTTTTGCCCGTGAAGGTAGAAGTTCTCCGCTTCGGGTAGGAGAACAGCCCATAGCCTGCGTCGGCGGGAACAGCCATGGTAATGCTCCTTCCGTGAAGCGACATCCGCAGCGCAGCAGCAACTGCTTCCTCTCACCCCATGAACACCGCCCCTCGAGACACGTTCACGACTCCTCGATCCAGCACGATGGAATCGCGCAATGTGCGCACGATCTCTGGGGTGGCCGGTCAACCGCAGGATCGTGATACCGAGTTTTGGCTGGAGGCTGAGCATCGGTTGCTCTCCGCCCGTCAAGTGCCCGACGTCTCCGCATGTATTTTGGCTACTCTCGCCCGGCCGGTCACGCGTCAGGCGGCGGCGGTGAAACGATCGTCCGGCGAAGTAGCCGGCTCTCGTTCCAGAACGAAGACGAAATCTGCGTAAAACTTCTCAATCCACGAGGAGCGGCCAGGTCACGAAAGAGTATATTTGGTGAATAAGTGCCGAACCACAAAATACTCCGGCACACACTCGCTATCACGCCAACCAGTGAAATTCCTCTCGGGCGTGTGATCGCCGCCACTTACGGTGGATGACGGATCTCGCTCTTCGCCTCGTTGAAAACGTCACACCCTTACCATGAAAACAATCCAAGTTTATGATCCTCCCATGTGCTGCTCGACGGGCATCTGCGGCACCGACATCAATCCCGACCTCGTGAGCTTCGCCGCGATGCTCGCGCAACTCGGCACGCACGACGTGAAGGTCCAGCGCTTCAACCTCGGTCAGCAACCCATGGCGTTCGTCGAGAATTCCGCCGTCAAGGCGCTGCTCGACAAGGAAGGTGCGGACGCGCTGCCGCTCATCTTCCTGGACGGCGAGGTTTACTTGAAGGGGCGTTATCCGACCGCCGCAGAGCGTCCGGCATTTTTCAAGATAGCGGTCGGTGACGACGCAAAGGTGGCGTCGTGAACCTTCCGTTCTACCAACCTGATCCGTCGAAAACCACGCGCTTCCTATTCTTCACTGGCAAGGGCGGCGTCGGCAAAACGTCGTTGTCTTGCGCCACCGCCTTGAAACTGGTGGAGGCGGGCAAACGTGTGCTGCTGGTCAGCACCGACCCGGCATCGAATCTGGATGAAGTGTTGGAGACGAAGCTCACCAACACCGCCACGTCCATCGCGGGAGCGTCCGGCCTTCACGCGATCAATATCGACCCGGTGGCAGCCGCGGCGGCTTATCGCGAGCGATTGATTGGCCCCATGCGCGGTCTGCTGCCGGTTGCGGCGCTCGCGAGCATGGAAGAGCAGTTATCGGGTTCGTGTACAGTGGAGATTGCTGCCTTCGATGAGTTCTCGGGCCTTATCGGAAATCCAGAGACGACCACAAACTACGATCACGTCATCTTCGATACCGCACCCACCGGTCACACGCTGCGGCTGATGAGTCTGGCCAAGGCGTGGGACCAATTCCTCGACAAGAATACGAGCGGCACGTCCTGTCTCGGCCCGCTCGCCGGTTTGGCCAAGCAGCGCATCATCTACGAAGCGACCGTCAAGACGCTGGCCGATGCCTCGGCGACGACTCTCGTGCTCGTGAGCCGTCCGCAACTCGCAGCGCTGCACGAGGCTCAGCGGACCGCGAAGGAATTGCACGCGCTCGGGGTGAGCAATCAGTGCCTCGTCATCAACGGCATCTTTGAAACAAAGTGCCCCGACGACCCGACCGCGCAAGCGATGCAACAGCGCGGGCGATCCGCTTTGGTCACCGCGAGTGAGTTTGTCGGCAGCCTGCCCGCCTTCATCGTGCCCCTTAGGCCGATCAACATACTTGGCTTTGGCGGGCTGCGGGTCTTGCTGGGCGGAGGCGGTGAGTCGGCCACGGCCGTCGCTCCGCTTGCGGCCGAGTGGACCGCCCCAGAAATGGAAAGTCTGGATACGCTTGTCACTTCCATCGAGCGACAAGGCCACGGCGTCATTATGACGATGGGCAAGGGTGGGGTGGGCAAAACCACCGTCGCCGCCGCCATCGCGGTCATGCTGGCGAAGCGCGGCCATGCCGTGCATTTGAGCACGACCGATCCGGCCGCGCACGTCGCAAAGACCCTGGCCGGTCAGGTGGACGGGCTTACGCTCAGCAAGATCGACCCCGCCGCGGAGACGGCGGCCTATCAAGCTGAGGTCATGCGTGCGCAAGGCCCGGCCATGGACGAAGCCGGCCGCGCGCTTTTGGAGGAAGACCTGCGTTCCCCCTGCACCGAAGAAATCGCCGTGTTTCGCGCTTTCGCCCGCGAAGTCGGCCAGGGAGCCAGTCGGTTTGTCGTGCTCGATACTGCGCCCACGGGCCACACGCTGCTCCTGCTGGATGCAAGCGAGGCGTATCATCGCGAACTCGAACGCCAGGCCCGGAGCACGCAGCCGGCGGAAGTGATGCAGCTTTCTGAGCGGCTGCGCGATCCCGTCTTCACGCGCATCCTGCTCGTCACGCTGCCCGAAGCGACGCCCGTCCATGAAGCCGCCGCCTTGCAGGAGGATTTGCGCCGCGCGCGGATTGAGCCGTTCGCGTGGGTCATCAACCAAAGCCTGCTCAACAGCGGATCGTGCGATCCGTTGCTGCAACGCCGCGAGGAATCCGAGCACCGCTATCTAAGTGAAGTCGTCGCCAAGCACGCGGCGCGCACCGCGTGGTTGCCGTGGCAGCTAGAGGAGCCGGTCGGCCCTGACGCACTGGCGCATCTGGCGGCAGCGCAGCTTCAGTCTCCCTCATTCGCAACCACCGGCGCCCTGTCGTGCATCTCTTCACCATGAAAATTCAAAGCATCATCTACCTGGTCGCGGGCACGCTCGTGCTCACTGGCCTCGCTCTCGGATACTGGATTGACCCGCGCTGGCTGCTCCTCGCGGCGTTCGTGGGCTTCAATCTCTTCCAAACCGCCTTCACCGGTTTCTGTCCGCTCGAGCGCATTCTCGTCAGACTCGGCGTCGGCCAAGACGGCGCATGCTGCTCGGGCCAGACTCGCAAACCCTGAACCGCGATCCCGTTGCCCATGACTCCGCCGCGCCACCGTTCCACCTCGAGCCTCGCATTCTCCGTCATGCTCATCGCCGCAGTCTTTGCGGCCGGCTGCGGCGAACACGAGACACCGCCGACGCGCGAATCGCTGCCGAACGTCGCCGTGCGGTCCGTGGTGATCGGATCGGCGGCGCGCTCCACGCATGAGGAAGTCGTCGGCACCGTGCAGTCGCGACTCCGCGCGGCCATCGAGCCCAAGATCAGCGCCCGCGTCGAATCGCTGGTGGTCACTCCGGGTCAGACCGTGAAATCCGGCGATCTCATCGCGCAGCTCGACGCCCGTGAAATTCAGGCGCGGCTCGATCAGGCGCTGGCCGGGCGTGAGCAAGCGGTGCGCGAGCTGGAGCGTGCGCGCACCTTGCTCCGACAGCAGAGCACCGCGCAATCCGAGTTCGACCTCGTCCAGGCGCGCGAGCGCGTGTCGCTCGGGGTGCTCAACGAAGCCACGGCGATGCTAGGCTACACCAAGATCGTGGCGCCGTTCGACGGCGTCATCACCCGAAAATTCGCCGACGTCGGTGATCTCGCCACACCCGGCAAACCCATCGCCGAGATGGAAGACCCACGTGCGCTCCGCTTCGAGGCCGACGTGCCGGACGCGCTCATCGGCCGGGTGAAACTCGGCGACAAGCTCGCCGTCCGCATCAGTGCGGCGACCGCTGCCATCGAGGGCGTCGTTGTGGAACTGGCTCCCGTGGCTAATTCGGCGAGCCGCACGTTTCTCGTGAAGCTCGATCTTCCGGCCACGGAAAATCTGCGCAGCGGGCAGTTTGGTCGCGTCCTCGTCCCCATCGGCGAAACACGCTCGATTCAAGTCCCGCTTTCCGCGCTCGTCGTGCGCGGCCAGATGGAAACCGTTTTCGTCGTCGAAAAACAACACGCGCAACTCCGCCTCGTCCGCACCGGCCAACGCACGGCCCTCGAAGTCGAATTGCTTTCCGGCATCACCGCCGGCGAAAGCGTCGTCACGGAGGGCGCGGAAAACTTGCGCGACGGCCAGCCCGTCACCCTGAAGCCATGAGCGCCATCGGATATCTCACGGCCGATGACCGCGGCGTGATTCTGCCGTGCCCGCATTGCCAGCGCGCGAACCGCATTCCTTTCAACCGACTTCACGAGAGCGGTCGCTGCGGGAGCTGCCAGGCCTCGCTGCCGTTTCCCGAGCTGCCCGTGGCCATCGAATCGCCGGCGGCTTTTTCCGCACTGATTAAAACCGCGTCTATGCCCGTGATCGTCGACTTCTGGGCGCCGTGGTGCGGCCCTTGTCTGGCGGTCGCGCCCGAGGTCGCCAAGCTCGCCGCGCTCGCTTCCGGAGAACTGCTCGTGGCGAAAGTGAACACAGAGGCGCAGCCCGAGATCGCGGGCGCGATGAACATTCGCTCAATCCCCACGTTCGCCGTCTTCGCCGGCGGCCGTGAACGCGACCGGATGTCGGGAGCGATGTCCGCACCGGAACTGCGCGCCTTCGCCCTTCGGGCACTCCCGGGAAAATGAGCGAGCCACTCCATCGGCTCCCGCCAACCGGTCCCGCCGGTCGCATCGCGCGCGCCTTCATCGACTCGAAGCTCACGCCGCTCGTTGTCATCGTCTCCGTCCTGCTCGGCCTCGCCGCGATTGTACTGCTGCCGCGCGAGGAAGAGCCCCAGATCAAAGTCCCGATGGTGGACGTGATGGTGGCCATGCCCGGCTTCTCCGCCAAGGAAGTCGAGGAACGCGCCACGCGGCCGATGGAAAAACTGCTCTGGGAAATCCCCGGCGTGGAATACATCTACTCCACGTCACGCGACAGCGAGAGCCTCGTCATCGTGCGTTTCAAGGTCGGCTCCGATCCGCTGACAAGTCTCGTCGCGCTCACGGAAAAACTCCGTTCCAACTTCGACCGCATCCCGCACGGAGTCGGCGCACCGCTCGTTAAGCCGCGGTCCATCGACGACGTGCCGATCCTCGCGCTGACATTTCACAGCGCGCGCTACGATCATCTCACGCTGCGCCGTCTCGTCACCGAGGTGGACGACGCCGTGAAGGCTGTGCCACTCGTGGCGGAGACCACGATCATCGGCGGCGCCCGGCGGCAGGTGCGCGTGCTGCTCGATCCCGTGGGACTGGCCTCACGGAATCTCAGCGCGGCCGGCCTCGTGCCGATGCTGCAACAGGGCAACCGTCAGTTTCGCTCGGGCGGTCTCACGACGAACAACCAGGAAGTCGTCATCGAAACCGGCGGCTTCCTCAGCAGCGCGGAGGAGGTTGGCCGCGTGGTCGTCGGCGTCTTCGGCGGCCGCCCCGTTTACCTGCGCGAGGTCGCGACCATCGTGGACGGCGCGGAGGAGCCTTCCAATTATACCTTCTTCGGCCGCGGCGCGGCGCGCTCCTCGATCGCGAATGAGGAGCCCGCCGTCACGCTCAGCATCGCGAAGCGTCCCGGCGCCAATGCGATTTCCGTAGCCGAAAATGTGCTGCGCAAAGTCGAAACGCTCAAGGGCACCGTCATCCCGCGCGAAGTCGAGGTCTCCATTACCCGTCATTACGGCGAGACCGCCGCCGAAAAATCCAACGAGCTCCTGCTGCACATGGGCCTCGCAGTCATCGGCGTCTCGCTGCTCATCTGGCTCACCCTCGGCTGGCGTGAGTCGGCCATCGTCGCCATCGCCATTCCGGCCACGCTCGCGCTCACGCTGCTGGTTTTCTACCTGCTCGGTTTCACCCTGAACCGCATCACGCTCTTCGCGCTGATCTTCAGCATCGGTATTCTGGTCGACGATGCGATCGTCGTGGTCGAGAACATCGTCCGGCATTTTCATCTCCCGCAGAACAAGGGCCGGAACTGGTCCGCGATCGCCGTCGAGGCCGTGAGCGAAGTCGGCAACCCGACGATCCTTGCGACCTTCGCTGTCATCGCCGCAGTGATGCCGATGGCCTTTGTTGGTGGATTGATGGGGCCCTACATGCGCCCGATTCCCATCGGCGCCGGCGCCGCAATGGGCTGGTCGCTCGCCATCGCGTTTATCGTCACTCCCTGGGCCTCGATCCGCATCCTGCGATGGGGCAAAAAATATTCGCAGCTCACGGAAGGCACCGCGCCCGTTCAGGCCGCGAGTCACTTTGCGCATGAGGAGGATTTTTTCACGCGACTGTACCGACGCGTGATGGGGCCGATGATCGCGGAAAAACGCTGGCGCTGGCTATTCCTCGCTTCGATCACTGCGCTCCTGCTGGGCGCGATGGCCACCGTCGGACTCGGCTGGGTGAAGCTGAAAATGCTGCCGTTCGACAACAAGAGCGAATTCCAGGTGATTCTGAATTTGCCCGAGGGCAGTTCGCTCGAACGCACGGCGCAGGCCGCGCGCGAGATCTCCGCCATCGTGCGCACCGAACCGGAAGTCACCGATTACCAGATTTACGCGGGCGTCGCGTCGCCGTTCAACTTCAACGGTCTCGTGCGTCATTATTTCCTGCGCCGCGGCGCCAATGTCGCCGACCTCCAGGTGAACCTCCTGCCGAAGGCTGATCGCAAAGCGCAGAGCCACGACATCGCGAAGCGCGTGCGCCCGCGCATCGCTGAGATTGCCGCGCGCTATGACGCCCGCGTCGCCGTGGCCGAAGTCCTGCCCGGCCCGCCGGTGCTGCAAACGCTCGTTGCGGAAGTCTACGGCCCGACCGAGCCCGACCGTCACGCGCTCGCGCGCAAGGTGCGCGATATTTTCAAGAGCACACCGGGCGTCGTGGATGTGGACTGGTATATCGAAGCCGACCAACCGAAGGCGCGGTTCATCGTCGACAAGGAAAAGGCCGCGCTGCACGGCATCAGTGCCGAGACGATTTCGCGGACCTTGCGCATTGCCGTCGGTGGCGAGTCCGTCGATCTGCTCCACCTGCCCCGCGAGAAGGAAGACGTGAACATCCTGCTCGAGCTGCCGCGCTCTGCCCGCACCACGCCCGAGGCGTTGCTCGCGCTCCGGGTCCGCTCCGGCGACGCCAACGCCCTGCCCGAGCCGGGCGCCGCCGGCGCCGCTCCGCTCATCCCGTTGCGCGAACTGGTGCGGGTTGAGCAGACCATCACGGAAAAGAGCCTGTATCGCAAAAACCTGATGCCCGTGACCTATGTCATCGGCGACGTTGCGGGCGTGGTCGAAAGTCCCGTTTATGCGATTCTAGAAATGAACGACGCGCTCGGGAAACTGGATACGCGCGAATTCGGCGGCGACGGAAGTCCGCTGCCAATCTTTAACGCCACCCAGCCCTTCACCGACGCCCGACCGGCGATGAAGTGGGACGGTGAGTGGCACATCACGATTGAAGTCTTCCGCGACCTCGGCTCCGCCTTCGCCGCCGTGCTCGTGCTCATTTACGTACTGATGGTCGGATGGTTTCGCAGCTTTCTCACCCCCCTGATTGTCATGGTGGCGATTCCGTTTTCACTCGTGGGCATCCTTCCTGCACACGGGCTGATGGGCGCATTTTTCTCCGCGACCTCGATGATCGGCTTCATGGCGGGCGCGGGCATCGTGGTGCGCAATTCGATCATCCTCGTGGATTTCATTGAGCAGCGCGTGGCCGAGGGCATGCCGCTCGCCGAAGCCGTCGTCGATGCCGGAGCGGTCCGCTTCCGGCCCATGCTCCTCACCGCACTCGCCGTGGTCGTCGGCGCCACGGTCATTCTCGCCGATCCGATTTTCCAGGGCCTCGCCATTGCCCTCATGGCCGGAGAAATCGCCTCGCTGCTCATCAGCCGCATGGCCGTGCCGGTGCTCTATTTCATGGCTAATCGCCGTTCTCCTCCGGAGACCACAACCGCATCATGAGAAGAATCGTTCTCTCATCCCATTTATGAATACACGCTACATCGCCGAAACCAGCAAATCTCCGGCTCAGGCCGTGGCCGATATCCAGGTCTCCGTCAAACAGCACGGCTATGGCGTGCTCCACATCTACGACCTGAAGGAGACGCTCGCGAGCAAGGGCTTCGAACTGGCGAATGCCTGCCACATCCTAGAAGTCTGCAATCCCAAGCAAGCCGTCGCCGTGCTCACCGCCGACATGGGCATGAACATCGCGCTGCCCTGCCGCATCTCGGTTTACCAGGACGGTGGGAAAACCCTGATCGGCATGGTCCGCCCCTCCGCGCTGCTGGCCTCTCTCTCCAAGTCAGAGGAGCTGAGAACCATCGCAGCGCAGGTGGAGCAGGACACGATTGCCATCATCGAGGCGGCGAAATGAGGCAGCAGGGCCGTCGCTACTCGCACAGCGCGGCACCCCCGATCATGCCGAGGAAGATGCGCTGGGGCTTCCTTCGGGCGAGGCCGAACTTTTCTTCGCGCTGCAGGGTCGCCGATTCGATGACGGTAACCAGATCGTCTTCCACGGCGGCAGCATGGGTGAAATGCTGAACGGCTTTCTCGGCGACCGGATGATGGTTATGGCCGGCCGGAGCCGACGACGGAGGGCGCGATTGTTTTGGTCAGAGTGCTCCGTGCGTTCGCGAGAGATCCCGCCGCCGGAAAAGGTCGGGCGCTTGCCGGTGCATTTCGAAACGCGAAGCCGAAGGACAGGCAACGGTGATGTGTACGGCGCGCCGGAAACTTTATAAGCGTCATCGCGCTGGCGCGCCTTGGCGTGGGAAGTGATGCAACGGCTGCGAGCGCAGGGGATCTAGCGCCTCGTGATGCTCATCGGCGACAACGCGTCCATGGCTCGCCGGGTGGCGGATAAAATCAGGATTACCGATGTTCACGCGGAGTGGTTTCCGGGCCACAAGCTGGAGTTGACCCGGTCCCCGGTCACACCACCGTAAGCTTGGCACCGATCTCGATTATGCCCTCGGTCATTGCATAACGGGTGAGACCGGCGGTGTCATGAATGTTGAGCTTGTCCATGACGCTCTGCCGGTGCTTCTCGACAGTCTTCGTACTAATTGCGAGTTCCGCCGCGATTTGTTTGTTAGCCATGCTCTCCGCCACGAGTTGCAGTACTTCACGTTCACGGCTGGTCATCTGCAAGCGCTCGGCTCGAGTCACGCCATCGCGATTTTTGGGTCGAGTTCGTTCACTCAGCAGCCGTTTGCTCACGTCGGCACTGAGGAACAGCGCGCCACTCGCAACGGTGAGAATCGCCTGAAGAAGAACCTCAATGGGCTCGTCCTTCGACAAATAACCGAGTGCGCCCATTTTGATCATTTTCTCGACATACTCGTCGGAGGTGTGCACGGACAGCATCAAGATTTTCGCGCGAGGATTTGCGGCTAAGATCTGACACCCCGCCTCGTGGCCGTTCATCCGAGGCATGGAGATGTCCATGAGGATAACATCGGGCTTAGTATCTAACGCCATACGTACCGCTTCGCGGCCATTTTTGGCCCTGGCGACGACATGGAGTCGGGCATCTGCGCTGAAGAGTGAGCACAAGCCCTGACGGACGATGCTGTGGTCCTCAGCGATGAGAATAGTTATGGGTTTACCTGTTCTCATTTTCGCGACTTTTTTTCCGGGTGAGGGATTTCGGCGCACACGGTGGTACCCCGGCCCAACGTGGATTCGATTCGTAGAGTGCCGCCAATCATTTCGACCCGCTCTTTCATGCCGATGAGGCCCAAACGGGTGCGGGTTTTGGAACGGAGTGTTTTCTCAACGTCGAACGAGCGTCCGTTGTCGCTGATCTCCATCCGGATCGCTCCCGGGATTTCCGTGATGCTCATTCTCACCTCGGTCGCCTGGGCATGTCGGCCCACGTTGGTGAGCGCCTCCTGCGCCACGCGATAAAGGATGGTTCGCTTGACGCTGCCCAAAGCTTCGACGCCACCGAACGCTGTCATCTGAATTCGAATTTTCTTCTGTGCTGCGAGGGTCTTGTTGTACGCGTGGAGAGCCGGGATCAGCCCCAGGTCGTCCAAGGCAGGTGGCCGCAGATTACGCGCGAATCGATGCAGCATTTTAACCGATCCCGCCACCAATCGGTGCGTGCGAGCTATTTTCTGTTTCAGCGCGCGTAAACCAATGGACGCTCCCTTCCCCAGAGTGGCGAGCTCAACATTTATGCCGACCAGAGTCTGCGCTACTTCATCATGTAGCTCGCGGCTGATTTCTTTGCGCTCCTCCTCCTGCGCTAGAATGATCTGTCGTGTTAGATGACGCAGCTTGAGCTGCATCGCCTGCGATTGTAGAAACAGCGTTCGAAACTGTTCTTTGCCTTTTCGCGTCACGGCTTCGGCCAGTTTCCGTCGTAAGATTTCTTCCTCTAAACGATTCGTCCCGGCAACGAGTGTGGCCGTGCGACGCTTCAAATGCTGATGACCCGCACGTGTAGCCCGGTGAGCAACCTCCAGCGGCAAGAGCGCTTCAGCAAAAAAGATGCCTGCCCGTCGGATGGAACCGTTCCGCACGTTTCCGAAATCGCAGGATGGAGCGAGGGCGAACACCGCTTTTTCGTGCATGATGGCCACGTCTAAGGTCCTCAAGCCTCCCGCCAAAGCGGCACGGCCCAAAAGTTCCGCTCGGTCAAGACGGCCAGGGCGCTGGCCCCGGATGTGGTCGGTTAGGGCCGCCAGGTAGCGTGACGACAGTCTCCGGCGGAGGTTCTTGGGCATGGCAGGGTGGGATTGATTATCGGGCGCGAGATCTCCCAGACACGGCCGGCGCCCGAGATCCCCGATGTGCAGTCACGCAAATCCGCGTGCGGAGCCCGTCTTTCGGCGGAAAGTCGCAAATCACCGGCATTGGCGCCCCGGAGATTTCGCAGGAGGCAACTTAGACAGCGGCGCTCGCGTGGGCGGGCAGGAGATTCCACTGCACGATGACGGGCGGATCCACCCGGTCGGAATGATTGGCGAACACGCTCAGTGAAGCAGTGCCGAGGAGAAAATGCCTCGCTTGAATGAGAGGCAGGCCAATCCAGCGAACGCCGAACGCGCGTCCGAAATGCCCGTGGGAAAAGACCACCACGCTGCCTGAGAGCGTGCACAGGCGCGCGATGAGACGATCGGCGCGCACGGTGATTTGTTCACACGATTCGCCACCCGGACAGCCGTCGGTGAAAATATTCCAGCCCGGCCGTTCGACGTGAATCGCGTCGGAGTGCTGACCTTCGTAGTCGCCGTAGTCCCACTCGGCGAGGTCGGGATCGGTCATCGCACGGGCAGCCAGTTCGCAGATTTCGCAGGTCTGCCGCGCGCGCTTACGCGGGCTGACAAAGACGTGATCGAAGGTCAGGGGTCGGATCCATTGCCTAAGTTCGTGCGCCTCCTGCTCTCCCTTTTCGGTCAGTGGCAGATCGGTGCGGCCGGTGTGGTGACCGGTCAGCGACCACGCGGTTTCACCGTGGCGAATGAAGTAGATTTTCGTGAATCGATTGGACGCACTCATCGGGTCGAGGCGTCCCACGTCCAGTTGCGGATTTCCGGGAGGTCCTGACCATTTTCGTCGATGTAGCGTTTGTGCTCGATCAGTTTGTCGCGCAGCTGCTGCTTGAGATAAATTCCCTTGTCGCCGGTTTGCGGCAGCCGGTCGATCGCGTCGATGACCAGATGGAAACGGTCGAGTTCGTTCAGCACGGTCATGTCGAATGGCGTGGTGATGGTGCCTTCCTCCTTGTAACCGCGGACGTGGATGTTCGGGTGATTGGTGCGGCGATACGTGAGACGATGGATCGTCCACGGGTAGGCGTGGAAGGCGAAGATCACCGGCTTGTTCGTGGTGAAAAGCTCGTCGAAGTCCCGGTCACTTAAACCGTGCGGGTGCTCCGATTGCGGCTGGAGCTTCATCAGGTCGACGACGTTGACCACGCGGATTTTCAGGTCCGGCAGGTGTTCGCGTAAGATCGAAACCGCGGCGAGGGTTTCGAGCGTCGGCACGTCACCACAGCAGGCCATGACCAGATCAGGCGCGGAGTCCTGTTCGTTGCTCGCCCAATGCCAGATTCCGACGCCTTTGAGGCAGTGGACGACCGCAGCGTCAAGGGCGAGCCACTGCGGCGCCGGATGCTTGCCGGCGATCACGACGTTCACGTAGTGGCGGCTGCGCAGGCAGTGATCCATCACCGACAAAAGACAGTTGGCGTCCGGAGGCAGATAGACGCGCACGATTTCGGCTTTCTTGTTCAAGACGTGGTCGATGAAGCCGGGGTCCTGGTGGGAAAAGCCGTTGTGATCCTGACGCCACACATGCGAAGCCAGCAGGTAGTTGAGCGACGCAATCTTTCTCCGCCACGGCAGACGCGCTGTGACTTTCAACCACTTGGCGTGCTGGTTGAACATCGAGTCGATGATGTGGATGAACGCTTCGTAACAGTTGAAAAGCCCGTGTCGTCCAGTAAGGAGGTAGCCCTCCAGCCAGCCTTCGCATTGGTGCTCGCTGAGCATTTCGATCACGCGCCCGTCGTGGGCGAGGAACTCGTCGTTAGGTTCAAGAGCGGCGTCCCATTGGCGGTTGGTCACCGAAAAGAGCGCCTCGAGTCCGTTGGAGAGTGTTTCATCCGGCCCAAAAATTCGAAAATTACGCGTCGTCGCGTTGAGGTGGGTGACCTCACGCAGGAACGGCCCGAGGACGTGAGTGTCGCCGATGCCGCGCACGCCGGGCGTTGCCACCACGGCGGCGAAGGTGCGGAAGTCGGGCATCCGCAGGTCGCGGAGGAGCAAGCCGCCGTTGGCGTGGGGATTCGCGCCCATGCGCCGCGCGCCTTTGGGTGCGAGCTCGGCGAGTTCGGCGTGGAGCCGGCCTTGGTGGTCAAACAGTTCTCCCGGCCGGTAGCTGAGCAGCCACTCTTCGAGGAGTTTCAAATGCTCGGGATGGGCGGCCGGATCGGACAGCGGCACCTGGTGCGCGCGGAACGTCCCTTCGATCTGCAGGCCATCGACCCATTTCGGCCCGGTCCAGCCCTTGGGTGAGTTGAGCACCAGCATCGGCCAGCGGGGGCGCGTGCCATTCCCAAGGATACGGGCCTCGTGCTGGATGCGCTGGATATCGGTCACCACGGCGTCAAGTGCGGCGGCCATGGCGGTGTGCATGGCGGTGGGATCGGCGTGATACTCCACAAACGTCGGCGTCCAGCCGTAGCCGCGCAGCAATTGGTCGAGTTCATCGCGGGTGATGCGGGCGAGGACGGCCGGGTTGGAGATCTTGAAGCCGTTGAGATGCAGGATGGGCAGGACGGCGCCGTCAGTGGTGGGATTGAGGAATTTGTTGGAGTGCCACGCGGTCGCGAGCGGGCCGGTCTCGGCCTCGCCATCGCCGACCACACACGCGACGATCAGGTCTGGGTTGTCGAACACCGCGCCAAAGGCGTGGCTGAGCGAGTAGCCGAGTTCACCGCCCTCATGAATCGATCCCGGACATTCAGGGGAGACGTGGCTGGGTATGCCGCCCGGAAAGGAGAACTGTTTGAAGAGCCGCTGCAGGCCGGCTTCGTCCTGGCTGATGTCGGGATAGATTTCGCTGTAGGTGCCCTCCAGATACGTGTTCCCCACCAACGCTGGGCCGCCGTGGCCCGGTCCGGAGACATAGATCATGTCCAGATTGCGTTCCTTGATCACGCGGTTGAGGTGAACGTAGATAAAATTTTGCCCGGGCGTGGTGCCCCAGTGGCCGAGAAGCATGTGCTTCACGTCGGTCAGCGCGAGCGGTCGGCGCAGCAGCGGATTATCACAGAGATAAATCTGCCCGACCGAGAGGAAATTGGCTGCACGCCAATAGGCGTCCATTTTTCTCAGCAGGTTTGAAGTGGGGGGAGTCGGTTGCATCGTCAAAGTTCTCCTGGGGGAGCGGCCGCGGCGGGCCTGGTCGGCCATCGCGGTGGCGCTTTCGCTTCAGCGTTCCAGACCAAGAGGGTCGGAGGGAAAGGTCCACCGATGCCATCGGCCGCGAAGCGCTTCGTTGCCTGCTCGAGTAGATCGCAGCGAAGGCTGATCGCGGTCAAAGCGTCGCTGCACCAGACATCGAGCGTGAGCACGATGGCTGAACTGCCCAGCTGCGTGAGCGGACATCCCACCACCGCGTTGGCCTTGGGATGTTTCGCGGCCAGCGAAAGCAAAATCTCGCGCGCGTGATCGATGTCCGCGTGGTAGCTGATGCTAAACGGCACGGAGCAGACCACGCGGGAGTCGTCACCCGTAAGATTGATCGTAGTCGAGCTGGCCATCAGGCTGTTGGGCACGACCACGCGGCGATGGTCATCCGTCCGCAGAAGCGTGTAGCCGAGCGTGAGGTTTTCCACCGTGCCGGTTTCGACTCCGGTGGGCGCCATGACTTGTAACCGGTCGCCCAGCTTGAAGGGCCGATAGAGCAGCAGAGAAATGCCCGCGACGAGATTGCCCAGGGTGTTTTGGGCGGCGAGACCGACCACCACGGTGATGACGCTGATGCTGGTGAGCGACGCCGTGCTCAAACCCGAGAGGGACGGGACCGCGCGGGCGTAGGCGACAAACGCGAAAACGTACACGCCATACCGGAGCAGCTTCGCGATGAACTTCACGGCCATCCGGTCGAAGTAATCGTGCTTGTCGCGCACCAACACGCGCTCCACCGCCACTCGCAACATGAGGCCACACAGCCACGCGGCGGCTGCGAATGCGAAGGCGTAGAGAAGCGCCCCCTCGATCGTCGACGGATTGAGGAATCCTTCGTTTTTCATTTGTTCGAGAATCTTCACAAAAACAGCGGACCTCCGGCGGTCGTGGTGGCGGCCAGGTGGGCCGAAGGCCCGGCGGGCGGCGGATTAGCCCCACCTCGGCGACTCAGGCTGACCAAACCGACAGGCATAGTCGTCCCCTTGCAGCGGCCCGGAACGCCCGTTCATCGGCGCGCAGCCGTAATAAGCGGTGGATACGGGCGAATTAGCCTGAGTCAGCTTCGGTCAGCGCGGTGACGGTTCATCCGGGTGCGACCATCGATGCACGAGGTCGCGAGGGTGACGCGGACCACCCCGACATAAAAGGTCGAAGGCCGAGCGAGGTCGGTCCCCCGTGGTGGCCTCATCGCGCGGAGGGTGCCGGTAACTGCGCGACGATTTTTTTCCACGTGCCCGAGTGCACCGATTTTTTCGGCAGCACGCGTCCCATTGGCGTACGACTCAGGGGACCTCGTTGCACGCCCAGATCGAACTTGTCCAAATCGATGAATTCATCGCTGTCCGCCAGCCGATCCGCGGTTTCGGCTGTGGACACGGCGGACACTTCGTCGTCGGAAAGCAGCTTCAAAATTTTGTCGCGGGTGAGATAATCGTTTTTCGTGGTTTGCATATGAAGGAGCGTAGTTGGCGGAGAAATTGAGAGCGCGGGTAGCGGATCCACCCATGACCTTACGCGTGCTCAGTCAGAACTGACATGGGGCGTAGTCCTACCCGGGTGGGCATGGCGCACGACCTTCACTGCCTCCAGTGCGAGAAGCGGGATTGCGCCGATCGCAAGTAGGACCAAGCAGTCGGAGAACGAGAGCGGCGTCGACTTCAGGAACCGGCCAAATGGGGCGTTATGCTGACTCCACACCTGGAGACCAAACGAGAGCGCCACCACCGTCAGCAGGTGTCGGTTCAAGAAAGGCGCAATGCTCCAGAGGGGCTTGGTGGCGCTGCGAGCCCCGAAGGACCGCAGGAGTTCGGCGAAGACCAACACGGCGAAGGCGGCGGTGCGCGCCTCCGCCGTCGTGCCGGTTTTAAGCCCGTGCCAAAATACCGCGAAGGCCACGCCGGCGGTGAGCCCGCCCGTCAGCAGCATCGTGCGGATGAAGCGAGGGTTGGTGAGGCGTTCGGTGCGGGGACGGGGGCGGCGTTTCATCACGTCCGCATCGATCGGATCGGCGGCGAGGCAAAGCGCCGGGAGGCCGTCGGTGACGAGGTTGATCCACAGTAGGTGAATCGGCAGAAGCGGCGTGGGAAGACCGATGACGACGCAGGCGGTCATGAACAACAGTTCGCCGGTGCTGCCGGCCAGCAGATACTGAAGCGTCTTGCGGATATTGGCATAAACCCCGCGTCCCTCCTCCACCGCGCCGAGGATCGTGGCAAAGTTGTCGTCAGTGAGAATCATGTCCGCCGCCTGCTTCGTCACCTCTGCGCCGGTGCGTCCCATCGCGATGCCGATGTCCGCGCCCCGGATCGCCGGGGCGTCGTTGATGCCGTCGCCGGTCATTGCCACGACCGCGCCATTGGCTTTCAGCGCGCGCACGATGCGCAGCTTGTGTGCGGCGGTGACGCGCGCATAGACCGCGATCTGCGGCACGCGCCGGCGCAGGTCTTCGTCTGAGAGCGCGTCCAACTCGGTGCCGCCGACCGCGAGGTCGGTCTTCGCCGCGAGGCCGATTTCTTCGGCGATGGCGCGAGCCGTCTCGGGATGATCGCCCGTGATCATCACCACGCGGATGCCGGCGGCATGGCAGGCCGCGATGGAGGCTTTGGTTTCAGGTCTCGGCGGGTCATACATCCCGGTGAGGCCGACGAACACCAGTTCGCGCTCGAGCTGGTCGGCCGTGGGTTCAGCGTCCGAGGCGTCGTCAAGATCGCGATACGCTGAGCCGAGCACCCGCAGAGCGCGGGCCGCCAGTGCGGAAGTCTTGGCTAGAATCTCTTTTCGGTCCTGCGGGGTGAGCGCGCGAATCCCGGTGCCGACGTAGAGCTGGGTGCAACGGGCCAGTAACGGCCCGGGAGCGCCGTTGACGAAAACGCGCGCGGGACCACCGGCTTTCCGGCGCACCACGGAGCTGCGTTTGCGGTCGGAATCAAAGGGAAACCCGACCTGCTTCACCCATTCTGCGTCCAACCGCTGCTGGTCGCCGCCCGCCTTCGCTCCGGCCGTCAGCAACGCACCCTCGGTGGGATCGCCGAACGTTGCCCAGGCGCCATCCTTGGACACAAGGCGCGCGTCATTGCAGCCGAGGAGAACGCTCGCAAGTTCGCGCAACGGCGCCCGGTGCGCGGCCTCCACCGGTTGGCCGGACTGCTGGACCTCGCCGCCCGGCCCATACCCGTCGCCCGTGAGCTCATAGTCCTCACCGGCGACGTAGAGCGTGCGGGCGGTCATCTGGCCGACGGTCAGCGTGCCGGTCTTATCCGTGCAGATGACGCTAGTGGAGCCGAGCGTTTCAACGGCGGCGAGATGGCGAAGCAGAGCATGGCGACGGGACATCCGGAGCACGCCGAGTGAAAGCGCCACCGTCACCACCGCCGGCAATCCTTCGGGCACGGCGGCGACCGCCAGACTGATGGCGGAGAGCAACAGCTCTCCCGGCGCCGTTCCGCGCATCAGTCCGAGCCCAAACAACAAGGCCACGATCCCCAGCGTCGCCCACAGGAGAAAGCGCCCGAACGAATCGAGTTTCCGCTGCAGCGGGGTTTTCTCCTCCGCGCCAGCCGCCGTGATGAGGCCGGCAATCTGTCCCAACTCCGTCCGCATCCCGGTGGCGACGACGACGGCCTGTCCCGTGCCAGCCGCGATGCTTGTGCCGACGAACACCATGTTGGTGCGGTCACCGAGCGGCGTGGAGAGTTTCGCCAAACGCGCGGACTGCTTGGATACAGCGGCGGATTCGCCGGTCAGGGCCGACTCGACGCAGCGGAGGGCGTGGGCGTCCAGCAGACGGGCGTCGGCGGCGACCAAGTCGCCCGCCTCCAGCACCAGGATGTCGCCGACGACGATGTCGGTGGCGGGGATCAGCGCGATGTGCCCATCGCGGCGGACCCGGGCCTGTGGGGCGGTCAGTTTTCGCAGCGTGGCCACGGATTGCTCCGCGCTGAACTCCTGATAAAAACCAATCGCCGCGTTGAGCACGACGATGGCGAGAATGGCGACTGAATCAATCGCATCACCCACGACCCCCGACACCACTCCGGCGGCGATGAGGATCCAGATGATGAGGCTCTTGAACTGGCGCAGCAAAATCTGGCCCGCGCTGATGCGGCGCCCTTCCTTAAGTTCATTCGCGCCCGCCACGGCGAGACGACGAGAGGCTTCCGCAGCAGCCAGACCTGCGGGGGTCGAATCAATGGCTCTAAGAATATCCGCTCCCTCGCGGTGATGCCAGGCCGCGTTTTTGGCCGACTCGCCAGGGGGAGAATCCGGGAGAGCGGCTTCGACCGTTTTGCTCATGCTCGCGCTTCTCCTTTCCGCAGAAACCACGCCACGGGCCGGCGCAACGAAACGGGCGGCGGGTAGTTTTTCACGTAACCGACGCGCAAAAGGAACTGAATCCGCTCCCCCTGCTCGATCACTGAAGCAAGGGCCTGTTTCGTCGCGGGCTCTTCCAGAATCTGAGTCATCGGATGCAGCCCGATTCCGCAGCTTCGGACTTTGAGAAAAAGCCGCTGCAGGCGTCGTCCGGCTTCCAACAGTGACGCAACCGTCGCATCGGGACTCGTGATCGAGATCCATCCGGCGGAGGACGCCACTTGCTCACGCACTTGCTGAATCGTCCGCTCGCGGAAGGCAGTTTTCAGCACGCTTGCCTGGTCGTAGAGGTTGCGGACCGCCCAGCCGGAGAGGCCGGTTATTTCCATGCTTCCGGTCGTCAATCCGTCGCGAAAGGTCCCGGCCTCCGTGCTGGAAAAGCGGATCCAGTGAGCCAGCTCCTCCTGCGCCGGGTCGCGGTGAGCCTGGACGCGATTCGCCTCGATGGTCTGCTCATTGATAAATCGGGTCTCCTGACTCGCGGTAGAATAATAGTGGATACAGTCCGGCTCGCCCGAGACCAACCGCTCGACGTCTTCGTGCCGGAGCGGTTCCGGAGAAAAGTGTCCCCGGAGCGTGCGACGACTTTTCATCGCTTCGACGTTCAGCCGGTGTCTGGGACCGACCTTTGTCAGTCGCACGTCCATCACGCGTTCGTCCTGATTGGTCGCTGCGAGCAAGGTCCACTGGCATGCGTAGCCGGTGGCACGGGCGGCGAACTCCAGGTTTTGGAGAAACGCCCCGAGCGAAAGAAGAGTTTCCCGCTGGGTGGGATCGACGGCGGGCAACCACCGATGGCGGTCATTGCCGATGGTCCAGTGGTAGGGTTCAAGATGAGTCACGAACCACGGCTGGGTGTTGTGACCGCTCGGCGCGAGTGACGCGAGAAGGAGGATGTTCTTTTCGTCCGGCTCGAGGAAATCAGATGAAACGTCCTCGACAGAAGAGAAGTCGGCGCGCGACAGGTTATGTCGATCGCTGAGCAAATACGCGGTGCAACCCGCGGCAGCGACGACCCCGCCGACGGACATTTCGATAAACCGTCTGCGGCTTATCGATGCGCGGTGGCTAGAGATCATGGATCACCTTGGGGGGGAAGGCGGCGCGCAGGGCGTTGAGCACGGCGAGCACGTCGATGATTTCCTGGGCGATCGCCCCGCTCACCGGGTTGAGGTGACCGGTGGCGGCAAAGGCCATGCCGATCAAACTCAGCGCCATGCCGCCCACCGCGCTTTGCAGCGCGATGATTCGCATCCGGCGGCTGATGTGCATGAACTCGTCCACCTTGGTGAGTGAATTGTCCATGATGACGACGCCGGCCGCTTCCGCGGTCACGTCGCTATTCTGTCCAATCGCCATGCCTACGGTGGCCGCCATCATGGCGGGCGCGTCGTTGATGCCATCGCCCACATAAAGCGTTTTCGCTTGGGCGGTTTCGGCCCGGACGATGGCGAGTTTTTCCTCGGGAGTTTTTTCGGCGTAGATTTCCGTGATGCCCACTTGTCCGGCGAGATAGCGGACCTCCGATTCACGGTCGCCGGAGACGAGCAGCACGCGGGCGAAATGATGTTTGGGTCCAAGGTGACTGACGAACGAAAGGCTGTCCGAGCGCGGTGCATCACGAAACCGATACAGCGCCGCATAGCGTCCGCCGATGACGGCCACGCATTCCAATCCACCCGCAACAGCGGGGAGCGGATCGGCGCCCGGGAGCGACGGCGCGACCAGTTTATTTCTACTGGTCACCTGCACGGCGCGCCCGGTCACGGTGCCGCGTAATCCCTGGCCCGGAGCCTCGCCCACGTCGACCGCCTCCCGCAGCGTGATGGCCTGCGTGTCCGCCGCCGCGAGGATCGCGCGCGCGAGGGGATGTTTCGAGTAACGTTCCACACTCGCCACCAGCGTGAGCACGTCCTTTTGGTTGAAGTCGGGAGCGATGAGTTGTTCGGTGAGAGTGGGTTCGCCGTAAGTGAGGGTGCCGGTCTTGTCGAAGATGGCGGTGCGGCACTCGGCGATTTGCTCCAGAACCACCGGGCTCTTGACGATGATCGCGCGGCGCGCACAGAGGGAGATCGAGCCGATGATGGCAACCGGGATCGCGATGAGCAGAGGGCAGGGCGTGGCAATCACCAGGACGGCGAGAAAGCGCACCGACTCGCCGCTGATAGCCCACGCTACGGCGGCCACCGTCAGGGCGACCGGCGTATAGATCGCGCCAAGCCGGTCGCCGAGCCGTCGCAAGGTCGGGCGCTTCGATTCGGACTCGCGCATGACCTCCATGATTTTCGCGTAGCGGGAATCCGCGGCGAGCTTGGTCGTGCGGATGGTCAGCGCGGATTCGCCGTTGATTGCGCCCGAAATCACCAATGAGCCGGAAGTCTTGGTGATTTGGAACGGCTCACCGGTCAGGTAGGATTCATCCATCACCCCGTGACCCTCGACCACCACGCCATCCACCGGGCAGATGTCGTGCGGGTAGATGACAAGAATGTCGCCCACGGCCACGTCGCCGAGCGCCACATCGACGATTTCCGCCTGGTGTTTGCGATGTGCGACGGACGGCACTCGCTTGGCCAAAGCGGCCAGCACTGACGATGCGCTGCGGAGGGCATAATTTTCCAATGCCTCGCCGCCGGCGAGCATCAGCACAATGATGGACCCTGCGAGATACTCACCCAAGAGGACCGAGGTGATGATGGAAATTCCGCCCAGCAGGTCGGAGCCGAATTCGCGCTTCAGGAGTTTGCGCAGCAGTTCGTAAAGCATCGGCAGACCGCCGATGACCAGCGTGGCAAGCAATGGCAGGCGGTAGGTCGCCGGCCCGGCGTGAAACGCGAAACGCAGCGTGAGATGGGTCACGATGCCCGCGATGGAAAGCGCGGCGATGATGGCGGACTTGCGCTGCCAGAGCCGGACGGGCGAGAACCACGCGGCGGAGGGCGGCGGGGCGGGCGCGTTCAAGATTGGTTTCTCCGTGACGTCGCGAGCTTCAGGACGCGCGTGACGGACCGGGCGATCATGAGCTCTTCATTGGTCGGGATAACGCGGACCCTGACCCGGCTGGCCTCGGACGAAATCAACGGAGCGTTCCGGGCATTGCGTTTTTTGTCCAAGGTGACGCCAAGAAAGCCGAGCCCGGTGCAGATGCGCGTGCGAATCAGCGGGGCGTTTTCCCCGATGCCCCCCGCAAAAACGATGGCGTCCACTCCGCCGAGCGCAGCGGCATAAGCGCCGATCCATTTTTTTGCCTGATAGCAAAACAGCGTCACGGCGTCCCTGGCGCGAACGTCCTTCGCTTCTCGCGCGCACAGGTCGCGCATGTCGGAGCTGGTCCCGGAGAGGCCGAGCAAGCCGGATTCGTGGTTCACCATGCGATTGAAGGCTGCCGGCGTCAGGCGCTCGCGACGGGACAAATAGAAGAGTAACCCCGGATCGAGATCTCCGGAGCGCGTGCTCATGACCAATCCAGCCGCGGGCGTAAAGCCCATGCTGGTGTCGACGCTTTTGCCGTCTCGAACCGCCGCCAGACTCGCGCCATTGCCGAGATGGGCGAGAATCACCCGGCCCTTCTTCCCGACCGGATCGCCGAGGCGTGCCAGCTCTTCCAACAAATAGGCGTAGGACAATCCGTGAAACCCGTACCGCTCGACTCCCTGCCGGGCGTACCGCCGGGGAATCGGCAGAAGTTTGGCCACCCGTGGCATGGTGCGGTGAAAAGCCGTATCAAAACACGCCACCTGTGGCAGTTTGGGATGACGCCGTCGAAAGGCCTGGATCAATTCAATTTCGCCGGGCAAATGATCGGGATCAGAGGGCTTGAGGCGGCGCAGCTCGGCGAGCAAGATGGGCGTAATCCGCTCGGGTGCCGCGTGGTTCATGCCGTGGACGACGCGGTGGCCGACCGCGCTAATCGAGGGGAAGAACGTCTGCTGCTCCAGCCAGGGGAGGAGAAAATTTGCGGCCGCACGGTGACCGGAAGCGGCGACGCGCCGGGGGGCACCTCGTTTCCCCGCTGCATTCACGACGACCAAATTTGTCCCGGACAAACCGATACGATCGATGCGTCCCGCCAATAACGGCCGCGGTGCTCCGAGCTCGTAGAACGCGAAACGGATGCTCGACGATCCGCCATTGAGGGTCAGTACACCCGGGCGCGTGGCCTCGAAGTTCATGGATTCTGCCCGCCGGTAAGATAATGCCGATGCAGTCGATGAAGGGAAACGTGAATCACGTCTTAGCCTGTCATGGCGCTGGCTCCCTCGCCATGGGGTGTTCAACCCCAGTGGAGGAGCGGGAAGTGGATCCGAGGACAGTCGCTTCCTTCGGTTTCATCGGCGTCCCTTCGCCGTGCAAGGGTGCCGGCTTAGTCGCGCGCGCGCGCGCGCGATTCGTCCACGTCCGCCATCAGCTTGAGGATGATTTCGACGCCCAGAAGGTTCACGCCACAGGCGGTGTGAAGATATTCGATACGTTGAAGCATCCGGATGGCATCGGCGTCGAAGTAGATCCCGCCGTAACCGGGGTCACGGTGGGGCGAGATCATGCCGCGGCGGCAGCAGACGAGCACGCGATGTCGCGACATCCGGGCAAGACGGGCGGCGACGTCGAGGGGAAATAGCGCGTCGGGTTCCGGTGAGAAAAGCTGCAGGCTGTAGGATTCGATATTCATCGTCGATCGGGCCATCCGGCCCGAACCGTTAAGTGATCAGGCTGGGCGGACGAGAGGCGGGACGCGGGAGGCGGTGGACTGAGATTGATTTCACGATCATCAAAGGAGCGTTCGGCCGAACTAGGGGAGCGGCTCGGGTGGACGGGGGTGGAAGGCCGAGTCGCGTGCCAGTTCCTCCCACAACGTACGCTCGCGCGCGGTGATCGCAGTCGGGACGCGAATTTTCACGACCACATAAAGATCGCCGCGTTCCCCGGGCTTTTTCAGCGGCAGGCCCTGGCCGCGCAGCCGGAGTTGCCCATCGCTGTCCGTGCCCGGAGGAATGCTTACTTTCATTTTTCCGGACAGTGCTGGCACGGTGATCTTCGTCCCGAGCACCGCTTCCCAAGGGGAGAGTTCCAGCTCGTAATAGAGATCGGCGCCCTGCGCCGTGAAGTCCGGGTGCGAGGCGAAACGGACCCGGAGATAGAGATCGCCGGGCTCGGCGCCGCCCTGGCCACGGCCGCCTTTGCGCCGCACGCGAATCCTCCGGCCCTGGAGCGCCCCAGGCGGGATCCGGACCGTGAAGGTCTCCGTTTCGATTGCGCCCGTCTCCGGATCACTCCGCTGGAGCGAGATCTGCCGGGATGAACCGTGCAAGGCCTCATCCAAGGTGACGAGGATGTCGCCCGCGATATCCGAACCGGGAATACGATGAGCGGCGCCGCCCTGATTCGGTCGCCCGGCTCGGCGAAAGACGTCTTCGTAGCTGGCGGCGCCCCCGGCGCCGGCCTGTCCGCCGAAAAACTGCTCGAAGAAATCGCTGAAGCCAGTGCTCCCGCCAAAATGGAAGTCCGGTCCCGCCGCCGCCGGACCACCGGGCGCCGTCGCGCCCGCGGGCCCGGCACCGCCACGTTGCCAGTCGGCTCCGAGTTCGTCATATTTCCGGCGCTTCTCGGGATCGCTGAGAACCTCATTCGCCTCGTTGATCTCCTTGAATTTTTCCTCCGCGTTTTTCTTGTCCTTCGCGACGTCCGGGTGGTACTGGCGCGCGAGCTTCCGAAATGCTTTTTTAATCTCGTCCTGGCTCGCCCCGCGGGGCACGTCGAGGACCGCATAGTAGTCTTTGAAGTCAACGGCCATTTTCCACCAGGTGAATGAGTGGCAGGGGAGAGTGGCTTTGATGAATCATGGTTGGAGGGAGGGGAGGTGCGCGGCGCCGACGCGAAGCGGCGGCTTGCGCCCGCGGGTTCAGAAAAATCGCCGGACCTAACCGCTCACGTTTCTTGCGAGACTTCCGCCTCGGCTTCCAGCCAGTCGGCTAGCTGGCTGGTCTCCAGCCTCCCTTTGCTCTCCCAGATCGAAAACGCCCGATGCAATATTTCCGCGTGCGCGCCTCGCTCTACGGTGGTCATGCCCTCAAAACCCTCGTGGCTCGGGTGTGACGCGTCGCGTTCGGGTGTGAGGACAGTGAATATGGATGGCTCGGCGTGGGGAGATTGCATGCGTCAGGATCGTCTGCTGCCGCGTGGAACACAATCGCCGCAGCAGGGGATGAACACCCCATTGTGCCGGGAGCCGAGGTTTCGCATGCTAAGCCGTGGCGGTTCTCCGAAAAACTTCAATTGCGATCCGAAGTGCGCGAGGAGTGGTGTGGTGAAATCCGAATCACCCCCTGTGGCGGCCACCACCCGCTTCGCGCCGGCCAGCCACCTGACGGCGAGCGAAGGTGGCGAGAGGCCTTCCTCACTGGGCTGGATCGATCTGGCCGTTCTCGGTCTTTTGGCGGCTTTGGTTTACGTGGTCGTCACCGTCGCGCGCGAATGGACCGGCGTCCTGCAACCCGTTCCGGAAATCCATTTGGAGGCGCGCTACCTGCCGCTCTACACGCTGCTTAGTTTTTCGCGCGGCGTCCTCGCCTATGGCGTGTCGTTCCTCTTCACGATGGTCTACGGCTATGTGATGGCCCGCGTGGCAGGAGCGGAGCGCGTGATGCTGCCGGTGCTCGATATCCTGCAAAGCATTCCTGTGTTGGGCTTCCTGCCGGGCTTCGTCCTTGGCTTGGTTCATCTGTTTCCGCGCGACAACATCGGACTGGAAATCGCGTCGGTGCTGATGATTTTTACCGGCCAGGTGTGGAACATGACGTTTTCGTTTTATGCTTCCTTGAAAGTTGTCCCGACGGATCTGGTGGCCGTCGCCCGCCTGGCTCGCATGTCTTGGTGGGATCGGTTCGTCCGGCTTGATCTTTCCTTCGCTGCGACCGGGCTCCTGTGGAACAGCATGATGTCGATGGCAGGCGGCTGGTTCTTCCTGATGGTCAGCGAGGCATTCGTGCTGGGTCATCATGATTTCCGGTTACCCGGTCTCGGTTCGTATATGAGTCTCGCGATTGAGCGGAGTGATGGGCGCGCGCAACTGCTCGGCGTGCTGGCGATGCTCGGCATGATTGTTTTTGCCGATCAGGTCGTCTGGCGACCCTTGGTCGCATGGTCGCATAAGTTCACGGAGGACGACGCGATCAACGCTCCGGCCTCCTGGTTCTGGGAACGCATGCGACGTTCGCAAATTTGGCGGATGGTGGCGAAGTCACCGCGACTTTTCCGCCTGCCCCGACGCACGCCCCAGGTCGCACCGTCGATCGGCCCTTACGTGGCGAGCGGGTCACGCTGGACGAAACGATTGCTCAGTGCTGCCGTCGTTGCGGGAATCCTGCTGGGCGGCATCAAGTACGCGCAACTGGTGCTGACGCTCAGCGGCACGGAGTGGCTCCGGCTGGTGGCGAGCACCGCAACCACCTTGCTACGCGTCGTCGTGGCCGTGGCGCTGGCATCACTCTGGACGATTCCCCTCGGGGTGCTGATTGGGCGCCATCCCCGCTGGGTGCGAGTCCTGCAACCGCTCATTCAAATGGCAGCCAGTTTTCCGGCCCCGATGATTTTTCCGTTGGTCGTCGGCGCGCTGCTGATGTGGGGGATCGGGCTTGGAATCAGCTCGGTCGTGCTGCTGCTGCTCAGCACGCAGTGGTATATTTTGTTCAACGTCATCGCCGGCAGCAGCGCCATCCCGCGTGAACTGGCGGACGTATCCAGGATGGCGCGATTCTCGTGGCGGCAGCGCTGGCAGCACCTGATTCTGCCCGCGATTTTCCCAAGCCTGCTGACCGGCTGGATCACGGCGATGGGTGGAGCGTGGAACGCCAGCATCGTCGCCGAGTACATGACGTTTCACGGCCGGACCCTGTTCACCACGGGCGTGGGTGCGGCGATCAGCGCGGCGACCGAGCGAGGCGAATTTCACGTCCTCGCCGCGGCCGTGGGCATTATGGCCGTGACGGTGGTCGGCTTCAACCGCCTCGTCTGGCGGCCGCTCAGTCACCGGGCCCAAACCCGTTACGCCCTTTCTTCCTGAGCCATGACCACGCCGCTGTTGGAAATTCGAAACGTGTTTCAGTCTTTTCCGGGCGCCGCCGGAGGGACCGTGGAGATTCTTCACGACATCAACCTCGAGATCCGCGAACACGAAGTGGTCGCTATTCTCGGACCCTCCGGGTGCGGTAAATCCACCCTCCTTCGCGCGATCATCGGTCTGGAACCACCGGCGTCGGGGCAGATTCTCTACCGCGGCCAGGTGCAGATAGGGCTGAATCCTTCCGCGGCGCTGGTCTTTCAGAATTTCGCTCTTTTCCCCTGGTTGACGGTTCAGGAAAACGTCGAGGTGGGCTTGCCGCATCTGGCGCTCTCCACGGTCGACCGCGCGGCGCGCGTGCGTGAGGTCATCGAGGCCGTGGGCTTGACCGGCTCCGAAGAAGCTTATCCCAAGGAGCTTTCCGGCGGCATGAAGCAACGGGCGGGTCTGGCCCGCGCCCTGGCCGTCCAGCCGGAGCTTCTCTGCATGGATGAACCCTTCAGCGCGCTGGACGTTCTTACCAGCGAGACGTTGCGCAACGAAGTCATTGACCTCTACACCAACCAAGCCTCGCCGGTGAACACCATCCTTATGGTGACGCACAGCATCGCCGAGGCGGTCTTCATGGCGACGCGCCTCGTCGTTCTGGGTACGCATCCCGGCGTCGTGCGCGCCGTGTTGGACAACGCCCTGCCGTATCCGCGGGACGAACACTCGCCCGAGTTTCTGGCGCTGATCCAGCAGCTCCACGCCCTGATCACGGAGCACGCGTTGCCGGCTGAGCCCGCGGGCGGGCGGGCCGCTTCCGCCGCTACGCCGGCATTGCAATCGGTGCCCAATGTGTCGCTGAGCAGCGCGATCGGCTTGCTGGAAATAATCGAAAACGAAGGCGGGCTGGAGTTGTTTGCCTTGGCGCGGCGTGTGGATTTGGAATTGGGCCAGCTCCTGCTCGTAGTGAAAGCCGCGGAGCTGCTGGGCTGGGTGACCACTCCTGGCGGTCGGGTGGAGATGACCATCGAAGGACGTCAATTCCTCGCGGCCGATATCACCGGCCGGAAGCAGCGGCTCAATGGCACTCTCCGTGGTCTCTTCATCTTCGACTTCATCGTGCGGGCACTGGAAACGTCGGCGAACCATGAGGTCGATGAGACCGTCGTGCTGGGCCGCCTTGCCCAGACTTTTCCGCGCGAACACCCCCAACGCGTTCTTCGCACGGTGGTGGCTTGGGCGCGCTATGCCGAGCTGTTCAAGTACAGCGGCACCCGCCGGGTCTTTCATGGTTTGAGGGAGAGGCGGCAACCCTCCGCTCCGGCGGCGGCGGCGGGCAAATCAAGCTGAGCCATTCAGCGGCGCGGAAAAGATCCCGCACGACCCAAGACTTCGGGGCAGGCGCGGCGACCAGGTTAGCCGTAGGACTTCACCCCATATCGTCGGCGAGCGACTGCGCGCATCGTGAACTTCCTGCTCGCACCGGCAATCCGGAGCAGATGGAAGGCTCGCCACCCGTGTCCCATAACCAAATGATTTCCACCGCCACACTCACCGGTTCGCTGCAGCGAACCTATAATACGATCTTCCAGCATCCGGTCTCGCACAACCTGCAGTGGAACCACGTGCATGCGTTGTTTCGTCACATTGCCGCAGTGGAGGAGGAGCATAACGGTAATCTCAAGGTGACGCGTAACGGAGCGAGCCTGGTCCTGTGTCCGTCGCGTCACAAAGACGTCGCCGATACGGAGGAGCTGATGACTTTACGCCATTTTCTCGAGCGCTCGGAGGCACCCCGGACCACCAGTGATGAGCACGAAGCCCGTTGGCTCTTGGTCATCGACCATCACCAGGCGCGACTTTTCCGCGCGGAAATGCTGGGGGCCGTTCCGCAGAAGCTTACGCCGCATGAGCCCGAAAAAGTTTTCGGGCATGAGCAAAACTTACAAAACTTGTCGCGGGGCAAAGAGAAGCCCGAGCCGACTAGTTTCTTCGAGCCGGTCGCGAAGGTGCTGCAGGTTGGCGGCCAGGTTCTAATTTTTGGGACCGGCACGGGCAAGAGCAGTGCGATGGATCAGTTTGTTTCGTGGATGAAACTTCACCACTCGGAAACCGCGAAACGGATCATGGGCTCGGTGGTCGTCGATGAAAGTCACCTGACCGATGGCCAGCTCCTCAGCCAGGCGCGGGAATTTTACGCGAACCGTTCCACGAAACACCGATGAAAACGATGAAGGCAGCGTGTATCTATTCGTACGGTGGGCCCGAAGTGCTCGTTTATGAAGACGCACCGCGTCCCCATCCGGGCGCTGGGGAGGTGCTCGTCCGAATTCATGCGGCCGGAATCAATCCAGTGGACTGGAAGATCCGCGAGGGGCACCTGAAGGAAATGCTGCATCACACCCTGCCACTCGTGCTCGGGTGGGATCTGTCCGGAGTTGTGGAATCGCTCGGCTCGGGACTGACCCGCTTGAAAGCGGGGGATGAAGTTTTCAGCCGGCCGGATATTTCCCGCGACGGGGCCTACGCCGAATTCATTGTCGTGAAAGAATCCGAATTGGCGCTCAAGCCAAAGTCGGTCGATCACATCCATGCGGCGGCGATGCCGTTGGCTGGCCTGACCGCCTGGCAAACTCTGTTCGACGCGGGCGGACTTGCGGCCGGTCAGCGCATCCTGATCCATGCTGCCGCCGGCGGCGTCGGGCACCTGGCGGTGCAACTGGCGAAGTGGAAAGGCGCGCTGGTGATCGGTACGGCCGCGGCGCGGAACCACGCGTTTCTGCGGGAACTCGGAGTCGACCAGGTGATCGATTACACGACCGAGCGATTCGAAGATGTCGTGCAGCCGGTGGACGTGGTACTCGACACGATGGGTGGAGACACGCAGGAACGCTCATGGAAAGTGCTCAAGCCCGGCGGTATCCTGATTTCAATTATCAGTCCGCCGAAAGCGGAAGTCGCGGCGAAGCACGGGGTGCGACAAGCCTTCGTCTTTACGCAGCCCAATGCGACGCAACTGGGCGAAATCGCGAAGCTGGCTGATGCCGAGAAACTCAAGGTGATCGTGGAAACGGTCCTGCCCCTCTCGGATGCCACCCGCGGACAGGAACTGAGTGAACGCGGCCATGGCCGCGGTAAAATTGTGCTGCGCGTGATCTAGCGCCCGCGTGAACCGACTTAAGCTATATCTCGGAAGAATTTTTCATGACAAAATTTACTTTTTACCGAAATCCCACGCTGACGCTCGTGAGCGTGCCGACCGACGGGCCAGTGCTCTTTTCCCTTGATGCTGCGGCCCAGCTCACCGGGGTTCATCCTGAAATGCTCCTGTACTATAGTCGCGCCGACCTCATGAGGCGGTTCAGGGGCCGACGGCCGACGAACTCTTTTTCGAGGAAAGCGCGCTCGAAGAGATTCGCCGCATTGAACATTATCGCCGGCATCTGGGCGTCGGACGCCGGGCCTTGCCGCTCGTCTGTGAATTGCGGCGTCAAGCCGACCTCGAACACATCGAACTTCGTTTTTTAGGCGGCCCCTGAGCATTGCCGCATCGCAACGGATGAGACCTCCCCGCCGCACGACGGGTCACCTCGCCTCCAGGATCTACCACGACCGCACCCCCGCTTATGTCCAAAATAAAAGTATCCACCAGAATTCCCTCGGCCCGCGCCACGGCTCCAACCCAGGAACCGAGCGAGGACGCGGTTCGTGACTATGCCTACCATCTCTATCTTCAGGGGCGCTGTGAGCCGGGCCATGACGTCGATAACTGGTTGGAAGCAACGGCATGTTTGAAGGCGAATATTCCGACGCACTCGTCGCATAGCCGACTGCATCAACATGTCAACGGACCGGGGCACGCGCCACGCGAGACGGCAACGGTGTAGCAAAAAAAACCACTCAACCCACCCCCTCCTCATGTTGCAAAATATCAAGGATCTCTACGGTGATAAAATCGCCGCTTCGGACGGCGAAATCGGGCATGTCAAAGATTTCTACTTCGACGATCAGACCTGGGTGATCCGCTATTTGGTCGTCGATACGGGAACGTGGTTAAGCGAACGGCAGGTGCTGCTTTCACCTCACGCGTTTGGTCATTTGGACCGTGACCGGGATATCGTGACGATTAAGCTGACCAAGAAACAGATCGAGGACAGTCCCTCCATCGACACGCATCGGCCGGTCTCCCGCCAATACGAGGAAGACTACTTTCGCTATTACGGATGGCCCGCCTACTGGGACGGTGGCGGGATATGGGGCCTGGCAGGTTTTTCCGTGGTCGACACCGTGCCGGTGAAGCCGAAGCCGCTGCATCACGGACATAATCAACGCGACGACCTTCATCTTCGTAGCACCAAGGCGGTGACGGGTTATGAGATCCAGTCTGCCGACGGGCCGATTGGTTCGGTCAAGAATTTCCTGGTCGACGATAAAAGTTGGGACATTGGAGAATTGGTGGTCGAAACCGGCCACTGGTATTCGGGCAAGGAAGTCTTGATCTCGCCGGCCAAAATCCAGCGGGTGAGCTACGACGAATCGAAGGTTTTTGTGACTCTCACCAAGAGCGACATTGAGCGGACCGCCGACCACGAGGTTGTCGAAGCCGGCGCATAGTTCGTCCATCCCCGACCTTCATCGGCTGATGCAGAACATCCCAAGTGCCCGACATCCGGTAGAACTCCATGAAGCAAAATCCGTTTAGCCCCGGCGTCGTAACCCCGCGCTTCGCGATGAGCACGCCGGTGACTCGTGAAAGGGTGTCGGCACGTGCGCGAGAGCTCACGGTTCTCGCCGGGCGGCCTGACCAGGGAGTGCAGCAGGCCGACTATGAGCAGGCGAAGCGTGAAGTGACGGGTGAGGCTGACCTTGACCGGCAGAACGAGCTACTGGATGCCGATCCGGTATCCGCATGCTGGATGCCAGCTACCGGTTCGGAAGGGCGACCACTCCCGGAGTCTCCGAGCGAGGACGAAGATGGGGAGGGTCGGAGCGAGACCGAACAGCTCGTGGAGGTGGGCGCGGAGGAAGCCGAGCGGGATCGGATGCTGCAGGCCGCCCGGTTGACCCGGGAGATCAAGTAAACGCATCGAACCAGGAATTCACCGTCATGACAACATCCCCTCTACGCTCAACGGTCGCCGCTCTCCTGGCCCCGGGCAAAGGCATTCTCGCGGCGGATGAAAGTCTGCC
Source organism: Opitutus sp. (assembly GCA_039928945.1). Lineage (GTDB taxonomy): Bacteria > Verrucomicrobiota > Verrucomicrobiia > Opitutales > Opitutaceae > Opitutus. The sequence goes on along the minus strand of JBDSSD010000089.1, from coordinate 83,367 downwards.
CACCCTGGGAAAACGATTCGCGGCCCTGGACATTCCATCAACGGAAGAAAGCCGCCGGTCTTATCGTGAATTGCTGTTCACGACGCCGGGACTGGTCGAATTCATCAGCGGAGTGATTCTGTTCGACGAAACGATTCATCAGAAAACCGGCGGCTCGCCAATGCCGGACGCGCTCAGCCGTCAGGGCATGATTCCGGGCATCAAGGTGGATGGTGGTACGACCGCGCTGCCGGCGTTTGCCGGAGAAAAAATTACGCAGGGGCTGGACGGACTTCGTGACCGGCTCGTCGCGTATCGGCAACGGGGTGCGCGCTTCACCAAATGGCGGGCCGTGATTGCGATTGGCGACCACCTGCCGACGCAAACCTGCATCGACGACAATGCCCGGAATCTCGCCCTATTTGCGGCGCTGAGTCAGGAGGCCGGATTGGTGCCCATCGTGGAGCCGGAAATCCTGATGGAGGGAGACCACACGTTGGCGCGCTGCGACGAAGTCACATGTCAGACCCTACAATCCGTGTTTGGTGCACTCTATGCCCACCGCGTGGTGCTTGAGGAAATGCTGCTCAAGACAGGCATGGTGTTGCCAGGAAAGGATTGTCCGCAGCAAGCGGAGATGGAAACCGTGGCGACGGCCACGCTTCGTTGCCTGCGTCGGAGTGTTCCAGCCGCGGTGCCCGGCATCGTTTTCCTCTCGGGTGGCCAGACGGACGTCGCCGCGACAGAGCGATTGAACGCCATCTGCCAGTCTATCGACCATCCGTGGAAGCTGTCGTTTTCTTACGGTCGTGCGCTTCAGGATACGACGATGAAAATGTGGCGGGGCTCTCGCGCGAACCTGTTGCCGGCGCAAGCGGCGCTCCGTCATCGCGCGCAGTGCAACAGTTTCGCCGTGTTGGGTCACTATTCGGCCGGAGTGGAACAATCGCCGTCGGTTTGAGGGCCTGACCCTTTGGCCGTGGGCCGACGCACCGTGCGCGGAAGTCCGGGCATTTTTGCGAGGACGTTGAGCAGCTCCTCGCTGAGCGACGCCGAGCTCTTGCGCGATGTCGGCCACGGGAGCGTTCTTGCCCTTGAAGAAAAAGGACGTCGTGCGCGCGGTCACTTTCAGCCCGGCGCGATCGTGGCTCGTCGGATTCGGCCGCGAATTCACTCCGGGAAATCGCGTTATCGGCTGTGCGCTTCTTAGTGGGTCAATTCCCCATATCTCGGCAGAGATGACGGGCGCATAGTGAGCGGGCCAGGCAAGGCGGATGTCTCATCCGTGGTTGGTTCCTCCGGCGTTCGGTTCTGCTGGCGGCGGAGAAACGAGCCTGACGACTTCTCAATTCAAAAGCAGACGAACCAGGAACCAATGACCATGAAAACGATCGCTGAAAAAACAGATACGGACCTGAAGAACGATGTGCTCGCCGAGCTCAAATATGAGCCGGGCGTGAACATCTCGGATATTGGCGTCCTCGTGAAGGAAGGCGCAGTTACCCTCAACGGTTTCGTCACCAATTATGTTGAAAAGTGGAACGCGGTCCGCGCGACGAAACGCGTCGCCGGAGTTCGGGCCATCGCGGATGATATTGTCGTCAAACTTTCCACCTCCCTGATTCGTACCGATAGCGACATCGCCGGTGCGGCCGCGATTCGCCTCAGTTGGTTCCCATCGATACCGAAGGGTGCGGTGAAAGCCGTGGTCCGTGACGGGTGGCTCACGTTGGAAGGCGAATTGGAATGGGACTATCAACGGAGCGACATCCAGGATAACTTTCGGTATATGGCGGGCGTGAAAGGCGTCACCAATTTGATCACGATCAAATCCAACCTGACGGCGGCAGGTGTGAAGAATTCGATCGAAACGGCCTTCCAGCGCAGCGCGCTCCTGGATGCCAAAAAAATTCACGTGGAAACGTCCGGCGGGAAAGTCACGCTCAGTGGAAATGTCCGTAACTATGCCGAGCTCGATGAAGCCGTGCGCGTGGCATGGGCTGCGCCAGGTATCGGGTCGGTGGACAATCTGATCAACGTGACGGGATGTTGGGACTTTGAGGACTGATCAGGGTTGCATTGCTCCAAGCGGAGTTCCCTGGCGCGAGTCTCGACCGCAAGGTCCGGGCTCCTGCTCAAGACAGACACCAAGACTGGCCGGTACGGCAGCCTTGGTGTTTCGCCTTTTGGGTCCGGCCGCGATTGGATCGAACCCAGTCCCACCAAACGGCTGTGAAAAATTTGCTCGCCAGCATGTCTTCGCCGCTCGGTGCGCTCGTCGCTGGGCCGCGTCTCGTCGCAGCCGTTGGCAAAGCGGGCCCAGAAACCATCAGCAAAATTTTCGCCCGGCGTCGGGTCGGCGGGTCCCACCTGCGCCAGTTGCTTGAGGCTGCGCGGGCCATCGTTGGCGCCGCGCTGGCCACAGCGGCCAGCGGGCCTGCCCTGTCGGTTCGTACGCTGGAGCAGACGGACGAAGCAGCGATCGAGGCATGGGAAAATGAAGGCAACCCCAACTGATATTTCATGAGTGATACCCGACCTGATGTTCCAAATTCACCCGCGCTGCCTCACGGACGTGAGGCGCTCAGCGAACTCGCGATGGACCTGCGCTGGTCGTGGAACCACTGCGCCGACGCCTTATGGAGCCGGCTTGATCCTGCGCTTTGGTCGCTCACGCATCTCCCGAGCGAGGTGCTTCAAGCCGTGTCGCGTGAAAAACTCGCCGCCGCACTGGCCGACGCAGCTTTTTGCCGGGAACTTGACCGGTTGGTGCTGGCCAAACGGAAAGCGGAGTCGGAGGCCGCGTGGTTTCAACAAACTCACCCGCAAGCTCCGCTGACGTGCCTCGCTTACTTTTGCATGGAGTATATGCTGACCGAAGCACTCCCGATCTACTCAGGCGGGCTCGGCCACGTGGCGGGTGATCAACTCAAGGCCGCGAGTGATCTGGGCGTCCCCGTGATCGGCGTCGGGCTGCTCTACCAGCACGGTTATTTCCGGCAGATAATCGACGCTGACGGAGCGCAACAGGCCATCTATCCCTACAATGATCCCGCCCAGATGCCTCTCACCCCGGTGCTTCATGCGAATGGCGAGTGGCTCAGGTTGGAAATCGTGCTGCCGGGCCAGTCTGTCTGGCTCCGCGTCTGGCAGGTTCAGGTTGGCCGCATCAAGCTCTATCTGCTGGACACGAACGACTTTGCGAACGCTCCGATTCATCGGGGCATTACGAGTGAACTCTATGGCGGAGGTCCCCAACTCCGGATCAAACAGGAGATGCTGTTGGGCATAGGTGGCTGGCGCTTGTTGAACGCCTTGGGTCTCAAACCGGAAGTCTGTCATCTCAACGAAGGCCACGCGGCGTTCGTTGTCTTGGAACGAGCGCGAACTTTTATGCAAGAGAACGGCCGGTCGTTTGCCGTCGCACTGGCGGCCACGCGAGTTGGGAATATTTTTACCACGCACACGGCCGTCGCGGCCGGCTTCGATCTTTTTTCCCCGGCGTTGATCGAACAATATCTCGGCTGGTATGCGCGGGAGCAGCTCGGAATCACTTTGTCTGAGCTGCTGGTCCTGGGTCGACGGAATGCGGATGACGCTCACGAACCGTTCAACATGGCCTATCTGGCCATGCGGGGCAGCGGATCGGTCAACGGGGTCAGCCAACTTCACGGCCGGGTCAGCCGACATCTCTTCGCCCCACTTTTTCCGCAGTGGGCAGAGGACGAGGTCCCGATCGGACACGTGACGAACGGCGTGCATATGCCGACGTGGGACTCTGAGACGGCCGATGCACTCTGGACGGCGGCATGCGGCCAAGATCGGTGGAAAGGAATGTCGCTCACGCTGGAAACCGAGATGCGTGCTGTGACGAACGACAAGATCTGGGCGCTCCGCTCCTATAATCGGGAGCGCCTCATCGGCTATGCCCGCGAGCGTGTCGGCCGGCAGTTGGCTGCCGCGGGCGTGGGAGCGGAGGAAATCGGTCGCCTGCAGGCCCGGCTCAACCCGCAGGTCCTGACCCTCGGTTTTGCGCGGCGATTCGCGACCTACAAACGGCCCAACCTTTTGCTGCAGGATCCGGAACGGTTGCTCCGGATCTTGAAAAATGCCGAACGTCCGGTGCAGCTTATTCTGGCGGGCAAGGCGCACCCGGCCGACCAAGCCGGGCAGGCGCTGATCCGCGAGTGGACGAGCTTTACTCGGCGGAGTGACGCCACTCCGCCGGTGGTATTTTTAGCCGACTACGACATGCTGCTGGCGGAGCACATGGTGCAGGGTGTCGATGTGTGGATCAACACGCCGCGTCGACCGTGGGAGGCCTGCGGCACGAGCGGCATGAAGGTGCTCGTGAATGGCGGACTCAATCTCTCCGAATTGGACGGCTGGTGGGCCGAAGCCTACGTGCCGGAGGTGGGCTGGGCAATGGGAGATGGCGAGGAACATGGCGACGATCCCGCCTGGGACGCGGCCGAAGCCAACGCGCTCTACGAGCTGCTAGAGCATGCGGTGATCCCGGAATTCTACGCCCGGAACGAACAGGGGTTGCCTGAAGCATGGGTCGCGAGAATTCGCGAAAGCATGGCGCGGCTGACGCCGCGCTTTTCCGTGACGCGCACGTTGCGCGAGTACACCGAGCAACGCTACCTGCCTGCGGCGATCGCATATCGCTTTCGCGCCGCCGACCGCGGAGCAGAGGCGCAACGATTGGTCGACTGGCAAACGGAGTGGGGGTCGAAGCGCGCGTCCATTTGTTTCCACGACATGACCGTCGAATCCCACGACGAGCAGCACTTTGTGAGCGTGAAGATATTTTTTGGCGAGGCGAGTCCGACGTCCGTCCGGGTGGAAGTTTATGCCGATGCAACGAAAGGCGGCGATGCGGTGCGGCAGGAAATGACGCAAGAGCCGGCCGAAACGGCTGCGACCGGCCAACTGACTTACCGCGCCGCGGTCTCGGCGAGCCGTCCGATGTCGGACTACACCGTGCGGATCATACCGTGCTGTGAGGGCCTCCGGGTCCCGCTGGAGGACGCTTGGATTCGCTGGCAGAAATGAGCGGGTTCGGGCGCTGGACGATCTCGTTCACGCCGCAAGAGCGCAGTTGCCGCGGATGCAGTGGTCGCACGGCAACGCGCAGACCGTTCTGGCGGCGGCACTGCGGTACGTCTACGAGCGGAGCAGTGTCGTGCGTGAAGGCGAAGTGCTCGGTGTAGCGCTTGAACTGCATCCCGACTTCTATCGCTGGCGCGAGCTGCGTGAGGCGTTGGAGACGCACCCGGACGCGATCCGCAACGAAGGGGAAATGAGCCTGCGGCCATACGCCGGGAAGATAGGAATGATCCTGTAGCTGGTCTCAGTTTTCGTTCCCGGTACCGTGATTTGATTCTTTGCCGTGTCTACGTGGCTCCATCGTACTGCGGTAGTTCACGCAATCGCACTCCCGAGAATGCCAGTAGTCGAACGAGATCCGCGCAATCCTGCGACCACTCGGAGCCGGCGACCGCGATCCGCATTGCGATCGCCTGGAATTGCTCGGGGCAGGGTAGCGCGAGTCGCTTCCGCGAGACCGGGGCCTTGGTAACGTCCGCGGCTGGATTCTTGTAGATGACGCCTTGCTCACAAGCGATCGCCAGCACGGCGCGCAGCGCATCCACAGCTTGGTTGAAAGCCGACGCGGACATTCCCGACCCCTTGGTCTTCACGTTGGGCGCGAGGAATCCAGTTCCTTCGCGGAGAGCCTTCGCGCCCCAGCTCCGGCAGTCCGCGACCGTAATCCGGCGCACGTCGCGACCGGAGAGCCCGGGCCACGTAGTTGTCACTGCTTTGATTGCCGTCTTGCGACGTTCCTTTGTGTTAGGTGCCAACGACGAGTCTTGATCGATCCGCTCACCGAAGATCCCGATGAAGCTGCTCACGGACATTTCGTCCGTACCCGAAGTCCGGGCCTCCCAGTTCGGGCCGTTTCGCGCGCACGTACGTCCTCAACGTCGCGGAGTCGCAGCTTCGCCACGGACAAGACCGAGGTTTTTAGCGTCCGCCATTTCTGCTTGCCGTCCACTTTTACGCGGGCGTAGTACGTTCCGCTCTGGCGGTTGCGAAGCAGGTTCGTGACGTTGGTTCTTTCCCACACACTCTCAATCTCTCCCGTATGTGAACCGGAAAAGAGTAGAAGAGCGGTGTAGAAGGCAGCCAACAGCGAATTTGTTAGAGTCCGCGTAAGTAGGTGTCATTTAGCGTTTTGCCCGGGTGGTGGAATTGGTAGACACGCAGGTCTCAGAAGCCTGTGCCTAACAGCGTAGCGGTTCGAGTCCGCTCCCGGGCACCACTGTTCGAGCCCTTCGTGCCGAGCTAAGCCGAGATCAGGCCCTTGCGGATGGCGAAGCGGACGAGGTCGGTCTGCGTATGGAGGCCTAGTTTGCGCAGCAGGTTGGTCCGGTGCGTTTCGGCCGTGCGCGGACTGATAAAGAGCTTTTCGGCGATTTCGCCGTTGCTCGCACCTTCGGCGGCAAGTTGCAGGACCATCCGTTCGCGGGGAGTGATCGCCTGGAGGGGATCAGTGTCGTCCGCCGGTTTGGTCACCAAGGCGTTGATCGCCCATTCGGAAAGCGGAGCACTAAGGAATCGCCGTCCAGCTAGAACTTCCTTCAACGCGTGAGTAATCTCCTGTGATTCCGAACCTTTCAATATGTACGCCATGGCGCCTCCGCGGAGCGCTTCGATGACGTAGGCTTCGTCGTGATGCATCGAAAGCACGATCACCTTGGTGTTGGGGCTGGATGCCCGCGTTTGGCGCAAAACCTCGATCCCGTGCAGCCGGGGCATGTTCAAATCGAGAATCAAGACGGAGGGCTTGTGCTTTTCGACCAGCTGAACCGCCATCAATCCATCCGACGCCTCACCCAAGACCCGGCAGCTTTGGTCGGCCTCCAATATAATCCGGAGACCTCGACGTACGATCTCATGATCATCGGCAATGATGGCGGTCGTCATGTTTGGGCAGGGGTGGGAGGTGTCGTGGCGAGTGAGAACTCCGCGTGAATTCGGGTGCCTTGGTTCGGCTGGGAAAAAAGCTCAAGTGAGCCACCGGCCAGATGAACGCGTTCTGCGAGTCCCGCCAGTCCAATCGAGTTATGTTTGGCGAGTGCAGCGGCTGCATCGAAGCCGCGACCGCGATCCGATATCTCCACGTGCAGCGACAGATCGTCCGCCGCGACGGTGACGACCGCATTCTTCGCGCCCGAGTGGCGCGCGACATTGGTCAGGGCTTCCTGGATAATTCGATACACGGTGGTTTCCAACACGGCAGGCAAACGTTCCGCGGGCAGCGCGATGTCCAACTCAACAGCAATGTTCGTTTGGTGGCGGAAGCGATCCACGTGCCACTCCAGCGCGGGCCGCAGTCCAAAATCGTCCAGCATGCGCGGTCGAAGCTGCAGCGTCATTTCGCGCACCGTGCGGAGCAGGTCGTCGGTCACGGTGAGCGCTTCGTTCAAGGCCGCGGGTTGCGACCGTGCGCTTTCCAACTGAAATCGAAGTCCGGTCAACAGTTGTCCCACCTGATCGTGGAGCTCGCGGGCGATGGCGTGACGCTCATCTTCCTGCACCCGCAGCAAGCGATTCGACAGCGCTTGCAGGCGCGCCGCATTATCTTCGGCGCGCCGCTCGGCGGCTTCCCGAACGACGATCTGAGCTTCGAGGTCACGGGTCCGATCCCGCACTTGATCCGCGAGCGACCGATTCAGCTCGGCGAGCTCCGCCGAAAGGCGCGTATTCAGCCTTTCCGTATCCGCGCGTTTGAGCGCATGGTTCAACGAGAAAACGAGCTCCGGTAGACAGCCATTCTGGAAAAAGAGGTAGTCATGCGCGCCAAGCTGAAACGCGGCGATGCCGGTGTCTCGTGAACTGCTGCCCGAAAGCACGAGCGCCGGGATGTCGTCAGCGGCGGAGCGAAGATGCCGCAACGTATCAAGCATCGTGTCTTCCGGTATCCCTGGCCCCAGCACGACCGCATCGATGTCGAACGTGGAAAGTAACAGCTGCTCCAGTTTCTCCAGATCGATGTGCTCGATGACCAGGCGCGAGGATTCCGCGGCGAAAAAGCGCTTCACCAGTTCACGCGTCTCGTCGTCCGGATCGACGAAGAGGACGCGATGGTCACGCGGAGCCGTTGTGACGGAGAGTTTGCGGCGGTGTCGTTCAACGACGCGTCGCGCGATATCGGGCAGGCGGCGGAAATCTGCGGAATTTTTATCGAGACAGTCGACGGCACCCGCTCGAAGAGCACGAACCGCGAGCTCATGCTGGCCTTGTCCACTGACCATAACCACCGGCGTGGGATCGTGCCGAGCGGTCAGTTCGCCGAGTACGCGCAACCCGTCGATATCGGGCATCACCAGATCAACGAGGAGAACGTCGTACTTGTTCACCGCCATGGCCTCGAGGCAGGCGCGGCCTGACTCGACGTGGTCCAGCTCGCAGTCTTTGCCGCTTCTTTCGAAGAGCAGCCGCACCATGTCCGCAATTTGCGGATCGTCGTCGGCGTGAAGCACTCGAATCATCGTGAAGGCATGAAGCTGATGCTTAGCAATCGCGGAGCCAAGCCTGAGGATTTCCTAACGAAGGAAGCGGACGCGCGCGACACCGGCGCGAAGTGAGCGACCTCAGGAAATCCGCGCGTAGATTTTCTGCAGGAGCGCGCTAGACGGACTGACCGGGCTGGCGGCTGGCTTTGGTCCTGAGAGACTGAAGCGAAGGAGGAGCTGCTCGTTTTCTTTGTCGAGCTGGAGAATCTGCAGGATGCGGGCGCGCGTGTGCTCAAGCAGGTCGCGGGTTTCGGGCTCACGAACCCGACCAGCGGGGACCGTGCGCAACGCGCCAAGCGACTCATCGAGCTTACCGAGTAATCCTCGCTTGCGCTCAATCAACTCCGGTGAGAGCGGCCGCTGGTGTTGGCGAAGGAATCGGTTTTCCTCCAACGCACACTGATGCAGATCATCACAAAGTTGCTGGTGCTGTTGCAGGGCTTCGGTCGGCGTCATTGAGAGTTGCAGGCTTTGGAGCGGGAGGAGCCACTTGTCCAGTGGTCGTTTCGAACAGCGCAGTGACTTGGTTATCGGTGGTGCCGCGCCATTCGACATAGGTCAGCCGGGCAGCGGCCATGCGGGCAATGTCCGCAACATCCGGAGGTGGGTTCTCGCCCGCGGTATCCATGATCGCATGGTACATCTTTACGGCCCGATCGGCGTCATTGAGGCGCTCGTAACAGAGTGCGATCTGGTACGCGACCGGAATGCGCCAACGTGATTCCTCACTGAGCGCTTCGAGGCCGTGATAGATCGCGAGTGCGTTCAGAATGTCTCCGTTCTGGAAAAACTCATTTGCGAGCTGGTTGCCCGTGCGCCGCTGCCAGTACGTCCAGCGCTTCGCGTCGGCTCCCGAGCGCGACTTTTCCGCTCGAAGTAGATCTAGGGTGGCGGCGAGTGCTTCCTGTGGGCGTTTGACGGTGCGCAACGAAATCGCGAGCAAGTGGCGCGCTTCTGGCACATTTTCATCGTCCGGCCATTGATCGACAAATCCACGAAGGCTGGTCACGGCACCTTCCGCGTCGCCCGCGAGATGGAGCGAGTAGGCGGCCTTGAAATGAGCGCGAGCCCGGTCCGCCGGAGCGAGATCGAGCATCCGCAGGCGCGAGAAAAATTTGTTGGCCTCGACGAAGTCGCCGGTCTGGAAATGCGTCTCCGCCACTTCAAACTGCGCGGTCTTTGCGAGGGTCTGATAATGCTCAAATCCGCTGTTGGCCGGTAGCTTCAGCGTAGAGTTGATGACGTTGTAGAAACGAGCGATGGCGAGACGCGGCGCGCCCATCTCACGCAACGTCCGACCCAGCTCGAGGAGGGCATCCGGCACCCGGTCGTCGGCAGGATAATCCTTCAAGTACCGTTCGTAGATTGCGGCGGCCTTGGTCAGTTCACCTTTCTTCCGGTGCATGCGGGCAAGCCCCAGGAGCGCCGATTTGGTGTGCTCCGCGGGCGCGTCGCCATTCAGGATCTGACGAAAGGCGATTTCTGCCGCGGCATAGTCGGATCGATCCGTCAGGCTCATACCGAGGTTAACGAGACCTTGAGCTTCTCGCGCAGATACGCCCGAGCCGCTCGACTGTACCTCGAGTTTGTCGTCCGCCGGCGTGGCGACGGGAATCAGCCGCGCCGGGGATTCAGGTCCGTCCGGCGTAGTGGCCGCGCTCTCCGGAGATTCATGTGGCGCCTGGTCTGGAGCGACGTGAGGTGACGCGTGCTCTGATCCGCCTGCGCCTGGCGCCGCGTGTTCATCCGCCGCATACACGCTCGTCGCTGCCGGTATGACGACCAGCAAGGAGAGAGCGGCGAAGCTTGGAAGCTTCGAAGCGGCGAACGTCGACGCGGAGCGGAGAATCATCGCGGAGTCTGGGTGTAGGTCGCTGAGCTAAGCGGCAGTGAGGACGGCGTCGCAGGTGCGCGAGGCACGGGTACGATGACGTTCACGTCGTTAGCTCCACCGGCAGGAATCTGGAAGTATGGCAGGAAGTCTTCTGCTCGTGCTTGAGGCCGTATTTCATCAGCAAGGATGGGAAGCGGAGTCCGCGCAGGCGCTGTAGCCGCCGGTTCTTCGCTGGGTTCGTGAATTGCTCCACGGGTGGTCTCGCTTGAAGAGGAAGAAGAGGAAGAGGATGAAGCCAAGTCTGGGATTTGCCGTGTGATTGGGTCGAGATTCGACGATGGAAGTTCGGGTGTGGCCGGACGCGTTGCGTTCGGAATCGGTGGTCTGACGGCAAGCTCGGCTGAAGGAGCTGGCTCCTGGAAGCGCAGCGCTGGAGCGCCGACAGCTACCATATACGGTGTTTGCTGTTTCAAACTGGCCTGAAGGATGAGACGCGGCTGTGCGGAAGCACATACGCCCGACAGGAATGGCAGGAGCAACAGTGTCAGACGTGGCAGTGCCTGACCCATGCCTTTCGGCACGGATGTTGGTTCGCGTTGATTCATTGATAATATGACGGTCCATTGAACTGGATAGTCCTATATTCGCCCGCTGGTTTATCGACCCACCGCAGCAAAATCTGAAACAGATTTGCGCCATGAAGAATTTTGATGATCAGCCATTTGCGCGCGCTGAAAATCCCATGGTTGAGTTGAAACAGTGGAGTGGTGAGTTCATCCAAGTGGCTCACTGTCCGAGTTCCGGCGCAGGGATGCGACGGCCAGAGCCTCTTCTCTAAACGGCAGGTAGGTCGTTGCAGCCCCCTGCGCCGACACGGGAAATTACAGCCGTTGGGCGGCCGATTTCTCGAAAATCGTGCGCAGTCGTCGGCCCACTTCGTCCAGCCTATAAGGCTTCTGGATGAAGTCGCGCTGATTCATGGTCTGAAATTCTGCCCGGACTTCGGGCGTGATATGACCGCTGATGACCAGCACCGGCAGTTCTGGTCGGCACGCGCGGATCACCTTGAGAACCTGAACTCCATTCGTCCCAGGCATGTTCAGGTCGAGCAGGACCGCATCGAGCGGACGGCTCGCGTCGCCCACGATTTCGATCGCTTCCAAACCCGTGGCGGCGGTCGTGACTTGATATCCTTTGCGGGTAAACGCGGCCGCAAGAAGGGTTCGTAAGGAAGATTCGTCATCCACGACCAGAAGTGACTCGGTTCCACAGGGGAACTCCGAGCTGCTGGCGGTCGGCGTCGGCATCGATACGTCTCCCGCGAGCGGCAGGTACACGTGGAAGGTGCTGCCCACACCCAAGGTGCTATCAACATCGATGAAGCCTTGGTGACTGCTGGTGATGCCATACACCACGGCCAGGCCGAGCCCAGTGCCTTGATTGGCCTGCTTGGTGGTAAAGAACGGCTCGAAGATGCGGGCGCGGACTTCCGGCGTCATGCCGGTGCCGGTATCACTGACGTCGAGACAGGCGTAGCGTCGGGAAGGCTCCGCGGAATGATGTCGCGATTGGAGCTCTGCTCCAAGACGGATGCCGGTGGTAACGGTGATCGCGCCGCCTTGCGGCATGGCGTCACGCGCATTCACGCACAAGTTCAACACGATCTGCTGCAGCTGAGTTTGATCAGCCAGCAATGGCGGCAGCTTGTCGTTCAACGCCAGCTGGAACGTGACCGTGCGGGGGAATGTCTCGGCCATCAGCGCCACGAGATCGTGGGCGAGCTGATTGAGGTCCACGGGTGAGAAGCGAACCTCGGTTTTCCGGCTGAACGTCAGGATCTGCTTCACCAAACCGCTGGCTCGTTGAGCGGCGCGATGGATTTCAAGGAGGCTCTTTTGAAGCACCGCAGGATCCGCGGTGCCTTGAAGGCAAAATTCCGAATAGCCGTGGATGATCGCCAGAAGATTATTGAAATCGTGGGCGATTCCGCCGGCGAGGGTGCCAAGACTCTCCATCTTGTGCGCCTGGCGGAGTTCACTTTCGAGCGACTTCCGGTTGGTGATATCCTCGCGCAAGCAAAGCAGATTCTGGATCTCTCCCGCCGGATTGCGCATGCACGATACCTTGACCGACTCCCATACGATCGAGCCGTCGGGGCGCCGAGTGGAAAGCTCGCCGCGCCATTCACCACCGGCCCGAACGGTTTCCCAAAATTTCCGGAATGACTCGTCGTCCGGATGACCGTCGCGCAGCACCTCAATCTTGTGATCGAGAATGTCTTCGAGGGTCCGCCCGCTGACCTCGGTGTACTTGGGATTTACATACTGCGGTCGCCCATCGAGATCGGTGATGACGATGGCGACCGGGGACTGCTCGACTGCCCGGGACAGGCGATAAAACTGTTCCTCCGCGAGACGTTGGCGGGTGATATCGCGGCCGACCGCACGGATGGCGACGATCTCTCCTGCGCTGTCGTGCTGTGCAATCTTTTCCCACGAAAACCAGCGCACGCCCTGTGGCGTCAGCCAGCGATGTTCGCAAACGGCGCGATGCGGGGGCCGCTCGAGCTCGCCCGTAATTGAACTCATCCCCGCAATGTCGTCGGGGTGGATGAAATCGGTGATGGGCGTTCCCGGCAGCGTGTGCGCAGGGCGGCCGAACTTACGCGCAAAGGAAAGGTTTACGGCGAGGAGATTGCCCGCCACATCGCGACAGTACGCGGGATCGGCGCTGTTTTCCCATGGACCCAACCACGTATCCGTGGAAGGAGGGGCGACTGCGGTCGAGCTCGAGTCGCTGTTCACGAGTTGGAGAAGAGCGGTCCGTCAATCCGCGTTGAGGATGTGCAGCGTCCGGGCTGTATCACAGCAGGCCTTGGAGCATGGAGGGCAAGCGTCCGAGCGTATTGGTCAGCGCGGCACGCGCTAACATCGTCTCGGGACCGTCTGCGCCGTATAGGATTCTCCAGCCGTCAAGCTGGAGCCAGGCTTCATGTTCAACATGAGCGACTGGTTCGAAGCCACCGGTGATTCCGGCATGCCGGACCAAGTGATCCGCCACTTGGACCGCGGCTGCAAACAGCCGATGCCGCGGCGCTGCCTCAGGATCATTATGATAGAGTACGGAGAAAATGATCTCTTCGGAAATCTGATGCCGGCTAAGGTAGTGCGCTCCGATGCGACCGTGGTCCCAACCGATCAACTCGCGTTCGAGGCGGCAGAATTCGTCGGGCGTACGCGCCGGCGTCGCCATCAATTGACGCAGTTCCTCGGGAAACGCGTTTGCCATGACGACTTTCCCGACGTTGTGGAGCAGCCCCACCAAGTAATCCGTGTCGTCGTCGATCTGGAGTGACGTGGAGGCCAGAATTTCGCGCGTGACGATGGCGGTGCCGATGCTGTGACTCCACAGGTCTTTCCACGGCAGCGTGGCTTGCGTGCTCCGTTGAAGTTTCTCCAGCTCCTCGATGACCGGTGTCGCCATGGAGAGCTCGCGAATTTGTCGCAGACCGAGGAAGAACACGGCTTCTTCGATGTTATTCACGCGCGTCGATAGTCCGAAGTAGACGGAATTCACCATCCGGAGGAGACGTGCTGCGAGGGAAGGATCCCGTCGGATGATTTCTGCGATCTGGGAATTAAGACTTTGCTCCGAGTTAACGAGATCGCTGAGCGCCCGGTTGATACTCTGCAGGGAGCCGAGTTTTGGGCACGAGTCGATGCGCCGACGGATGATATCGTCGGGAAAGGGTGAATGACTCTGACTCACTGGTGATGCGGTCTGGATCGAAGCGAAAGACATGTAAGAACCTAAAATGAGGGCAGGTGCCTCCATGGCACGTCCCAGCGAATGGAGTAATCGGCGCGACCTCGGGCCCCTTGAGATCGATTCTACGGGCGGGCGCACTTCTCTTCACAAACTTTTTAGCCGTCCCGGCTCCACCGTTTCCCTCGTAAAAGAGGCCCATGCGACGCCGGAATTCCATTTAACGTCAGCGTCGGTTGAGTCGATAGCGTGCGTGATGATTGCTACGCCGATTCCGCGCGAGACGCTCCTGCATGTCGCCAAAGCTTTGCCCGCGGCTCCCCGCATTTTGGCCCAGCTCGGGCACCTGTTGCTCGATGCTAATTCTGATCTTAGTGAGCTCACTGATCTGCTGAAACGTGACGCCGCGCTCACGGCGCGAATCATTCGGATCAGCAATAGCGCCTTCTATAACGCCGGGCATCCGTTCGCGTCTCTGGATGAAGCGCTCGCGCGGGTGGGATTCACCGAGGTGTATCGCCTGACCGGCTTGGCCGCCGTGGCGCACGTGGCCGATGCGCCACTTACGCGGTACAAAGTATCCGGAATTCAGCTGCGCGAGAATTCTCTGTTGACCGCATTGGTCGCTGAAATTCTGGCCGAGATGGCTGGATTGGACACCCGTGCGGCCTATACCGCCGGCTTGCTGCGTTCGGTGGGCAAAGTTGCCCTCGATCGGCTGACGCAAAATGGATTTTACGAAGGTCACTATAAAGGACGGGAGAGCGGCCGACTGGGAGATTGGGAAACCAACTTCATCGGGCTGAGCAACTGCGACGCTGCGGCGATGATCCTGACCGAGTGGCGATTCCCGCTTAAGACGATCGAAGGCATTCGTGACCATTACATGCCTGCGCAGAGCGGTCCTATGGCCCAGTTGCTCAATCTCGCCGCGGCCGCAGCGGAGTCCGGTGGCCATGGCTTTCCGGGGGAGACCGATTACTGGACCGCGTTCACTGGCCCGACGCCGGAGCTCGCGCTCACGGCAGATGATGTCGCTGAAGCGTTGCGACGGGCCTTGGAATTGTTCGGGCCGGTTCGCTCGGCGGTCAGCTGATTGCGGTCGGCCCAAACTCGAACGTCGAGGGTTGGTCTACGTATTCGCGTGTGGCTCGGTTCGGGCTTGAGCGGATGATTTGCGGGAGAAACACTGGTCGCAGGTGTATTTCTTTCGCCATTGCGTCGCTGTGACGCTGCTCGGATGAACCCGGCCCAACTGCAGACGCAGCTGCAAGCTGCGATTGGTCATCATCGCGCCAACCGGTTTCGCGACGCCGAAGACATCTATGCGCGCTTGCGCGCCGCGGCCCCCAAGAGTTTTGACGTCCTCCATTTGTCCGGACTCCTCGCTTATCATGAAGGGCGTGCGGTCGACGCGGTGGACCTTCTGACGCGTGCGCTTCGGTTGGATCCCAAGGCACTCGTTTGTGAGATGCGTCTCGGACTTGCGCTGCTTGATTCCGGACGCGTGGCAGACGCCGAACAGCGGCTCCGGCGCGTGATCACGAAATCGCCCACCTTCAGTGAAGGCTGGGACAACCTTGCGTACTTGCTGAAGACGCAGGATCGCCTCGGCGAAGCCCTGGGCTGCCACGAGAAATCGGTCAAGCTGCAGCCACGTAACGCGGTGGCGTGGTACAATTTCGGGCTGACGCAAAGTCTGTTTGGACATTATGAAGCTGCGCTGCGTTGCCATAGCCAGGCGCTCACCATCGATCCCAAGTATGCGCTGGCGAAGTTTGGCCGGGCCCAAGCGCTTCATCAGGCCGACCGGATCGCAGAGGCCGTGGTTGAGTACCGCGCATTCCTGGCGTTGGAGCCTCAGCATCATCAGGCGCGAAGCTATCTGCTGTTCGCGCTTCATTACCTGGAGGGACTTCCGCGCGAGGAATTGTTCCAGGAGCACGTGGCCTATGGAAAGCTGCTACCGGTTGCGAGTGGGCGGAAGCTGCCCAACACGCCTGAGCCCGAACGCCGACTCCGCGTAGCGGTCTTTTCTCCGGATCTGCGCACGCATTCGTGTGCTTACTTTCTGGAGCCGTTGCTCCGTCACCTGGATCCGGCGGCGTTCGAGTTGTTTCTGTACCACGACCACTTCCGAGAAGATGACGTTTCGCAGCGACTGCGAACGATGGCTTCGGTCTGGCGAAACTTCGTCGGTCAGGGACCGCACGTGGTGGAGAAAACCATCCGGGCGGACGCGCCGGATATTCTGATCGATTTGGCAGGCCACACTGGGATGACGAATCGGTTGCCGTTGTTCGCCGCAAGACTCGCTCCCGTCCAAATCAGCTACCTCGGTTATCCTAACACCACGGGAGTGCCCGCGATGGACTATCGGTTCACGGATGCGGTGGTGGATCCGGAGGGCGAGGCCGACGCGTTTGCCACGGAGAAACTGATCCGCTTCGCGCCTACCGCGTGGTGTTATGCACCTCCCGCGGCTGCGCCGGAGCCCGTCCGGCAGGCGAGGGGGCCGGACGAAACCGTGGTGTTCGGTTGTTTCAACACGCCCGCCAAGATCACGGACGAGATGCTGCGCGTGTGGGGCCGTATCCTGGACGCCGTGATAGGATCGCGACTGCTGCTGAAAGGGACCAGCCTGAGCAGCTCGGAAGGCCGGGCGCGTTCACGTGAGCGCCTCCTGCGTTTGGGTCTTCCGGTGGAGCGGATCGAACTCCTCGATCGAACGCCCGATACCGCGTCACATCTCGCCACGTACAACCGGATCGACGTCGCGCTGGACACTTTCCCCTATCATGGAACGACGACGACGTGTGAAGCGCTGTGGATGGGCGTTCCCGTCGTGACACTGGCGGGAGATCGCCACATGTCGCGGGTGGGGGTGAGTCTGTTGAGTGCGGTTGGCCATGCAGAGTGGGTGGCAAAGAATCAGGAAGACTATGTGCGTATTGCGCTTGAATGGGCGACCAACGAGCAGCGGTTAGCTCTTCTTCGAGCGAACCTGAGAGCTGAGTGCCAGCGCAGCGAATTATTGAACCATCAGGGCCAGTCCCTGCGCTTTGCCACGGCGTTGAAGGCATGCTGGGTTCGCTCCTGCGGTGAGTTGGGTCGCTGTTGATTTGGGGGCGGCAATTTTTTCACATAGCCATCTTGTTGCGTAACGCAGCGGCGGAGACGGACCACGTTCTTAGAAAAAAGATGCGGTACTCCGCTGATCGATAATTAGTTGGGCATTCCACCCGGGAGCAGGACCGCAACCTGCTGAACGCTCGCATCTTGTTCTACTCAATTCATTCACGACTCCTGTCCGCGAGATGAAATCGCGTCCGAGGCTACTATATTTCAATGGGCCGTGGGACTACCTGGGCGACCGCATGATTGCGGCGTACATGGACCCGTTCCGCCGATTGCTGGAGCAGGATTTCGAGGTCATCTCAGTGCAGGGCGACCGCAACCTCCGAAAAGAAGTGGAAGAGCATCGTCCCGACATGATCCTGTTTCACACCGGAACAGAATCGGACAAGGAGAGGGAGATCCGGATCATCGAAACGAACGCGTATCCCGAGATACCGCGCATCGGCTATATGTATCGGGATCCCATAAGCTCGTCCCGAATTGCCGCGGTCAATCGCTTGTTGCGCTGGGGCGTGCACCAGACCTTCACCTGTTTCCGACCGAGCGATGCACCGAGTCGTTTCTTTGAGAATACGATCTACGTGCCGTGGTGGATTGAAGAGGATCTGTACAAAGACTACGGCCTGACCAAAGACTACCCGATCAGTCTTACGGGTGCGGGATGGCTGTCGGGGCGCTTCTTCTATACGTGGCGTTTCCCGATTTTCTCGCAGCTTATATCGCGCTTCCCCGTGTTTCATGTGCCGGTGTTGGAAAATCACCAGAGCGGAAATGCCTACATCGGCGAACGCTATGCGCGTCTCCTCAACCAAAGCATGTTTTCGGCAGGTTGCGGTAGCGTGAATCGGTTTCTTACGCTGAAGCCGTTGGAGATTCCTGCCTGTCGCTGCTGTTTGATCGCGGAAGAGACAGAAGTCTTCAAGGCGATCGGATTTAAAGACGGCGTAAACTGCGTGTTCGCTGACGAAAGCAATGTTGGAAGCAAGGTCCAAGCTCTCTTGGACAATCCTGATCGGCTGCAGCAGATCACGGATGCCGGATATGAGTTGGTCCATCAACAACACACCACGCGTAGTCGGCGGATGTTCATCGAGTGGTATCACCTTTGGAAAGCCAAAGGGCCCGGGCAGCGCATCGTGCAGATCAACCCGTTGCAGCCGCTCCAACTCGTCGACGAAAACGCGCGCCCGATGTATGAGTTCCCCTCAGAAAACCCGCTGGTCGAGACATTGCGCGCCGGATACGATCTGTTCGCGCAGAAGCGTTGGAAGGAAGCGCTAGCGAAGTTCGAGAACGTGCTCGGCATCATCCCCTATGTTGCAGAAGCGCGACTCGGCGCGGGGATCTGCCAGTTTCATCTGCATCGGCTCGACTTGGCGCAGCAGCATCTCCTCTACAATATCCAAACCCAAATCCGTCAAAAGACGGACGCGTGGCCCGATGTCATCAACCAAGCGTACTTGGCGATCGTGTGGATTAAGATGGGTCGAAGGGACAGTGCGATCGCACTTCTCGCCCAACGAAGCGATCTTCGTCACCCGGCGTTGAACTCTCTGCGTTGGCTGGTGGCGTCCAAAAAAGCTGAACTGCGAAGAAAGGAACCGGCGTTTCAAATCGTCGAAGGCGACGAGACGCAAAACGTCGAAACGCTGCACGTCTTTCCGGCGCGCACTTTTGCCGAGTGGGATGCGGTGTGGTGTGAACTGCTTCCAACCGAATCCAATAAGGTGAAAGCGCCCCAGGTGTTGGTGACCGCGTAGAAACGGACGTATGGCTGATCCAGTTCGACCTCGACTGCTGTATTTCAACGGTCCCTGGGATTACCTGGGAGATCGGATGCGCAAGTCCTATATTGATCCTTTCCATGCGCTGCTCGCGCAGGATTTCGAGATGATTTCGGTCGAGGGTAATCGCGATTTTCGAGCCGAGGTGGAATTGCATCGGCCAGAAGTGGTCTTGTTTCACACCGGGTGCGAAGCACCGCAGGAGCCGGAGGTGGTGATTACGAATACGGACGCGTATCCCGAGTTACCGCGGATGGGATATATTTACCGGGATCCGTTCAGCCCTTCGCGCATGATGGCGATGAACCGGCTCAACCACTGGGGAGTGGATCAGACGTTTACTTGTTTCAGACCAAGCGATGCGCCGATTCCGTTTTTCGAGAACACATTCTATCTGCCGTGGTGGATCGATGACACGCTGTTCGGTGATTACGGAGAGCGGAAAACACTTCCCGTCACGCTGACGGGTTCGGGGTGGCTAAACAAATGTATCTACACGTGGCGTAACGAAATTTTTTGTGGATTGGTTCCGCGATTTCCGATTTTCCACGCGCCGAGTTTAGGCAACCGTCAGACGAATCACGACTACGTTGGCGAGAAATACGCACGGTTACTGAACCGCAGTCACTTCTCCGCCGGATGCGGTACGTTAAGTCGCTACCTCACGCTGAAGCTGTTGGAGATTCCCGCATCCCGGTGCTGTCTGATCGCTGAAGAAATCGACGTGTTGAAGGAGATCGGATTCGTCGACGGCGTGAACTGCGTTTTCGCGACGGGGACGAATGTCGCTGATAAAGTGCAGGGCTTGCTCAATGACCCGACAAAGCTCGCGGCGATCACCGATGCGGGATGGAAGCTCGTTCAGGAACGTCACACGCAGCGAAGCCGACGGATGTTTTCAGAATGGTTCCAACTTTGGGAAAACCGAACTGACGGCCAAAGCATTGTTCAAACTCACCCGCTTGAGCCGCTAAAGCTCGTGGACCGGAATCAGGTGAAGCCGGTTTCTAGATTCCCCACCGAAAACCCGGTGACCGAAGGCCTGATAGAGGGCTACCGTCTGATGGAAGCGAAATCTTGGACTCCGGCTCTGGAGAAATTCGAATGGATTTTAAAAACCATTCCGTGCGTGGCGGAGGCGCGGCTGGGAGCAGCGCTTTGCCAAATGCGATTGGGACGACCGAGCGCAGCTTCACCCCATCTCGGATATAACATGACGCTTCTGGTCCAGCATTTCGGGTATGCTCATCCGGACCCGATCGATCTGGCGTTCATTGCAGTGCTTTGCATTCGGATGAAAGACGTGAGCACCGCCGTAGCCACGCTAGCGAAATATCCGCAGATACGACATCCCGCCCTCAACGCGATGCGATGGATTTTAGCCCAGGCGAACCCAAGTCTGGCCGATCAACCCGCGTTCCAAGTTCGACAAGGTGATGACACAGCGACGGTCCTAAGCGTTCATCTCTTGCCCCAACGCACGTTCGCCGAGTTCTCGGGCTTGTTGTTGGACTACCTGAAGTAAGTGAACGATCGGACGTAGGCTGCGGCACATTTTGCCTAGCAGATTAGTAGTGTGCGTAAGATATCAAATAATTGTCTACAGGTCAGATGCTTACGATTGATTGGGAGTCGTTGGCAGACCACCTGCTTTAGTAGGGTTCATGAAGTCGATTGGTGAAACCCTCCCCGATGCCTCCGCACCGGTTGAAAGCGTCGAAACGTTAGCCCTGTCAGGACAGTCCGCTGACGTGGCGGCCGAATCTGAACGGATTGCAGCGGCGCTTGCCGCCGTCAATTCGGCAGACGAATGCCTCCTCCTTGCACAGCAGGCGGAAGACATCAGCGCATTCGAACTCCGCCGCGTTTGTTTGGAGAGAGCGGTCACTCTGGATCGCAACTGCCAAGCGGCGTTGCTCATGCTTGCGGCGACTTCGCTCGACGACGCTGAACGTCTGTCCACTGCGGTTTTGCTGGAAGAGGCCGCGCGCGTTGGACCTTTGCCGGAGATCGTGAAGCCGCTACATGCTGAGTTGATTGCCGAGTACGGAGCGGATGATCGGCTCGCAAATTTCTACAGTGTCGTCGGGCGCGTTGCCGCAGCGGCGCCCGAGAAATGTCTTTCGATCGTCGTCGTGACGAACCTCTTCCCACCGCAAGAACTCGGTGGATACGGTCGCATGATGTGGGAGTTTGCCCACGGTTTGCGCATGCGCGGTCACACGGTTCGGGTCCTGACTAGCGATCTCCCGCAGTTCGCGAAGAACCCGACGGCGGACGAAGTAGCGATGGAGTCGCATGTCCTTCGGTCGCTAAAATTATTGGGAACGTGGGTCGGCGGCCGTGCCGTTCCGCTCACCGAGCAGCGCGAAATTGCCCGACGGGTTCGGGATAATCATTCACGGGTCCGGACCATCATCGGCAAATTGGATGCGGACCTGGTGCTGGCGGGAAATTTAGACTTTTTGGGGAGCTCTCTTCTACGGCCCGCCCTAGATGGAAAAATTCCCGTCCTTCACGCATTGGCCAATGCTGCGCCTGGTTACGGGGCAGCGGAACAACCGGCCGAAGCTCACTATTGGGTTGCGCCCTGCAGCGACTGGAATGGAGAGGTTTTCTGGGAAGGCGGGTTCACCCGAAATCGCATGGAGACCGTTTACCCAGGCGCACGCGTTGATCGATTTTTCAGATTCTTCCTGCCCGACCGACGTCGTCTGCGGATTTGTTACGCCAGTCTCGTGCTGCCTTACAAAGGCGTCGACACGCTCATCCTGGCACTCGCACAGCTTCACGCGGCAGGCGTCGACTTCACCGCTGAGATCGCTGGCGAAGCGCCGGATGCGTTTTTCCTGGCGCAGCAAAAGAAGCTCGTCGAAGAGGGTGGGTTCGGAGCGAAGGTGACCTTTACCGGCTTCCTTGACCGTGACCAACTCGGGGCGCTCTTTGCCCGGAATAACGTGCTCGTATTCCCAAGTCGATTCCAGGAGCCCTTTGGCATTTCCCAAGTAGAGGCGTTGGCGGCAGGTCTCGTTGTTGTTTCAAGTGGAACGGGCGGTGCGAAAGAAATCATTCGCGACGGAATCGACGGGCTGCTCTTCGACGCGGGGGATCATCAGGATCTCGCCTCAAAATTACTTACACTCGCCGGTGACGACTCGCTGATGGCCCAACTTCAAAGTCAGGGACAAGCCAGAGCGACCGCGTTCTCGGTGGAAAAATCTGTGCTCAAAATCGAGTCGCTCGCTGCCGAGATGCAGGCCGGGATCGATTCGCTTCAAGCCGCAGAACTCGGCGAACTCGCCTGATTTTTAAATGCCTGCGCTGCTCGCGAGCTCGCCGTACTCCGCCGCACGTTCATTGCTAGAGGAGGCCCGCGTACTCGCCAACCAAGGTGATCACGCAGCAGCTGTATCGCTGGTCAGCCGCGTGCTGAAAGAAAATCCGAGCAGCTTTGAAGCTCACATCCTGCTCGGAGAGTTTTCTTTGGCGACTCCTCATGGCGGTGGCGGTGCGGAGAAGATGTTTCAAAACGCTCTCGTCCTCCGCCCTGGAAACCAACTCGCCCAGCGGAGTCTGGCCGAAGCACTCTTCGTTCAAGGCAAATTGAAAGCGGCAGCGGAATACCTATTGCCCGTCGTCGGAAAACATCCGAACGACACGAAAGCTCTTTTCCTCCTGGCCAAAGTAGCCGCGAAATTTGGCAACGATGGAGCCGCTGAGGCCGCCCTGCGTCAGGCCCTCATGTACGAGCCGCGAAATGCCTCGGTGCTGGCGAGCTTGGCAGAAATGTTGCGGACCAAGGGCCAGCTGGACGAAGCCAACGAGGTCCTCGGCCGCGTCGAAAAAGCTGATACGTTGGATTCGGGTTCAATCTTGCGCCTTGCGCAAATTCGAGAGCACCAAAACAAACCGGACTTTGCAGAAAAACTTTTGCGTGAAGGATTGCGGAGATTTCCAGATTCCACCGAGACAGCCATTGCGCTCGGGGATTTGCTGAAGCGGAAGGGAGCGCTCACGGAGGCGTTGGTGATGCATCGGCACGCCGCCGGAGCACCCATTGCAGAGTTACCCAAGGTCAATCGGGAGCGAAGGCGGGCGCTTTTCCTCGTTCAAACCGGTTCGAGTTGGCAGAGCCTCGCATCCATCTACGAACAGTTTCGAACTGATCCCAATTGGGATGCGGTCGTCGTGGCGGTGCCTTTCATCCACTGTCATTTTACGACGGACGACGAACGAAATGCCGTTTTCGAATTCTTGCGGAACGAGGGAATCACCTACGTCCGCTGGGACGAGTTCGCGCTGTCCGTGGGCTGCGCCGACATTGCGTTTTTCTACATCCCCTATGATGAAACGCTACCGGCCGGATGGCGGTTGAATGACTTCCTTCGGTGTGTGCCGCGCATCATCTACGTGCCTTACGCGCTCGTGATTGTAGGCGGAACTGAGAACACGCAGTCCCAGTTCAATCTTCCATTGCAACAGCGCGCGTGGCTCGTGGTCGCGCACAGCGCAAGGAATCGAGCCCTTTACGCGCGCCACTGCCTGACGGGATGCGCCCACGTGGAAGTGACCGGACATCCAAAAATGGATGCGTTGCGCCGTCTGTCCGCGTTCATTGACCCCGAAATCACGGCATTTGCGTCCGGACGCAAAGTGGTGTGCTGGAATCCGCATTTCGATTACCGTCCCAACGAGACCGCATTCGGTTCGGGACTCTCCACCTTTCTCCGCTGGAAGGATTTCCTGCTGGCCGAATTCTCGCTGCGACGTGAACTCGCGTTGGTCATCCGACCGCACCCGCTCTTCTTCAGCTCGCTCAACACGCGCGGGTTCTGGCGTGACACACACGCGCAGGAATTCGAGGCCCGCATCCGCGAAAGCGGTAATGTCATGATCGATCGTCGCCCGTCCTACTTGCCGGTTTTCGCGTCGGCCGTGGCGATGATTTCTGACGCATCGTCGCTGCTTCTTGAATTTGCCGTCACCGGCAAGCCCCTGCTCTATCTTCGCAATCCTCATGGCCCGGAGTTGGATGATCACGGTGAATTGGTGCGCGACCACCTCTACACGGCTACGCAGGAGTCGGAAATAAGGGAGTTTCTCGATTTGGTGACCCAAGCCGAGGATCCCCGCAGGCCAGCGCGGCTAAACGCGATGGGTGATTTCGTTTATCAGCCCGCGGAAGGTGCAGACTTGGCGGTGAAGCGAGCGATCGAGCGGCGACTGGAGCAGGAACTCACGGTGACCTGACGATGTGTGCCATACTTTTCACGACCCATCGTTCGATTGACCGCGCTCAATTTGAGCAGGCGTTGGCATTGATGCGGCACCGTGGTCCTGATGCGGCACTCTGCATGGCCGGTCACGGGCGGGCCCAGTTTGGCCATAACCGCTTGAGCGTTGTGGATCTGAATCCGCGCAGCAATCAGCCGTTCTACTCCAGAGATGGTCGGCACGTCATCGTGTTCAACGGCGAAATCTACAACTACCGTGATCTCGCGCGACAGCATGGGATTGAACTGACCACGAGCTGTGACACCGAGCTACTTCTCGAGCTCTATCTGCGATACGGCCCGAAGATGCTGAACTGGCTGTACGGGATGTTCGCCTTCGTCATCTACGACTTAGTCAACGGAGACATGTTCATCGCGCGCGATCGCCTCGGCGTTAAGCCGCTGTATGTGCACGAGAGCTCGGAGGGAATCATTGTCGCCTCGGAGATTGCGGCCGTCTTGCATTTGATGCCCTCCGCATCGATCGATGAGTTTGCTGTGAGGCAATATCGCAAGATGCGAGGATTCTTCCGGGAGCGTACGTTGTATCGGGAGATCAAAATGTTCCCGCCCGGACACTACCGGCTCAATGATCGTCTGCATCGCTATTGGGAGCTGCCGGTGCCAGACGCGTTGCCACCGACTGATGAAGAACTCGAATCGCTTATTCGTTCCGCGGTCGATTTCCGCTGCATTGCGGACGTTCCGGTCGGCAGCTACTTGAGTGGTGGACTGGATAGCAGCATCGTCGCAGCGCTCTCCAATCGAACGCATACGTGGGTTGTCGGGATGGAAGAAGAAAACGAGTTCACGTGGGCGAAAGAGGTGGCAGACCAACTCGGCACAACTCACCACGCGGTCACGGTGTCGGCGGAGCAGTTTTTATCCTCGGCTCGACGGTTGATCGCGGACCGTCGTGAACCTCTGGCAGTGCCGAATGAGGTGCTACTTTACGAGATGACGCGCGCCGTGAAGGAGGAAAACACGGTCGTGCTTAGCGGCGAGGGCGCGGACGAACTTTTTGCGGGTTACGACCGGATTTTCAGTTGGGCGCAACAGGATCGAAACTGGGACCTTGGACGGTTCGCCACGCGCTACTGCTATGGGTCGGATGAGGATTTGGAGGTCGTGGAGGACGCGCTGGCGCCGTTCGTGTCGCGCGGTTCGACCTATGCGATCGTCTCGGCTTTTTTCCAGGTCGCTCACCTTCATGGTCTGTTGCGCCGCCTCGATAATTCAACGATGCGCTGCGGGGTCGAAGCGCGGGTTCCTTTTGTCGACCACCGACTCGTTGAGCGTCTTGCGGGCGTATCGATCGATTACAAGATGGCCGGCGGCGAGGTGAAAGCACCGTTGAAGCGAATCTTCGGCCATCTCTTGCCTGCGTCCGTGGTGCGCCGTCCTAAACTTGGTTTCCCTGTCGTACTGGACAGGATACTCCCATCCGATGTGGCGGGTGCCACCGCGATGGATCGGTGGTTCTCCTTCAACTTAAGTGAACTTGGTCTGGAAGAGGCCGTTCATCCGAACTGTTTATGAGCATGAAAATCGGCTACACGACGGGCGTCTTTGATTTGTTCCACATCGGACATCTCAATCTCCTGCGCAATGCCCGGGCGTTGTGTGACAAGCTCGTCGTCGGTGTGACCACCGATGAGCTGGTTTCCTACAAGCACAAGCGATCAGTCATTTCGTTCGCGGAGCGCTTCGAGATCGTTCGCGCTTGTCGCTATGTTGATGCCGTGGTGCCCCAGGAGAGTCTCGATAAATTCGCCGCCTGGGAAAAACTCCGCTTCGACCTGATGTTCGTCGGTGATGACTGGTTCAAGAACGGTCAGTGGAAATCCCTGGACCAAAAGTTTGTCGAAGTGGGGGTGAAGATTGTGTACTTTCCCTATACGAAGGGCACCAGCTCTACGTTGGTGAACGAAGTTCTGGTTCGTCTCCGCAACGGGGAACTGGATCAATATCCGCCCCATCCTGTGGAACCCAGTTTGCCGCCGCTGAGTGCTTCGGTCGCATGATTGCTCTTCCTCTGCTTCAGCAGAATAGCGTTAGCCGCGGACCAGTCACTCGGGATGCGAGTGATTCAGCGACCACCCACCAGGTGGAGCGTGCCCGGTTGCAGTCTTCCCGCGTGGTGCGACTCTGTTATTTCAATACCTGGGCCGGAGGATTGGAGGATGCCGCGGCGTATGCGATGCGCGCTCCGAAGATCGATCTCGCCCCGTTGGTCGCCAATCCGAGGGATGCCTCATTGTTGGTCAAGGCGCGCCTGGATTGCGACTGGTATGGAGAGAACACGCGATGCTTCGCGTCGCTCGTGCCTGAGAACTCGACGGTTCTCCCGGCTTGGGTTTGCGGCTCAGCGGGGATTCCTGAACTGGCTCAAGCTCCACGCGAGCCCGGAGAGGAACGTTGGCTCGTCTTCATGGGGCACCAGCCTCAGGCGCTTGGTTCGGCGGCCGGCCGCGCCTTTTCTCTTTTGTCCAAGCTGCAAGTCAAACTGCTGTTCTACGGCTTTGATGAAGCGAGTCGGATGATGCCGTGCTTCGATCAAATTGCGCCGTATCTCGACGTGTTCATTCACGACGAATCTCCGATCGGGGCTTTGGCACGTTCCCGACTCAAGAAAAGCTGTCTGCAGATTCACCGTAGTTGGGTTGCGAACCTTGTGCCATTTTCGGTGCCGTTCAATGAGGCGCCAGAGGAACGGATTTTCTTCCTGGGATCTCAGTTAGGACTCACCGAGAACCGTGTGAAACAAATCGATCATCTGAATAAGATATTCAAAGATCGCTTCGTTGCCTTCCACGATCACTCGGTCGCCGTCTCTGAGCGCGCGGCCCTGAATCGCTTCAAGGTCAGCGTCTGCCCTGAAGGTCGTAAATTCACCACGCCGGCAATGTCGAAGACCCACACGGATCGTCCGTTTTGGTCAGGCTGTCTTGGTTTGGTCCCGGTGAGTGAAAATTCGAAGGCAGGGGATCGCCTGCAGGAGCTGTGCGAATCCAGCTTACTCATCCGCTATAAGCATGGCGACCTGAAGACCCTGTCAGCACAGTGCGAACGAGCGTTGGCCACCCCTCTCACAGAGCGGCGCCGGATCTACGAGCATTTCAATTGTAAAGAAACCGTGGGTACGGTTGTCGCTGATGCGATCGCCGCCTGTGCGCCTTCAACGCGAGCAGCGAGCTAACCCGATAACTTTTATATCACCAACACCTCCGCAGGCGAAGGCGCCAGATGCCGGAACCGCTAGCCGAAAGCAATATGTCTACTCCACTCAACGAAATGCTCGCGCGATATAAAGCGCAGATCGGCGCCGTGACCGAAATGCCGGAAGTGACATCGCATATCCTGGCGCACCTGCTCGCTTCTCAAAAGGGGCTTGGCGTCGGCGGCGATCTCATGGAGATCGGTGTGTTTCGCGCAGGCACGGCCTCGTTGCTGGCAACCTCGCTTGATCCTGCACAGCGACTTTTCCTCATTGATCCGTACCAGCAGGAGGCCGCGAATCGAACGACCATTCAGAGCTTTGCCGCCGTCCAGCCGAAGCAACTCATCTTTCATTTGACCGATTCGATGATGGTGAACAAGTGGCGTGAGAAGATGCTCGCACCGCAGGTTCCGTTGGTGCGGTTCGCGCATATCGACGGCGAGCACAGCTACGATGCGGTGTATTCAGACATCGACCTTTCTTATCGATTCCTCGCGCCAGGAGGCATCATCGCGCTCGACGATATTTTTGACACCGATCACGCCTGCTGCACGCACGCGTTATTCGACTATCTGCGCGATCAACCTTTTCTCCACCTCGTGGCGATGGGTTGTCGAAAAGCGTACCTATGCGAGAGCAAGAGTCTGCCGCAGTACCGACGGTTCTTCGAGCAGATGCCCGAGCTCCTTGGGCAAGCAGGCTTTCCTGTTCGGCTTTGCTTCAACAGCTGGGGTCACGAACGCAGCTACTACACGTTCTGCCAATGCAACCCGGCCGATCTTCGGTATCAAATCATTGGACGCCGATTCGCGACTTTTGCGGAGGCAGAAGCCGCCTGGCAAAAGCGCGTTTGATCGCGAGGGTTTGCAGTAGTCGCATGCGGCAAGGCGGCGTGGCGTTGCTCAATTTATGGCGAGTGTAGAATGACTCTGCGCGACCCGCGTTCGCGGAGACGTTCCTCGGCGACCCGCTCGAGCAACTCGAACTGAGCTATCGTACTGTCTCGCGTGGGTAGGCTCGTCGCGAGACCGCTCTGTCCTCAGAAAACAGCGAAGGCCCCGGACAAGAGCCGGGGCCTTATTACTGATCCAATCACGGCTTGGCCGTCGATTGTTGGGGGCGCCATTTCTGGCTTATGGTAGTGAGGGCCTTCGCAGGGGTACTTATCGGGTTCGCTTAACCTGGCCGCCGCGCGAACGGCGGCCAGGAATGGGCGAATCAGGGCTATCCCTGTGCAGGGTTTACTGGAGCAACTTCAGCGCGGTCTGGGCGCTTTGGTTGGCCTGAGCAAGCATCGAGGTGCCGGCTTGGACCAGAACGTTCCAGCGGGCGAGCTGGGTCGATTCTGATGCCACGTCGACATCCGTGATCCGGCTGTTGGCGGCTTCGAGGTTGGCCTTGTTAACGGTCACCAACTCAGCGGCGAAGCCCAAACGGCTCTGCTCAGAACCGTTGGTGGCGCGCATCGTTGCGACGTTCTCAATCGCGGTCGAGATCTCGGTCTGGCTGATGCCGGACAGATCCGTAGCTGCCGTGATCGCACCGACGCCGGTGCTCGAGCTCGTGAGATCACGGGCTGCGACGCTGACGTTCGTGCCACCGGACTCGGTGACGGCGACGTTGCCGATTGCGGCGGAACCGAACAGGGCGACGCCGTTGAACGACTCGCTGGCGTTGGCGGTGAGCTGGGCCTTGAGGGCGACGAACTCTTTATCGTAGTTCGCCTTGTCGCTCGTGCTCTTCGTCACGTCGGTGTAGAGAACCTTGAGCTCGCTGATACGCTCGAGGATCTTGCCGCTCACTTTGAGCGCACCGTCCTGCGTCTGCAGCAGGGAAACGGCATTGCCGATGTTCGTTGCAACAGCGCCCTGACGGACGGCTGCGGCAGACAATTTCATCGACACTGCCAGACCGCCCGCGTCATCCGAAGGATTGACGATTTTCGAACCGCTGGAGAGCCGGTTGAGGCTCTTTTGCAGCATTGAGTTCGAGGCAGCGAGGTTGTTTGAGGCAACCGTTGCTGCGTAGTTTGTATTAATGACAACTGCCATGGTATTTCTTTCCTTGATCTAAATGCGACTATCCGTCGTCGCCACGGGCCTGGAGTGACAGCGCCAAGCCGCGCCGTTCGAGGTATTACCTCAAAGTGGATTCGCGCCGCGTGAGCGGCGGAAAAATTTTCGAAAGAACCTTATCGATCCTGCTGCCGAAACTTTCGGCGCTGGACCTGTTTCGCGGCCGGAGGATTACTCCGGCCGCGAAGGAAGGACGGGCTGGACCCGGACTTAGCCTTGCAGAAGCTTCAGAGCCGTCTGCGAACTCTGATTCGCCTGGGCGAGCATCGAGGTGCCGGCCTGGACGAGGACGTTCCAACGGGCGAGCTGGGTTGATTCAGCGGCCACATCGACGTCGACAATTCGACTGTTGGCGGATTCGAGATTCGCCTTGTTCACCGTCACCAGCTCGCTGGCGAAGTTGAGACGGCTCTGTTCCGATCCGTTGGTCGCCCGCATCGTCGCAACGTTTTCAATCGCGGTTGAAACGTCCGTCTGCGTGACGGCCGACAAGTCGGCGGCCGCGGTGATCGTGCCGACTCCGGTCGAGGAGTTCGTGAGGTCACGAGCGGCGATGGCGACGTTCGTGGTGCCAGCGTCGTTGACGGACACGTTGCCGAGCGACGTGGAGCCGAACAGCGCGACGCCGTTGAACGTTTCGCCCGAGTTGGCGGTGAGCTGGGCTTTCAGGGCGATGAACTCCTTGTCGTAGTTCGCCTTGTCGCTAGTGCTCTTGGTCACGTCCGTATAGAGAACCTTGAGTTCGCTGATGCGCTCGAGGATCTTGCCGGTCACTTTCAGCGCGCCGTCTTGTGTTTGAAGCAAGGATACGGCATTGCCGATGTTGGTCGCGACGGCGCCCTGACGGACAGCGGCCGCGGAGAGTTTCATGGACACAGCCAGGCCACCGGCGTCGTCCGCGGGGCTGACAATCTTGGATCCGCTGGAGAGCCGGTTCAGGCTCTTTTGCAGCATCGAGTTCGAAGTGGCCAGATTGTTGGATGCAACAGTGGCCGCGTAGTTCGTATTAATGACAACTGACATGGTGATCTTCCTTGATTCTAAGCGCGACGTCCGTGTCGCATTCGGACTCAGTTGGATCGGCTCTGAGTCACGCCGGCCGGGAAGTTTTTCCTGGCGGGTGCTGATATCGGCGGTGGTCAAGTTTAATTTAGCTGAATCCGTGAAATTAATCTGAACTCAACTACCGGGGTGAATGTGCCGATACCGCCTCTTGAGTCGTTCTCACCTTTCTCATGGCTGGCATTCAAATCTCTGGATTGATCTCGGGTTCCTTCGATTGGAAATCCGTGGTCGATCAACTCATCCAGATCGAGTCCACCCCGGTCGCGCGCCTGCAGACCGAGGAATCGAAGAATATTGACCGGCTGGCTGCCCTTTCGACCCTGCAGACCCGATTGACCGATCTCCAGGCGGCGTCGACTGCACTCGGTGCGGCAGGACTCTTTAGCGGCCGTACCGCCGCCTCCAATACCACTGGCTCGAACTGGTCCACGTCGGCCGCGTCCGGCACCACCAACGGTACTTATAGTATTGCGGTCACCCAGCTCGCGACGGCCACGCGCATCAGTGGCAGCAATGCGATTTCCGCTGGCATCAGCGCAACCGACAGCGTGGTCGGAGTGACTTTGGCCAGTATGGCGACCGCGACCGCGGTGACGGCCGGATCCTTCACCGTTAATGGCAAGAAGGTGACAATTGCACTGACAGATTCACTCGATGACGTCTTCGGCAAGATCGCGACTGAAACGGGCGGGACCGTCTCGGCATCGTATAGCGCGAGTACGGACAAGATCACGTTTGCGACCAGCAACGGTTCACCCGTCGTGTTCGGTGCCGCCAACGATACCAGCAATTTCCTTTCAGCTCTTCGCCTTTCGAATAACGGACTGACCTCGGTCACCAGTTCATCCGCCTTGGGCAGCGCCTCACTTTCGTTGCCGCTCGCCAGCTCACGCTTGCGCAGTGCGATCACCAACGTGGACGGAACGGGAGCCGGCGCGTTCTCCATCAACGGCGTCAACATCGACTATAACGTCAACACCGACTCACTCTCCGCCGTGCTCGCGCGGATCACCGCGTCCGACGCCGGGGTTGTTGCGAGTTACGATTCGACCAGTGATCGCGTGCTGCTGACGAACAAGACGACGGGTGACGTCGGCCTCGGCATCGACGAAACGCCGAACGGTCTACTTGCCGCTTTGGGTTTGGTCTCAGGCTCAACGCTCGCGCGCGGCAACGACGCCCGCTTCTCCGTCGATGGTGGCGCGACGCTGAGCAGTCACAGCAACAACCTGGATGGTGCGGCGCTCGGAATTGCAGGTCTGGCGGTGAGCGTGGGTTCTCTCGGTACTCAGACGGTGACGGTCAAAGCCGACAACGCGTCGATGAACACCGCGATCCAGAATTTCATTACGAAGTTCAACGCGGTCCAGGCCTATATCGATTCGCAGACGAAGATCACCAAAACGCCCGACGGCAAAGTGAGCGCGGCATTGCTGGCCGACAACCGCGAGGTCCAAACGTGGGCTTCGCAGCTCCGCTCCCTGGCGTTCGGACAAGTCTCCGGATTGACCGGATCGATTCAGCGGCTCTCCGCGATGGGCATCGATTTCAGCTCATTTGATTCGACGCTGTCGGTGAAGAATCAGGGAACACTCGACGCGGCCCTGTCGGCGCATGGCGAGGACGTCGCGGCATTCTTTAACTCCGACACGACGGGCTTCGCGGCCAAGTTCAACGATTTCCTCACCTCCAAGCTGACGGCGAATACAGGACCGCTTGCCGCGCAGATGTCCTCCATCAACAAGGCCAACGCCAGCATTGATCGGCAGATTATCACCTTGAATCAGCGGCTCGCGAATCAACGTGAGCTCCTCACGAGCGCATTTCTTTCGATGCAAAACGCGCAGTCGCGCGCGCAACAGCAGCAACAGACCTTGAGTAATTTCTTCGATAAGAAGACCAGTAGCTGATGACACGCGCTTTTCTCCTGGGTCGGTCCCGTAGCGGTTTTTCGATAGCTCGTCCTGCGGTGGCTCTCATGTTCGCGAGTTTGGCGTTCCTGACCGGCTGTTTGGTGCCGCCGATTAGCGATGGTTCGCGAGTGGGGCCGTTTTTCACCGCCACCAATCACGGCGGAGACACGCAGCTTCCGGCTGGACTGCGCCGGGTGGTGCTGTTGCCGATTGCCGCCGGAACCGTCGCACCCGCGGAGAGTGCAGCTGCATTGGACGCCGTTTTCATTACGGAGCTGCAGCGGCAAAACCGCTTTGAGGTGGTGACGCTGACGCGTGCCGAATGTTTGCAGCGGTTCCAGGCAGAAGAGTTCAGCTCAGTAGGAGCTCTACCCGCCGATCTAATGAAACGCCTTCGCCAAGAGTTCGCGGCCGACGCGGTGCTGTTTGTCGATCTGACGGTTTTCAAGGCGTATCGACCGCTCGCGCTGGGAGTTCGGGCCAAGTTGGCGACGTTGGGTGACGACGTGCGACTCGTCTGGACGTTTGATAATGTCTATTCTGCTTCAGATGCGGCCGTGGCCAACAGTGCCCGGGCGCACTTTGTGAACAGTGAGCGGGGTGGGGTGCCGGCGGACATGACGCCCGCCGTACTTCAATCGCCTTCTCGTTTTGGGACCTACGTGGCGGCGGACATGTTTTCGACCTTACCGGCAGTTTTTGCCCCTGCCGTGCCAAAGAATGTAAAAGAACCGGCAGAATCTGCTACACGTCGCTAAAGTATTCTCAAAGCCGCCCGATACTTGCCCCATCTTCAACGGCGTTCCCTGTAACCGACTTCAGAGGCTGACCGTTTCGTAAAACGAAACCCGATGATCAACTCAACGACATCCACTGAACGGACGGCACATGCCGATCTGCTCCCCCTTCAAGGTAATCCGGTTGCGCGCCCGACTTCGCCTCGCGCCGACCTCCTTTCGACCAATAACGCTGCGTTCTTACGCTCAGCATTGGCGCGTCAGCCAGAGATTCGTCCAGAAGTTCTGGAACGAGCCAAGGCTCTTGCCGCTGATCCCAGTTATCCTTCTCGCGAAAACCTGAAGAAAATTGCTGGGCTGCTGCTGGACTCGCCGGACTTGACCGAAGACCAATCATAACTCCGGCCATGGTCGCCAACGGTTACGTTAAGACTTACCGGTCTAATGCGGTGCTGACCGCTAGTCCCGGTCAGCTCGTGCTCATGCTCTTCGACGGCGCGCTCAAAGCCATGGCTCTGGCGCGCGAGGCGTT
Organism: Opitutus sp.; assembly: GCA_039928945.1. Lineage (GTDB taxonomy): Bacteria > Verrucomicrobiota > Verrucomicrobiia > Opitutales > Opitutaceae > Opitutus. Next base: position 49,467 of record JBDSSD010000089.1, on the reverse strand, counting down.
CAGCCGACCCGAAGAGGATCCGCGGCGCATCGAGATCATCAATCACCAGCTGCAGAAGGCGCAGAACATTTTGCACGAGCTGCAAAGTGGTTTGAACCTCGAGGCTGGCGGTGACTTTGCCCAAACCCTTTACCGCCTTTACGACTATCACACGCGTCGCCTTTTTGAGGCGAACCTGCGCAAGGAGATGGCTCCGGTCATTGAGGTCGAGGGACTGGTGGGCTCGCTGCGCGACGCCTGGTCCGAAATGCTGACCAAGCAGGAAGTTGACGCACAGCCGGCCGAGAGCCTCCGCGGCGTCGCCTAAGAAGTCCGTGGAAAAGCCGCAGCAGAAATTCAATCGTTTGGTGGGCGCGCTCGACGACCTGGTGACGCAGGAAGCGGCCACGCTCGCCGAGCGTAACTTTGAAGGCGCCGTCGAGATTCAGGAGCGAGCTGAGCCTTTGGTTTCGGCGATTGCAGATCTCGGAGCTGTGGTTGCCGACGCCGTGGCGCGAGCTCGGGTTGCAGGGCTGCTGGCACGGCGACAGCATAATATTGATTTTCTGGAATCGCAGCTGGCCACGGCCCGCGCAGAGCTGATGGCCATACAGGGTAGCGCGCTGCGTGTTGCGCAGATTGCGCCCGTCTACGGACGGACTCCGCAACTGCCGCGTACCGAACGCTTCAACGCTGCGGGATAGTTTGGAGCGGCATTGCGCTCCGTGCGGTGGTGATTCGGGTTTGGCGTTACGAGGCTGTACGACTAAATCCCCATCTGTTGCTGGGGATGATCTGAACGCCCGACACCGGAAGCCGGTCCGACGTCTGCATGTCCACACGTGAATGTCTTCTTGGACAATTTCGGCGCGACGTAGGGTGGGAGCGTGGCGGTCAAGACTGCTGGCCAACGTACTTCCCATCCTGCCACGTGGGCGCTGCCCGGTTCGTCGGCACGATTTGGACCTCCGCGTCATTGGCAGACGTGGGAAGACTATCGCAAATCTCACGGGAATGTCGGGTGGACCCCGGCATTTCCTGCCCGGTCCGGAAATTTCCCTCCCCCGTTTTGGCCGCTTGACGGAACAATGCTCTTCCGTGACGGCACCGGATTTTCCTGGCAGGAACAGAGCGTGGCGCGAATCCCGGATGCGCGCATCGTCACGGTTCACGGCTGGTGTGTCGCGCTAGAGGACACCTTTCTGGGTGATTTCTCATTTGGTGGAAACCGGCGAACGTCTTTTGTCTATAGCCTGACGGTCCATCGTGCGCCCCGCCCACTGAAAGGGGTCACGCTGAATTTATGCAGTGCGCACGCGGTGACGAATTTCTGCCATTGGTTGCTCGATGCGGTCAGTCGCCTTGAGCTGGTTGATCGCTGCGGGATTTCGCTCACTGAGGTTGATCACATTCTTCTGCCGCGGTTTCCCGGCGGCACGGCAGCGTGGGTGTTGGAGCGGCTCAACCTTCCCGCCGATAAATTGATCCGGCCCGACGTTCGCGACCATTTTCGGTGTGAGACTCTGCTTCAGCCGTCGTACCCGGGATTTGTCGCCAGCTACCCCGCCTGGGTCGTGGAGTTTTACCGGAAACATTTCCCCGCGCCGACAGTTGAAGCGGGACGACTGCTCTACATTCCAAGGAAGGGGAAACGCGGGCTGGTGAACGAAGCGGAGGTGGAGGAGGAATTGCTCGGCCGCGGGATTCAGCCGTTTGAACCAGCCGGGGAAAAGGATTTGGAATTCAAGCTCGCGGATGTGTCCCATCTGGTCGGCGTGCACGGTGCGGCCCTCGCAAACCTGGTGTTCTGCCGACCGGGCACCCGCGTTCTGGAACTGATTCCTTCCGACACGCCGTGGCCCTTTTATTATTCACTCTGTAGCAGTGCCGGAATGCCGTACGGCGTGATCGTCGGAAAATCGCTGCGCGAGCGTCGACGTAAAACCCAGGTCCCCACCCAGTCGCCGTTCACCGTTCCGATCGACGAACTTCGGGGTGCACTCGACGTCCTGCTCGCGACCCGAGCCTCACGGAAAGAGGAAGTATCGGCGCCCGTTTAGCGGAACGCCGCCAACTCGAACTGACGAATCAGTCCTGAAGCTTCGCCATTTCGCTGAACGTGAGGAAGACCGCGCCTTGGGCCTTGAGCGTGGTGATGATGCCCGGGAGTTCGGCGAGCGTTTCAGGGCGCCATTCGTGACAAAGTACGACCGTGCGATCAGTGATACCCGTCGTGGCGTTCTTTCGAATCGTTGCAGCATCGGTTGCAGAAACGTTCCAGTCTTCCGTGGAGACAAAATGGAATTTTTTGAACGGGAAGTGAACCAGGCCGGCGCTTTGCGTGATCGCGTCGATGCGCGCGTCGGTTTCGAGAAACGGAGCCCAAAACCAAACGGGAGTCCGGCCCGTCACGCTCCGCAAAACTTCATTCGTGTCGGTTAACTCCTTCCGCACGGCTTCATCGCTGAGCGTTTTCAGGTGCGGATGAGTGTACGAGTGATTGGCGATATCGTGGCCTGCCGCCGTCGCGGCTCGGGCGAGATCGGGATGTTCGGCCACAAACCTTCCCTCGTACGAAAACGTCACGTGGATCTGCGCCTGCTTCAGGACCGCGAGCATCTGCTGCGTCTGCGCCGGCACGGGGCCGTCGTCGAAAACGAACGCGACGCGGCGAACGGTCGGCTCTTCAGCGGCACTCATGGATCCCCACCACACTAGGCCGCTCAAAACGAGAAATCCAAGGCGACACTTTTTCATGTAATTACGTTCAACGATATCCTTCGGCCTGCAACGTAAACAAACGCGCGTAGCCTCCGCCGGCCGCGAGCAGTTCCGCGTGCGTGCCTTGCTCCACAATGTGACCGTGCTCGATCACAATGATGCGGTCGGCCATGCGCACCGTGGGAAACCGATGCGAGATCACAATCGCGGTCCGTCCGCGGGTCAGCGTGCGAAATCGCTCAAAGACCGCTTGCTCCGCCATCGCGTCCAATGCTGCCGTCGGCTCGTCGAGCACCAGAATGTCGGCTTCTTCGCGCATGAAGGCCCGCGCGAGCGCGAGCTTTTGCCATTGCCCGCCCGACAGCTCAGCGCCGTCCTGGAAATAGCGCCCGAGCTGTGAGTCCAGTCCTGACGAAAGCGCCGCGACTACGTCACTCGCACCGCCGCGCTCAACGGATCGGGCGATCCGCGGATCATCGTCCAGATGCTCGACGCTGCCGAAGCCCACGTTCTCTCGCACGGCGAACTGGTATTCGTTGAAGTCCTGGAAAATCACTCCGATCCGACTGCGCAAATTCGCCTCCTCCCAGTCTCGAAGGTCACGGCCATCCAGAAAGATGGTTCCTTCGGTGGGTTCATAGAGCCGGGTGAGCAGCTTGATGAACGTGGTTTTGCCCGCGCCGTTTTGACCGACCAACGCGAGGCTTTCGCCTTTGGGAATGAAAAGGGAAACGTCCCGCAGCGCCCACGTCTTCGCGTCGGGATAGCGGAAGCCCACCTTTTCAAATCGAATGCCGAATTCGGTGCGCCCGGGTTTGGGCATTGCCGTTTCAGCCCGCACCGCCGTGGTGGGGATGGCGAGGTATTCAAACAGATTGGACATGTAGAGATTGTCTTCGTACATGCCGCCGAAAGCGGTGAGGATGGATTGGAACGCTCCCTGACCCTGGCGAAACGCCATGATGTAAAGCGACATGTCGCCGAGCGAAAGCCGCCCTGCGGCGGTCGCCAGCGCGATGGCGACGTAGCAGCCGTAGAAAGCGCCACTGGCGATGAGTGACAGGCCAAAGGTCCATCCGGCGCGTTGCACCGCGAGCTTCTTGTCGTCGGCGTAGAACGTTTCGGCGAGCCGCCGATAGCGGTCGAGCAGCAAGGGTCCGAGCCCGAAGAGTTTTACCTCCTTGGCGTGCTCATCGTTGGCGAGGACGTACTCGAGGTAATTCAAGCGGCGCGCTTCGGGGGAACGTCGATTGCGCAAACGAAACGCCGCACCCGAAAAACGCGCTTCAGAAATGAAAGAAGGAATCGCTGCGAGAAGCAGGCCGCCCACGGCCCACGGGCTGAACCGCACCAACAGCGCGGCGTATCCGGCGAGGGTGAGAATGCCGCGCACGATCGCGAAATTTTCCTGCACGAGCGACAGCGGGCGCGACGATGCCTCGCGGCGTGCCCGGGTGAGCTTGTCGTAGAAGACGGGATCTTCAAAGTGACGAAGATCGAGGGTCAGTGCTTTCTCGAGGATCAGCACATTCAGATCTATCCCTAGGCGCGACCCGACAACTTGCCGCATCACCGCGATGCATCGCTCGACCAAGCCGAGCGCGATCACGATGCCGAGTTCGACCAGCACCCACTGAATCACGTGCGAATACGCCAACTCGCGCGCGGGCCCGGCGGCCGCACCGTGCGCCGCGACCACGGAATCGACGATGAGTTTGCCCACCCACGCGATCGCGATGGGGAGAGCGGCAGACGCCACGGTCAAAACCGCGACGAGAATCAAACCCGACGAAGACGAGCGCCAAACCAAGCCGAGGGTTCTCGGAGTGTGCGAAAAGCTGCCTAAGGTGCGGGCCCAAAGTGGGGGACGCGGTGCGACCGGCGGCGTGGTGGAATGAAGAGCCAAACGGGCGAACGCTCGTCGAACCATCCCGAACGTCAAGTCGGCCACAGTCGCTCAGCCTGCGAGCGTTGGCCCGTTCACGGGGCGCTTTCATCGAAAAATCCCTGACGCGAACAGCCCAGATAAGCTTTGCACCTGAGCGGGAACCGGTGCTCAGCTTGGCGCTCAACTCGCATCATGAAATTATTTTTTGCACTGCTCCTGTTGTCGTTTGCTCCGTCAGTCGTTTTGGCTGACGTCGAACCGATCCGCCTGCCGCCTTCGCGGCCAGCCGAAGCCGCTCCGGCCGCAACACCGGCCGCTGACGCGACGTCGAAAGCCGCTCCTGCTGCCACGGCCCACACGACGAAGAAGGCCGGAAAAAAGCACGCGAAGAAGCATCACAAGGCTCCTTGAGCTGAGCCGGCGATCACGCGGAACTGATCGCCTGGATCTGATGCACGGAATGAAACGGCGGCTAGGCTCCACGTTCCCGGTCGTTCCGCGATGAATTTCTCCTGTGCGTCCCGTTTGGTGCGGCTTGGTTCCTGGATGGCGCGCGCGGCCTTTCTGTTGCCACTTTGCGGCGCAAACGTACGGGCGGAGCCGACGGTGTGGCGCATGGATGAACCTGCTCATGTGGCGGGGACGACGTCGGTGGTATTGGGAAATCCGCGGGTTACGTCTGGCGGGTTGGAGTTCGACGGTGCCCATGATGGCATTTTCGTGCCGGTCAATCCGCTTGAGGGCTGGGCGGCGTTCACGGTCGAGATTTTATTCTTTCCGGATGAGACCGGCGGCGCGGAACAGCGGTTTGTCCATCTGGAGGACAGCAATGGATCACGCGTCATGCTGGAGACGCGACTGGATGGGAAAGGTCATTGGTGGCTCGATACGTTTCTCCGCGATGCAGCCGCCAGTTTGCCGCTCATCGACCCGCAACAGACGCACCCCACCGGCGCGTGGTACTGGGCGGCGGTGCGGTACGACGGAAAGACGATGTCGCACTACGTGAATGGGGTAAAGGAACGCGAGGGCGCGATTGCCTTTCGGCCCATGACGAAGGGGCAAACCTCGGTCGGCGTGCGGCAAAACCGCGTTTACTGGTTCAAGGGTCTCGTTCGCGAGATCCGCTTCCATCCCGAAGCCTTGCCGCCAGAGAAGCTACGGCACACGCCGTGAGCGAAGATCACCACCGCACCGAGTTGTTGCGCGCAGTGATCTCTTCGAGTGCGCCGTCGGGATTGAGTTCGATCGACGCACCCTCGAGAGAAACGTCGTTCGCCAAACGGATCAGCGTATCGGCGGTTTTCGGCTGAAGATCAATCGGTGGCAGAAGTGCCGGTACGGAGCCGCGGCCCAGTTCACGTCCGGATCGATCACGGACGACAACGGTGGTGGCGGAGGAGGGTATCGAACCAATGTTGTGAACTCTGATCGCGAGACCGTCCGGCACGCGCGTCACATCTTCGCGATCCAGGCCGAGATCGGGCCGCGCAGAATACGGTGTGCCCGGACTCACGAGCTTCAGCCCAAGGATGGTCGTCGCGTGCGGCGGAAGCGTGATGTGCAACGAGCGCGTTCGTTCAAAGCGCTCGGTCCGTTCCGGGAGTTCATTGGTCTCCGCGACATCGTCGTCGTTGGTGTCCGTTCCTTGCGTGACCTGCCATTCGCCCGGTGCCACATCCCAGCCCGTGATCGTCGCAGTGACCGGCGTAGACTCGAGGTTGTGAGCGATGATCTTCAGCCCGGTTTGGGTCGCCGTCGGAACGAGGATGGCGACGCTCTGATCATTGGCCGGTGCGTCGAATTTCCAACTCACCGCATGTCCGGGGATCAGCCCGTTGCGCGTCAGCGCAATTCCTCCGAGACGGGCGCGCTGCAGATCCGCGTAAGGCACGCCGACCCGATCGATCCAGAGACTGCCTTCGGTGTTGATGTATTCAAGGAGGTCACACTGCTCGATCTGCTGGGCATACAGTTTTTCCAAGATCGTCTTATCGCCGCTCAGCTGCCACGCGAGGTGCGTGGGGGTTGAGGCGCGAAACGCGCTTTCGGTCGAGCGACGGCGGCCATCGGTGCCGCGGCGAAGTTCGGTCGGTCCGGCGGTTTCACCGGACGCGAGACGCTTCGTCCAATCAGCGCGGAGATCGAGCAGGTCGACGACGTTCGCGTTCACCGGCGAGAGCGTCGTGAGATTTCCCGCCAACAACGGCGCAAGGTAACGGCGGTCGCCGGTGTAGCGCCAGCTGGACCAAAACAGCGGCCACGGCAGCGAATTGCGGGCGGCTTCGCCTTCTACATCCGTCGCGAAGTGAATCGAGGCCGGCAAACCGTCACGCGTGGTGCCGGGGCGGTAATGCGCGAGCAAGCCATCAGCGAGTTCGAGCACGAGTTTGCGAGCGGCGGGATTACCGTTGTACTCGGCGAGCAGGTACACGGGATGGAGAACCAGATAGGAGTACGGTTTCGACCAGCCCCACGGCCCTTCTTCCGCGAGCTTTTTTCCGCTGTAGTAGGATGAACGAATATGGCGGTGCCCTGCGGCGTTGATGCCAGTCACTGATTGCACGCCGCGCGCGGTCGCCATCGCACGTTCCAGTTGGCGGGGACTGCCGTAATCAAGGATCAGATTCTGTGCGAGGCAGTTGATGCCTTCCTCGTAGCTGTGCAGCTCGTCCGCCTGGATCGTGGGCAATCCGTTCGTGAACATTCCCTGGGTGTAGCACGCGTCCAACACCCGCCGGACGGACTCGGCGAGTTTCTCCGGCTCACAGCCCATCAGCGCGACGCCGGGCCACATGTTCGTCAGATCCGTGTCGTCCGAGAGACCGCCCCCCAGCTCCCCGTTTTCGATTTGCCGATGATCGATGTACCAGGTGACAAATCGTTTTACGCGGCCCAGCAACTCGGCCTGGCGGAACGCCCAGGTTGGCGTGCCCGTTGGCGCTTCGGGTAGGGTGAAGGGTGGACGGGGCGCATCGGGCATCGCGGCGGCGGCGTAACGCCGGCCGAGCGCGTGCTCGGGATTGACGCGCAACAGATCCTCAAGATCGCCTTTGAAGCGGACCCATAATTTTAGCTTGGGACTGTTGGGGTGTTCTTCGACGAGCATCGCGTAGGCGTCGCGCACCTGGGTGAACCGATCCAGCTCATGCTCGGCCCGACACAGTTCGCGGGCCTTGAAATGGAGGCGCAGCTCGGTGCGGGCGAGTTGCGCGGGACCAAACTCAGGCTCGTCGCTGGCGAACGTCAGAAAGAGCGGCTGACCGCGCGGGAGCATGCGGTCACGGAGATCCAGCCAAAGCCGGTGATCCTGACCGCGCGTGATGCGGCAGGTGAAGTCGAAGAGGGCTCGTGCAGGCCAAAGTGGATCGGCGACCCGCACGCGCAGCGCGATCAGCCGGTCGGAGCCGTTGACGATCGGAATCGCAGGGAGATCAACGGCGATTCCGTCCAGTCCATCTGAGCGGCTGTCCCACGTATCCGGAATCACCACATGCACAATGGGCAGCGATGGCCTCAAAGATGCCGCCGCGGGTGCGGGGGCAGAGTCAGCCGGCTGAGCCATGAGCGTGGTGCGTTCTTCGGGTGCAAAACGTCCGGCGATGAAGCGATTGATTGGCGCCAGCGCCGGCTCATCCGTCCGCCCGGCGAAAAGGTGGTACACTAGGATCTCGCTGTTCGTGGGCTCCGTTCCTGGCCCGACATGATAGGCGACCAACTCGCCGATCGGCTCCTCCTGTTCGACATTCGTGAACGTGATTTCTCCGCCTCGATGGAGGGCGACGCGATGGACGGTTCGTTCGGCGCCTTGCGGACGCTCGAAGAGCAGCGACTCCTGTCCATGTTCCCGAAATGTCATTTTTCCCCAGGCCGCGCCGGAAAGCTCAAGCCAGTTCCACGGTTCGTCGGGCAGCGTGAACGTGATCGCCTTCCCTGACGTTGAATAGCAGTCCCAATCGGGTAATTGGAAATAGTCGTTCCGTCCCGGCAATCGGGAGCGGTTGTACACGCCTGGCCAGGTGGTCTCGCGGATGCCGTCGGTCGCCTTCCACCACCACCGCTTTTGATCATACGCGTCACTGATCTCAACTTTGCGGATCGCCACGGTCGGACTCTCCAGGAGTTCGGGTGGAGGAGCATCATCGCGGTTCCAGCCCTGGCGCAGCGCCCATTCGGCGCGAACGGCGGGTTGCGCGAGAGAGCGAGCCGCGGGCTTGGCCTCGCTTATTGCTGATGGTTTTTGCGCTATCGGGGTCCCGGTTAACGCGGCGATTTCCTGATCCGCGAGCATGTGGTCATAAATTCGAATCTCATCGACGTCTCCACCGCGCGTGAAGTTGTAGTCACTTTGGACCTGATACGGACTGATGATGCGAGAATGCGGCCCGAACTGATCCAGCCCAGCGTCGTACACCGCCGTCCTGTTCTGCTGGGCGACGAGCCGGCCGTTGACGTAGAAACGAATCCCGATCGTTTCATCCCAGCTCAGCGCCAGGTGGATCCATTCGGACGCGACGGGAAAGGGCTGTCGTGAAACGGAGACGCGCGTGCGGGCGAGGCTGGCATCCGTCACGAACGCATCGAACCCGTGTCCATTGTAGTCGATTCTCAACCACGTCATGTCCCAGCTGGAGTGATCCGCATAGCCGACGCGGAAAATTGGAAATTCGGTCGGGCCGACCGGTTCACGGGCCCGCCACGCGAAGCTTAAAGTGCCGCGTTGCGCGTAGATGTTGCCTGAAGCCGACCACGCGAGCCGCTGAAAATTTCCGCAACTCAGCGCCGGTCCGGATGCGCCGTCGGGAATCGCGGTGACCTCACTATCGAACGTGGGTTCAGGGGTGCCGCCCGCAGAGAAGTCGGCCGTTGTGCCGTGGTCGGCGGACAGATAAAACAACAATCCGAGCGCGGAATTCTCCGCGCAAAGTGAACTGACGGTCAGCCCGGCGATGAGCAATCCGGCGAGCTTCAGCCACGTGATGCGGTAAGCAGTAGCGATACAGAAGGGCACAAATACAGGGGCGGCGAGTCAGCCCGGCGGGGTAGAACCAGACCGACGATTGCACTGCCCGTTCGCAAGCTTGATCCCGGAAGCAAATGAGCACGTGCGCGGCCACCGCCTCGGGTGGGGCAGCGTTGGTCCATAAGCAAACCAGCCAGCGACGTGCAAGGATGGTGCAAGGATGGTGCAAGGATGGTGCAAGGATGCTCGAACCTACATCGAACGTACACCGAGCCTGCTACGTGCCCATTCCCCGCGGTAGCGCCTTCGTCTACCGCGCCCCGATCAGATATGCTGCCTGCCCGTGCGCTGGGCGATCAGATGTCGACCACCCACGCGCACTGCGTAGTGGAATTTCAATAAACCGATCTCAGCATTACTGCGTTTTCAGCCAAGCGACGACGTCGGCCACGTCCTGAGCGCTGAGGCCAAGTTGCTCGGCACTGAGCATGAGCGAGCGACCGAGTTGCTTGCGGCTCTGTACCCGGTCCGTCGGAATCAGCTGCGTCAGACCACCCATCGATTGCACGATCAGGGGGTCGCCACTGGAGAGGACCAAGCCATTGATGAGCGTGCCATCCTTCAACACCACCTCGGAGCCGCCATAACCGTGCGCGATCTCGGCCGATGGATTCATGATGGATTCAATCACCACCTCCGTGGTTTGACGGCTCGCGAAACCGGTCAACGCCGGCGCGTAGTCGACGCCCTTGTCTCCAATCCGGTGACACAGGAAGCAGGCCTGGCCAACGGAGCCACCCCGCTGGGCATCGCCTTTGAGCGCGGCGATGGCCGCCACGGGTGGCAGCTTGGTTGGTTCCTGTGGCGGCACGATCGAAGGTGAGATGACGACCGTCGCAGGGTCGTACAGGCCGCGGCTTTTCAACGCAGCATTGAGTCCAAACTCTTTCCAGCGGCTGTCCTTGTAGTTGAGGATCCACCACATCGAATGCGATTGGACCATGCCCGTGGAAGATTGCGCGAGATCCAGCAAGGCCGTCGCAGCATCGTTTGTCGGAATGAAACCCAGCGCCGTCACGGCCGCGAGGCGTTCCGATTCAGGCAGTGAGGCCGCCGACGCTCGAGCGCGGAAAGCCGGGGCAGCTTGCGCGGGCGTCAGCTTCCAAACGAGATTGCTGTACGCCGGCGCCCATTTGGTCGCGTCCTTCTCCGTTTGTGAGCTGGCCAGCGCGCTGTAAAGCGCCGCTTCCTTGCCGCTCGCGCCAATGCCCAGCGCGCCGAGGTAGAATCGGTCTTTGCCGTCATAGCTCTTGGCGAGGGTGAGCAAGATGTCACCGGCTTCGGTGAAGGGAACGTCGCGCATTGCGATCGCAACTTCGCGCCGAACCGCCGGCGACGCGTCGCTCGCGAGACGGCTCGCGTGCTTGAGCACGTTGTGGTGGATACGTCGCAGGGCCCGAAAGGCGGTGATGCGCAGTTGGGGATCAGAGTGGGACAGCGTGGCTTCAACTTTCGCCACACCTGCATCGCCGAGCTCCGCCAGCAGCCAGACGGCGCGCGCCCGGATGTAGGGGTTCGCGTCCTCGAGGAGAGCCGACACGGGGCCCACGGCTTTGGCCCCTTGATCGCGAAGCCGGGTGTAACCCAGCGCGCGAACGTTGATGGCTGGACTCTTCAGCGCCGTGATCTGGCCCTCGGTCGTGGCGAGATCGAACTTCGGTACAACTGACTTGAAACCCTTCGGCGCGATCCGGTAGATCGTGCCACTCTTTGTTTCGTCCAGATCCTGGTGTCCACCGACGCGTGCATCGAACCAATCAGCCACGTAGATTGCGCCGTCCGGTCCCACCGCGACGTCAGAGGGGCGGAAGAACGTTTTGAGTTCGCCGGTGATGGATTTGACGCCGCCCTTGAAATCCACGCCTTCAAACTTCTGCTCTTGATTGGTCGTGAGGAAATCAAAGCGCGTCATCGCGAAGCCCGCGCCTTCCGGTTTTGGCATATATCCGAAGATCGTGTTACGGGCGGATTCGCAGCTGAGCAGCATCCCGCGCCATTTTTCGCCAAACGCATCGCCTTCATAAGTGACGATGCCCGTGGGAGCGCCGCCGCCGTACACGTCGCCGGACGGAATCGTGTGCGGGTCGTCCTGACGCCACTCGGCCGTCGGAACAGATTGTCCTGGCCGTTTATCGGAGTTCCACATCCGCGAGCCGTCGAGCGAGAAAAAGCCGAGGTTGCCGTACTCCATCAGAAACGTCGTGCGGCACGCAGGAGGATCATCGTTGTCGTTTTGAAACACGTCGCCGAACGAGGTGATCGATTGTTCGTAACTATTGCGGAAATTGTAGCCGATCACTTCGACGTTCGTTCCGTCTGGGTTCATGCGCATCGCGAGACCGCCGACATAGACGTGACCGTCGTCGCTTTTCGCGCCGGCGATCTCCAAGGGCTTCCAGTTAAAGAGTCGGCTCGCGCCGCTTTCGCCCGGATCGTAGCTGCTGCCGACGCGAAAGGTTTTCCCGGAGCGATCGGTGAAATAGGCGCCGCAGTTTCCTTGATTGAAATACCATCGGCCGTCCGGGCCGAACGTCACCGAATGCAGCGAGTGATCGTGATTTTGCCCATTGAAACCGGTGAGGAGGACATCGCGTTTGTCGATGCGTGGATCGAACTTCCCATCGCGATCAACGTCGGTGTAGACGATCAAGTCCGGTGCATTGGAGATGATAATTTTATTGTCGATCACGCTCATCCCGAGCGGGGCAATCAATCCGGGTTCCTGGACGAACGTCGTGGCTTTATCCGCACTGCCGCTGCCGTTGGTGTCTTCGAGAATCACGACGCGATCGCCGGCCGGATTCCGCCCGAGATGGCGGCGATAATTGACGCCTTCCGTGACCCACACCCGGCCCTGGGAATCGATGTCCATGTTCGTGGGATTGTTGAAGAGCGGAGACCGAGCCCAGATCGTGACCTCGAAACCCTCAGGTACGCTGAAAAGGTTGGTGGGAACGACTTCCGGTGGTGGCTCGGTCGAGGCGACAACCGGACCCGCGGGAGTCTTGGCGTCGAGATTCGCATTCATGTCCTCATCGGTGACGGTCGACACGACGCCTGCTGCCGGAACCTCCACGTGAGCGAGCCAGAGGATCGAGTTCAGGACGACTTTGCGCTGTTCGTTGTTTTTCCAGCCGAGGTGGAAATGGCCCCCGGTGAAACCAAATCCGCGGCCGCCCTCGGCGCGTTCGGAAACCCACATGACCGTTTGCGGTGTTCCCTTTGCCACGGCCGCGCGCGCGGCGGGGTTGCCCTCATGCGGGCCGTCAGGCCGGCTCATCGTGCTCGCTGGAGGAACGGCGGTCAGGATCGGAGTGACGCCCTGCATGCCGTCACGGAACCGCAGGTTGAAGTACCATTCATCATCGCTTGAGAACGGCTTTACCCCGCGCGTGACCGCGTGTTCGGGCAGGGTCTTGAAACTTGCTTCCCAATGCGGGTTCACGGACAGGTTCAGTTCGAACGCGCCGCCGACCCAATCCAGGAATTCTTTCTGTCCCTTCGGAATGGTGGGCTCAACGGCATAGTGGATGAGTCCAAGGCCGACGCCGCTGCGGGTGAGGCGCTCGAGCAGTTGGAGGCGATCGCCTTGAAGTGCCGGATGACCGCCACCGCCATCACTGTAGATAACGATCGCGTCGACGCCTTCGAACGCGGCCAGGTCGTCCACCGGTTTGCCGTCTTTCATGACGGTCGGCCATCCGTTGTCGTACACCTTCGTAATGATCCCGGGAAAATCCGTGAGACATTTCTGGAGCAGAAGGGACCCGGCGCGATGTTCGTGCTGCAGCGGACCGTGGCTCGGTTTTCCGGCGATGAAGATGATCTTCTTGACCGAGGCGGATGCGACGCCGGCGGGGGCCGCGATCGCGATCAAGAGAAGCAGGAGGTGCGTGAATTTCATTAGGGAACGGAAGAGGGTCTCGGAATTTTTTCGGGGTTGGGCAGTAAGGGAATGATCACTTCAGCGTTTTGCGGAGGAACGCCAATCCATCGACGGCGATGTTGTCGCGCTTGGGCTCGATGTTGCGCCAGATGGCGGCAGCACGTGCGATGACCTTTACGTCCGGCGTGAAGGATTCGATGACGGCGTCGCCTTGGTAGCCGATCGCTTCCAGGGCACTCGCGATGCCGGCCCAGTCCGTGTGATCGCCGCCGGGAGTGCCGCGATCGCTGCCGCAGGCGTGGAAGTGGCCGAGTTGTTTCCCGGCTTTGCGGATGGCGGCGCCGAGATCCTTCTCTTCAATGTTCATGTGGAAGCTGTCGAGATGAAGCTTTACGGCCGGCGAGCCGATCGCCGCGATGAGCTTCAGGCCCTGATCGCACGTATTCAAAAAGTCGGTCTCGAAGCGGTTCAGCGGTTCGATGCAGATCATCACGCCCTTGGCTTCCGCGTGTTGCGCGAGCACCTTCAGGTTTTTCACGACGAGGGCCCATTCCTTCTTCTTTTGGGTCGGATCGACCGCGTCGGCTTTTCCCACGACCGAATAGACCGGGCCGATCAGTGAGGGACAACCCATCACCGCGGCCTGATCGATGAGCGCGCGCAGATAGGTCATCGCCGTTTTCTGTTCGGACGCGGTGCCGCGAAAGTCGCGGCCGGGTCCCATCGCTGCGCAGATGCTCCCGATTGCGAGGTTGGCCTTGGCGGCGGCTGCTTTCACTTTGATCGGATCGATATGCTTCGGGTCCTCGATCGCGAGCTCCACGGTGTCAAAACCCCACTGCGCAAATTTCGCGAACAAACGGGTGCTCTGGGTCGTGAACGGGGACGTGTAGAGGAAGGTATTGATGCCGATTCTCATAAGCGAAGGGTTGGACGTTGGACGTTGAGGCGGATGGTTGAAGCGCCACAAACGGAGGGTGGGGGGAACAGACGAGACGTTGAATGTGGGGAATGGTTGGTCCATCGCGAAGAAAAATCGTCGGGATCGCTCACCTTGTCTGAACGCGCATGAAACGTGTTCACGTGTGTGATTGAGATTCGATGGCGGCTGCGTCTAATCGCGCAATGAACTCGCGCTATGCGGCCTCCGATCTCATCGCGTTTTCCTCCGCCTTGCTCCGGGCCGCGGGGTTGGACGCTGACAAGGCGGGGGTGGTGGCGGAAATACTGACGGAGGGTGATCTCCTCGGGCACACGACTCATGGTCTGGCGCTTTTGACCGCGTATCTCGGAGATCTGGAGAGTGGCTCGATGCAGAAGAGCGGTGTGCCGGAGACGATCGCGGATTATCCCGCAGCCATCACGTGGGATGGCCGACGCTTGCCCGGGCCGTGGCTCGTCGTCCGCGCACTTGAAATGGCGGCGAGCCGCGCGCGACAGCAGGGCACCTGCACGGTCGTCATTCGCCGGAGCCATCATATCGCGTGCCTCGCTGCCTATGTTCAGCGCATCACCGACGAGGGATTGATGCTTCTGATCAGTTGCTCGGATCCGACCGTGGCGAGTGTGGCGCCACATGGCGGACGTTCCGGCGTGATGACGCCTAATCCGCTTGCAGCAGGGTGGCCGACGAACGATCAGCCGGTGATGCTCGACGTCTCCATGTCGATCACCACAAACGGGCTCGCCAAACGGCTGTTCGCGGAGAAACGCCAGGCCGCAGGGCCTTGGTTCATTACGTCGACGGGTGAACCGACGACGGATCCGTCCGTCGTTTTCCAACCGCCGACCGGCGCGCTTTTGCCGATCGGCGGGATGGACCACGGTCACAAGGGCTATGCGCTTGGCCTGCTGGTGGAGGCGCTCACGGGCGGCTTGGCCGGACACGGTCGCGCGGATCCGAGCGAAGGCTGGACCGCGACGGTGTTTCTGCAGGTCATCGATCCAGCGCTGTTCGGAGGAGAGTCGGAGTTTCGGCGGCAAACCACTCATGTGGCGGAAGCGTGTCGTGCAACCCAGCCGCGCCCCGGATTCGAACACGTGCGCCTGCCCGGCGAGGCCGGTTTGCGCAAGCGCGCGACGCAGCTGGAGAAAGGAATCGAGCTCTACCCCGGCATTCTTTCCGCGCTCCAGCCGTGGGCGTCGCGTTGGGCGATCAGGAGCCCGGAGCCCGTCGCGCAGCCGTGAGAACAATTTGACTTCGTAGGGGCGTCGCTCGCCGACGCCCGTGATCGTGCCACGGTTAAACGCTCACAGGCGTCGGCGAGCGACGCCCCTACACCTGATGTGAGTCATCGTGCAGCCGTTTAGGATGCGGTTGCTCCGCTCGATCACGAAGACTTGAGCTCGGCTCGAGGTTCGCTAGAACCGCGGTCCCCTTATGAAAAACATCTTTGTGTTGTGTGCTCTATTGGTTGCGACCGTTGCGATGCCTGCAGCCGAAACCACAAAATGGACGACGGATTACGAGGCGGCTCTGACCAAAGCGAAGGCGGAAAACCGGCACGTGTTTCTGTTCTTCACCGGCTCAGATTGGTGCAGCTGGTGTAAGCGGCTGAATGGAGAAATTCTTTCCACGCCTGAGTTTAAATCGTTCGCGAGCGAAAAACTCATTCTTGTCGAAGTGGATTTTCCGAAGTCGAAGCCACAATCCCCGGCGGTGAAGAGGCAAAATGCTTCGCTCGCGGAGACCCATAAAATTGAAGGTTATCCGACCGTCATCGTCCTCGACAGCAGTGGGAAAAAGGTCGGTGAACTCGGCTACCAGGAAGGTGGCCCGGGCCCGTTTGTCGAAGCTTTGAAGAAGATGTAAGCGACGTTTCAGAGGCAAGGACGCGGAGCTGCCGGTTGCGATCGGTCCGGGTTGCAGCTCCGCCACGGGTAGCGGCGAACGGAAAATCCTGACGTCGTCCGCTGGCAAAAATGCGAGAGGCGCGCAGAATGGGGCGTGGTTCCGTTTTCTGTCCTCGATCTTTCGCCCATTGTGCAAGGCGGTACTGTCTCGCAGGCGCTGCACCGCACCCTGGAACTCGCGCAGCATGTCGAGCGGCTTGGCTACAAACGATTCTGGCTGGCGGAGCATCACAACATGCCGGGCATCGCGAGCGCGGCTACGGCGGTCGTCATGGGCCATGTCGCGGCGGGTACCAGTCAAATCCGGGTGGGGTCGGGCGGAATCATGCTGCCGAATCATTCGCCCCTGGTGATAGCAGAGCAGTTCGGCACGCTGGAGTCATTGTTCCCGGGCCGCATTGACCTCGGTTTGGGTCGCGCTCCGGGCACGGATCAGTTGACCGCGCGCGCCCTCCGGCGCGGTCGTACCAACAATGCGGATGCGTTCCCGCAGGACGTTGTTGAGCTTCAGTCGTATTTCCGTCCGGTCGCCGAGGGTCAGCCGGTGCAGGCGGTACCGGGAGCGGGGTTGACGATCCCCATCTGGTTGCTGGGCTCGAGTCTCTTTAGCGCGCAGCTGGCGGCGCTGCTCGGATTGCCGTTCGCGTTCGCCGCGCATTTCGCGCCTGAGCAGCTGCTCGAAGCCATCAAACTTTATCACCGCGAATTCCGCCCTTCGGCAACGCTGGCGCGGCCCTATGCCATGGCGGCCGTGGCGGTCTTCGCGGCCGAAACGGATCAGGAGGCCGCGAGGCTTTTCACCTCGCTCCAGCAGAGCTTCGTCAACCTTCGCCGTGGTACGCCCGGACCGCTCCCTCCGCCGGTGGACACGATGGAGGGACATTGGTCGCCCATGGAGCAGTCGGGCCTTGATCATGCGTTCGCCGAGGCGATCGTCGGTTCGCGAAATACGGTGAAGGACGGAATCGCATCGTTCCTCGAGCGCATCGGTTTGGATGAATTGATGATCACCGCCGCGATCTACGACCAGGAGGCGCGATTAAGATCGTTTGAAATCGTGGCGGAGGTGCGTGAGGCGTTGACGGCAGTCGCTCCGCGCCGCCGCGCGCATGGCGCTTGATCCACTTTGATTCCGTAGGGGGATAGGCTGCGCCCTGTCGGCGGCATGGGATGACGCCCCATGGAATGCGCCGAGGGTTTGGGGTAAGTTGACGACCGGTTACGAATCCTTCGTGACCGCTGAACCCAAGGACAATCATGAACCCCTATCTGATAAGAACCTCGGCCGGCGCCAGCTTGTTGGCTCTTGCTCTCTGTCTCACCCCGTCGGTCCGCGCGGCCGATTCGGTCGCCAAGCGCGACGCACAAGTCGCCGACTCCATGGCCAGAAATGCCGGGCTCAGCGCCCGCGATATCATCGGCCAGGACATTCGCTCGTCCGCCGGAGAAAAACTCGGCGACATCAAAGATCTCGTGATCTCCCCGGCCGCCGGGAAGGTCGTTTACGCGGTCGTATCGTCAGGCGGCGTGCTCGGCGTCGGCGACAAATTGCGCGCCGTCCCGTTCTCGGCGCTGCGCCATACGGACCTCAAAAGCAACGCGCTCACATTGGACTTGAACAAGGCCAAGTGGGACACCGCCCCTTACGTTCGGGACGATGACATCGACCTCCTCGCCGCCACCGAACGCGGCAAGAGTCTGTATGAATATTACGGCCTGGACTGGGATCGCGAAACGAAGGCGATGAACTCTCGTGCGACTGTCCGCAGCGATCAATTGCTGCGGGCGTCGTCGCTCATGGGCAAAAACGTCAACAACGCGGGTCAAAAGGTCGGCGATATCGAAGACGTGATCGTTGATCTCTCGAGCCGTCGTGCGACGGCGTTGATTGATCCAGATCACAACTACACCGGCTCCGATGCTAAATTCCTCGTCGGACTTGATCAGCTCATTCGAAATCCGGACAAGAAGGACGTGTATGCGACGACGCTGACCCGGGGAGATTTCGAACGCGCGAAGCCAGCCCGCGATGACTGGGCCACCGTCTCGACCGGGTACCCGTACCTGTGGAACGGCTACACCTATAACCGCGGCACTGGTTATACGGCCGGCACACCGGGTCTCGCGCGTGATGCGGCTGTGGTGCGAGAGGATCGCACGCTCGATCGCTCCGTTTCGGTCAAGCACGACGTCGCGGTTTCAGACGTTCGACATGCGCTGGATCGCGATCCTGTGCTAGGAGATGCGGCGCGTCGCGTCACGTTGCGTGACGAAGGCGGCAAACTCGTCCTTCGTGGCACCGCCGTTTCCAAGGATCTGAAAGAAAAGATCGAAGATCGGGTCGAGAACCTCGCCAAAGGATGGAAGGTCGACAACCAGATCGAAGTAAAGTCGGCCGCTGAGTAGTTCGACCGGCTTTCGATGCATCAAGCGCGGCTCCCCGGAGCCGCGCTTTTTTATGCCCTTCGGGCATAGGTGCTGTGACGCGCATTGACCGGCGCGTCCTGCGCCGTCCGGATACGGCCATGTCGCGCAGTGTTGTTCTTCAATCCAGCCGTAGGTGCGAGCGATGCCAGCTGCCGGAGCGGTGGTGCGTGTGCGTCGCGTTGCACGAGGTCGAATCGCCGCTGCAGGTCGATGTTCTCATGCATCATCGCGAGCTCTGGCGGCCGAGCAGCACGGGTCATTTGATCCACCGCACAATCAGCGGTTCACGGCAGCACCTTTGGCGGCGGGAGCGAAAGCTATCCGCGGAAGAAATACGCGTCCCCGGTCGCGAGTTGTGGATCCTCCATCCGAAAGGAGAGCCGATGCCTCCCGCGACGAAGCCGGAAGACGTGCAGCTCCTCTTGATCGATGGATCGTGGAGGGAAACGTCGGCGATCGCGCAGGAAATTGGGTCGTGGGGTCGCTTGGTGAACCTGCCGATGATGGGACAAAGCCGCTATTGGCTGCGCACGCAGGCAGACGGTGGCCGGTTTTGCACGGCTGAGGCTCTCCTGTTTGCGTTCGGGGCGTTCGGTCTGCGTGACGTGCAGGCTCATCTGTTTTTGCAGTTCGAGCTTCATGTCTACGCCAGCCTCCGCGCGCGGGGCAGCAAGGAGGCGGCGCTGGATTTTCTCGCTGAGTCGCCGGTGCGCAGCGCGTTTCCCGAACTCCTTGCTCAGCTGGATATCAGGCGACCGCGCTGAGCGGGGGGAAAGGAAGTCGAACGTCCGGCGAACCTGGAAGGGTGGGCCGAGGTCCACGAGGACTGCCATCACGATGAAACTTAAAGTAACGTTTGCGCTCGGCTTGCTTGTTCTGGCCGTTCTCGCGTGGAAATTTTTCGCGCGTCCGGTCATAACGACAGTCGCGCAGCCGGCGCCCGTGCCTGTGGTTGCGCAAGCTCCTGCACCGGTTAAGCTGACGCCGGTCGCGCGCGACACGAGCGTCACCGAACCTGCGACGGAGGATGAGCGGACCGAACGCAATCAAGCGCGGCCGGAAGCGGGTACAGGCGAACATCAGCTCGATCATATGTTCCGCTCGGTGGTGCAGGCCAATGCCGCGGAACTGAAGTTGACGCCGGAGCAAACCGAACGGCTGGCGTCCGACTACCTGGAATTTCAGGAGATTTACGCAGAGCAAGCGGCGCGGTTTCTTCAGGAGACGAGCTTCGATCCGGCGTCCGTCAGCGTGCGCCTTCCGCCGTACCCGGTGGAAGGCAAACTTCTCCGCGAAATGTTCTACCGACGGCTCGAAACGAATTTCTCGAAGGAGAAGTCGGCTGAGATTCGCGACCAGCTCGGCGGTTATTTTGATAATACGTTCCGTGGATTTGGGCAGACGGCCCAGTCGTTCACCATCACGCGCAGCGCAGAAGTCGCGAACGCGTTTGAAGTGCAGTGGAATGCGAAGATTCCCGAGGGCCAGCCTGCGGG
The DNA here is from genome assembly GCA_039928945.1 of Opitutus sp. GTDB lineage: Bacteria > Verrucomicrobiota > Verrucomicrobiia > Opitutales > Opitutaceae > Opitutus. Next base: position 29,194 of record JBDSSD010000089.1, on the reverse strand, counting down.
TTCGATGGTCGATGGCGGTTTCGCCGGCAGTTCAGGCACGGCTCTCCTCTATCGCGAGCAGGTGCAGAGCGGCGAATATCGTTTTCTCGGGCCCGTAATCGATCGTCGATTTCCTGACACGTCAGCTGGAGCGAAGACGCCCTGATCGCGACGCGCCGAAATCCTACAACGTCATTTCAGGGTCGCGCGCCTGTCACGTGGCCGCGTATCGACGGGCTCGACACGGTCGTGCATGGCGCTTGACTAACGGTGCACTGCGCGGCCGATCGCTGCGCGATTGAACGTTGTTTGAATTTCCATGAACGCTCCATTCTATCCGATTGTGTATGTTCGCGGCTACGCCGCCACGCAGGGAGAAATCAATGCCACGGTCGATGATCCCTTCTATGGCTTCAATGTCGGCTCCACTCACATCCGGGTGGGAGCCCAAGGTGAACCCGTGCCGTTCTTCTTCGAAAGTCCGCTGGTGCGGTTAATGAGTGAGCATGGTTACGTTGACGCGTTTCACGGGCCGGCGCAGGCGCTCGGACAGGCCGCACCCAATGCGGACCGCTGGCGAACGGTCTGGATTTTTCGGTACTACGATCCCACGGCGAACACGTTCTCGTGGAAACCCAATCGCTTGACGATCGAAGATGCGGCGAAGCAGCTCCGTGAGTTGATCGCGCAAGTCCTCGAGCAGACCGGCGCTCCGATGGTTCATCTGGTGGCCCACTCGATGGGCGGACTCATCTGCCGGTCCCTGCTGCAGAAGATTTATCCGGAGGCGAAGGAGGATCCGAAAAAATTCGTGTCGCGACTTTTTACCTACGCGACACCGCATGGCGGGATTCAACTGCGTTCGGGACTCGGTTTTCTCGAGCGGGTGCGGGATTTCTTCGGGCCGTTTGATTCGGATACGTTTGGTCCGAACCGAATGTACGCCTTTCTGACGCCAGGTAAGACGCCGAAAACGAAAGCGCCGTCGTCGTTCGATCCGAGGACGCCCGGCGATGCCTTTGACGTGGATCGGGTCTTCTGCGCCGTCGGCACGAACGCCGGTGATTACGATGTGGCGGCGGGGCTTTCCAGCGCATCGGTCGGACCGCAGAGTGACGGGTTGGTGCAGATCGACGCGGCGTACGTGCTCGGCGCGCATCGCGCTTATGTTCACCGGTGTCACAGCGGTCGCTATGGGATCGTGAACTCAGAAGAGGCATTCCAGAATCTGGAGCGATTTCTGTTCGGTACGATCCAGGCGGTGATCTCGCTTCAAGGTCTCGTGAAGCTGCCGCCGCCGAAGGAAAAAAGTTATCAGCTCGACGTGCAGGTGGCGGTCCGCGGTCTGCCGGTGTTCATGAATGAACGGACGCGCCCGCACTTCTGTCCAATTGTGCTGAATGACTTTGATAAACTCAGCCCAGGCAAACCGGTCGATCTGTTCACGCAGTTTCTGAATGCCGGCCGCTCGGCGAGTGGCGACGGCACGTGTCGGTTCGCCATCACTTTCAAGTTGTACGAGTTTGGTGTGATTGAAGGCAAAGTGGACTACACGCGCGCGCTCCATGGTCTGCCGAATTGGTACGATACGCTACTGGTCGACGTGAAACTGGAAGAAGGGGCGCCACCGACGCTGACAGCGTGGTGGACGGCGCCGGAGCCCGACCGACAGGTTGATCCCAAATTGAAAAAAATCTCCCAAGGCGGTTGGATGGCACTGATTCCTCTGCCTTCTGGAATCGCGCAGACGCTGCTCGGAACGGACGCCAGCCTGAAGATTGAGGCTTACGATTGGACCAATTAGGTCGGAGCGCGGCGCGAGCGCTCCGGCCTGCAGGTTCGAACTTTGTGGGAGGCGGTTCCGTGGAACGCCGCGGGATTTAGGAAAGCACCGCAAGTGATCGTTCGCTCGACGGAGCGGAACTTCAATGGAGTCGCGTACTCTATGTCACACCGCGTTTTCGGTGGCTCGAAGGCGCGAATTTCACCCCACTCCTTATGGCGCAAATGCGGCGACGCTCGATTACCATTCTTCCGCTGATCATCGCGGTCGCATTTGCCGCCTATCAATATTTCGGTGCTGAGAAAGTCACCATCCCCGAAACCGGTCGCGTCGCCCGCGTGGCGCTTTCGCCGGACCAGGAGCAGGCGCTCGGGCTGCAAAGTTATCGAGAGGTCGTGGCGCAAAGCGACGTGATCACCTCGGGTCCGGAATATGATCAGGTCGTCCGCGTCGCCCGACGTCTGGCTTCAGCGGTTGGCGATGCGGGACGCGGCTTCGACTGGCAGGTCTCGGTGATCCGCAGCGATCAGGCGAACGCGTTTTGTCTGCCTGGCGGGAAGATTGCGGTCTACACGGGAATTCTACCGCACACGCGGACCGAGGCGGGGCTCGCCGCGGTGCTTGGGCATGAGATGGCGCACGCGATCGCGCGACACGGATCGCAGCGGCTGCTGCAGAACAGCCTCACGCAAACCATCATGATGGGTGCACAGCTTTCCTTCACCGACATGGACTATAATCAGCGTCGCATGGTGCTCGCGGCGCTGGGGGCCGGGGCTCAATTCGGCGTGCTGCTTCCGTTCAGTCGGAACCACGAGAGTGAAGCCGATGAGCTCGGCCTGATTTACATGGCGCGTGCGGGTTATGATCCCAACGAAGCAATCGCGTTTTGGGAACGCATGAGCGCCGCCGAGTCGTCGCAACCGCCCGAATTTGCGTCGACCCATCCATCGCACGGCACTCGCGTCGCGAACCTGCGCCGTTGGTTGCCCAAAGCGGAAGCGGAATTCAAAGACGCGAAACGGTGAGATCGCCAACGGCAAGCCGTCGCTGACGACGCTGGGTTGGGCGACCGGGGGAAAGCGCGCGGTCGACGCTTCCTCGGTGCGAGAGAGCCGTCATCCGTTACGGACGGACTTTGATGAGTTCCGCGATGGTGCTGCGGACGACGGCGATGTTGATGGGCTTGATCAGATGCCGCGAGAATCCCGCTGCCGCGCTCTGTTCAAGGTCCGAATCCATGCCGAAACCGCTGAGCGCGATGCCGCGCAGCCCGTACCGCTGAGAAAGGGAGCGCATGAGCTCCAGGCCCGTGCCGTCGGGCAGGCTGAGATCGCTTACGACCAGATCGATGCCGCTTCCTTTCATGAGGTCCGCGGCGAGTTCGAGGCCGGTGGCAACATCCGGCGCATGGCTCACTTCGTAGCCTGATCGGCGGAGCATCCGAGTGAGTACGGTGGCTGTATCGAGATGATCCTCTACGAGGAGAATGTGAGGTCCAGGGCCGGGTTTCGCTGGATCTGCGCTGCCGTGACCGGGGGAGGGAGTGGAGGGAGGACGTTCGCCAAACTTCATTTCATCGGATGCTTAAAGGATCGCACGCGTTATTTCAGTCGCTTCGTTTCGGCGAGGAATTAGCGCGCGACCGATCACGTCCCGCCCAATTTCGGAGTGCCAAGGAAACGAAGACGAACGCTGAGGGAATGGAAAGCCGTCGCCGCTCGGCTCCGAAAGATATCATCAGAAGGGTGGTCGGTAAGCGGTGCATCCAACAGAAGCTCTGACTGATGATTCCGGCAAGTGGAGTTATCGAATTGGATACGTGATCGCCAGCAGTGGGAGGGCCGGCGGTATGGCGCAACGGAAACGTGGCTCGACGCTGCGCCTTCGGCGGGCTACCTCTTTCGTTTGCGCGGTGCTCAGTGACCGCCCGGGCACGCGGTTCGTGCCCTTTTCCGAATCCGAAATGAAAATTAAATCTGCCGTCTTCGAAGTCAGCGCTCCCGATCTCAAGTCGTGCCCGAAATCGCCGCTGCCCGAGTTCGCGTTCATCGGCCGGTCAAACGTGGGAAAGTCATCGCTGATCAACATGCTGTGCGAACGGAAGGATCTGGCGAAGGTCTCCGTGACCCCGGGCAAAACGAAGCTGATTAATTTCTTTCTAATCAATGGTCGCTGGAGTCTGGTGGATTTACCGGGGTACGGGTACGCGAAGGTGGGGCAGCGCGATCGAGACGAGTTCAACAAAGCGGTCGCCGACTATCTGTCCCAGCGGACTAACATCATGCGGGTCCTCGTGCTGATAGATTCCCGGCTGCCTCCGCAACGGATCGACTTGGAATTTATCAGCTGGCTGGCCAGTTGCTCCGTGGCCTTTGCCCTGATTTTCACCAAAACGGACAAGCTCTCGGCAGCGCAGCTCGCGGCGAACGTGGCCGCGTTCAAACAGAAACTCGGTGAAGAGTGGGAAGATTTTCCTCAGATCTTTACGTGCTCGGCGAAAACCAAACACGGGCGGACGGAAATTTTGCAGTACATCGATCAGACGCTGCAGGAAACAAATCGAGTCTGAGCGCGCGGGGCGGGAGTGCGACGGGCGCTTCGTCTCCGTGAGTGAGCCCGCTCACGTCCGCGCGTGGTTCGCCTGGCGCGGCGAGGCTGAAACGAAGGATGCAGAGGTCCGGCCCGAAGGGTGCCCGCGCCCTTCCACGTTGGAATGTGAAACGCCTTGGGCAGCGGCGGAAACCCGCAGTTGCAAAATCGAAACCCTGCTCGAACGTCTGGCTCTATGCGTCCGAAAGTGTTGCTCGTTTTTCTGATGCGGTTCGAGGAAGCGGCGCGTACGCTGCAGGGGATTGTAGAGTACGAACGGTCTCATCGACAGTGGTCGACGTTTCTCGATGACGAAGCGCGAACGGAGCGTGACCCCGACTTTCTTCATGGTGAAAAATGGCACGGCGTGATCAGTCGCCATACGTCGCCGCAGCTGGTTGCCAGCTGTCGTGAGCTCGGAATTCCGCTCGTTGATCTGGACGATTCACCGCTGTACCCTGGCGTTCCGAAAATTCGGCCCGACAATACGGCGATTGGTCATTTGGGCGCTGAACATTTTCTGGAACGCGGTTTTCGTCACTTCGCCTTCTGCGGGTTTGCGAACGAAGGTTGGTCCTGTGCGCGCCGAGACGGCTTTGTTGAGGCCCTGGCTCTCGCGGGACACCGGTGTTTGATTCACGACGTCGAGTATCCGGGAGTCATCACACCGGAATGGAATGCGATTCAAATCACCGCGCTGACCGACTGGCTCCGCCAGTTGCCGAAACCGATCGCCGTCATGACGTGCGTCGACGTACGAGCGTTTCAATTGATCAGTGCGGCGGAAAACGCCGGCCTGCTCGTACCGGAGGAAGTCGCCTTGCTCGGCGTGAACAACGATACGATGCGGTGCGAGCTCTCCTATCCGCCGCTGTCCAGCGTGATGCTGGATGCTCATCGCTCGGGTTACTTCGCGGCCGAAGTGCTCGATTCCATGATCGCAGGCGAAAAGCCGCCGGAGCTCGATATCCGCATTGAACCGACGGGCGTGCTTTCACGGCTCTCGACGGATATCCTCGCGGTCGCAGACAAAAACGTTGCCGCCGCCCTCAGCTTTATCCGCGAGCGCGCGTGTCGCGGAATTTGTGTGGAGGAGGTGCTGGTGCACGCCGCGGTCTCGCGCAGTCAGCTCGAGAAGCGTTTTCGCCATTGTATCGGGCGATCCCCGCAGGCGGAAATCCGTCGGGTGCAGCTGGCCCGGGTGAAGGAACTGCTGCTCGAAACAGATTTGCCGCTCAAGACGATCGCGGGCATGACCGGCTTCGAACACCTCGAGTATATGTCGGTTGTTTTCAAGCGACAGACGGGCGAGTCACCGGGCCAGTTCCGCAAGTTTGGGCAGGTGGGACGGAACACGAGTGACCGCAACGAGGTGAATCGCTCGCGGGGAGTTGCAGTGGCCTGAGGTTGGATTTTGTAGTCGCGTGGACGCCCGGTTGCGTTCGCGATCCGCCTTTCATGCCTTCTTCTCGATCAATTCAACGTGTTGGGTCAGACCGCTCTTCCGGCTCGCCCTGGATTCGATCGGATCGTTCTGCGATCCACGGTCGCGGGGTCTACGCTCGTACGGCGATCCCGGCTGGCACTCGCATTATTCAGTATGTAGGCGAGCGCATCACGAAGAGTGAAGCGAGACGCCGGGAGAACCAGCGATTGGAGCGGCAGCGTCGGGGTGGGGATGGTTGCGTGTACGTGTTCGAGTTGAACGGGCATTTCGATCTCGACGGCCGAATGCGGGGCAATGTGGCCAGGCTGATCAACCACTCGTGTGCCCCGAATTCCCGGTCGGAGTCGATTGGAGGGCGGATCTGGATCATCGCTCAACGCGATATCGCAGAGGGTGAAGAGCTAACCTTCGACTACGGCTACGGCTACAACGAGTGGCGGCTGCACCCCTGTCGATGCGGCGCTCCGGGCTGTCCGGGGTTCATCGTCAACGCAGCCCAACGCTGGCGAGTGCGGCGAATCCTGCGCCGCGCTGAGGTGCTGAAGCGGGCGGATGAACGCCGCGCCGCGAAGGCAGCCGCAACCAGCGTGACCAGGAATTCAGCATAGACCCGGGCAGCGAAGTCCGCTTGCTAGCTGGTTGTGGTTGGCTCGCTGACAGTTCATCCGATCGGATACATTCAAACGGCTCAACCGTTGAAGTTCCACGCGCCCCATCAGCCCACGGAGACGGAAGAGGCACGCAACCTACTCGAGTTGCTCCCGGACTGCGATTACGAGCGCGCGCTGAAAGATCTGGAAGGTTTCGAACGCGTCTGGCTGGTCTGGTGGTTTCATCGCAACGCCAACTGGCGACCGCAAGTCCTGCCGCCGCGCGGGCCCGCGCGCCGGCGTGGAGTTTTTGCCACGCGTTCCCCGCATCGGCCCAACGCGCTCGGGCTCACACCGGTGAAGTTGCTGGGGATCGAGGGACGTCGCCTGATCTTGGGACCATGCGATCTCGTCGACGGAACGCCGGTCCTCGACATCAAGCCTTACGTGCCGGCCTATGATGCATTCCCCCAGGCCAAAGCCGGCTGGATCGACGACGTGGATACGGCGTTGGCGGAGCCGCCGCGGTTTACCGTTGGGTTTACGCCCGAGGCCCAAGTTCACGCCAAGTGGTTGCTGGACGAATGGAGAATTGACTACACGGCGCGGTTGAAGGAACTGCTGTCCCGCGATCCGACACCCCACCGAACCAGACGGATAAAGCGGCGAGGGGAGGGTCTGTTTGAGATCAGTTGTGGAGCGTGGCGGGCGTTGTTCCGAGTGGATCAACTTCACGTCGATGTGCTGGCGCTTGAACCCGCCTATCCGCTTCGATTCTTAACCCGGGAGGGGTACGAGGACGTACCAGATCGCGATGCCCAGCTGGCGTTCATGAGCCGCTGGCCGTCAGCCAATTCGGAGTGAGCTGATGCCCTTTTCCAGCCGTTGAGTCGCCCAGCCCGGTCATGAAGAAGCCTACGCGCGATGAGCGGCAGCAGATGTGTACGCGGAAGCGTCGCTATCGCAGCCAGGCGGACGCGCTCGATGCGGCCCTCCTCGTCGGGTCGGCGCGCAAGATGAACGCTTACTGCTGTCCGATTTGCCGGAACTGGCACCTCACGTCCCGGTGAGTGACACTGACGCTAGGACGCATTCATAGCCGGCGTCCGTCAGGAATTCGAGGATACGCACGCACATCGTACGGGGCTTCCTACTCAGCGCCGAGCGTTCGGCGCACGGCTCCCCTAGTTAGCGCCCGGACCCCGGGCTGCGTCCGGACCCCTATGGCGGTTGATTGATTCGCGCTTATATTCCCCGACCGCCGCACGCCCCGTGCGCGGGTTGTCCTGAGAGACAACGTTTCTCGCAAACTCCTCAACCCCTGTTCTGTCATGAATCGAAATCTTCGTAATCTTGTCATTGCTGCTACCGCTGCTGCGCTTCCGCTCAGCGTGACCGCCCAAAGCTCCAGCTCCAGTTCTTCGGCCCACCCCTCGTCTTCAACCTCCTCGTCGCCTTCGCCTTCGGCGTCCAGCTCCGGTGCAGGTTCGACCGGTTCGGGCTCGGCCTCTGGCTCGTCCTATGGAACGACCGGATCATCCAGCTCCACCAGCGGCTCTCTTTCGAGCAGCATGGGTGCAACCAGCGGGATGCGTCGGGTGTCTGAGAGCTCGCTGAATCAACAATTCACCGCGAAGGCGCTGATCGGAAAAGACGTTTACGATAACGCAGGTAAGAAAGTCGGCCAGGTTCGCGATGTGATCCTCGATAGTTCAAGCAATTCACAGCTTGCTTCGGGTCTCGCGGCAATGTCCGGCAGCTCTGGCTCCAGCGGCGGCTCCGGCGCGAGCGGCTCCTCTGGCTCGAGCAGCGGCAGCGGCTCTTCGGGTTCAAGCGGTGGCGCCGCAGGCAGCTCCGGTAGCTACGGCTCCAGCGGCGCAACGGGTGCCGGTGGCACGTCAGGTTCTGCTGGCTCGTCCGGCAGCAGCTCAGGCGGTGGCAGCACCTATGCCGGCGGCAGCACGGGCTCTGGTTCGGCCGGTCGCAGCTCGGCCGGAAGCTCCAGCGGGCTGGGCGGCAGCATGAGTTCCGCCATGAGTGGTCTGAGCTCGGGCCCATCAGCAATCGTATCGGTCGGTTCGGTCATGGGCATGGGCGGCAGCCTCCTGCAGGTTCCCCTCTCGCAGCTGACCTACGATCAGAGCTCGCAACACATCCAGCTCAGCGTCGCTCAGAGTGATCTCACGGCACTCTTGAACGCAGGCGACACGAGCCGCAGCGCGACGGAATAAGCGCTTGGGTCAAAGTGGGTTTTTCAAGCCGCGTGGTGCCTCAGCACCGCGCGGTTTTTTTGTCAGACCTTCGGCGGCTCCGAAAATGAAAAGGCTGCAGGACAACCATTGGTCGTCCTGCAGCCCTGAGAGATCAATCCCGCCGCGCTCGGAGTTCTGGGCGGAATTCTACGGAATCAATTAGCGCTGCCGCGGTGACTTGGCGTCGCCGTCTTTCTCGATCACGACGTCTTCCCGGCGAACGGTCTCCGAAATGTCTCTGCGCTCGGATTCGCGGCGTTTGCCAACGTGCACCTCTTCCGTCGTGCGAACCGACTTCTCCACCACAGCCTCTTCACGGCGAAGCGGGATATAGATTCCTGATCAGCAAACGATTCGGTCCCGGCGGCAGAGACCTCGCCGTCAACAGGAACACGTTCCACGACGATTTCCTCCCGCTGGAGTTCGACGGGCTGATTCACGGTTTCCGTGCGAATGATCTTCCGCAGGCGGACGCCGCCATATTCCACTTCGCGTTTACCGATCTTCAGCTCCTCGGCCTTTAGCCGAAGGTTTGTGTCCTCGTCGGTCGTGGCCGCAGCCGTCGTCCGCTCGGTTGGCCGGTCCACATACTGTTCGTTGTAATCGGTGCGAGCAGGCGTGGTGTCGCCGAAGTATTCGCGGATCTGGCGTTCGGAATCGAGGGTGATGTCGTCGGCGCTGTCGAAGGTCGGCGCTGACTTCACGAGCTCAGCCGCGTACGGCAGGCGGATTTTCCGGCTCTCCTCGTGCACTTCGGCGCGAGACGCCGGAATGACGTGGGCTTTGCCCAGTCCGAGCCAGCCGGTGCGGATCGCGAGATACGATGGCTGCCCGGTGTGATCTTCCCAAACGGCGTCAACGGTGCCGATCTTGTCGTTGTTTTGGTCGACGGCCTTGTAATCGATGTAGCGACCGAGATCGCTGGCGGCCGTTGGATTGAATTGTTCACTCGCAGCGTGGCCGGCGAGCCCGCCGATGACGGCGCCAGCGGCGGCACCCACGCCGACACCGATCGGACCAGCGGCTGCGCCGGCAGCCGCGCCTGCGCCCTCTGCACCCAATGCCGTTGCACCGGCCGCGGTGCCAATCGGATGAGAACCGGGTTCACCGGTAATTGGGTCGCGGTTCGCTTGATTTGTCTTCTTGTTCGTATCCATAGACAGATGATTTCCAGGTTAAGGATTGGGGGGACAAAGCTGGACGCGCACCATACCACGGGATGAAACGCGCCGACATGGGGGTTGCGACCAGTCGACGCGCGGGGGTCGAAGCGAATGGCTCAACGAAAAATACCCCGGACCCGCAATGGGAGAAATGGGGTCTCAGTGAGCTTCCGCGTGTGGGGTCGATACTTGCGCTGGACCGAAAATCGCTGGCCGAATCTTTTTCGATCGCTGGCTTCCGTTGTGCTCGGCCATTGGCTGATTCTATTCGCCAGGGTCCGCACGCCAGCGGCGTACGATGCCGGGTATTCAAACTATATTACGTGTCGACGTCGCTGAGGAGTGTCACTTTTCGGTGCCAAGTCACATCGGTGACCGCACCCGTTCGGTGCACCAAGCCGTGCTGCGTCACGTTCTCGCGACGTGACATTGAGCGAATGCTGACGGGGGCGACCCTTCGCTTAAAACAGCGAGCCCTTATCCGACTGACCTAACATGGCTCGGCGGACGAGCGGGATGGGCGGTCCGCCGTAGCGCAGGAACTGGTCGTGAAACTCTTTCCATGCGCTGCGACCGCCACGGCTTGCACACCAATCCTCGCGCAGTTTCCGGATCATCAATTTGCCCATCGTGTAATTGAGGTACGCGGGATCGAACGTCCCGCGGCGCGCTTGTTCTTCAGCGGTCGCTTCATCCTGATGCGCTTTTTCGCGGAAGAGCCGTTCAGACTCCGCCAAGGTCATGCCTTGGGTATGGAGTCCGATCGCAGATAGAAACCGCGCGTTTCGCAGGAGGGCTTCCTCGAGCTGACCGATATGCATTTCGGGCGAACCTTCGCCGAGGCCGGCATCCCACATCATTTCCTCGGAATAGTGAGCCCAACCCTCCGCGAATGCGTAGCCGACGAAAACTTGCCCGAACTTCGAGGGAGCGCGGTTGGCGTGCAGAAATTGCAGGAAATGTCCGGGCCAAACCTCATGAACGGAGGTGAACAGCAGACTTCCGAGGCTTGGGACGTACGCTGCTTGTTTGGCGGCCGGCCAGGAGGGATCCGGTGGCGCCACGTAGTAGGTTGATGGCAACCCACTCTCATAGGGACCGGGAATATTAATGTAGGCGAAGTTCCAGCGCTTGTAGATCGGCGCTTCGTTCACCTGGGCTTCCTCGTTGCCCGGGATCGTCACCACATCGTGGGCCGCCACGAACGTTCTCAGTTCAGAAAGTTGCTCCGTCGCCACGCGCATCACACTGCCCTGCGGCTTGTGCGAATGAGCGAGCGCAAGCGCGTCCTGGAGCGACTTTCCCGGAGCGTACAAGGCGCACGCGGCTTCGAGCGCCTGATGGTTTCGCTCGAGGTCTCGCTGGCCGATGTGTTCCAACTCAGCCAGTGAGACGGTGACTCCCTCGGTCTCGCGGATCATCGCTTCAAACGTCTCGCGTCCCAGCGCGAACTCACCGGTCGCGTCTTTCTCGCGCTGGCCCAGCCATTCGGCGAATTCACGCACTGCCTTGATCGCTCCAGCGTTGGCAGAGTTGAACTCGGTTGCCGCGGATCCCTTGAGCTCGGCTTCAAATACCTTGGGCACATCCGTCGCATAGAACTCAGCGAGGCCGCCAATCATGATCTTACCGATCTCGATCAGCGGCTTTGCGAGCGGGCCGCGCAGATTTTCTTTTACTTGAGCCAGCGCACCCGGGACGGCTTTGGCGTAACGCGTGTAGGCGACCAAACGGGTGGCGAGTGGCGCGTAGTTGCGCGAAACGTACACATCAGGATCGAGGGCGTCGGCGTAGAAGGCCGGGTTGCGATGAGGCGAGTCCGCGGTTTGCAGCCAGAACAGGTCACGTCGAATAATCGAAATCAGGTAGTCGCGCTCAAAGCGCTGGTCCGGATTGAGCGTGTCATCCTGAAATGCGACGGCTTCATCGCGTCGAGCCCGCAGTCGCGCGACCTCTGCTCGGAGCGCGGTGTCGGACCAGTCCGGCAATTGGCCGTCGAAATTATGCAGGCCGGAAGCGACCGCGAAGGTGGGATTCGCCGCGAAATAGCTGTTCGTGAAATCCGCCACGAAACGTTCCCACGCGCTGGGGGCTGGGGCGGTTGGAGCGGCAGGTTGCGCGGAAACAAACAGCGCCGAAACGGCCAGAACGAGGGCGACGGCGGCGGTGCGAACGGGGAAAAGGCGCATGGGAGGTTGGCTTACAGTGGCGCGGGTGGTCGACTGCAACAACCGCATTCAGCATGCCACTTCATGGACGCTCGCCTCGGGGTTCGCCCCGATTTCACGCCGCTTATCGACCAATTCCAGACGGCGAGCGGATCAGGCGAGGGTCGCCGTCAGCGAAATTTGCGCGTTGAGCAGCCGGGAAATTGGGCAGTTCGCTTTGGCTTTGGCGGCGACCTCCTGGAACTTGTCCGGATCAATTCCCGGTACTTTCGCGGTGAGCTTCAGGTCGGAGCTCGTGACGGACCATCCTTGGGAAGGGACGTTTTCCAACTTCACCTCGGCGGTCGCTTCCAGACGCTCGGGTTTGAAGCCGGCTTCGCCCAATGCGGCCGACAGCGCCATCGCGAAGCATCCGGCATGAGCGGCGGCGATGAGTTCTTCGGGATTGGTTCCCGCGCCGGATTCAAAGCGTGAACTGAACGAGTAGGGAGTTGAGCGAAGCGCTCCTCCGGGAGCGGTGAGGGTGCCATTACCTTCCTTCAAAGAGCCGTTCCAGACAGCCGTTGCAGAGCGTTTCATGTCTCGACAGTCAGCAGGATTGAAGAATTCGCAAATGCCCGGAACAGGGAGTGCAGCTGGCTCCGTCGCGCCACGACTCGTTTTCTGCCTCGCGGCGCCCCGTCCTTGAGGATGGGATGAGGGGCGGTGTTGGGCGGTTGGATGATGACCGCGTCTGGGCCGGGTTAGGCGAACTCCATGGATTATCCTACTTCTTCAATGTCGCAGCTTCCCAAGTTGGGAACGCGATTGCTCGCGCACTGGCAGATCAAGCTCTTTGGCATCACGGGTTTCATTACGGTTTTCTTCGTCGTTTATTTCGCGCTGCTGCGGTTTCCGGTTTTCCCCACCACGTTGATGCCCGTGACGTGGCTCGATCGGGCGGTTCCGTTTCATCCAATTGCGTTGACGGTCTACTTCTCGCTTTGGCTGTACGTTTCGTTGCCGCCGTCGTTGGCGTGGAGTCGGCAGCAGCTCATTGCGCAAGGTCTGACCGCGACCATCATGGGACTGGTCGGGTTCGTGATTTTCTTTTTCTGGCCAACGGCCGCACCCGCTGCGGCGGCCCTGGATCCAGCGGACGTGCAGGCGCTCGCCTGGCTGAAGCAGGTTGATGCGGCCGGCAACGCCTGTCCGTCGCTCCACGTGGCCTTTGCCGTGCACGGCGCGATCTGGCTCGATCGGGTCTTGCGCGAAATGCGACTGCACGTGGCGTTGCAGTTGGTGAATGTGGTCTGGTGCATCGCGATCACTTACTCGACGCTGGCGACCAAACAGCACGTGCTGGTCGACGTGGTGGCGGGCGCCCTGCTGGGCGCGGTCGCCGGATTTTGTGGCACGAGGTCCTCTCGTGCGCCGGTACTAACGCCCTATGCGGTCAAGTGAGGCCCCAACCCGCTTGGCCGCCCACTTATTCGTTGGTATTTCAGCGCACAGGCCGATTAGGTGCGAGGAATGCATTTTTCTCTGATGCGTCAGCGAATTTTTTGGATCCGACTGAGTGCGATCGTGGCTTGTTGGACGACCAGTCGGGCGGCTGAAATCGCGGCGCCGCTCGTCGAACCGCAATACGAATGGGAAGCGACCACCGGAATTTTTTGGAAGGTCGGCGGCGGAGCCACGCCCCTTACCTACCTGATCATCCCACAAATCATCTCACTGAAAATTCCTCCGTTAACCGAACGTCCGTGGATGGGCGGGACGTTCGTGCTGCGTTCACGCTTCAGTTTACTGTTGGAGAAAATCGTGCGGGGGCCGGAGGACTATTTTCTCGGGGTGGCGGCCGCCGGTGAACTGGAGTGGCGACACCCATCGGGCCGCTTCGACGTTTTCTTTGGCAGCGGCGGCGGCTTTGGCTGGATGGATAGCAAAGGCTACGAAGTCGTCGGCGGCCAAGGACAGGACTTCAACTTGAACTGGCTCATCAGCACGGGCGTTCGCTATCGCACCGTCACCGGCTGGCGCTGGTCCCTCGGCGCCTACTTCCAGCACATCTCCAACCGCGGCATGAACAAGGTGAACCCAGGGCTGAATGTCCTCGGTCCAACGCTCAGTTTGTCGCGGCGGTTCTGAGCGCGAATCTGCGCTTCAGCTCGACGGCAAAGCGAGGAGACAGTCGGGAGTTTTTCCGTCGGACTCAGTCTTCAAGTATTTCTGTCCGGCGTGGTGAGTGACGATGACCTTCACCATGCGATCAGGTGCCGTGACGAAGAACTCGTCCTGCCCACCTTCGATCGCCGCGATCGCCGCCTGTTGGGATAGCTTCCAGCGACTTTTGTCCGAGTTGATCCCGCCGATCGAATCGATCCGCTCGTGCGGGTCGTAGCTATAGGCCTTCTGAACAAATGTAACGGTGCGGCGTTGGACGGGACGGGCCATGGTGAATCTTTGATTGAAATGTTTTCGTGCGCGGAGTCCGCTGACCTTAAACGCGGCTCCACGCATTAGCGAATCAAACCGTGGGGTGACGAAACCGGCACTGCACCCCCGACGGGCGGTCATTCAGAGCGGCGGCGAGCGCGAAGGCACAACTCAACTATTCGTCGGTGAAAACGAGATCCGGATGTTCGTCTTCTTCTCGCGCCGAAAATAATGTCCGATGTCCGCAGGTGGCCGCGGAGCAGTCATCGTCGAAACGATAAACGAGCAGTGTATCACAGGGACGGTCGCTTTCGGTAATGCCGTCCGTCCGATCCAGTTGCTGCAGCACGTCGTCACCGTCCAGCGACAGTGTTGAATCACCGAAGACTTTGCGCCAATGCACCGGATCTTCCGTGATCGGATTGAGCGAGAGCAGAGGGTTCGTCGACATGGGGTGAGGAACCGCTCTTGAGGCTCAGGCCAGAAGCGGATGCGGCGCCTGGCGGATCTCGGCCACAATCTGACGCACTTCTGCCCCTGAAATCGTTTCACGTTCGATCAACGCCTGGGCGATTGCATCCAACGCGGCGCGACTTTCCGTCATCGCCTTTGTGGTGGCAGCGTAGTTGCCGTCGAGCAACGCGCGCACGTGATGCTCAGCCTCGTGGAACGTTTGGGGACTCGCCATCGCTTCTTCGCCTTCGGAACGAGACAAGGCCATGAAACCCAGCGGCGACATGCCCCATTCAAACACCATTTGTCGCGCGGTGCGAGTGGCTTCCTGAATATCCCCGGACGCGCCGCTCGTGATGCTGCCGAGCGCGAGTTCTTCTGCGACGCGTCCCGCCATGAGGCAGCGCAATTTGGCGATCAGCTGTTCCTGTGAGTAGTTGAAGAGGTCGCGTTCTGGAGTGAAATGGGTGCTGCCGAGCGAACGCCCGCGCGGAATGATCGTGACCTTCTGCAGCTTGATCGTGTCCTCGCCCGAAAGCACCTGCATCAACGCGTGCCCGGCCTCGTGGTAGGCGATCACGCGCTTGTCCTGCAGCGTCATCGCGCGTCGGGTCTCGCGACCCCAGTTGATCTTGTCGCGAGCCTCATCGAGATCGGCCATCGTCACGGTGCTGCGACGATTTCGAGCGGCGTGGATGGCTCCTTCATTGAGCAGATTGCCCAGATCGGCGCCGGAAAAACCAGGAGTCGTTTTCGCGACCTCACGCAGATCCACGGTCTCATCCAACTTCACCGCGCCGGCGTGTACCTGAAGAATCGCAACCCGGCCGCCCAAGTCCGGCAGTCCGACCGAGACTTGTCGATCGAACCGGCCGGGCCGCAAGAGCGCTTTATCCATGGTGTCGGGACGATTCGTCGCACCGAAAACCACCACCGCATCCTCCGAATCAAATCCATCCATCGCCACGAGCAGGGCGTTCAAGGTCTGATCATGCTCTTGCTGCGCGCCATTGGAATCGCCGCCGGCTCGCTGGCGTCCGACCGCGTCGATTTCGTCAATGAAGATGATACTCGGCGCCGTTTCCCGCGCTTTCTTAAACAACGAACGCACGCGCGAAGCGCCCACGCCGACATAAAGTTCGACGAAGTCGGACCCGCTCAAGCTGTAGAAATGAGCTTTCGCTTCGCCGGCCACGGCTTTGGCCAGCATCGTTTTGCCGGTACCGGGAGGGCCGACCAACAGCACGCCTTTCGGCATCCGGCCACCGGTGGCGTTGAAGCGCGTCGGATCCTTAAGGAACTCCACGACTTCGTGCACCTCGGCCTTGGCTTCATCGCAGCCCGCGACCGACGAAAACTTTACGCCCGACGTTACCGAATGAAGCCGTTGCACGGAAAAAGCGCTAAACCGGCCGGCGTAGCGTTGGACCACCACGACAATCGCGCCGAGGAGAACCAGGATTCCGAGAGGTTGGGTCGTCGCATGCGCGATGCCCGCAACCCGCTGTGACGGAGTGACCGTCTGGCTCGCGGCGTAACTGGCCGAGTCATCTTCGGTGAAGCGGGCCGCTCGCAAGGCGGCGAGATCTTCGTCGGTCAGTCGAGCGGTGCTGCGGACCGTCTTCAACGTCTCGCCCGTTTTGATTGCTGCGGATAGATCAGCCAGGCCCGACGGGTTGGTGCGATAAATGATACGACCCCGGGAAAGCTGCTGTTTGCGAGCGGCCGCCACAAATTCATTAATATCGATTCGCTCACTCGCAACGGTCGCACTGCCAGCTCGGCGGGCATGCGCGTAGAAACCGTCGACGCCGATTGCGACCAGAAAGAAGCCCACCAAAACGAGGAACCAGCGCAGCGGTAATGTCGGCATTCCTCCTATGCGTCACACAGGACGTTTTCCGACAACCCCAGATTCAGCTCGCTGCCGCCAGATTTCCTCATGACGAGCGCTGGGCCGGGCACATCGCGAGGGTTCCGCCGGCTGTGTTCAATTTCGCAGTACACCTGAAGTCATGAACTTGCGCACCGACGGAGCCTTCGCTTCCACCCGCGCTCCGCACGCAAATCGTTGCAACGGCGAACCTGTTAAAATTGTGAGAAACTGAGGCGGATCCGGAAATTCCTCCAGCAACTGCGGCCAGCGAGTGGGGGTCTAGCATGCGATGAATTCCGAAAACGAAACTGACCTTTCCTCCAAACTCATCCTACAGGGTATCCACTTCGAGCTTACCGAGGCCATGCAGAACGTCATGCGCGAAAAATTCGCCGTACTGCTGCGCCACAATGACTACATTGTCCGCATCAATGTCCGGCTCCACCAAGACCAGACGGTCGCGTGGCGGCCGATGCCTCTCACGTCTGACTGCTTTTTTTCCGGAGGCTCGATCCAGATTTTGCCGTCCTTCCTTTCAACCCGAAACGTTCGGAGGTCGAGTTTCGCCGGCCCTACTTTTGGAGTATGTCGACGAACTTCGCGGGACAGCCGCCGACGCGCGGAGCTTCGCAGAGTGGGCCGACGCCGAGATGGTTCCGTAACCATGCGCCACGCGTCCGCGCGAGGGTCCGCGGAGGGGTTCTGCTCCTACGAGGCTAGGCCGGCGCGGTCTCTGGCTCCGGCAGGCGCAAAGACTCAGTCGACTCGTCCTTCGCATGTCGTGCCGACTCCACGACTTCGTGGACAAACCGCAGCTTTCCAACGGCGGTCTCCGAGAGCACGAACGGGTACAAGTCCGGCAGGCCCATGCCGCGATTCAAGGAATTCAATGCATAGGTCAGGGGAAACCATGTAGCCAACAACTGCTCAAACCCGGGGTGCGACTCCGCCGTTCTTCGGGCGTCCACCGTCATCAGGCGAGCTGAGGGATGTTTGGGCCGGAGGGAAATGCCGAAGCCGGCCGCGGTTTCGAGTGAGTCGATGATATGGAAGTAGTGCGCCATCGTTTCGCCCCAATCCTCCCAAGGGTGCGCACTCGCGTAGGCGCTGACATGGCGTTCGGCCCAATCGATCGGCGGACCTTCTCGATAATGACGTTTCAGCGCCGCCGAATAGTCCGCGCGTTCGTCGCCAAACACCTGACGGACGCGTTCGAGGTTCGGAGAATTCGCGACCAGGCGATCCCAGTAGTAATGCGCCACCTCATGACGGAAGTGAGCGAGCAACGTGCGCAACGGCTCGAGCAAACTTACGCGCCGCTGTTCGCGCACGTCATCGTCCGCCTCCGTGATGTTGATCGTGATCACGCCATCTTCGTGGCCGGTGATGGGCGTTGGCCGGCCCGGAACTTCACCGAGGAACCGAAAACTGAGTGGCGGCCGGTTTTCGTTTTTCCCACCGTCCATTGGCAGCCCCAACTTCAGCAGCGTGTAAACCAATCGGCGCTTCGCGAGTTCGAGCCGGTGCCACCGAGCGAGATTTCCGGTGACGCTGAGATCAGGAATAACTTCGTTGAGCCGACAAGCCGCACAATAGGGGCTCGAGTCGGTGAGCGGTACCAGCCAGTTGCAGACGGCGTGTTCTCGTCCGTTGGCGCATCTGCGATAGAGTCGGTCGGCCGCTGCAGGGGTCAGCGCGCGCTGCACATCGGGCGACTCGTGCTCAACGGCGCTCAGATCGAGCACGTCCGGCAAAAAGCCCAGCGTGTGCCCGCAATGAACACACGTCACGTTCTCAAAAAACACCAAGCTCCCGCACACATCACAGTGAAAGGTCTTCATCGCCGTCCTATCATGGTGGAATCAAACTCCACAAGGTTCCCCACGTCGATAGACGAGAAGCGGAATGACTCTCCCAGTGAATGGCACAATTGAGTTGGACGCATCTCGGTGGCCTGCAACAGTTGTCGAGTGGCACATATCGCGATCGTTGGTCCTGGTGCAGTCGGTGGTGTTGTTGCGGCGTGGCTTGGCGAAACCCACCGCCACGAGGTCGTGCTTTGTGCGCGTCGTACGATCGGAGAACTTACGGTTGAAACGGTCGATGGCCGCACGTTGATGTTGCGATCAAAGGTGGTGACGGACCCCTCCGCGGCGCCCTCCGTCGACTGGGTGCTGATTGCGACGAAGGCTTACGATGCGACCGCCGCTGCGGCATGGTTGCCCCGGCTCATTGCGAGCGGCGCTCCGATCGCGGTGTTGCAGAATGGAGTTGAGCATCGCGACCGGTTTTCGCCGTTTGTGGCCTCTGATCGAATCGTTCCTGTCATGGTGGATTGTCCGGCTGAACGCAGCAGCCCCACGCAAATCCGCCAGCGAGGTCGGGCCAAGATGGTCGTCTCGGATGATGATCAGGGACGAGCGTTCGCTGCGCTTTTTACCGGGACTGAAATCGACGTCAGCTTGACCAACGATTTCAAGACCGCGGTTTGGCGGAAGCTCTGTGTGAACGCGGTCGGCGCGATCTCCGCCTTGTTGTTGAAGCCGGCGGGCGTGATGCGCGACGAGCGGTTGGCCGAGGTCGCTCGTGGACTTGTGCGCGAATGCATCGCGGTCGGACGAGCGGAGGGCGCGGTCCTCGACGATTCACTTATCGACTCCGTTCTGTCCGGCTACCGCGCCGCGCCGGTTGACGCGATCAATTCCCTGCATGCTGACCGCGCGGCCGGTCGACCGATGGAGGTTGATGCGCGCAACGGCGTGATTGTTCGCCTGGGTCGTAAGCACGCGATTGCGACGCCGTATAATGAGATGGCCGTGGCGTTGTTGCAGGTGGGAACAGCTCCGTAATGGACGGATCTTTTGGGGTCTCGGTTCGTCATCCGGTACACGCAATGAAGGCTCTTCTGTTTCTGATCGCGCTGGCCGTCAGCGCTCACGCGAGTACCTCAACGATCGTTGAGCAACACGGTCTGCTGCGGGTGGTGGGCAATCATGTGGTCGGGCGCGACGGACATCCGGTGAGCCTCGCCGGCAACAGCTTCTTCTGGAGCCAATGGGAGGGTCGCTGGTGGAATGCGGAGTGTATCGAGTGGTTGAAGAAGGACTGGAATACAACGATCGTCAGAGCGGCGATGGGAGTGGAAGCAGGCGGGTACTTGCAACATCCGGAGCAACACGAAGCGCTCGTCGAAACCGTTGTGAACGCTGCCACAACTGCGGGGCTTTACGTCATCATCGACTGGCACGACCATCATGCGGAACGACACGAGGCTGCGGCTATTCGTTTCTTTCAGGCGATGGCGTGCAAATTCGGCCATCAACCCAACGTCATTTACGAAATCTACAACGAACCGCTCGCCGTTTCGTGGAAGGACCAGGTCAAACCCTACGCCGAAAATGTCATCGCCGCGATTCGCGCGATCGATCCGGACAATCTCATTCTGGTCGGTTCACCGCATTGGTCACAGGACGTCGATGTGGCAGCCGCCGATCCGATCAAAGCGGACAACATCGCGTACACGCTTCATTTCTATGCCGGAACGCATAAGGCGAATCTCAGAGCCAAGGCGGAGAAAGCGCTCGAGTCCGGGGTGGCTCTGGTCGTTTCAGAATGGGGCACGTGCAACGCGAATGGAAACGGCGACGTCGATGCGGCCTCAACGGCTGAATGGATCGCATTCATGCAGAAGTGGCAGTTGATCCACTGCAATTGGGCCGTCTCAGGCAAACGGGAGGCCGCATCAATCGTGGTGCCCGGAGCGTCGGCCACCGGCGGCTGGAAACCGTCTGACCTGACAGCGTCCGGCCGTTTAGTGCGGCAGACGATCCGCGACTGGAAGTCCGACGCATCGAAAGCTGCCGCGGAGTAACGCCGTGCGGTGCCGTGGCCGCTGCCAAGCGGGACTCGTGCAGTCGGAACCACAAATGGACACCAACTGACACGAACGCACGAGGTGCGGGACGGACGCTAACTCGACCATTCGCGTTTATCCGCGTCCATTCGTGGTTCAATTGGATCGTTCTGGCTCAGGTCTGATTCCCCGAAGAGCTGATGGCGGGGATTCGATCCGGGTGCGCCGATCGGCTGTTGAAATTCTCCACCTGCAATCGCGTCGTGTTTTCGGTTTCAAGCGCGTGACTGAAATAGTCGGGCGGGTTTTCTCCCCAGGTGATGCCGCACGATCGGAGCGTCACGTCATCCGCATTTCGGATACTGAACCCTGGCGTGCCGTGAGGCTCGAGCGCTACGGCTGCGGTCGTCGGACGATTATCAAAGATGCCGCCGCGATACTTCGTCCACCGCTCCAGCTTCACATTCACGTTTTCGAAATGGATGTGGCTCACTCGGCGGTCAGGTGTGCCCTCGACGCGAATGCTGTTTTCAGCGCGACCCGTCACGTTGCGGACCGTGACGTTTTCAATCTTCCCCACCTTCGTTTGCGAAGTCCGGGGTAGAGCAGTGAACGAGATTGCTTCGCCGCGGCCCCACCAAGGGTCCGAGTGATAGCGGGAGACGAATTCAATATCGCTGAAGGAGATGTCGCGGACATCGCCTTCATCGCGCAGCTGGATCGTCAGGCCGCGACAGCTGGAGAGGATCTTGCAGCGTTCGAAACGCACCGCCTCGATCGTCTGCGTCGTTTCAGTTCCAATCTTCAGACCCGAGTCCTGCGTTTCGATGGTGCAGTCGTGAACGTAGATGCGCGCGGAGGGACCGTACGCCATTCCTTGCCGGGTCGTCTTGATGACGATCGCATCATCGCCACAGACGATGTGGCAGTTCCGGATTTCCACATCGCGGCAATGATCGGGATCAATCCCGTCGCAGTTCGGGACATCGAGTAGATTGCGAATTCGAACTCCGTCGATGAGCACGCGTTCGCAGCCGAGCAAGTGGAGCCCCCAACTGGGCGCTTCGCTGAAGCTGATGTCGCGCACCTCGAGGTCGCGGCAACCGGTCAGCGCCGCAATCCGCGGGCGAAACTCTTTGGGCACCCACCATTCGCCGGCTTCATCGTAGTGGGTCATGAACTCGCGGGCGCGGCCGTTCAGATTGCCTGTACCCGAAATCCTGAGTCGTTCCGCTTTATCCGCGATGAGCATCGCACGGTTCCGGTAGTGCGTCGGATCGGAGCTCACCAGCAACTCGGCGTCACCTGCGAGGTGGAAGTCGATATCGCTCTTCAATTCCAAGGTGCCGACCACGAACTTATGGCCCGCAGGAATGAGGACGCGCGCGCCGCCTCCAACCGCGGCGGCGGCATCGATCGCGCGTTGAATCGCGGGTGAGTCGAGGTTCCGCCCGTCTCCCACCGCGCCATACTTCCGAACATCGAATTCGGCTGCAGCGGTCGGGGTGCCCGTCGCGCCGCGCAAGGGTCGAGCCGGCCAGGTTAAGGCGCTGGCGACCGTGAGCGTGCCGTATTGGACGAACGAACGACGGGAAAGGGGCGGGGTTGGCATCGCGGAGAGGTGACGTACACGACACGAGAACGGTGCGGCTTCATTTTGCCAACCACGAGCGACACGTTGTCGGTACGAGCAATCGAAGTCCAAGTCCAACGATTGACGCGTGGCGGTAAACCCAAGCAACAGATCGAGCCATCGCAGCGCGGACGTTCGTTGGGCCTGCTATTTCAGAATTTCATAAACGCTCGTATGATCGTCCGTCCACAACGCGACGGAACGCGTCGATGGCTCGGCGTGTTCGGCGGCTGCGTGAATCTCGGGGCGATCAATGAACGCTTGGTCTCGCGTGAGCAGCATCCATGTCGTCCGGAAGATCCACCATTTTTTGGTGGGCGGATTGTCCACGATCATCACGACCTTGAGGCCGAAGTGTTCAGCCGCCTTCTGCACGACCGGTTCGAGATCGAGGTAACGATTCGAAGTGTGTACGGCGATCACGCCGTCCGGCTTCATGTGCGCGAGGTAGGTTGCGAACGCTTCCTTGGTCAGCAGGTGGACGGGAATCGCATCACTGCTGAATGCGTCCAGCGCCAGCACGTCAAAAGCTTGGGGGTGTTTCTCCGCGAGCTCGCGTTCCATCGAGAGCCGGGCGTCACCCATGATGACATCAACTTTCGACGGGCAATGCTCAAGGTAGGTGAATTGGGTGCGCGCCAGGTGTTCGACGTGTTTATCGATCTCGTAGATTCGCACCTTGTCTCCAATGCGACCATAGCTCGCGACCGTTCCAGTCCCGAGTCCGACGAGGCCGATGTGACGACGGGGCAGGGGCGGCAATTGTCCGATCGCGAGGCCGACCCCGCTGGTTTCGGCATAGTAGGTGGTGGGCCAGGCTGACTGCGGTTCAGCGGCGAACTGCAGACCGTGGGAGGTTACTCCGTTGACGAGCGTATAGTAATGGAGATCGGGCTGGGTGGCGTTGTGTTCGAAGACCTTGAGCACGCCATAAAAACCGCGCGACGTGAGGATGGCTTCGCCTGCGTCTCTGCGCACTTGGGCGATGAACAGAATTCCGAGCACGAGCGAGAAAAGCATCAGAAAGTTTCCGGTGCGAAACTGCCATTGGCGGATCCATCCACGCCGACCGATGATGCCTACGAGGAATGCGGCGAGCAACACGACGATGAAGGCCCAGTGCTCCCGATAAAACGACAGGAGGCGTTGACCGACTTCCGTGAACGACCCCTCGCCGCGTTTGGCGGTAGCCTGAAGAGTCGGGATCACCACGGTTGCAACGATCGCGCCGATCGCCGTGCCGACCGCGAGGACCAGGCTGCGGTGAATGAACGCGAGAACTCCGATCAGGTAGCTGAGAAGCCAGAGTCCGAATTGCAGCTCGAGGTAACGGTCCAAAACCATCGGTGCGATCACCGCGACGAGAAACGCACCCGCCGCACCGCCGCCTGCCAGGTGGAGATAAAACGATGTCAGATAGGAGGGGGGCGGCCGAAGGCGAACGAGTTCCCCGTGACACACCATGCACGCGGCGAAGAACGTGACCGAATAACCAATGACCTGTTGCGGCAGGCGGGCGTTGTGACCGGCGAAGAGAAGGTAGAGATCAACGAGCGCGCCGAGCGCGAACAACGCGCTGAAGATTCCGCGTGAGTACCACCGGGGATGATCGAAGCACAAAATAAAGGTGATCAAATACAGCGCCAGAGGCAGCACCCATAGGAAAGGGATGACCGCCAGGTCTTGCGTCAGCTTGTTGGTGGTTGCGAGCAGTAGGATCGAAGCGACGCCCGCGAGGCTAAACCAGAAGAAGCGCTCCATGGGCGTGGGCTTCGTCGCGGGATCGGGCCGCGGCGCGGCGGCCTCGGTCTCGGGAGCAGATTTCCAAACCCGCCACGCGCACCACGAGCAACCGAGGGCGAAAATTCCGAGACCCAGGGACCAGAGCGTTGACTGCGTTTGACGCGAGTACATCCGCTCGAAAAAAAACGGATAGCCCAGGAGCGCTAGCAAAGATCCCGTGTTGGACAGCGCGTACAAACGATACGGCGAACGGCCGGGATGCGTCTGACCAAACCAATGCTGCATGAGCGGTCCGGTGGCGGAGAGGACGAAGTAGGGAATGCCAACGGTGGCAGTGAGCAGCAGGAGAATTCTCCAGATGGGATCTTCCGTGCCTTGTGGTTTCCAGTGAACGGCAGGCGTGATCGGCAACATCAGCAACGCGACCAAGAGCAAGGCGACGTGCACGAGGGCTTGCTTCCTGGGCGCGAGCCGCGTCGCCAGCAGATGCGCGTAGATGTACCCGCCGAGGAGAACGGTCTGAAAAAATAGCAGGCAAGTCGCCCAAACGCCGGTGCCGCCCCCGAACCAGGGAAGGATGAACTTTCCGATCAGCGGCTGAACCGCAAAAAGCAAAAACGCGCCGGCGAAAATCGTGAAGGCGAAGGGTTGCATCTGGAGAAGGACCGCGGGGCAGACAGGCAAGATTGGACGGCGTGCGCAAGGCGGGCGTCGAATCAGGGTGAGCGGTACGTACGCATAGCCGAACGTGCCGTCCACCTGAGAACAGCCGGGGCCCTAGCTCGTGATCCGCAGTCGGCCCCATGGTCACCCGGATGGCGGTGATCCAGGTTTTGGCGTTATGAAATCTACTCTGCTCAAAACACATTCATTTTCGCGCGCGCGTTTTTTTGCGCGAGTTCGGCGCGGCCATCTTGCTGCACCGTGTGTACGATTGGCCTTTTTACGTCGGACGATCGGCTGAGGTGACGCTACGATTGCCGGGATCACCGAAGTCATCGAGCCGGTCGGCGAGCGCTTCATCGTCGATCTTGACCCTGTTATCGCTGGGGGTGCCGGACGTCGCTCACCATTCAGACGGACCAATGTTACGTAATACGTAACATTGCTCGCGCGCGTGCTTCAGTCTTCGATGACGTCGTACACCATTCCGAACGGGTCTTTGAAATACAACGAGCCCTCACGCTCTTCGACGATCTCACAGCCGTTTTGTTCGAGGTGAGTTCTGGCGGCTGCCGTGTTGATCACGGTGAATGAAGGAATGGGTGGACGAATCTTCGCGCCTTTGTTGACGCACAGAATAAACCGCCCGGTATCGTACTCCAATTGTGCGTTCGTTTTCGACAGGAGCCGAAACCCAAGAACTCCCGAGTAAAAAGCCTCGGCCTTGCGGAGATCGGGCAGGTAAACGGAGACACAATTGTTCGAGCGGAATTTCATAACGGATGGTCAGTGCAGCCGCCGATTTCCGAGAGTCGTGCTCGGCGGCCCCGCGCACTGTCCCCGTTTTTAATCGGAAGTTCCCCGAACCACGGCTGGGGTGCCGTGCTCCGTTCCGACCCGTGGCTCCATGCTCCTTGAAAACACTTGTTTAGGAGAGCTGGTTTCGGCCTGCGAACTTCATGTCAAAAAACCGCAGGTCTGCGCACCAACGAACGAGAGACCGTTCAACCGCGACGGACGTCTGGTCCGCGGACGAACCTCGCGATCAGATCTTCGGCTGATACCGGACGTACGCCAGCTTCGTACTATCCGGTGACCACGAGGGCACATTGATCGTCCCTTGGCCCCCAAATAGTTTTGCCAGGGTCGTCACGGTGCCGGTCGCCGTGGACATAAGTCGGAGCGTGACATCCTTGTCGGCGGGATGACCTTTTACTTCGGGTGCGTAGCTCAAGAAGGCGACCCATTTGCCGTCCGGCGAGGGATGTGGGAACCAGTTATTCTGTTCGTCGCGGGACATTTGTTCGGGGTTGGAACCGTCCGCTTCCATCCGCCAGATCTGCATGTGGCCGCCACGATCCGAGTTGAAATAAATGTAGCGCCCGTCCGGGGAATAGTCCGGTCCATCGTCGAGGCCCGGGGCCGTGGTGAGTCGCGTTTCTTCACCCCCGTTGGCTGGTATCGTGAAGATGCCGAATTTTCCTTTACGCTCGGCACAGTAGGCGAGGCGTTTGCCGTCTGGCGACCAGCCATGCCAATAAGACGGACCGAGTGGCGTGATTTCCTTGGGCGTACCGCCCGCTGACGGCAAGGTGTAGATCCGCGAAAGTCCGTCCTTGGTCTGGTCGCTGATGACCAGTTGGCTGCCGTCGGGTGAAAGCCCGTGGTCATTGTTACACGTGACCGCAAAACCGGTGTCGACCATCCGAGGCTCGCTGGGAGCGCCCAACGCCAATTGGTAGATGCGACCACCGCCGTTGAAAATCAATGACGTGCCATCGCGCGACCAGTTCGGAGCTTCGATGTGTTCAGTGGTATGGTACACACTGCGGCGGTCGGTGGAGGCGACGACAATGGTTTCGAGCGAGCTACGCACTTGAGTTACAGCCAGAGAAGGTGCGGTCATTTTGACTTCGGAGAAAAGGGCGGTTTCGAGGCGATTAGCTTGGTGGGCGCAGACGCCAATTCCGATGTAATACGAATCAGTCAGGGGCAGGCGGACCGAGCAGCCGGAGGGAACGGCTGGTTCGTCGCTCGTGCCGAGCGACATGTAGATCGTCGTGCCAATTTTGTCGATACGCAGCTTCTTCGGTCGGGTGACATTGGTCTGAACCTCACGCGTGATCCCCCCTTTTTCTTCACGAAACTGGAGAGACGTCAGACCGTCGCCGTGGACCACGACGTCGGCATAAGGGGAATCCGCATCCAGCGTTTGGCGGATCATCAGAAAGGCCTTGCGATGCGGTTCAGAGCTTTGGCCGACGAAGGCGATCGCGGCCGAAAGCGCCGTGTCACCGGAGACTTTTTTCCACACGAAGTGAAAGGAATCCGTCTTGAACCACATGTTCGCTCCGCTGCTGGAGATGGAGTACGAATCCTTCGCCGCATCGTAGGTGGCGGAACCCGGCAGCTTTACTTCTCCGACATCCAGGTGATCGGAAAACGAGCCGAGCGGCGTTTCCGCGGCGAACGCGGCCGACGCTGCGAGCATCGCAGCGCTGACGAAAATCCAACGACACAGGGCTGACCATTTGATCTGCGCGACGCGGGATCCGGTGGGGTATTGCATGCCAAGGAATTGAAGCGGCCGGGCGAAAGGGAGCGAATTGTTTTCGGCGATAGCACCAGCATCGGAGACCTTCCGGACGCTGGCGCAGAGTTGGGGGCGATCCGGAACTTTCGGATGGGCCAACTTACCATCGCGGGCATGAGCGCTGACAATCTTCCGATTCTCTATGTCAAAACCGGCTGCCCATGGTGTCATGAAGTGATCGAGTTCCTGAGTGCCCACGGAGTCGGTTACCGGGAGCAGAACGTGACGGAGCAGCCCGAAGCGATGCAGGAGATGCTCCGTAAATCCGGTCAGAACCGTGCGCCAACGCTCGACTGGCACGGGAAGATCCTCGCCGATTTCGGTGTCGATGAGCTGGTGCCGTTCTTGCGGACGCAGAACGTGAAGCTCGAAGACAGCTGACGGGAAAATGTATTCCAACGACCGCAACAGGTGGTGTGGGCTGGCCACGAGCGGTGTGCCGGGACTGCGAGGCGCTCACGGCTTCAATCGACCTTTCTGCCGATGCTGAAGTGGGCCCTCATTTTCTTCGTGATTGCGGTGATCGCCGGGATCGTCGGATTTACCGGCATCGCAGGGGCATTGACTGAAGCGGCGCGAACGCTGTTTTTCGTTTCGCTGATTTTGATGGTGGTGTCTTCGTTGATCGGAGCGTTCCGAGGTCGACCACCGGTCTAACGTCGCATGCCGACGGACCGACCGTTCGAAAACTACGGCAATGCCAAACCGGGGGTCCCGGTCGCGTGCCCGGGAGTTTTCTGGGTCGCTTACCGCCGGATGTCGCGCTTGTGCGTGGTCTGATCTTCCGGCGTCGAATGCTCACCGGCTGTCCGGCTAGTGAGCTCTCGATCTTGATTCAGCTCGGATTCCGCGGCGGCACTATAATCCGCTTCGCGGCCTGGCGGCTGCCAGCGATGCGCCATAACTTAGCGGCCCGCGCTGAGACTTCAGCGTCGTTGCCGGCGCTCTGCTTGGGCTCTGGCATTGCTGAGCTATTTACGAAACATCTTCGCAATCACGAATATCACGATCGCGCCAAACAGGCCGCCGCCGAAAATCATATAAAGAAGGGAGTAACCGACGGCAGCAACGGGGGGTAGGAGAGCAAGAGTCGCATTCATAATGTGAGGGGTTGGGCAGAGCACCGCAGAGCGGCTGGATAAATGGTAGCCTTGCGGACGCGTCGGTTCCCACGCGCGCAGTCGGTCCGCAGCAGCGTGCAACCTGCGCCCGCGCCGGGATGGTTCTCTCGCAACATGCGGAGATCGCACGCGCAGAGGAGGCAGAGGGGAGCGACCGAAGTCAGTTATCGACGTGGCTGTGGAACCGACGGGAGAGTCGCTTCCGGGCACAGATCGGTTCTTGGACTCAGCACGAGGAAGTCGTGAGTCGCCGCCGCGCCGGAGCATGCGGCCGGAGGAGCGGTGTCATGGCGAGGCTCCGAGGGGAGCACCCGTGCATTGAAAAACATTGGGTGATCGAGGTCGTTACGTGGTGTTTTCATGGTGCGGTGGTTGCGCCCACTTCAGCACCGACCCGGCGAGGCATAAAAAAGCCCCTCCGGTGCGGCACCGGAGGGGCAAAGTCGTCAGTACGATCAGGCCCCTCTCGGCGTGGTTTTAACTACGGATACGACGGACACTGCGACCGCGGAGGCGAGGTCGAGGTGTATAACGTGAATCGTTCCGTTCAATGGCATGACGAAGAGGAGATGGTCGTGCTCTCGTCGGGCTGTCAAGCCGCGGAATTTACCGCTCGAAAAAAACCAGCCGCATATGATTGCGGATACAGCAGGGTTGCAGGCGCGATCAGCGTCACACTTGAACCGGTGTCGAACCCTCTACACGTTTGGCCCAATGAAGTACGTCGTGTCCGGTTGGATTTACGTGTTGCTCGCTGCCGTTTCACTCGGCGACGTGGACAAACCCGCACCGTATCTGAAAAGTATCGAGACGGCGCGTGCCGAACGTCTGCAACGGCTGACGAAGCCCGACGGCTGGCTGACGCTC
>JBDSSD010000088.1:0-30585 GCA_039928945.1 Opitutus sp. | reverse complement strand
TGGGGCGGCCGCGAAGGCTATGAGACATTGCTCAACACGAACCTGAAGCGCGAGCAGGACCACCTGGCGACTTTCCTGCACATGGCGGTCGATTACGCGAAGAGCATCGGCTTCAAGGGCCAGTTTCTCATCGAGCCGAAACCGAAAGAGCCAACGAAGCATCAATACGACTTCGACGTGGCGAGCGGAATTGCCTTTTTGCGCACCTACGGCCTCGAGAAGGTTTTCAAATTCAACATCGAGACCAATCACGCGACCCTCGCGGGCCATAGTTTTCAGCACGAAATCGAAGTCGCCGCGTCTCAAGGCATGCTCGGCTCCATCGATGCCAATGCCGGCGACATGCTGCTCGGCTGGGACACCGATCAATTCAACACCGACGTAAAGGAACTCACGCTCGCGATGGTTTCGATTCTGCGGGCGGGTGGGCTGGGTACGGGCGGTTATAATTTCGATGCGAAGCTGCGTCGTCAGTCCACCGACGTGGAGGATCTCTTCCACGCGCATATCGGCGGAATGGATGCGTACGCCCTCGCGTTCAAGATCGCGCGCCGCATCATTGCGGACGGCAAATTTGATGAGGTCCTGGCCAGCCGCTATTCCAGCTTCGATGAAGGCTTCGGTCGCGACATCGAGAAGGGTCGTGTCGGCTTCAAGGAGTTGAATAAACTTGTGCTGAACCAGCTCGGCGAACCCAAGCTCCGTTCGGGCCGGCAGGAATATTTGGAGAATCTGCTCAATACCTACCTGCACGGTTAAGGGTAAGGTGCCGCGCTCTGCTTTTTGGAACCGCGGCTGCGCTTAGCTTCCTAGCCCGGGCCGGCGCAGCCCTTACGGTGCGTCGGTCTTAGCGATTTTGTTACGCTTCCGTGCATTTGAAGCGTCAAACGAGCTGCATTTACGGACTCCTAACGACAAGAAATCTGGATCCGTTATGGCTAAGGTTTAGACCTGAGTCATGGGACTCTCCAAATGCTACGCCTGCACCCGCGTCGTCATCTCTGAAGCGCCGACTTGCTCCCACTGTGGAGCGAGTTTCCGTCGGGGCCGGAATTCAAATCTCCATGCCCTGTGTCTGCTCGCCGTCGCCTGCGCCTTGGCGATTCCGGTCGTGAGCAGCTTGTACCGCTAGTTTGCGCTCAACTCTGGGTGACGAAGGCGTTAAAGCCGTCGGACCTAGGATTAAGCGCAAAGCGCGAAGGCGCGAAGTTCGAACATGGAGCGTAGCCCGCTGCGGAAGCCAGCGGGATCAGGAGAATGTTAGCGGTGATATGTGTAATGGCAGATGGATTCGTCCGGATTGAAATGAATGTGGAAATCAGGGAATCAGGAAGGGCCATCGTACTCCGACATTCTTCGCGCCCGTAGCGACCTTTGCGTGAGGGGAAGTCAGCTTCGATCGATCGGACCTCAGACCATCGTCCATCGGTCATCGAATATCTCACATCAGCCGACCATGATCCCGCTGCTCCCGCAGCGTGCTACGTGTGATCGCTCAATCCGTTCCACAGTTCCTGAGTTCCAGATTAATACGCCTTAACCCACCGCGTCCGTCGCGCCCTTTGCGTGAGGAATCCAGCTCGTTCCATCAGCCATCACTCATTTCACCTCATACATAACGTGGTGCCCGGGGCGGGACTCGAACCCGCACGCCTTTACAGGCAAGGGATTTTAAGTCCCTAGTGTCTACCATTCCACCACCCGGGCCTTCGGGTCGGGAAACTTTCAAAGGCAGGGTGGATTCCGTCAATCCTCCGCTGCAGGCCTCACGCAAAGTGCGCAAAGTGCGCTAGGCTCTCTTGAGTAGAGCGGTGTCTTCGACCCGCTTTCTGGGACTAGGATTAAACGCTAAGCCGCAAAGTGGCGAAGGTCGGTTTACGAAGGCGGCCATCTGACATCGGGCGTCGCGCCTTCCATACGAAACATCCGGCTGACCGTCAGGCCCCGGAGACCACGGATCTCACCGATTTACACGGATACGGTCCGAACGTTTAAGATCTGAACTTCTGAAATGAAGCACTAGGATGACACCTCACTGCGCCTGTATCCGTGAAAATCCGCGGAATGGGTCCTGAATGCACCCATCCGACATCTGCCATCCGACATCGAACATCACCCGCCCCTGATCCCGCTGCTCCCGCAGCGTGCTACGTCTGACCCGTTCCATCCGTGTAAATCCGCGAAATCCGTGGTCTCCGAACTTGCGCCGTCTTTGCCGTCGCATCCTCTGCGCCCACTGCGGCCGTCGCGTGAGGCATCTGCAGCGTCCGAATCCGATCCATCCGACATCTGCCATCCGACATCGAATATCACCCACCCCTGATCCCGCTGCTCCCGCAGCGTGCTACGTCTGACCCGTTCCATCCGCGTAAATCCGCGAAATCCGTGGTCTCCGAACTTCCGCCGTCTTCTCCATCAGACCTCCGACCTCCGACCTCTGACCTCTGACCTCCGACCTCTGATATCCATGACCGACTTGCTCCTTGCCCGACCGAACCGCCCCGATCACGGTGCGCGTCAGTGAAAATCGGATTTCTCGGCGGGAGCTTTGATCCCGTGCATTTCGGCCATTTGATGGCCGCACAGGACGCGTACGAACAACATAAGCTTGATCGCTTGATTCTGGTCCCGGCTGCCCAAGCCCCGTTGAAGCCCAATGATGTCCAGTCGTCCTCCGAGCACCGTCTCGCCATGCTACGCGCGGCCGTCGAATGGGATCACCGGTTCGAGCTCTCCGACTTCGAGCTCCGTCGGGGTGGTATCAGCTACACGATCGATTCGGCCCGCCATTTTCGAGAACTGTATCCAAACGATCAGCTCTTTTGGATCATCGGTGGTGACCAACTGCCGAATCTCCATCGCTGGAAGGATGTCGGTGAGCTCGCCCAGCTGGTCGAGTTCATCTTTTTGGAGCGACCCGGCTGTCCGTCCAAGGCCAGCGTCGATATTCCCGGCCTTCGACTGCACCGCTGCGACGGCCACCTGCTCGCGATCAGCTCGACGGAACTTCGGGAGCGCGTGAAGCACGATTTGTCCCTGGATTACTTCGTGCCGCACAAGGCCATTGTCTATATCCGGGAAAACCGCCTCTATCGCACTGATTCATGAAGGAAAACACCGTGTCCCCCCTCGACCTCGTAAAACTGTGCTGCCGCGCCTTGGACGAAAAGAAAGCGATCGATCTTCGTGTACTCGATGTGAGTGAGCAGTCCTCCATCACGGACTACCTGGTGCTCGCGACCGGAAACTCGGAGCCGCATTTGCGAGCGCTTCGCGTCGAACTGGAAAAGGCGATCGATGCGAGCAAGACGCACATCGTGGGGATGGAAGTCGCGCAGGACAGCGGCTGGATCGTCGTCGATGCGTTTGATGTCATGGTGCATATCTTCTCGCCCGATACGCGGGAGAAGTACGGCTTGGAAAACCTTTGGAAGGACGCCGTTGAAGTCTCGGTGCCGAAACTTCTAACCACTGCAAGATCTCGAAAGCCCGCGAAATCTGCTAAGAGCCCGAACCGGTCGAAGCGATCGGCACTCTGAATGTCCGCGATTTATTCGTGAGGACGGCGCGACCTTCTTTGTCCTCACGACTCCAGCGAACAAGTCCGCCGACCCCCGAATTGCTAGGCCAAGGAGCATGGCGTTCCGGTGGAAACGGGAGATTGCCCGCGGCTTTCTGATGGTGCGGAAGCTTTGCGTGGATTCCCCAGCGATCAGCCACGCGACTGCTGCGCGAGGTGGAGCGTCTTTTGATTAACGGTATATCAGGGTGCCGTTCCTAGGCTTTGGCGGACAGAACGAATCGTCTGGCACGGACCGGATCACCGCACTTTTACATTTAGGTGGGGGATTTACCGGTGTTTGCGCTCGCGTGTGACGATTGATCTATGCTGCCATAGTGCCGCTGCATTACCGGCAGTTTATATCATCCATACCAATACAATAATTATCCCATGAACAAGTCTACGAAGGGATTTACGTTAGTCGAAATAATGATAGTCGTCGTCATCATCGGCCTCCTGGCTGCCATGGCGATTCCCGCGTTCCAGAAAGTCCGCGCATCTTCGCAGGACAAAGCGGTGTTGAATAACGCCCGCCAGCTCTCGGGCGGAGCAGATCAGTACTTCATCGAGCTGGGTACTTCTAACGTATCGCTGACTGAACTTATTGGGATTTCAGCCTACGTTAAGGTGCTCAAAACGGTGGCAGACGAGTCGTACCCGCTTGATTACACTCAGGGTATTACGATCACGGTCACGGGTGTAGCTGGCGTGAGAACGATAACGTTTCGGTAGAGCCGGACATCTATCAGGTCTTTACCTGAGATTGATATTAATGGTTTTACGGGATTGCGGTTCACTGCGATCTTGCGAAGTCGGTCGCGGGTTTTCCGCGCCCGTAAACCTATATCATATCAAATAAAATGAAACGTTCTCCCTCAGGCAAAGTCGCCGGCAGCGCTGGCTTTACCCTCGTCGAAATCATGATCGTCGTCGTCATCATCGGTCTTTTGGCCGCTATGGCGATTCCCGCGTTCCAGAAAGTCCGTGCATCCTCGCAGGACAAAGCGGTTGTAAACAACGCCCGCCAACTCGCTGCCGGTGCCGACCAATATTTCCTTGAGCTTGGGGCCTCCTACGTTTCGCTCACCGAATTGGTCGGGACTTCAGCCTATGTAAAGGTGCTTAAGACCGTCGCCAACGAAAACTACCCTCTAGACTACACCCAAGGTATCACCGTCACCGTGACGAGCATCGCGGGGGCGAGAACAGTTACCTATCAGTAATGTAGATCACTTCAGTTCAGCCGCCCGACGACCTCGGGTTGCTTTTTTTGCGCTCGTTGTTGATTATAAGCAACTTGCGTCTGATTCTTGAGAAGGTGCGATGGTATCGAATCAACCAACGATTCGCATATGAGCTACCAGAAGACTGTGTTTACCGGGCATTTCACAGAATTTTGCACTTGGCTCCGGTGGTGCTGTGTCGATAAGGTGTGGCGTTGTCCAATTTCGGGCAATTGCATATCATCCTAGGAAAATAACCCATACTATGAAGAAATCCAACAAGGGCTTCACCCTCGTCGAAATCATGATCGTCGTCGTCATCATCGGCCTCCTGGCCGCCATGGCGATTCCCGCGTTCCAAAAAGTCCGTGCTTCCTCGCAGGACAAAGCGGCCATCAATAACGCCCGTCAGCTCGCTGCCGGTGCGGACCAATACTTCCTTGAGCTCGGCGCATCGTACGTTTCCTTGACCGAGTTGGTCGGGACGTCCGCCTACGTCAAAGTTCTGAAGACGGTCGCCAACGAGAACTATCCTCTCAATTATACGCAGGGTATCACCGTTACTGTCACCAGCATCGCTGGTGCGCGTACGGTTACCTATCAGTAAGACCTTGCTTTCTTCAAGTCGCGAACCGCCCGTTTAACTGCGGGCGGTTTTTTTTATGCGATCACGCGTCGTTCTGCTGATCCTGACCAGCGCTCTTGCGCTTGTCCTTGGACTCTGGTCGTTCTCGCCGCACGCTGCTGTCGAGGTGGTCAGCAAAGGTGGCTATTGGATCATCCTTGTTGCCGCCTTGTTGCTCGTCATTGCGTTGAGTCGGAGTCTGAAAAGTGAGGTGCGTGAGTTGCGCGCCATCCACGGTTGGTGGCTTCCCGCATGCGTAGTGATCGGTGCTGCGGGATTCCTCCATCTGCACGAGTCGCACGAGTTCAAAATTGTGGCCGACGAGGTCGTCCTCGGATTGACCGCGAAGCAGATGCACTTCGTCCGGGAAGCGTCAGTCACGGTTAGGGGCTATGAGTATGCAGGCAATTATACGTCCTTTGTAACCTACGTCGATAAGCGGCCACTGTTCTTTCCGTTTCTGCTCGCCACCGTCCACGACTTCACCGGCTTCCGCGTGAACAACGTCTTTGTCCTCAACGGCGCTTTGACGCTGGGGCTCACCGGCTTGTTGATGCTCATCGGGCGTCGGCTCGGCGGATGGGGCGCGGGAATCGTCACCGTGTTGTTGGTCTCAACCATTCCGCTGGTGGCCCAGAACGCGTGTGGCGCTGGCTTCGAGCTGCTTAATATGGTGATGATTCTTCTGACGCTTTGGCTCGGCCTGCGAGCGGCGGAGTGTTGCGAAGACAACGATCGGTTGAGCGCTTTCGTTCTCAGCGGCGTTTTACTTACCCAAGTGCGCTACGAGTCAGTTCTGTTCGTTCTGCCGGTCGCGGGGACCGTCGCTTATCTCTGGTGGCGTCAGCGAGCGATCCGATTGCCCTGGCCCGTGCTCGCCGCCCCGTTGGTCATGGTGCTGTCACCGCTGCAGTACAATGTTTTCAAGCTGTCGAAAGCAACCTGGCAGTTGAACGATATAGCAGGCGCGGACCAACCGTTCGGGTTCAAGTATTTCTACGACAACGTCGGCCACGCGTTGAATTTCTTCCTCACGCTTGATGGTTCCCAACCCAACTCGATTCTGGTCGGCGTTGGCGGCGTGCTCGCCGTGGGCTTTTTCGTGTTACTGTTGTACCGGCGCAGCCGCGCGTTGTTTTCCGACGAGCCCGAACAGGCCGTGATGGCTATTTTTCTTCTCGGTCTGCTCGTACACACGGCGCTTATGTTATGCTATTTTTGGGGGCGCTGGGACGATCCGATCATTCGCCGGCTGAGTTTGCCGGCCCACCTCCTTCTGGTTTTTGCGATGGTGGTCGTCTGGCCCCATTTCCTCGGACACGCGCGGCGGTGGCAGATCCTTGGCAGCGTCGCGTTTTTTTACCTGTTGAGTTGCACCGTGCCCAGCAATGCCATGCATCGATTCACCCAGCAGAATTTTGCCGCGCGAACCGCCAATTGGGTTGACGGTCACGTCCGAACCCTCGGTGACCGCACTGCGGTGGCGATCGATCGTAACGCAGGACTTATTTGGATACTGCACGGAAAATCCAGCGTAACGTCGCAGGCAATTGTCGGTAGACCCGAGGCCTTCGCGCTCCATTTCCGGAACCATTCCTTCCAAGAGTACTTCCTCATTCAGCGGCTCACCCCCGACGTAAAGACAGGTGCTCGAATCGTGGACGGCGGTGACGACTTCGGGGAAGCGTTCACACTGGAGACGATTGAAGAGCACGCTTTCGCTCCGCTGTACCTTGTACGTTTAAGCCGAATCGTCGGCGTCGACGAAACGAAACTGATTGCGTGGGCCAAGGACCGGCAAGGCAAGAAGCTGGTCGAGCTTCCCGCGGGAACAACGCTTGGACCGGCTCAGGAAGACCAGCTTTTGCTCTGGTTACGGCAACTGCCCTGAGCGCCTTGCCGATTACTGACGGGCCGCCGCCAACGCTCCGGCCAACTCGGCCAGAGAGCCATCGGTGGCGATACGCAGTTGCTCATCAGACAGCCTGTAGACAAATATTGTTTGCCCAATCACTGTGATGGGCGACTGCGTGCGAAGATAGAATACCAGGCGGGCAAAACGTGCGCGTTCCAAGTGCCAGGTTTCCAATCCCGCCTTGTCCTCGAAAGCGATGAGCGCGGAGCGCCTTCCGGCAACGATCTCCTCTTCAACTTGTTTTTTTAGGTACTGGTAGATCGCTTCGTTCTCACGGTTCCACCCATGGTAGGGGCTCGCGGCGTCCTGCAGCATGGATGTACCGATGCAGTAAATACCTCCCTTGAGTGGTGACCACGACCGTTCCCGGGTGAAGCTGTAGTAGGGCGCCAATTCGGCTCCTTCGATGCCGCGATATCTAAGATCATCGGCGCCGAAGCTGGACACGTAAACCTTCTCCTCCGGTCGTCGATGCACCTTCAGCCAGGCTGCCAATTTCGGCAGATTCTGCCCCCAATCGAGTGAGCTATCGCCGAGGAGCCTCCAGCCGTTAGTCGGCCCCCCAGCGATCGAGTTGAAAAAAGCCAGATAGTCGGGGCGAACGCCGATCGATTCGCTTATCCCCACGACGGAGAGAATCAATGCCACCCAACTTCCGGCGGAAGCGAACCTCGTTCTCAGCATTGGCTCATCCCTATTCGCCAAATGTGGGCGCTTCGATTGCAGCAGATGAGGCGATGCAATGGCTCCGGCGATGATGAACAATATCGGGTAGAGCACCAGGATATGCCGCTGTCCAATATTAAGGTGGCTTGTGACTGCGGCGAGGCCGTAAACACCCGCGAAAACGAGTAATGGGATCAACCGGGAGAGTTGGTTCACAGCGGCTCCGCGGGCCCGTAGCCAAACGATTGCCAGGGCGGCAAGGCTGGCCGCGCCCGCCAGGAGCTCTGCCAGTGAACTCTTGACGAAAAACGCGAACGGGAAAAACCACCACCAGCCGGTGTTGCTGTAGTCTCCAGCCGCGAATGTAGGCCGTTCTCGTGCTGCATAGAGCACGTACGTGAACCCCTGGATGAACGCTTCCGGCAAGACGTGGTGTTGTTGAAGAAAAAGAAGAATCCAGCGAGTTCCCCCGGCCGCAGGTAACATCTGCTCAAACGACGAAAAAAACGTCGCTCCCGCCGGCAGATCGCTATCGAATGCGGAGTAACGGAATCCATAACACATCCAAACGAAGGCGATCGAGAAAACCAGGTGAGCGAGGCCAAGCAGGGCAATCCTCCCTAGGCGAATAGCGACCGTACCTGTCGTCCGACGAGGTTCATCGACTGCCGTCCCAGCCGAATAAGCCCGGGCTACGCTCAGAATCAAGAAAGTGGGTACAAGCAGCGCGAAGGAGAACTTCGCAACCACCGCAAAGCCGGTTGCCAGCAAGCTCAACGCGAGTCGACCCCAACTCACCTTCTCCGTGACGCGCCACCAGGCGGTAGTCGCTGCGAGCAGAAAAAAGGCGGCGGACATGTCGGAGGTCACCAGAGGCGCATGGGCCAGCACCGTTGGACTGAACACAAAAAGAAGGAGCGAAAACAACGCGCCCCCGTCACCCCACAACTGACGCGACCACCAGAAAACCAGCAGGGCCATTCCCACACTCCAAACCATCATTGCGCTCCGCGCGCACAGCAGCAGGAAATCGACACTATTGCCCGTTTCGAAAAAGAATACTTGGCCAAGCTGCCAGACGTCCGAGCGGCTCCAAAGTTCAGGTCGATCTCTGGGTTCCAGTCGGGGTTCCATCAATAGAAGCGGTAAAGCCGCCCACCGCTGTGGCAGGTTCCCGTTTTCTGGGTGCAGTCGATAATCGTTGAAACGCCAGTAGCTATACCCGCCGGTGAGATGCACCGTTTCGTCGCCCGTCACGCCAAGGTCGATGGTCGCGCTGAGCGCGAGCCAGGCATGTAACGCAAGAAGTGCCGAGACGGCGGCCGTGAGAAAAGCTCGGGAAAGGCTGAAGCGCGTGACCGGCATTTAGTCAGGAAGATCCTCGCCAAGGCCGCGAAGGACGCAACGCACGATGTTGGATGAGAGATCAATGATGTGAGATGTGAAGCGATGGCCGAGGTATCATGTCAGATGTCTGATGGGTCAGAAGTCGGTTGATCAATGTGGAACTCAGGAACTCAGGGACGGAGAAGCAGCAATCCGGAAATATTTAATCTGGAACTCAGGAACTCTGGGACGGAACTGATTGATGTGGAGATCAGGAAATCGGCAGGAGTCGGTCACAATTCCAATTCTGAGATCTCAACCCGTTCATCCTGGTCCCGCTGCTCCCGCAGCGTGCCACATTCAGCCCTTCCACCGAATTTTGCGTCGTCGCGTCTTCGCGCTTAACTCAGTGGCTCGGCTCTATTCGAGAGTCCTAGAGTTCCAGATTACCTCTCTGCCTCGTTTCATATCCGTTCCTGATTCCCTGATTTCCACATAAATTCAGGAGGTTCGGTGCTCGTTCCAGAGTTCCCGAGTTCCAGATTAACCCTTTCCCAGCCCCCATTCCTGATTCCATAAATGAGATCGCTCTGCTCAGGATCATGGCTCAACTGGTCGATAGACTTTTGAATGGATCCAGCTGAATACGCCAACTTGGACGCGGTGGAGCCCACCCACTGGTATTATGCAGGTAAACGCGCGCTCCTGCGGTACTGGTTGGAAAAGGTCGGTCCACCGAAAGCCGCGGACGTTCTGCTCGATTGCGGGGCGGGAACCGGCCGGTTCGCCTTGGAATGGCAGGACCGGTGTCAGGTGCTGGTGCTCGATGACCACGAGGAAGCATTGCGAATGTTGCGGGCCCGTTTCCGGCCAGAGCAGGTGCTGAGTTTGTCTGGCGATGCCGTCCCGCTACCTGACGAGTCGCTGAACTATGTTACCGCCCTCGACGTCCTTGAGCATGTGCCCGATGACGCCGCGGTGGTTCGGGGCTTCCATCGTTTGCTCAAACCGGGCGGGATCGCCGCGGTGACGGTGCCTGCGAGCATGGCGCTTTGGAGCGATTGGGACGAGACGCTTCATCACTTTCGCCGCTACAGCCGTCCCCAACTTCGGGCCTTGTTTCCGGCCGCTGAGTGGGAGCTGGTTTTTTCCAATTACACCAACGTCGTCGCCTATCCTGCTGTTTGGCTGATTCGAAAGTGGCGTCGACTGACCCGGCGAGGCCGCCCAGCGACGGGCGCACCGCGAACCGAGGACAGGATCCCTTCTCCGCCGGTGAACGCAGTTTTGCAGAGCCTGTTTGTAGGTTTGGGCCGGATGCGCCTCCCGTTTCCGTTTGGTGTCAGCTTGATTTTAGTCGCGCGGCGCCGCTGAGGTGGGCTGGGAGACGCCCGGTGTACGCTTGTTCGCCGCTGGGTCTATCAGCCAGCCGCAGCCAGTGGCCAGCCGACCAGCAGCCGATCACCAGCCACCCACGCGAGGATAGGGCAAAATCATCGCGCTTGTGCTGCCATCGATGTCATCAGTGCCACGAGCGCAGAGTAGGGTTTATTTGAAAACGTCTCGATTTCAGCTCCCGATAGCCGGTACACGAACTGCGTAGAGTTGATGATGGCATCGGGCTTTCTCACTTTCAGGTATTGGGAAAGCCGCGCGAACCTGAGCCGATCCAGCAGCCACAAGGGATGCTCTGGATGAAATCCGACTTCGGGGATGCTCAAACTCCAGATTCCTTTCGCTACGTTGCTGCGCGCCGCCGCAGCCAGGTTCTGGAAGTCCCGTTCAAGCGGGGCGGTCCATGGGCCTGGTCGTATGCCGTAGACGTCTTGCAGCATCGTTGCGCTGACACAATAGAGTCCCGGCCGAAGTTCTGTCCACCGGCGCGGTTTTCCTAACGCGTAATAGGGCGCCAGCATTTCCCCGCGAATGCCTTCATAGGCTGGATCCGCGGTGCCGAAGCAGCTGACATAAACAGGTTCGTCGAGCTGTCGGTTCTTCTGTACCCAGCGGCCCAGAGCGGAAACGTCCTGGCCCCAGTCCAAAGAGCTGTCGACGAGCAGCCGCCAGCCGTTTTGCGGACCCCCCGCCAGTTGGTTGAAAAACGCGAGGTGGTTAGGACTATTCGAAGCAGATTCTACCGCACTAAGCCCAATCGCCGCTATTCCGAATATGCGAGTGAGTCTTGAAGCTCTCGCGGAAAAAAGTCCCCCCGCGAGAATGAACATCACCAAGTAGAGCGGCAGGATGTGCCGTTGTCCTATATTGAGATGAGTTCCAAGTGAGAAGCTCCCGTAAACCAACGTGAACAGAACCAGTGGTAACAGGGGTGATCGAAGCACAGGTTTCCAGTTAAACGATTTGATCCGTGCGATCGCGGGAGAGGACCTGAATGCGATCAGGAGAAACGTGAGCAACTCTCCGATCGTGCTTTTGACGAGGAAGGCGAACGGAAAGAACCACCACCAGCCGGTTGAGCTATACTCACCAGCCAAAAAGCCGCCACGTTGGGCCGAAAAGACGACGACAAACGAAAAGCCGTAGAGATAGGCTTCAGGCAAAAGCGCGAATCGCTGGGCGAGTGCGACGGGCCCCGTCCAGGCCGCGGCTTTATCCGTCAGTGTCTCCCACGCTAAATAGAAATGATCAAACGCCGCCTTATGAAGATTGGGCGCCGAATAGCGAAATCCAAAAAACGCCCAGATGACGGTGTAGGCAATGAAGGCTGCGGAGACGAACACTGCGACGATCCGCACTCTGAAATGAGACGACTCTTCGTCGGAGGAGTCTGACGGCCGAACCAACCAGGCGATGAAGCCGAGGGCGACGAATATCGGCAACAAGAGGACAGCGGAGAATTTAGCAACGAACGCGAGACCTGCCACGAGCCCGAAAGCAATGGTGCGCCGAACCGTTGGTTTTACGCTGGCCGCCCAGCAGGTTCCGGCCGCAGAGAGCAGGCATACGGCGGCACACATATCGGAGGTGACCAAGGCCCCATGCGCCAGCGCCGTGGGAGACACAGAAAACAGCGCCACCGAGGCGACGGCTGCTGACGATCCCCATAGGGCTCTCGCCCAAAGGTACACCAACAGACCGGCGCCGACGCTCCACGCGAGCATCATTGTGCGGGCACTCAGCAGCAGGAAATCCGTATTGTTGCCGCGTTCAAACAGGAACCGCTGGGCCACGTTCCATATCGACGATATCCTCCATTCGATGGGATCGTCACTCGGCTCCAGGTGCGGTTGGGCGACGATCAAAGGAAGGGCGCCCCAGCGTTGCGGCAGATTGCCGTTTTCTGGCTGGAAGCGGTAATCACCAAATTTCCAATACGTGTAGCCCGCCGTTAGGTGCGCCGTCTCGTCACTGGTAACGCTGCGGCCGAGGACGCCTCGGAACGCCATGCACACATGGAGTGCGAGCAGAGCCACGACCATGACCCATCTCCAGCGAACGAGAGGTCGGTGGTTTGTTTCTTTAATCATCTGCTCAGAGTCTCGCAGCGTCCAGCCGCCGATTTGACTGAACCGTCATTTCCTCCCCACGCCAGGCTCGACGATTTCATCTTCAACTTTCGGCAGGTTTTCGCGATCGGGATATTTTGGTCGGACCCGATGGGTCATCTGCAATCAGTAACTCGCCGAGGACGCCACCGCTTGAATCACGCAGGACGATGAGCAAATGATCGAAGCTGGCACTGACCTGGATCGGCAGAAACCGGAGTTTCACCAAAGTCGAACCGGCGATCCTTAGCGGGTACTCGGCTCGTTGATACGACTGGAGCTCATGGCCGTCGACCGTGCAGGGAGCCTGGCTGAGGCCTGAATTCTCCTCGTTGAAACTGATCAAAGGGGTTTTCGGCTGGTCAAGATTGCAGAGATCAATGCGGGCGATCGGCGCAGACCCACCCGCAATCGTGAGGGTCAGTGTATCGAGCACACCGGGTTCACCCGGACCCGGCCGCGCTGTGGAGTATCCGGCGATATGGCGATCTTGCCGGGTCCAGAGCTCGTAGCCGCCAAACGCGAGCTCCTTGTGGAAGTTGTTCATCAGCCAATCGTGGAGGATTCCGCGGGTTTGAAACCCGTGGCGGTGGAGGTAATTCAAAACATCTCGCTGAACCAACATCATCGCCTTTGGCCTTCCCTTTAATTCGGAAATGATTTCCTGCTGCTGAGAGGCGGAAAGGAGCGAAAACCAGTGGGTCGCGTTGGCCAGCGTCGGTGGTGGAATGCCGGTCCACAGGTTGGCACTGTACATTCCCGGGAAACTAAAAAGTACATCGGCATGGATCCGGATATTTTCCGCCGCAATTCGCAAAGGGTAGGTCACGTCGTTACTCAAGCGAAGGTTGTCCGCGCCCGTCAGCGCGAGCGGCTGGTGGGCGTGGTACGCGCGCCACCCGGTCCGAGCGAGTCGGGAAACCGAGAAGAGCACAACGACTGCGACCACGCTCGCGGACAAGATTGGCGATATGATCGCCGATGTCCGAGTCCGGCTTGCCAGATACGCAGCACTCTCATGGAGACCAAGCGCGAGCAGCGGAATCCAGAGAAATGTACCCCAGTTCAATTGACTGCCGGCCACCGGATAGACCTGGAGCGATTGAAACACCAAAACCAATGCGATCCAGGTGCGGACCGGAGCGGCGCCCAAATCTTTTCGGAGCGGAAATGCAAAACACCACGCGAGTGGCAGCCCGAACGACAGCCCCCATGCTGCGAGCGTGACGGGAAACAGCTCAAGCAGTGACGCAATGCAGCAAATGGCCGCAATT
Organism: Opitutus sp.; assembly: GCA_039928945.1. Lineage (GTDB taxonomy): Bacteria > Verrucomicrobiota > Verrucomicrobiia > Opitutales > Opitutaceae > Opitutus. The sequence goes on along the minus strand of JBDSSD010000088.1, from coordinate 16,491 downwards.
ATTCGGACGCCCACAATCGCGAGCAACATCGGTTCGGTCAGCCACCGATCCGACCTGCTGGCAGCGAGAGCCAGACCGAGTGAGCTGAGCGCTACCATGAAGGAACCCGACAACCACTGGACGGGAAAAAAATAGACTCCCGGGTGCTTCAATGGCTCCAGAATGATGCCGTCGACGAGACCGGTGACACTTGTGCCGCGAAGCACCGATATCAGCGCGATGGCTCCAATGCCTCCTGTGCACCACGCCACCAGTTTCGCCCAGTGTCGACCTGTGATTATCCGGGCGCCCACGCTCCTGCAGGTGGCGAGGATGCCGAGGGCTGAGGTCGCGAAGACAAACGCAAGCAGGCGTACCCAAGCGGCCGATAGCATCGACGCCATGAGCACGACCGGCAAGATTGCGCACCCGAGCGCGACGACCCATGTCAGGTTTCTTGCCCGCAAAGGTTGGGCCGTGTTCAGGACGAGCCAGGCAATCACGGCGCCGGCGAAGAAGATTCCTACGTTGATCTTGGTCAGCAGCAGTGCCGCCGACACCAAGCCTGTCGTCGCAATAAACCCGGTGACCCGACCCAGACGCCAGAATTCGGCACCGAGCAAAGTTGCGACCGCGACCATCATCGAGAGAAGGCCACCAGGATGCACCGGCTCGTGCACCATCACCCACAGATAGGTGAATGTCGCACATAGCGTAAACGCGGTCCAGACGGTCGAGCGCGTCGTCCGGAAAACGATGGCGGCGCAGGCTGCGCCGGTGCCAAACCAATTCACCAACGTGATCCAACGCCCGCTGGTGTTGTCAAAGGCGAAGCCGAAAACGCGATGCAGGCCGTCATACAAAATATACAGAAACGGGCCATATTGGGTGTAGACCTTGTCGTACAGCGCTCCGTGAAGGGAATAGTTTTGGAGTGAGAGCAGCACGTATCCTTCATCATCATACTCCATGAAGGTGCTAAACAGCAGCCAGTACCCTGCCAGTACCAGCATCGCCGCCAATCCCGCGACGGCTACCCAGGCGAGTGCCGGGCCGAGCCGTCGACTAATCAAGACCGATCCTTTGCTTGATGATGTAATTCGGCCGCCGCTTCACTTCATCATATACGCGACCCAAATATTCGCCGAGTACTCCAATTCCGATGAGCTGAACTCCGCCAATGAACAGCAGGAGCGTGACCAGCGTGGTAAAGCCCGTCTGTGCGGTTTCGATCCCCGTAAGCCGTCGGATGGCAAAGAAAACGCCAAGCAAAAAGCCCACTCCGGCAACGACCAGCCCGAAATAAGTCAGAAGCCGCAACGGGAGATGCGAAAAGCTGAAAAGCCCATCCAGGGCATAGCGCACCAGTTTCCGAAAAGTCTGTTGGGGTTTGCCCGCTGCTCGCTCGTGGCGGTCATAGGCCACATCGACTCGGCGAAATCCGACCCAGGCACGAAGTCCGGGGAAAAAGCGGTTGCGTTCGGGAAGTTGGTTGAAGGCGTGAACGGCCGCTTGGCTCAGCAGACAAAAGGTACCGGAATTGGGCTCGATGGGATAATCGGTCAGCCGGCCGAAGACCGCGTGGAAAAGATCAAACCCGATCCGGCGAATGCCTCGTTCACTACGGGACCGCCGCACGGCACGGACCACTTCGGCGCCGCCGCGCCAGGCGGAAAGGAGTTCAGGTATTACCTCAGGGGGATCTTGTAAATCCGCATCGAGTGCCACCACCGCATCCGCGTAGCTCGCATTCGCCAGACCAGCCGAGAGCGCGTTTTGAAATCCAAAATTCCGTGAAAGTTCGATGGTCCGAAACCGGCGATCACGTTCTGCTGCCGCCCCGATTATTTGCGCGGATCCATCACGGCTTCCGTCATCCACCAGTATTGCCGTCCAAGCATAACCGGGCTGCTGGTCAAAGACCGCCGTCACGCGCGCAATGAACTCTGGCAATACTTCCTGTTCGTTGAATACGGGAACAACGATGGCTATGACAGGTAGCAAGGGCGCCGCGGGCATCGCGATGATCAAACCTCAGCTTCTGTAACAGTAAATGGTAAAGCCTGATTCAATTGCAGGCGGATTGATTTTAGCTGCTATTTTGCCGGATTCCAGGTTGTCAGCGTCCAGAAACCAAGCTGGTCCACTTGTGCGTCACTTGGACATAGATGAGCGGCCAGCCCCCAATCGAAGCTGCCGCGCACCATTGCCATTCCTCGCCATTTTGGGGGTAACCCGGCCCGCGCTTCGGCAAACGTCAAGGGCAGGCCGGTCACAAACCGTACGTACAGGCCGTCCTCAACGTGATCGAACCGGCGCGCGCTGTAAAACGTGACCAGTGGATTCCAAGGAAACCAGATCTGTTCCGGGTACGTCTTGCTGATCAACTCGGCTTGACGCAATTGGGCGATACGAGGCGTCCATCCCGGCGTCGTGACCAACTGAAAACGAGCAAGGACCGCGAGTGCGGCGGCGAGGGGGAAGATGATTCGCAGTCCGCGGACTGAAGAAAAGTGCGCGACCCCGAAGAGAAGTGCGGGAGGTAGAAACAGCAGCAGACCCTCCAGCGAGTTCACGTTCCCGCCGATCTTAAGCAGTGACAACAAACCAGGTATCAGGGCGACGACCCAACAAAGTGACGGTAATGCCAGCGGCGATTCGCGATGCCAGACGTGTCGTCGTGCTCCGAGCATTACGACACACGGGAAGGCAATATGCATCAGGAGGAGAGGTAAAAGTTCTCGGATCCGGGTTCCGGCTACATCGCTCCAAGGTAACCGAGCGGGAATCTGCACGACATTTAGCCAAAGCCCGGCCGGGTCGAAGATCGCGAGGCTGCCCAACCCGAGAGCAACCGTACAGACCGACGCCCGAAGCGCATGCCGAATGGCGTTTCTTCCGCCCTCGCGCCAGGCGATCCAAATCAGTTGCCCACCGAGCACGCCTAGCGCGGTCTGCTTACAGCCGAGGGCCGCGACCGCTGTGACTGCCGCCAGCCATCGTGTCCAATCTGAATCCGACCGACTCCGAATCAGTGCCAGATTCGCCAACAATCCTAACGCAACGGCTGCGTTGTCCGCTTGGATGTACTGGAAACTGCTCGCCGGCCACAGAGCGAAGCAGAGCAAGCCCGCAGTGAGGCGGGACTCCAACGATAGCGTGACGCCTTGCGCGGCTGGCCAGCATTTGCAAACGACGACGATCGGCGCGACGACCAATAAGATATTGATGAGGCCTGCGGCCAGCAGGGCAGAAGCCGTGCTGTGAGCGAGCGTCGCTGGCAGGAAAAGGAGTGGGGTGAGGGGACCGTAGATCCAAGTCGTGACGGGACCTTCTCCGACGGCCGGGTACACGGTGCCGCCATGGACGAGAAGAAAACTCGGCTCGAGTCGCAGTTCGTTCCAGAGGTACCACGGAAAAATGCACCAGCAATGCCAGAGCCACGCCAGGACCACGGCAGCGGCCAGAGTGAGAGCGAGGACCGCATTCAATTTGACTGTCGCCGACTTCATGACGCAGCTACGACGCAAATAATCGTAGGGACTTGAACGCTCCTCATGGCGCCAACTTCGACGGAGCCGGAAGCAAATCGTCGAGGTCAAAAATGTCGAGGTCCTGGACGATCGCCGTGGGAGTGTGCGCAAGGCATAACTCGCTCCAGAAAGGATGAGCGGAAATCAACGTTCGGCCAAAGTAGTTTCTGGCTGAAATGGTGATATACTTCACCCCGTCTCTTCGCAGTTGCGCCACGATGGCGGCGAAGGGAGCGTTAACCTTGAACGTGTCCGCCAGAATTGGACTGAACAACGGGATTGCCCGCCCTCCTCGCATCGTGACCAACGCATGATGAGCGGTGTGATCGACCACAATACCTTTGCCCGCAGCGTCGCGGATCAGCACGGGCCAAAGGAGATTCGAGGAAATTGCTTCAATGTCTGATCTGGTTTCGCGCCACGCGGAAAACGTAAACGGCCAAGTCCGCTCCAGGGGCAATGCGGGCAAAAACCACGAACGGCGTGCGGCGTCGGTGGCCGTTACGGCACAGAGTACCACGCAGCAGACCCGAAGCGGTGCAGCCAGTGTTCCAATCCACCCGGCGAGGACGCCTGACAAAGCCAAGGCGGGCGACAGCATCCGCGTGGAATATATCCAGCCTCCGGCGGTCTGCGGTACCGACCAGAGCCAGAGTCCAACGACGAGCCCAATCGCGGCGATCAGCGGTAGACTGCGCCGCCAAGATTTTGCTACTCCCATCAAGCCGAGCGGGACTAATAGTCCGGTGAGGACGCAAAGCGAACGTGCTAAATCGGGCGTGAAAAACCGTCCCGACCGGAAACCCCAATAATCCGCGATTGATCGCATGAGCTCGTCATGGACCGGGTTGCCAGGGAACAGACCGCCCAACGTTTGTGGGTAGAGGGGATTGCCGGTAATTACCCAATTTCGTAGGTACCAAGGCGCCGCTATCACGATGGCCACGAGGACAAACACCCGCCGGCTCTTGGCACAGTTCGTCTGGCACAAGAGAATCAAGAATCCGAGGACTGGGAAGGCCAAGCCATATTCACGAGTGGCTGCTGCCAGTCCAGCGGCCAATGCGGCCCAAACAACGAGCACGACATTCGGTGCCCGCGCATTCAACTCGAGGAAATAGAGCATCGACACCAGTGAAATCGCGGTAAGACCGGTTTCCTGTCCCATCGCCACTGACCAGAGCGCCAACGCGCTGGTCGCGAAAACGGCGACCGCCGGTCCCCCCGAGTGCGCGCCCCACAAGAGGCGACTATACCGGAACACGAGTGCGCCGAGCAGTAGTGCTTCTCCAACGACTCGAACACCGGTCAGAATGGGAGCGATCGAGCCTGTGACCGCATACGTCCAGAGATTCAGCAGCGGAATCAGCGGCGGGATGCCGTCACACCAGGAGTAGTACTCAAAATCGGTTGCTGTTGTCGGGGGATATCCGGCGAAGGAGGCGTGAGTGAGGAATAGACGCGCGAGGTAGTCCCAGCGAGTGCCGTTGTCATAACCGGAAAGCGGGTCGAGCAGGGCCCGGGCTGTGATCGACACCAATGCGATAAATCCAGAAATTACCCACAGCCGATTCCATCTGGACGGTGTCGTCGGTGCGGACACCGGTTTCAGTCTGTTGGCCTCCGACGTGCCCCGTTTATAGAGGAGTGCTGCCACGAGGGCGAGCCCGAGGCTGAGGGTACCCACATGCAGCGGCATGCCCAACGCGTTCGTTGCCAGAGCCAATAGATACAAGATGGCAGTTGATCCCAGAAAGCTGGTGATGCCGGGAGCGGGGCTCCCGATCCGCAAACTCAGGAGCCAGCCAGGCGCGAGGAAGAGCCCAATGGCAACTGGCAGCCATAGGATATTGGTGAGTGACGGCAGTACGGGGTGCATGCGGGCCGCGAGCGGAAGCCTAGCGAATCGGCCTTGTCGCTAGACGCGGGACCATCGAGCGGCCGAGCGGAAAAAGATGCGCGGCGATTTTGGCACAGTCACAAGTCCTGCGAGTCAGCCTGCCGGCTCGGAGCAAAGTGGGCCGTGTCATTGTTGGCTGGCCGGCACGGGGCCGGCCGCGGGCAGGGCGGGGATGCCTGAAATGACGGGTCGGGTATAGAACACCCAATAAGGAATCGTGTTCTTCTGGTTGAAGTCGGCGAACAGCGGCAACGAGAAAGGAAACGTGTTTACGGATGGGTAAGCGAGCGCCTGCAGTTGCGGCGGGATATTACGTTGAAGCTCTGCTTCCTTGATTCCATATCCGGCGAGAAAGCGCGTGCTGACGCCATCTTCACTGTGCCAGATTTTGCGATCGGCGAAGTACGTGATAATTGGATTCTGGGGAAACCAGACTTTGTGCGGATATTGGGACGTAAGCGCCGTTGCGACAGCGAAGTGTTCGACAAACGGTCGCTTGGGGTAGTGGGAAATATCGGATCGAACAACCAGCGCGATGACAGTGGCGGCCAGCGCCAGGCCGACCCGTTTTGGTGGCGTCGCTTCGGTCGCCAATCCGTAGAGCAGGGCAGCCGGCATCAAATAATCCCAGGAATGCAGGAGATTGATGTCCCCGCCGACTTTGAAAAATGCAAACAAGCCGACGGGCAGCATTGCCAGGAAGGCCAGAATGCCGAGCTGCAAGAATCGGCCACTTTCGGTTTCGCGTTTGGGCCAGCCCTTCAGCTTTAAGAACAGCCCGATCGCCACCAACGGAACGAGAACCTGTCCGACCAGGGAATTGCGACGAAACTCGAGCCTTGAAATGAAATCAGCCCAGCCGAGACGCGCGGGAATTTCGACGAGGTTAAGCCAGAGATTGGCGAAGCCAAAGAGAGAGGCGAAGACGGCCAGCGCGATTAAATTAAAGAACGCGAACAGCCCGAAATAGCGCCACGCTGCCCCGCGTTGCCCACGGAGGAAGAGGAAGCTGAATTCAGCCGCTGCCAGGAAAACGGCGATCTGTTTCGACCAAACTGCCAGCACCGCCAGTCCCGCCACCAGCGCGAGATCGGCACTCTTCGGAGTGGGCCGTTTCGCGAGGATCCAAAGTGAAATCAACCCGCAAGCGATTGCGGTGTGATCGGCGACCTGCAGGATCAGATTCGGCCATGGAATCAGCATTACCGCGAGAGAGAGGGCCAGCGGAAGCGTGACCGGGCTTCGCCGTCGTAGCTCGGTTGCCGTGAGAAAGATCAACGCGAGCGGACCGAGGACGACGAGTCCATTGATGCAACCGGCAATGCGGACGGCGCGCAACGGTGTGCTGGCAAACGTGGCGGGGAGATTCACCAGAAATCCGACCGGACCGTAGATCCAGGTGAAGACAGGTCCTTCTCCAATGTTTGGGTACACATTGATCCCATCACGGAAAGCAAACGCGGGGATCAATCTTACCTCGTTCCAAGCGTAGACCGGATATTCGCACCACGCGATCCACAAGCACGCCGCGGCGCCGAGCATCAACGCAATCAAACAAACCGCGATGGAACTCCGGACAACGAGATTCGAAGACGGTCTCATGCTTCGGTGGAAAGTCGCTGCTGCGTTGCCATGGATAAATGCATCGCCCTTCCACGTAAACTTCGGCCGATCCGGCGCCTCATGCGAGTTGGGGCGGCGTTGCCCGGTGGGTGCGCATCACCGCGAGGAGCAGCAAGGCAACCAGGAGCGCAGCCACGAGCCCGTAAGATCCAACGAAGCTGTTGCCAAAAAAAACCCAGCCAGCGTCTCCTTTTACCTGACTGTTCATCTGCGCGAATTCTGAATAGCTGGCCAGCGTCGCAGTCCATGGCCGGCTCGGAGCGAACCACCGGTCAAACGCATGGTTTTCGGTGCCAAACTGCAGCACGATTCCCAGCAGCACGTCGACGGTTGATCCTGCCACGAGAATGCGTCGCCAAAGCGGACTCAATCGATGCCACTGGGCCGAGAGAAATGCCAGCCCCATCAATACGAGCGGCTGGAGCGAAATATGAGCGAGGCCGGAATCTTCCCGGCCTCCGTGCGTTCCGACCGCGAGCGCGATTAATAGCATCAGCGAAACAAGCCACGGCCATAAGAGACGCGATCGCGCCCCAAACCGTCGGGAGAGAACCGCGACGATGCCAGCAAGGCCCATACTGCCGAAGGCAAAGGGCAGATTGTTCTGATAAACGAGGAAAAAATTGTCGCGCCACCATCCCCATGGACTCGATTGAGAAAAGCGCGCCAGTGCAGACGGCCGAAAGAACGAGGGAACGAGAGTGTCCCGTAGGTTTAATCCAATTACAACGAGCTGCGCGCCGATGCTGGTAGCCTGATCCGTGACGGACGTGTTGCTTAAGAAAGTGCCGTGGACCCCGAAAACGGCTATCGCCCACGCAAACCAGATTGCCAATACCACGGCTCCGCTGATCGCGGCGGTCGTAGTCGCCTTTACCCAGGTGGAAGATGGGACGCCGCCGGGACCGGCGGCCACCCACGTCAGAGCAAGAATCACAGCATACGGTCCTGCGGAGTAGTGCGTGATCAGAGCAGCACCCAGCGTGGCGCCAAAGAGCCATGCGGCGCACGCGGGTGCATTTGCGTCGCGGCTTCGCAGGAAGAAATAAACCGCAGTCAAAACAAAAAAAGCGGTGGGAAGTTTTGTCCACGCATACGTCGCATTCTGCGCAAACATCGGGTTGACCATGAACAAGACGGCTAGAACGCTGATAACCGGAGTGGCTTTTTGAAGTTGATTTCCAGAGGACGACCCAACGAGTCGGCGGGCGAGGAGGGCCGCCGGAAGAAAAGCGAGGCTGCTGAGGAGCGTCGACGCCAATTGATAATGAGCGAAATCGACCTGGGTCAGTCTCATGAATGCACCGACGACCACGTTGGCGAGGGGCGGTCGGGACGGCAGCGGGTCGAAACCGTTGAAGAGACCCGTTGGGGGCCAGCGGAAAAGGAACAATAACGCGCGCTGCCAGTGGCCAAACCAATCGCCAACGTGTTTTCCGCCGGAGTAGTCCACGATCAACGCGAGCAAACCTACGCTCCATCCGCTAACGATTGCCTGGGCCGCCAGGAGCGCCCGACCGCGGGCGTCCCGGAAAATGGCGGTCCATGAGCGCCATGTGGCGATTAAGCCGACAGCGGTCAGGATGGGTAAGACCCACAGTGAGCTTGTCGGAAGGCCAGCTACATAGATGGCCCATCCGAGCAGGAAAATTCCAAGTACGGAGAGAGCGGCGCTTGCTCCGATTCTTTCTTCAACGTTTAAGGACAGCCGCGCAACCAACGGCCAGGCGAGCCCAAGACTCATGATACAGTAACAGACAGCACTTCCAAAGAAACCGAGAATCATCGAGGGCGAGACGCGAGGGTTGGATTGGAAGTGTCGTTAAGATCGGCGGCAATGAACTCGACATCATAGACCGTCGCAACCGGCACCTCGGTCGCCGGCGAGTGGGACGTGAGCGCTCTGAAAAACGGACTCGCCGAAAGTTGCCTGCTTTCGATTCCTATATTTCTGGACAGCAGGATGAGTCTTACGTCCAGGGATCTAAGTTTCGCGATACAGTCCTTGTAGCCCGCGTCAGGTGCGAAAAGAAAGTTCAGGTCGGGACTAAAGAGTGCTACGGGACGGGCCCCAAGCTTGGCGAGTGCTGCATGCATGGACGGATTTGTCACGACGATCCTTTCTCGGCCGGCGGCACCGGCAAGAATTGGCCAAGCGGGATCCCGGTTCCAGGCATTCGACAAATCGCGGATCCTGAACCACTCGCTGGCGGGCACTCGCCACCATTCGATCCAAGGTTCTGCGGGGAGGAAAAACGAACGGGCGGACGCGTCGATCGCAGCTGCTGAAAGTAAAATCGATATGATGGCGATGGTCTGCTTCGTGACGTGACGTGCGAAAACGGCGCCGGCCGCCACGGCGCAAAGTGCTATCGCTGGAGTGAGCACCCGGGTGGAATAGCTGTAGCCACCAGATGTTTGGTTGATTGACCAGATCCAAACCATGAATACAGCTGTGATTGCTGCAAACTGGGCGCGCGAACCGCCATGTGTGGCAAAACCTAGTCCGCCGAACAGCAGGGGCAGCGCGCAGAGAACGCTGATCAAGGTTGCAATTGCGAGCGTCGTTTCGGCAAGCGGGATCTGTCTGAGGGTCGTTGCGACCATGCGCATGTAATCGAGGTGGATGGGATTCGTTGGAAAGAGATGAAAAACATCATGCGGCCACAATGGATTGCCGGTCCGCACCCATGTTCGGTAATACCACGGACCGGACAGCGTCAGCACGGGGATCAGGAACTGTAGCCACCCTTTCATGGCGATCCTCCGGCGAACCATTTCGAGTGTTCCAATCGCGACGAATAATAGCCCGTACTCGCGTGCCAGTGCTCCCATCGCCGCCGCCAGGCCTGCCCAAACCAGCCACGCTTCAGCAGGTTCGTCCTGACTCTTGTTTAGAAACAGGAAAATGGTCGTGAGGGCGAGAGCGGTGAGCCCAGTTTCCTGACCCATCGCAGTTCCCCACAGTGGCACACAAGTGGTCGCGAAAATTGCGGTGGCCGCACACCCCGCGGTCGCTCCGTGGTGGCGAGAGGCCAATTGATACACCGCGCTAAACAAAAGCACTCCCTGTAGGACGACAATGGGGAACGTAGCCAGAGGAGCGATGGATCCCAGCGCGATATACGACCAGAAATAAAGGGATGAAATCAGCGGTGCGATGGCGTCACACCAGCCATATCGCTCAAAATCCTGAGGCGTAACCGCTGGATAGAACTCCAACGTTTCGTGGCGGACCATCTGCTGGGCCAGGAAATCCCAGCGAAAGATCGTGTCGAAGCCCGACAGCGGATTGAGCCAAGCCAGTCCCGCGATCCCGAGAAGGCCGATCAGGGCGGGGAGTAGAAACCAATGGTGTGCTGCCCACCGAAAATCGAAGGCTCGCCGAGGCGAAACAAGGGGGCCCACGCGGGCTCGGCTGCTGGCAGTGATAGCGAGCAGCAGGCAAACCGACCCGAGCGCGAACGCTAGATTGAATTGATTCAGAGCGATTCCCGCTGCGGACATGCCGATAACAAGGTTGGGCAGCAATACCGCCGAACCAATGAAACTGCCGATCCATCCCGACGGGGTACGCAACACCCTTCCAAGCAGCCAGCCAGGGCCCATCAACCCAGCGGCTAAAAAAAACGGATACAGTAGATTCATCCGGCAGCTAGCTTGGATACGTCATGAAATCTCGGGGCTAGTGGGCCCGGCGCGACTCTAAATTGAGCAGTCGATCTTTCCGTACATAGATTCGCATCCCGCCTAGTTCCTCAACGAAGGTGTACCTTCGATCGAGGAACTCAGTGAGTGATGGAAATGATTCGTGGGCGCGGCTTCGGTGCACCATGTAATTGCCGGTTCCCACCGTATCGACAAAAACCGGAGGATCCGAAGCGTTCAGGTCTTCCATATAGCGCTTGAGAAAATAACTACGCCAACGGCCGGCGTTGATCTGCGGCTGAGTCTGACCCTCTCGTGTAGCCTGGTACATCCCCGTATCGATGTACAAAGCGGACGCCCAGCCCCAGACCCCAAGCGGCTCCCCGGAATGGGCGTACTGTCGAATGGTCCGAGACAACTCGGCGCGCGCAGGACTGGCAGCGGTGGGATCGGTCTCGTAAAGGGGGCCCGGGTGACTACGAGCCCAAATCAACTGCGGCGCCAGGACCGCTGCAAGAAATAGGGCGGTCCCTACCTTGGCATACAGCTGTTTGGTGTTCAGATTACCAGAGCACAACACGACCAAGGCGGCTCCAGCGCATAGCATTAGTGGAAGGCTGAGAAAAATAAGATAATGCCCGGTGTCGCGCCGAGGCATGGCGATCGCCAGCAGCGCCGCCGCGACCAATAGCAGCGCTACAACTGTCGCTGCTTTCGCCATTGGCTTCTTGTGAGGAATAAACAGGGAAATGACGGTAAAGGCGAGAATGCCGGCCATCCAAAATCCGAGCGTTCCATTCACCGTCGCGTTTCCCCATTGCTTGCTGAGCGTCGCTGCGAGCGACAGCGGTGCGGCCTGAACGTAGCCAAAATTGTTCAAAACGTACGATATTATAAGGTGATGCACCTGGCCCGTAACCGTTGCGACCGCCCCGAACGCGAGCGACGGGATAATTCCTGCAAGAAGCAGGATGGGAACGACACGAAGCCTGCTTCCAGCGAGCTTTTTCGAGTCGGCTCCTCCGTGATCGGTGCGAGGCCCGGCGTTGCGACTCCACCGATGCACTACGTTCGAACGAATCGACTCATGAATCGCCACCACCAGCCAAAGGGTGCCGGCAAGGGGAGTCGCCTGCAGCTTCGACCACGGAACGGCGCCAAGCACCAGTCCGATGCTCCAGAGGTTTGACGCGGTTGGTCGGCGAACGTGTTTGGCGAAGAGCCAAACGGCCATCGAGAGCAAGAATACGGGGGCGATCTCAGTCGAGTAGTAGAGGAAATCGGGGCTGGTCGTGAAGACGTAGGCCGCGAGCGCAGGCAGTACCACCGCGCGCGCGATCAATCGGCCGGCCAACAGCGCCAGCGCCTCCCCGGCGAAAACCCAGGCGCCGAACGTTCCCGCCAACCCGGTCAGACGTTCGGCCGTAAAGCTGTTGAGCCCGCCGGCGAAAGTAGCGGGGATCAATGGGTAAAAATCGAGCGGACCGGCCGTAAATCCGTCGACCGATCTCCAGAAAACTGGATCGTGTCGCAAGGTGAGAGCGCCGGCAAGCAGTTGGCCCTCGTCGGGGTTGAACTCAAAGGGGGCATGGACCAGAGCCCAGCGGAAGCAAAGGAGAACGGCGGCGGTGACCAACCACCAAAGCACGCCTACCGACTCGTCTCCCGCGCCGCGCGCGGGCGTTAACAGACACCAAGCGATCAGTCCGAACAAACCGACCCAGCCGAGTGTGATTAGCACGACTTCAGATTTTCCGAACCTTCAAATCAGTACCAGCGCGATGCGAGAACACGGCTGAGTATTAGCACGACCCCTGTGAAACGCACGACAGTAATTCTGCCGCCGGAATTCAGGTTTGGAGAAAACCTAAGCGCAAAGAGGCAAAGCCGCGAAGTTAGGATCCATCCTATCAAACCGGATCGAAAACCAACCGTTGTAGGGGCGTCTCTCGCCGACGCCTTGATCGTGCGAAGGGTATCGACGAGCAACGCCGCTACCGTCGGTCAATAGAAACGAACCTGGCGTAGGCCAGCGCGCTTGCGCGCGCTCGGGTGAATGAATCCCAATGGCCTCGGTCTAGACCGACCCTGAGCGCGCGCAAGCGCGCTGACCTACGAGTCCGCCTCGCGTAAAGTGCGCAAAGGGCAGTGAGCTTTGACCCATCCTCTGGTTCCGACTTCCTCCGAGCTTCGCCACTTCGCGTCTTCGCGCTTAACGGCTCCCGTCCCGTTTTCCGACCACTCACTACCCGCTACTCGCTACTCACTACTCCTTTTTCATCATTCTCCAGTCATCTTTCTTCCTTCGTTTCCTTCCGCGATTATACCCCCCCCCATTCCCCCTCTCTCCTTCGTTTTCGTTTCCGCTTCCACGTTTCTACAGTGAAAACGGCGTACCGACATCTCGCATACGACATCCCCTGACCGATGCCCAGCATCGGTAATACCGATTAACGGTCTTCCGCCGGTTTCGGCTATCCTGCTGATACACCCGCAATGGATCAGCGCTTTGCTGCTCCGGGCTCGGGTGAATCAGCAAAGAAAGGACACGTATGAGTCAGAAACAGAAAACCCTGACAGAAAACATCGCCGCGGTCGAAACCGCTGGCCGGGAGCTGCTCGATACAGCTCTCCAACGCAACCCGCTCGTGGCACTCGCCTCGAGCGTGGTCGGCCCCATCGCCAACCTGATCCGGGGACGTCGCCCCAAGCCGGCGGCTTCCGTGCGCAAGATGAGGCTCGAAAGCTACAGCTACTCTCCCGTTCGTAAGGAAAGTGGTCGAAGCGCCAAGCCTCGCCCGTCCAGCGGTGGTTCGACGAAGAAAGGAGGGTCTCACCATGGCCAAGCTTAAACTCAACAGCGCACTCAAAGGCATCAAAGGTGGCATCGATGACTGGGTCTACCGCACCGTGCGGGGCCGCATTGTGATCAGCCGCCGTCGAGGCCCGAGCATCGGCCCGATCTCGGCGGCGCAGGAGGCCGTCCGTGAGCGATTCCGGCTCGCGGCAGATTACGGGCGGGCAGGCATCCAGGATCCGGCCATGAAGGTGATCTACGAACCGGTCGCGAAGGAGCGGGGGATCTCGCTCTATTCCGCGATGATGACGGATTACCTGACGCCGCCCACCGTCAACGTCGTCGACCTGACCGGCTATCACGGCCTGGTTGGTGATGTGGTCAAGGTGCGTGCCTCCGACGACGTCGGCGTTACGAAGGTCAGCGTCGCGATCAACGGTGCGGATGGAACGCTCCTGGAAACCGGAGACGCGGTGCTGGTGTTCGGTAGCTGGATTTACGCTGCGACCACGCAGCGTGTATCCGGTATTCCGGTGACGATCACGGCGACGGCCGGTGATCGTCCGGGGAACGTCGGCCGCAAGTCCGAGACCTGGATGTAAGCGCGATGCGCAGTAAGTGATCGAGCCGCCGGCCAGGATCCACCGGCGGCTCCTTATTTTGGAGTGGGGAAGGGGAGCTGAATGGGGACAGCAGTGTATTAATCTGGAACTCTGGAACGCTGGAACAAACACGAACAGCGGAATTAAGCGCTAAGACGCGACGACGCGAAGTTCGGAGCGAAGGAAATCCCTCAGTCACGTAGGCCAGCGCGCTTGCGCGCGCTCAGGGGGAAATCGCTCCGAATCTCCACCTGCGACCAAATCACCGGAGCGCGCGCAAGCGCGCTGACCTACGCCGCATTCGTTCCATCTCCTTTTTTGCCTCACGCCAACCTCGCGAAAGACGCGAAGTAGGTCGGTGCCGCAGATCGGACATAACCGCTGGCTTCATTGGCCTGACGTGGTTCGGTTCCGACCCATCGCGCATCATACATCATCGCTCTTTCACACCTTTGTGTCCTTGGCGTCATTTGCGTGAGGAAAATTCGCTGCTACCATCGAACGTACGTCGTCTTCCTTCTTACATCGCCTTCGCCCGTTCCAGCGTTCCTGAGTTCCAGATCAACCGATCTGATCCCGCTGTTCCCACAGCGGGCTACATCCGGAATCGGTCATCCTTTTCTTCCGACCTTAGCTCCTTCGCGTCTTCGCGCTTAAGGTTTAAATCCGTTCCAGCGTTCCAGAGTTCCAGATTACTCACCTTCCGACGCTCGTTCCTGATTCCCTGATTCCACATTAACCGTAAATCCCATTCCGCCCTTCCATATCCCAAATACGTAAATTCACGTAATCCCCGCACTTCACACCTTCCGAAGGGGGTGCACAGCCTGTGAGCGGCACCCCGCCGTTTCGCGCATGATGAATATCCGACAACTGGAACTGTTCTATCACGTCGTGCGCTATCGCGGCATTTTGCCGGCCGTAAGACAAAGTGGAATGAGTATCCAGCAACCTGCCCTCAGCAGACAGATGCTGCTCCTGGAAGCGGAGATCGGAGCGGTCCTTTTCATCCGCCAACCATTTCAGCTCACCGCCGTGGGACACGAACTCTATGCATGGGCGCGACCTTTCTTCGAGGACCTGAGACGCCTGACGCCGCGCCTGCGCAGCAAGGCTCGGCCGCTGCTGCGCGTTGCGTCGGACGAATCGCTGATCCAGCACTATGTCGGCGCGGTCTTGCAGCTGATGCGTCGGGTTCAACCGGAGACCCGCCTCACGCTGTCGGCCGGATCCGGCGAACGACTGCTCCAATCGCTGCGCGAGGGTGAGGTGGATATGGTGATCACAGCGATCGATGGTCACCGGCATCATGGCCTGGCGTACCAGCACATCGCCACGCGGCGTCTGGTCTTGATTGTCGAACGCAGAGCCTCGATTCGCGCGGCGGACTCACTGTGGGAGCAGACGCAAATCGTGGCCCCGTTGATCTCACCCTGCTCAACGGATGGCATCAGCCAGGTGTTTCAGCGCGGGTTGAGGCGGGGCAGCATCGAGTGGTCGCCGCAGATCGTGGCGAGTTCGGCGGGAACGGTGGCGCCGTGTGTGGCCAGCGGCGCGGGTGTGGGCGTGACGCTCGGCGTTCCGTATCTGATCCAACACCCGAAGGTACGCGCCCTGCCATTGAGCGGTTTCGACGCGGTGACGATCGCCGCGATCTGGCGCCCGGAGGACTCCACCCGACTCAAACCGCTGATCGCCACGATCCGCCAATGCGTTGCCCAAGAATAAAGCAAAAATCCAATCCGAGGTGTGTAATATGGAACTCAGGAAAACTGGAACGGATTTCGAACCTTAAGCGCAAAGACGCGACGACGCAAAGGCCGGAGCGAAGCACAAACCAATTTAATCTGGAACTCAGGAACTCTGGAACGAGCCCCCGGAGTAAGCGCGACGATGCGACCCACATTCACTTCCTGTCTCCGCCCACCAACTACCAACTACCAACTCCCAACTCCGAACTACCAACTCCCGCTCGCCCGCTACCAACTACCAACCACCAACTACCAACTACCAACCACCAACCACCAACCACCAACTACAACACCAACTACCAACTCCCAACTACCCATAACCAACTACCGACTACCAATCGCCCACTACCAACTGCCAAACCACCAACCCCCCAACCGCCAATACCTCACTACTACCATGAAGTCCCTCATCCTCCTCGCCACCGTCTTCACGCTCTTCACCTCCTGCAGCCGTGTTGGACCACACGGCTATGCTCCACTCACCGGCGACGTGTCCTTCAAGGCCAAACCAAGTTCGGAGCCGTTGAAACTGGATTCGAAACCGATCGTCGTAGGGGCGTCGCTCGCCGACGCTTTGAGCGTCTGATCGTTCCAGCGCGTCGACGAGCAACGCCCCTACAGGCACCGATCATCACGGACTCAGCGTAGGTCAGCGCGC
>JBDSSD010000087.1:0-14555 GCA_039928945.1 Opitutus sp. | reverse complement strand
TGAATCGTGACCAAACCATCCGTCTCCAGTTTGCGCAAAGCGTCGCGCACGGGCGTACGGCTGACTTTGATCTCGTTTGCCAGCAACTCCGTCATGAGCGGATGCCCCGGCGGATATTCCCCGCTCAGGATCCGCTTCCGGATGTGGTTATAGGCAACATCGGTGTTGACACTCTTCATGACAATTCGGACATACTGATGTATACAGAAAACACAACCGAGAATAAATCGCGTTGTAACTGACGTCTTTCACTCTTGGTTTCACTGTTTCCGGGGAGACCCGGCAGTCGGGTCGGGGTTACTTTTGCCTTCATGCTTTCAATTCTAATCATCGGTTGCGGCAGTATTGGCGAGCGCCATTTGCGGTGTTTTCAGAGCACCGGTCGCGCTCAGGTGACGGCGTGCGATGCCGACCCTCGCCTGCTTGAAACGATGGCGAAGACCTACCAGGTGCCGACCGTCCCTGATTGGCAACAGGCGCTCGCGACCGAGCGGTTCGATGCCGCTGTCATTTGCACTCCCGCCCATCTGCATGTGCCGATGGCGACCCAAATCCTCCGGGGCAACGTCCACGTGCTGATCGAAAAGCCGCTGTCACAGTCGCTCGCCGGAGTCGCGGAATTGATCGAAGCCCGCAATCGCTCCGGTCGACAGGCCGCGGTCGCGTACGTCCTGCATGTATACCCTCTCCTCCAGCAGGCGCGCGCGTTTCTGCAGGCGGGAGACCTCGGTCCCATTCGGCACGTGACCTTGACGAGTGGGCAGCACTTCCCGAGCGGACGTCCAGCCCACGCCGTTCATTACTCAAAAACTTATTACCGCGACCGCAAAACGGGTGGTGGCGCCATTCAGGACGCGCTCACTCATACGGCCAATTGGGTCGAGAGTGTGCTCGGGCCGACGGACAGCATTGTCGGCGACTGTGCCCATCTGGTGCTGCCGGAAGTCACAGTCGAGGACACCGTCAATCTCAGCGCCCGTCATGGGGACGTTCTCGTCAACTACACGCTCAATCAATTTCAGGCGCCCAACGAGAGTACCCTGCAATTCAATACGGCGAAGGGCAGTTTGAAGATCGAGTTTCACCAGCGTCGCTGGGGCGTGTTTCGGCTCGGGGACAAAGACTGGACGTGGAACAACGTTCCCGCAGGTGAGCGCGACACGCCGTTCATCGACCAGGCGAACCGCTTTATCGATCAGCTTGAAGGCAAGCCTGCCACGCTTTGCACGGTCGAAGCCGCTTTGCAGACGCTGCGGTTCAATCTGGCTGCTCTCGCCGCGACCGAGTCCGGCACGCGGGTGCACTGCGCCACCATCGAGGCTTAACTTACGATCTGACCATTTCCACGCCGCCGCCATGAAAGCTCCGACTCGCCTCACAACCAAATCGAATCGACGCGCGGGGTCCGCGGCTGGAAAGCCAGCACCGTCGCAACGTCGTGGGGCCCGCCGGCCGGCGGCGGACCGCGCCATCGATATAGATGCGAATCGACGGCTGTTGAATCGGTATCGTTTCGTGGAGCAGGAAATGATGCGCATTCTGGCGGGCTGGTTGCCGCGGGTCGCCACGTTTGAATTGAAGTGCGAGATCGGCCGCGCGATCTGGGAAGAGGCGCAGCATGTGAACGCGTTTTATCTTCGGCTGCGGGAAATTCAGTCGCCGGCGTTCCAGAAGCCGACGGACCAAGCCTTGATCATTCTGATGGGCGAACTGCTGCACGCGCCGGACGAATTCGCGCTGGCCGGAACTTTATTCCGCGTGGTCACACCCAGCCTGATTCGCGCGCTTGAAACGCACGAAACCGCGACCTTCCCCAACAGCGACCAGCCCAGCGTACACGTGATCAAGCACGCGCTGCTCGATCTGCGTGCCCAACTCGAACGCGTCGAATCGCTCCTCACCCAAGCCGAGCGGGCAGGCAAGGTCACCGCGGCCGCACGCACGTGGGAGAAATACATCAAAGGACTGCTCGCGGCGGCCGGCGGCGTGAGCGGCGAGGAACCGCGCGGCCGTGTGTTGCCCAAAGCGCCTTCAGTGCGACTCGAGTTCAAGGCCCCTCGGGAAGCAGAGCGCGACGAGCGTTTCACCAACCGGGCTGCTGATCTTCAGGCCATGCCTGGCGAAGATGATTATCAGGAGCACACCGTGGAGGAGTTTGAGCGCTACTCGACCGAGATGCTGGCCGCTGAAACGGTCGCGCTCGTGATGTTCTCGGTCGACGACATGCCGTGGGAATTTCAATTCGACACGGCGCGTCATCTCTACGACGAGGTGCGACATTGCCTCATGGGTTACGAGTGGATGCGCGGACATCAGATGGACCCATTCCAATCGCCCCAGTATCTGCACATCTTCAAATGGCGCAGCCAGTTTCCGCCGGTCATGCAGTACTGCATGCTGACAATGGGGAATGAAGTTCATGCGTTTCCGTATCGCCATCGCCGTGTCGAGGCGCATCAGCAATCGGGCGACCAATTAAGCGAGCAGTTCGTCCGTTACGATATCGCCGATGAGACGCAGCATGTGCGCTTCGGCAAACGCTGGCTGCCCGAACTGCTCAAGCATGTCGGCGAGAAACGACCGCTCAAGCAGTACACCGATGAAGTGCTCAAGGTCTGGGAAGAGGAATACCGCACGGGAAAATTGACCATCAACGTCGAATGATCCGTTCCACCCTCACGGTCGCTCGGGACTCTTCGGTTCGAAACCACTCCACGCGATGAGCCTGGTCAAAAATCCAGATGCGATCCGGCTCGCCATGCTCGGCTCCACTCCGGGCAACGGGCATCCGTATTCCTGGAGCGCCATGTTCAATGGCTACAACCGTGAGGTCATGACGGCCGAGTGTCCTTTCGCCGGAATTCCGCAGTATCTCAACAAGCAACCCGTCGCCACGCTCACGATCCCCGGTGCGAACGTGACGCACATCTGTTGTGTCGGCGACGGCGGATTCACCGCTGAACATGTGGCGAAATGCTCCCTCATTCCACACGTGGTGGAGAACCCGACGGACGTTATCGGTCACGTTGACGCGGTGGTGATCGCGACCGACATCGGCGGAGAGCACGTCAAGCGCGCCCGACCCTTTATCGAGGCAGGCTTGCCGGTGTTCATCGACAAACCGCTCACCGACAATGCACCTGACCTGAAAATTTTCCGCGACTGGGTGGCGGCCGGAAAACCGATCATGTCTTCCAGCAGCATGCGGTACACGAAGGAGTTCCTGCCCTACCGGCTCTCCACTCGTGAACTGGGTGATTTGCGCTTTGTGAGCATCACGACGCCGAAGAGCTGGGAAACTTACGGCATCCATGCGCTCGAAGGCATGTATCCTATTCTCGGACCCGGCTTCATCTCGGCCCGCAACACCGGCACGAAGGACCGCAACATTGTTCATCTTAAACACAACTGCGGCGCGGATGTCATCGTGGTGGCTTCCGCCGACATGTACGGAAGCTTCGGCTGTCTCCAGCTCTGCGGTACGGCCGGCAAAGTCCAGCTCGCGTCGAGCGATTCGTTTTTTGCGTTCAAAGCCCAACTGGAAGCCTTCATCGGCTACCTTCGCACCGGCGAGTACCCGTTTCCGTTTTCCGAAACGGTCGAGTTGATGCAACTCGTCATCGCCGGCATTCGCAGTCGCGACGAAGGCGGCCGCGAAGTTTTCCTCTCCGAAATCTGATGCTGAACGCTGCCTGAATTCTACCTCTATGAAACTCCGCTCCAGCCGCGTGCTGAAACTTCTCCGTGACGGGCATCTTCCAGCAGTCCTGAAGATCAATCTTTCCGACCCGCGCGTCATTGAGATCGCCGGCCTCTCAGGCGTCGACGCCGTCTGGCTCTGCACCGAACATGTCCCCAACGACTGGCTCGGACTCGAGAGCCAGATTCGCGCTGCACGCGTGCACAACATGGATACGCTCGTCCGCGTGGGTCGCGGCAGTTACAGCGATTACATCCGACCCTTCGAAGCAGACGCGACCGGCATCATTGTGCCGCACGTCGCATCAGAGCAGGAAGCGCGTCAGATCGTTGAATGGGTTCGCTTCCATCCCATCGGTAAACGCGCTCTCGATGGCGGCAACACGGACGGCCAGTTCTGTCTCGTGCCGTTGAGTGACTACATCAAGCACTCCAACACCGAGCGCGTCGTCATTCTGCAGATCGAATCACCGGAGGCGCTCGAAAACGTCGAGGCCATCGCGGCGGTTCCGGGCTTCGACGGCATTCTGTTTGGCCCGGGAGATTTCAGCCATCGCATTGGCAAGGCTGGCGAGCTCGACGCACCGGAAGTCGTCGCGGCACGCAAACGGGTCGCCGCGGCCTGTCGCAAGAACGGGAAATTCGCCATGACCGCTGGTCTCATCGCTCCATTACCCGAGCTCGTCGAGGAAGGTTATCGGCTCATCGGAATCGGCGCTGACGTGGTGGGGATCGGAGGCTACATCAAGCAACGGCTTGAGCTGGTCAACGGCCAGATCGCATCTCTCCCCGCCGGCACCAAGCCGCCTGTACGCTCACCCTACGTCTGATCGGCAGTCTTTGTGCGGATTTCCAACGCCGCGTTCACGGCCGGCCCAACCTGAATCTATCATGCGACTTGTAGATCTTGTCACGATTGTCACCGGCGGTGGCTCCGGTTTCGGCGAAAGCATTTGCCAGCAGTTCGCCGCAAACGGCGCCAAGCTCGCCGTCGCGGATGTGAACGCAGAGAAAGGCGAAGCGGTCGCCTCAGCACTCCGCGCGAAAGGTCACGACGCTATCTTCTGTCCCGTCGATGTCTCGAAAAACCACGATATGGCGCGGCTCGTGCAGACCGTCGTCAAACACTACGGTCGCCTCGACGTGATGGTGAACAACGCCGGCATCAGTCACCCGAATCAGCCGATGCTCAACGTTTCCGAGGAGATGTTTGACCGGATCTTCCAGGTGAATGTGAAGAGCATTTACCTTTCGGCGATCCACTGCGTCCCGATTTTTCGCCAACAGCGCAGCGGCTGCTTCATCAACATCGGATCGACGGCCGCCGTCCGTCCTCGCCCGGGACTCGCGTGGTACAATGGCTCCAAAGGCGCCGTTGTCCTCATCACCAAGTCCATGGCGGTCGAACTCGCCCCCGACAACATTCGCGCCAACGCGATTAATCCGGCGATCGCCGACACCCCGCTGCTGACCACGTTCATGGGCGGCGCCGACACTCCTGAAAATCGCGCGCGCTTCACCGCGTCCATTCCCCTTGGCCGGCTCGGCCGGTCCACCGACGTCGCGAATGCCGCCGTGTTTTTTGCGGACCCCGCCTCGGAGTTCGTGACGGGTGTCTGCATGGAAGTCGACGGCGGCCGTTGCATCTAACGCAGCGGAAAACTCATACCTGCCACTTTCGGGTCACGTTCCTGCTACCATGTTGATCATCAAGGAAGGCGGCCATCGTCTTTTCGAAACCGATCCGGAAACCGTCGCGAGTGTCACGGCCATGCTCGCGGATTTACGGCGCGGCGGACTCGACGCGGTGCGAAACTACAGCGCAAAATTCGATGGCTGGAGTCCCGCAAGTTTCGAGCTGACGGAGGCCGAAATTGCGGAGGCCATTTCGCGCTGCTCCGACGAGCTGATTCGAGACACGCGTTTTTGCCAGGACAACGTCCGTCGCTTCGCGCAAGCGCAGCTCGAAACGCTGCACCCGCTTGAAATCCAATCGCGGCCCGGCGTCTGGCTCGGACACAAACACATTCCGGTCAAATCCGTCGGCAGCTACATCCCCGGCGGCCGGTATCCAATGTTTGGCTCCGCGCAGATGAGCATCATTCCCGCGAAGATCGCAGGAGTGAAAACGGTGATCGCCTGCACTCCGCCTAATCGCGGCGGTGGCTATTATCCCGCCACCATCAATGCGATGAAGGCGGCGGGAGCGGATCGCATCTTTGTGGTGGGTGGCGTGGCCGCGATGGCCCTGATGGCCTTTGGCATGGGTGCGGTGGAACCCGTGGATATTCTCTGCGGCGCCGGCAACAAATTCGTCGCGGAAGCGAAGCGTCAGCTCTTCGGGCAGTGCGGCATCGACCTGCTCGCGGGACCGACTGAAATTGCCGTCATCGCGGACGACTCCGCGGACCCATCACTGGTGGCGTGCGATCTCCTGGGTCAGGCCGAACACGATCCCAACAGCGGTCAGCTTTGCGTGTGTCTCAGCGAGAAGTTTGCCCGTGAAACCCTGCGCGAGATTGAGCGCCAGCTCGCGGTGTTGCCCACGCGCGAGATCGCCGAAGTCTCCTGGCGGGACTACGGCAAGCTTTACGTCGCCGAAGACGCAGCTGAAGCGATTCGGATTTCGGATGAGTATGCACCTGAGCACCTCGAGCTTCACGTCGGCGATCCGGATTACTACTTCGAGCGACTCACCAATTACGGCTCCCTGTTCATCGGCGAAGAAACGACGGTCGCGTACGGCGACAAGAGCATCGGCACAAACCACATCCTTCCGACGAGCCGTTCCGCTCGCTACACGGGCGGAGTCTGGGTCGGCAAATTTTTGAAAACGGTCACCTACCAGCGGATGACGCCGGCGGCGAGTGCCGAGGTCGGAGCCGTCACCGCCCGCCAATGTGACGTTGAGCGCATGCAAGCTCACGCCATCACCGCCCGCGTGCGCGTAGATCGCTACGCTGGCGCCACTCACTCCTGATCGACTCATCAATCCAACGATTCCCATGGCTGACGGCACTTCATTTTCACTCCACGGCAAAGTGGTTATCCAATTTGGCGGTACAGGCCTGCTCGGCCGCGCGCTCGTCGCGGAACTAGCATCGACCGGCTGCACCCTGATCGTCGCGTCACGCAACCGTGCGTCGCTTGAGACCCTCGCCGCGAAGGAGCGGGCGGCCGGTCGGAATGTTTTGATTGAGGAGACCGACATCGGCTCCGAGGCGTCGCTCCTCAGCCTGCGCGATCGGGTGTTGGCGCAGCACGGACGGGTGGACGGCATCGTCTTCAATGCAGTCAGCCGGCCGATGAAAACCATGAACGACGATCTCGCCATCTGGCGTGAGTCGATGGAGGTGAACGCCACCGGCTTTTTCGCCACCGTGCGCGCGTTCGGCGATGCCATGGCCAGGCAGCGCTCCGGTAGCATCGTGAACATTTCCTCCATCTACGGCATGGTGGGGAGTAACCTTTCACTCTACGAAGGCACGAAGATGAGCGTCGCGCCCGATTACTTTTTCCATAAAGGCGGCATGTTGAATCTCACCCGCTACCTGGGTTCGCACTACGGTCCACAAGGCGTGCGCGTGAACGTCGTGTCGCCGGGCGGTATTTATAATCCGGACGCGCCGCAAGCGCCCGAGTTCATTGAGCGCTACAACCGCATCACGATGCTGGGGCGCATGGCGCAAGCGCGGGAGGTTGCCGGCGCGGTCATCTTTCTGCTGAGCGACGCGGCCAGTTACATCACGGGCGCCAACATTCCGGTCGACGGCGGTCACACGGCCAAATGAAGCCGTGGCATTCGCTGGAAGGGAAAACGATCTGGGTCACCGGCGGCGCCGGCTATCTGGGATCGGCGATCACAACGGAACTCGATGCGCAGTGCGGTAAAGTGGTTTGCTTTGATCTTCCGGGACGCGCCGAGGCTCTCGTTCGCGAGCACACGTTGACGCGCACGGTTGCGCTCTCGCTGGATCTCAACGACGCAGCCGCGCTACCCGACATCATCGCAACCACCGTCGCGGCTTACGGCTTGCCGGATGGCGTCGTTCACCTCGTTACCGCTTCGTCGGCGGGCAAACGGCTGGAACAACTTTCGGCCGACGAATTTCAGCGAACGTTCGACCTCGCGCTTACGCCGAGCTTCGTCCTTTGCCGGGCACTGGCCGAGCGGATGAAAACCCGGGGCTCCGGGAGCATTGTACTTTTCTCCTCCATGTACGGCATGGTCGCGCCCGATCCGCGCATCTATCACGCCCCGATGGCGCCAAACCCGATTGACTACGGCGCCAGCAAAGCGGCCACGCTCCAACTCTCGCGGTACCTGGCGGTTCACTACGGCCCCTATGGCATTCGCTTCAACTGCGTCACCCCTGGTCCGTTTCCGAATCCCACCGTGCAAAAGACGCACCCCGAATTTATTGGCGATCTGTCGAAGAAGACCGCTCTGAATCGGATTGGTCAAAATCAGGAAATCGTCGGCCCCACCCTCTTTTTGCTCACGGACAGCGCCTCGTTTGTCACGGGACATAGTCTCGTGGTCGATGGCGGCTGGACCATTTGGTGATCGGTCCGGTGGTCATGGATCAACGCACGATGGGCCGGAGCCCGGTGAAGGTCAGTCGCCTCGGTCTGGGCTGCACGACGTTCGGGCGGGAGATTTCCGAACAGGACGCATTCGCGTTGATGGATTTCTCGCTCGCCCACGGTATCACCTTGTTCGACACGGCGGAGGCGTACGGCGGCGGTCAGGCAAAGGCGTATCGGCGGGACCGACTGGGCATCGACGACATCCGGGAAGTTTCGGATGAGATGCACTCCTCCGAAAAAATCATCGGACGATGGTTCAAAGCGCGTGGCACGCGTGACCAAATTACGCTCGTCACGAAGGTCACCCGCGACTTCACGCGCGCTCACGTCCGTGCGGCGCTCGAGGCCAGCCTGACGCGGCTTCAAACCGATCACGTCGACCTCTACCTCTATCATAGCTACGATGCGTCGACGCCGGTCGATGAGGCAGCGTCCGCGTTGGACGCCGTGATTCGCGCCGGACTTACGCGTGCAGCCGGGTGCAGCAATCATTCCGGGCCGCAGCTCCAGGCGCTGATCACCGCCAGCCAGCAACTGGGTTTGAACCGGCCGGAAGCAATTCAGCTCCCGTACAATCTCGTGCAGTCGACTCACGACGCGTTCGAGGTCGTTCGCGAACAGCACATCGGAGTGATGGCCTACAGTCCTTTGGCGGCAGGATTCCTGACTGGGAAATATACGCCTGATCGCGCTTCCGTGCCGAAGGGCACGCGCTTCGACGTGATTCCGGCGCACGCCGATATCTATTTCAACGAGCGGAATTTCCGCCGTGTCACGCAGCTTCACGATCTTGCGCGACGGGTTGGCGTACCCGCGCTGCAGCTGGCCATGGCCTGGGTGCTGCAGAATCCGCTCGTGACCAACGTGCTCGTCGGTGCTCGCACGACGGCTCACCTTGAAAACGCTCTCGCCGCTCAAAGCATCAGCTTCGACCCGTCGTGGCAGCGCGAAATCGCCGCGTGGGATTCCGTTGCCGCGCAAACGTGATCGCCCGACCCGCTCCGAGCGGTTGAGCCCAAGCAACTCTCATGACCCTTTCTCCCGCTTTGCCGTCGTGGACGGCCGAACCCGTCCCTCATCCTCCGATCAAAGACGATCGCTTGTCCCCGCTTGCGGTGGACAAACATTGGCAGTCATTGGTCCAGTCGTGGCGTAGCGATGGAACGGAGACGGGCTTCAATCCCGGCTGGGCGCGGATTGAATGGAGCCCGACCGCGCTGATCTACGACATCGTCATGCTGGGCTCCCAACCCAAGAATCGCGCAACGACGCTCAACGAGCACACGTGGGAACTCGGGGACGTCGCAGAGATTTTTCTGCAAGCGACCGGACAATCCCGCTACATCGAGTTGCACGTCACTCCTGAAAACCAGCGACTGCAATTGATGTGGCCCGTTGGCGGACTGGAACAAGTACGCTCCGGGCACGCGCGGTTCGAGGAATTCACCATCGCCTCAGCGGATTGGGTCCAGAGCTCAACGCACATCGGCCCGGGCTTCTGGGTGGCTCATGCCGTAGTACCGCTTTCTGTTCTGGGTTTGGAGCCTGGATCAAATCTCCCCGCGTTGAAGACGGCCGTGTGCCGCTACGACTGCAGTCGCCCGCCCTTGCCTATCCTCTCGTCGACCGCGCCCCTGCACGCGCCGGACTATCACCGCTTCAACGAGTGGCAGACGCTGGAACTTGTCGACGCCCGGTCGTAGCCGGTGTGGTCATGGTGGCATACCGGTTGGGAAGCGTTGCACGCGAGAACGACTCGGTGATTGTCTCGTCTTCGCAGAACCGTCGACATGTCTGCGGCCGCCGATGACCTCTTCCCCCTGCTCTCCTGAAGCCCTGCAGCAACTGGCGCGTCGCCTTTCCGGCGAGCTGCACCTGGATTCAACGATGCGGCAGCTGTACGCCACCGACGCGTCGGAGTACCAGGAAATGCCCCTCGCTGTGGCGTTGCCGAGCAGCGAAGCGGACCTGCGCGAGTTGGTTTCATTCGCTCACCAGCATCACGTCGGAATCATTCCCCGCGCGGCGGGAACATCGCTCGCCGGCCAGGTGGTCGGGAACGGCATTGTCGTCGATATTGGCCGGCACCTGAATCAGATCATCGCGGTCGATGTCCCCCGTCGCCGGGTTCGCGTTCAACCCGGCGTGGTGCGCAATGAGCTAAATCTCTATTTGCAGCCTCATGGGCTGTTCTTCACGCCGGAAACGTCGACCGCCAATCGGGCGATGATTGGCGGCATGGTCGGCAACAATTCCTGCGGCGCCAACTCGATCATCTACGGGACGACGCGGGAGCATCTGATTCAGGCCCGCGGTTTTCTCAGTGACGGATCCGAAGCCACGTTTGGCCCGCTCACGAGCGAGGAGTTCGCGTTGAAGTGTGAGGGTCCGGATACGTTGGAAAAACGGATCTATCGCACGGTGCGCGACCTCCTCGGGCGCGAAGAAAACCGCCGGCTGATTCGCGAGCACTACCCGAAACCCACGGTCACGCGGCGGAATACGGGTTACGCCTTGGACCGGCTGATGGACTGCGGGGTCTTCGATCCGAGCTCTAACAAGCCGTTCAACCTTTGTCGGTTGATCGCCGGTTCCGAGGGCACGCTGTTTCTCGGGACTGAATTCGAGCTGAATTGCGAGCCGCTGCCGCCGCCCGGCGCGCTGATGTGCGCGCATTTCGCCACCGTTCACGAGTCGTTGCAGGCCACGCAGATTGCGATGCGCCATCGTCCGTACGGCTGCGAGCTCATCGATCGCCACATCCTCGACTGCACCAAGGCGAACCTCGAGCACGCGAAGAATCGCTTCTTCGTCCAAGGCGATCCCGGCGCGGTCCTGGTGATTGAACTTCGGCATCACGACACGATCGAGCTCAAGACAGAGATGAAGGTCCTTGAAAGTGAACTGCGCGCCGCCGGGCTCGGCTACGCCTTCCCGGTGTTGTGGGGCAACGATTGCAACAAAGTCTGGGATCTACGGCGCGCCGGCCAGGGGCTGATGAACAATGTCGTGGGCGATGCGCAGCCCCGCGAAATTGTGGAGGACACGGCGGTCGCCGTGGAGGATCTGCCCGCGTATATCTTGGAATTCGATACGCTGATGCGCGAGAAGTACGGGCTCAGTTGCGTGTACTACGCCCATGCCGGCGCCGGCGAGCTCCACACGCGTCCGCTCTTCAACCTGAAGACGACCGAGGGTCTGAAGATGTTTCGCGCGATCGCCACGGACGTGGCGGCGCTGGTGAAAAAATATCGCGGCTCGCTGAGCGGCGAACATGGCGATGGTCGGCTGCGCGGCGAGTTCATCAAGTTCATGGTCGGCGACGAGTGCTACGACATGATGCGTCAGATCAAGCTGACCTTTGATCCACACGGCGTTTTCAATCCCGGCAAGATCATCGACACGCCGCCGATGGACACCTCGCTGCGGCACAAAGCGAACCATCGCCCGCCCGAGTACGACACGGTCTTCAACTTCAGTGCGACGCAAGGCGTGCTCCGGGCGGCCGAGAAATGCACCGGCGTCGGCGAATGCCGCAAAACCCACCTCATGGGTGGCACGATGTGTCCGAGCTATATGGCGACGCGTGATGAGCACGACACCACGCGCGCGCGGGCCAACATGCTGCGCGAAGTTCTGACCAACCCGCGCGACGGGATGAATGCGTGGGATAGCGAAAAAGTCGCGAGCGTCATGAAACTTTGCCTCTCGTGCAAAGGCTGCAAATCCGAGTGTCCATCAAACGTCGACGTGGCGCGGCTCAAGGCAGAATGGCAGCAGCACTATCATGACGCCAACGGCGTACCGCTGCGCTCGCGCATCGTCGCAAACTTCACGCGTTCGATGCGCCTCGCGGCGCTTGCTCCTGGTCTGTACAACGCGGTCGTCAGCAGTCCCACCGTATCCGGCTGGATCAAACGCTTCTCGGGCTTCGCGCCGGCCCGCAGCCTGCCGCACCTGTATAACACGACGCTCAAAGCCTGGCACGGCCGGAACGCCAACCCGCGCAACCTCGATTACCCGAACGGCCGGGTGCATCTATTCTGCGACGAGTTCACGAACTACAACGACTCCTTGATTGGGATCAAAGCGGTGCAGTTGCTGAACCACCTCGGTTATGAGGTCGTAATTCCCGAGCACGTTGAGAGCGGACGCGCCCATCTCTCGAAAGGACTGGTGCGCGACGCGCAGAAGTTCGCCATTCGCAACGTTGAGCTACTGCAAAACGTGGTCACGTCGGCGGCGCCGCTGATCGGACTTGAACCATCAGCGATCCTTGGATTTCGCGACGAATACCCGGATCTAGTACCCGACACGCTTTTGCCCGCTGCCCAACAACTCGCCACGAACGCTTTGCTGATTGATGAGTTCATCGCGCGCGAGGTGGACGCCGGACGAATCCGCTCGGCCGCGTTTCGGGCCGAGTTCCGCGAGATCAAACTACACGGACACTGCCATCAGAAAGCCCTGTCGTCGCTCACTCCGACGGTGAAGATGCTGGAATTGCCCGCGGGCCACAAAGTGCAAGTGATCCCGTCCGGCTGTTGTGGGATGGCCGGCTCGTTCGGCTATGAAGCCGAGAATTTCGCGGTCTCGCAGCAAATCGGAGAACTCGTGCTCTTTCCCGCCGTGCGCACAGCGCCCGTGGAAACGGTGATCGCGGCCCCCGGCACCAGCTGTCGCCATCAAATCAAGGATGGGACGGGCCGGATCGCGCTGCATCCGGTGGAGATCCTCCACGCCGCGCTGCTGTGACGCGGGAACAATTTACTCATGACTTATCTCCCGGTTTTGTGGCGTCACAGTGCCTTGCTCCTGTCGATAGTGGTGGTGAGTCAGGTGATTGCGATGGCCCCGACCTTTCGCAAATCAACGCTCAACGAAACCTTCCTGGCCGAAGGCGCGGCTTTCGGCGACTTCAACCATGATGGACAACTCGACGCCGTGGCCGGACCTTACTGGTACGCCGGACCGGAGTTCAAGGAACGACACGAGATCTACGCGCCGGCGCCATTCGATCCGCTCAAGTACTCGGAGAATTTTTTCGCGTTCACGTATGACTTCAACGGGGACGGATGGACGGACGTGCTGGTCATTGGCTTCCCGGGAACCGCAGCGGTCTGGTACGAGAACCCGCAGACGTCCGGCAAACCGTGGGAACGCCACCTCGCGTTCCCGACGGTCGACGACGAATCCCCTGTACTCGGCCGATTGTTTCCGGACCAGCCGCCGGTGCTTCTCTGCGCGAGCGGCGGCCGCCTCGGTTATGCAAAGTTTGATGGCGGAAACCCGAAGGCGACGTGGACCTTTCACGCGATTACGCCGACCGGACCGTGGCAACGGTACACGCACGGACTTGGTTTTGGCGACGTGAACGGCGACGGTCGCAACGATTTGCTGGAGGCCGGCGGATGGTGGGAACAGCCCGCGTCGCTGAACAACGATCCGGTTTGGAAGCATCATGCTTTCGCCTTCGCGCCGGAACGCGGCGGCGCGCAGATGTACGCCTTCGACGTCAACGGCGATGGGTTGAACGACGTGATCACCGCGCACAATGCGCACGGCTACGGCCTGTCGTGGTATGAACAAAGCAAGGACGCCTCCGGGGAAATCACGTTTAATGAACACGCGATCACGTCGACCAATCCCACCGAGAAAATTGCCGAGGTCCAGTTCTCGCAGCCACACGCGATGTTGGTCGTGGATGTTGACCGCGACGGACTACCTGACCTCGTCACCGGCAAGCGCTGGTGGGCACATGGACCGGAAGGTGACGTGGATGCGAACGGCACACCTGTGCTTTTTGCGTTCCTCTTGCGGCGGGGTGCGAATCACACGGCGCGTTTCGAGCCCACGCCAATTGACGACGCCTCGGGCGTTGGCACTCAATTCGATTCGGCGGATGTGAATGCCGACGGCTATCCTGATTTCATCATTTCGAACAAACGCGGAACGTTTCTGTTCGGCTCGACGATCAATGGTCAGAGTGGCGAGGCGCCAGATGCGGTGCTTCGGCCGGCCACAGGTGAACAGTCGAGTTTCCACTTGCCGCCCGGATTCGAAATCCAGCTCGTCGCTTCAGAGCCCGACATTGGCAAGCCGCTCAATCTGAATTTCGACGCGTCGGGTCGAGTGTGGGTGAGTTCGACGTCCTTGTACCCGTGGCCGGCGAAACGCGATGCGTTGGACGTTGCGATCGCTTCCTTCACGGAAAACTGGGACGCAAACCAACTCGCTTTCCGGGCCGCCAGTTCGCCCCCGAAACC
>JBDSSD010000086.1:0-69359 GCA_039928945.1 Opitutus sp. | reverse complement strand
CCGGCGGTGAAGGTCGTGTTCGTGAGCATCTGGCACGAGGCGCAGCCGGCTGCGCCGAAACTCGCCGAGGCAGGATTAGGCGCCCAAAAGAATTTTGTTTCGCTGACGCATCCGAATCCATCGACCGACAGCGGCACCCGGGTGGAACAGCTGCTGGGCTTGCCGATTTCCTGGATCCCCACGACGTGGATTTTTCGCGACGGCAAAATGCGGTACGCGCTCAATTACGGCGAAATGCGTTTCCCAATTCTCCAGCAACTGGCCCAGGATGCGGGTGTGGGCTGGTGAGATCACCGACGCAAATTCCGCGCCGTCCGACTGCACTCCGCCGTACTTGCGTGCTCGATTCCGGAGCGCGGCGGCTGACTCAGGTGGCGCGCAGGGCCGAGGCAATCGGCAGGCGCGCGGCATGAATGGCCGGGAATAAGCCGCCGAACACTCCGAGAAAGGCGGACCATGTGATCGCCTTGAGCAGGAGGGCCGGAGAGACCCGAAACGCGAAGGCAACCTGGCTAAACGTCTGCCAGTTCATGGTCGAGGTGGTGAAACCGTCAAAGGCAACAAACGCGATGCCCGCTCCGATCGCTCCGCCGATGAGCGCGAGCGCGAGCGACTCGAGCAGAACGGAGATCACCACCGGACTCGCGCCAAAGCCCAACGCTCGCAGCGTCGCAATTTCCCGGGTACGCGCCGACACTGAACTGTACATCGTGTTCAACGCCCCAAACAGCGCGCCCAAGGCCATCAAGCCGGCGATGACCACGCCAATGCCGCTGATGAAACTGGTGACGGAAGTCGACTGGTCGGCATAAAAATCTGACTGGCGCACGACTTTGACGTTGAGGCGTGGATTGGTCGTCAGCGCATCACTGAATTCGCGGAAGCTGGCGGCTGAAGCCAGTCGGGCGTAAACGCCTTGGTAGGTGTCGCCACGGTGGTACGCAGGTTGGAGGACCGCCGCGTCCGTCCAGATTTCGGATTCGGCGACGCCACCCTTGGCCGTGAAGATGCCGACGACCGTCCACTCGTTTTGACCTACGCGAACGATTTTCCCCAGCTCAAGCCCGGCAAATTGGCGGGCGGCGCCAGCTCCGACGATCACTTCATTGCGTCCTGGTTCGAAGCGACGACCCTCGACGAGCTCGACATTGCCGCGAACGCCAAACGCCGCGGCCGAGACGCCACGCAGCGGTACGTTGGCATCGGTGCCGGTGGAGCGTTTGGGCAGGTTGATGATGACAAACAATTCCGGTGACGCGAGGGGTCCGCTCGCATCGCGCGCGAGGCCGGGAGCATCGGCAATGGTGCGGGTTTCCTCGCGCGCGAGGCCGCTCGTCATCTCGCTGTCAGACCCGCTACGGAGCACGATGGCGACGTCCGGTGAGCCGGAAACCGTCATCGCCCGCCGGAAGCCCTCGGCGATGGAAAGCACGCCGACCAAGACGGTAACCACACCGGCGATACCGACGGCGGCGGCGATCGCAGCGCCCCGTCGCTCGGGCAGCGTCTTGAGATTGGCGAAAGTGATGGCGACGATTTGCGAAAGCCAGTTGAGCATGATGGAGAGTGATTTTGTCTGCGCAGGTGGGCCGGCGGTCGACGGATCAAGCCTGGCGGCGGAGAGCGTCGGCGACTCCGAGTCGCATCGCTTGGACGGCGGGTAGCGCACCGGTGATAAGGCCCAGGGCGAGGACGAGCACCGCGCCGAGTACGAGATTCGCGGGCGGAATATAGAAGAGCGGGAGCAGGCCGGGAACGGGGCTGCCTCCGAGGGTCATCAGCCAGGCGGCACTGAGTCCGAGGGCGCCGCCAATGATGGCGATGAGACACGACTCGGCCAGCACCAGCGCGAGCACGAGGCCGTTGGAAAAGCCGATGGCCTTGAGCACGCCGAGTTCCTCCGTGCGCTCGCGAACGCCTTGGGCGATCGTGTTGCCGGATACGAGCAGGATGGTGAAGAACACGGCGCTGAGAATGCCTGTGACAATCAGGCCAATGTCGCCGACCTGCTGGGCGAACGCCTGGGCGAAGGCGCCTTCCGGCTCAGTTTTGGTTTCCGCCGCGGAGTTGGCGAACTCCTGATCCACGCGAGCCGCGAGAGCATCCGCCTGCGCGGGATCTTTGACGCGAATGGTGAAGTAGCTGATCTGGCCCTTGCCGAACGCGCGGCCTTCATCGAAATAGTCGTAGCGGAAAAAGAACTGCGACGTATCGGTGCCCTTCTTCGCGCCTTCGTAGATGCCGACGAGATCGAATTCCCACGCGTCGTTGCCGCCCTCACGGCGCCAAATGGGGGAGCGAAGCGGAATGCGGTCGCCGACTTTCCAGTGGAAGCGATCGGCCGTGGCGCGACCCACGATCGCGCCCGTGCGCGTGGTCAACCACGCTTGCTTCTGCGCCTCGGGCAAAACGAATTCAGGAAACATCGCGAGGAAGTCCGCCGGTTCGACCGGGATGCTGGGGAAGAAGTTTTTCGGATCCTGGTAGATGCCGCCGAACCACGTTTGCGGAACGATCGCGATGACTCCTGGGATGGCTGAAATCCGCGTACGGTAACTGATCGGGATCATCTGGATGATCGATACCTTGTGTCGCGTGATGAGCCGGTCTGCGCCGGCCATGCTGACGCCACCCGCGAGCGCGGCCTTCAACGCGCACAACAAGCCGAAGAGGAAAAACGCGACGAGAATGGAGAGCAGCGTCAGTAGCGTCCGCAGCTTCTTCCGCTTGAGGTTACTCGCGACGAGGTAGAGGAATTTCATGACGCGCAACGAAGGGATTGCGGTGCGTCCTGCAGTTTAGGCCCAAAGTCGAAAAGTCGTCGCGAGTCGTTCGTGGTGCAGATCGGAGCGCGCGCAAGCGCGCTGCCTACAGAAGTTGGACGTGAGTTCATGTTGGCCCGGTCGCGGAGAGCTGGCCTTTGTCGAGATGAACAATGCGGCTGGCGCGCGCCGAGGCGTGAGGGTCGTGCGTCACCATGATGATGGTCTTGCCGTGCTCTCGATTGAGCGCTTGCAACAGGCTCAGGATTTCGTCGCCTGACTTGCGGTCGAGGTCGCCCGTGGGCTCGTCGCACAGCAGCAAGGTGGGATCGGTCACGATCGCTCGCGCAATACCGACGCGCTGCTGCTCGCCGCCCGAGAGCTGGCGTGGGTAGTGCGTGGTGCGATGACTGAGCCCGACCACCTTGAGAGCGGTGGCAACGTGACTGCGGCGTTCCGTTTTCGAAAGATGGGTCAGCAGAAGAGGCAGTTCCACGTTGCGCTCGGCAGTCATGACCGGAAGCAGGTTGTAGAATTGGAACACGAACCCCACGTGCCGTGCCCGCCAGCTCGCGAGCTTTCGGTCCGACAACTGATCGATCCGGCCGCCGTCAATTTCGACGGCGCCTTGAGTGGGCCGATCGAGCCCGCCGATGAGATTAAGCAAGGTGGACTTGCCCGATCCGGATGGGCCCATGAGGGCGAGGAACTCACCGCGTTGCACGTTGAGGTCGAGACCCGTGAGAACGTGAACGTCTTCGGCGCCGCGACGATAGTTTTTCTCGACGCCGGCGATCCGGATTAGGGTGCTGTCGGTGGTGCTCATTATTTTTTGGCTTCTGAAACAGTACTGCCGTCGACGAGATCAACCGGACCTTCAGAGACGACGCGTTCGCCGCTACTTACTCCGGCAGATAAAGTGATCTCTTCCCCATTGCGGGCAGTGACGGTCACGGCGCGCTCAGCGGCGCGGCCCTTTTCGACGACGAAAACAAGCTCGCGACCCTCGCGAGATCGGACCGCCGTACGAGGAAGAACGATACTGCGGGCACTCAGTGCGCCGGCGGCGGCGGCGGGCCCTTGAAAGGCCACCTTCACGCCCATGTCGGGGAGGATGCGTGGGTCGAGTTGATCGAAACCCACACGAACTTTGACGGTGGCCTTCTGCCGATCGGCCGTCGGGATGATCGCGATCACGTGCGCGGGGATTTTCCAATCCGGGTACGCGTCAAGCGTTGCACTGA
Source organism: Opitutus sp. (assembly GCA_039928945.1). Taxonomy (GTDB): domain Bacteria; phylum Verrucomicrobiota; class Verrucomicrobiia; order Opitutales; family Opitutaceae; genus Opitutus. The sequence continues at coordinate 65,353 of JBDSSD010000086.1, read as the reverse complement.
CGGGCTGGCCGGGCTCAACGCGATTGATATAGCTTTCGCTCACATCGATCTCGATCTCGAGCGAGCTCATGTCCACGAGCGTGCAAACGCCGGTGCGCGTGAACCCACCGGAAGACATCGGCGAAATCATTTCACCAGGCTGGGCATTCTTTGACGTCACGATTCCGGCGAACGGTGCGCGAATCACGGTATCGTCCAATTGCTGTTTCCACACATCGACCTGGCGCTCGGCCACGACGATATCAGCGAGGAGTCGATCACGTCGGCCCCGAAGCGCACGCGCGACGGATTCGGCGCGATCGAGATCAGCGGTGCTGATGATTTTTTTCTCCGCGAGTTCTCGCTGGCGACCGAAGTCAACTTCCGCGAGAGCGAGATTCGCATCGGTCTCGGCGAGCGACTGGCGGGTGGCACTCAGTTGGGCTTCGGAGAGGCGTACGCTGGCCTGAGTATTTGAAGCGTCCACCCGCGCGAGCACCTCGCCGAGTTCGACCCGTTTGCCCTCTTCGACCAGCACCTCGAGAATCTTGCCAGTGATCTTGGATGAGACCGTGGCTTCGCGACGCGCGGTCACGTAGCCGGTGGCGTTGAGAAGGGTCGCAGGACCCGTGGAACTGATTTCGCGGACGGTGACGGTGCGAACGGCGATCGGCTTCGGCCGGGAAAGCCACCACACGATCACGGTAGCGGCGACCAATGCGGCGGCGATGAAGAAGAGGGTGCCAGGGGCGATACGGCGGCGTGGTGCGGCGGTTCGATCAATACGCAGTCCAGCTAGGGAAGGGGATTCGTCGGCCATGGTCGCGGGGTACAAAGAGCAAAGACAGTGCGCGAGCACCGCTCAAGCTCGCAGCGAACTATCGATGAACCCACCAATCGCGCACGGATGCAGCGGCACGGTCGAGCAGGGGAGGAATGCTCACCAGTGCGTCGTGCGCGTGGGGGACGTAGCGGTCGGCGAGCCACACCATGAACCCCAAAAAGACGAACCACACGAGCGCATCAGCCGGTCCCGAGCACGAACCCGCTCCGTGCGAGCCGCCCCAGCCACCGTGAGAAAGCGCGTGACGCGAAGCGCGCAGAGGCCAAACAGCGAAGTGATAGATGAGGAAGAGCACAACGACGCCGGCCCAAACGGGCATTCCAGCCGGCAGTGCGATGCCGTAAACCGCCCCAGTGGTCAGGAGCGAAATCATCGCCAGGATCCACGCGATGGTGAAGGCGACGGTGAAAACGGTCAGAAGTGAAAGCGTGAACCACAGTCCGCGGTACGCGCCGGGATGATTCGCCCAATTCTGTCCCCAGTTGGACTGCCATGCGGCGGAATGGGCGCGCATTTCCTGCTTGAACCGCTGATTCCAGCCACCCATTTCGCGGCGGAATTTCCGCTTCCATTGTCGGCGGGCGTGCTTGTCGTTCCAGTTCTTCGCCGCCTCGTAGTAACCTTCCCGGGCCCGGTGGATAAATTCCTGGGCCGTTGACGGTATTCCGTGCGCCGCGGCTTTTTCACCCGGTGTGTCAGCGGCGGGCAGGATGAGGATCAGCGCGAGGTAAGCGACGGCCATGCCGCCAAGCGTGAAGAAGGCGAGCACCACAAACAGAATGCGGACCAAACTCGGATCGATGCGGAAGTAGGCGGCGATGCCGTTGCAGACGCCGGCGAGGATTGCGCCGTCCTGCAGTTTGTACATACGGCGCACGGGCCGGACGCCGCTGTTGGGTTCATTGGGCGGTGGGGGCGTCTTGGCGTCCTCATCGGCTTTGGTCGCGTGAGTGGAGCCGTCGTCAACGGGACCCATCTCCGCGATGATTTGCTCAACATCTTTTGCCAGGACGACGGTCCGATGGGGACCGGTCCGGGCGCGGCACTTGTCGCCGATCGCCTGCTCGATGTCCGCAATGATTTCGTCTTTGTCGGGATTCGTGGCGAGCTGACGAGCAGCGTTATCGAGGTACTTGCGCAGCGTCTCGTAGCCGATCTCTTCGAGCTGATAGGCGTTGCCGTTCAGGTTAATGGTGACGACCTTGTTCATGGGATTGCGGGGCTAAGTCAGGAGGCGGAGCGAGGGCCCATGCCTTTCACGGTGCCGCTGATTTTCTGCCAGTAATCAGACGTTTCGCGGAGATGCTCCTTACCTTTGGCCGTGAGCCGGTAGTACTTGCGGGGCGGACCGGCGTCGGACTCCTGCCATTCATAATCGAGCAGGCCCTCCCGGCGCATTTTGCTCAGGAGCGGGTAGAGCGTGCCCTCAGGTGTGGCGAATTCCGTTTCGCTCAGCTGCTTCAAGATGTCAGCGGCGTAAACTTTTTCGGCTGCGATGATTTTGAGCAGCAGAAACTCCAGCAGTCCTTTCCGAATCGCGGAGAATTTTTCGTCGATGCTCATGGGTCAGGAGTCGCCAAGCTACCTTGGCAAGACAAGGTAGTATGCGTCGCGAAGCCTTCGTCAAGAGGAGAAATCGCTTGATGGGGCGAAAATCGTGCGCATGCGGAAAAGCGCGGGTGGCGCTCGTGCGTGTGAGCAACCTAAGGACGCGCGTGCGCGGGTATGAACGTGGCCCTCTGCGCGACGAGACTGACCGAACACTAAATCTCGATCCGACCGCCGATTTCACTGATGGACACGGATCAGCCCTCAAGCGTCGGGACTCCATTCAGTCCGTTTTCCCACCGTCTCTTGAGCAGCGGGATGATCACCGCTCGGTGCGGATCGTGGATCAATCCACGCGCATCAGCGATCGAGGTCGATTGCTTCGGTCGTCTGAATCCGTGCGCATCCGTGTCATCGGTGGTCTCCGGGGAGATTGATTCGAACCCAGCCCAATCGTTTGTACGAGCGTGGTCGTGCAGCGCCGTTCGCGTTGGGTCCCGTTGTGTTGCACCGCCGTCCTTGTCTTTCGCTGAATCGCGCGCATGTTGGCTTCGTTCTTTGATTGGTCTGCACGCCAATCGATTCACTTTCCCATTTTGGGGGTGTTCCGGATTCTACCCTTGGTTGGAGTGCGCCGCTGCCTGTCGAGAGCCGAAGGCCTCTCGTAAATCCCCCTTCGAAACAAATAATAGGCAAACACGAAGAGATGCCATTGGCTGCCTAACTAGGCGGCCTCGTTGGTTTGGTGACACCTGCTAGCTAAAACTAACGTCGACAGCAGGCATAGCGCGCCGCGCCGTCCGCGGACAGCGCGCTGTATCTTCATCTGGGGACTGGCTGGGATCTTAGCGCGTGTGACGGCTTGGTCCTGGCGAGATTAAAGTTACACTAAACATGGTAGACGCGGTGCGCGAAGGTCAGGGGCACGTGGGTTCAACTCCCACCACCTCCACCATTTTAGCCCCTCACAGGAGGGGCTTTTTTGCTGTCCATATTCTGCCGTCCTCACGGGCGCGAACTCCGAGATCATACGGCGCTCGCGCGATTGCCGGTTTCGTCTGTGCGGAGTCTTTACCTCTGCGGTCATCCGCCGTCGTGCAGTTCCGGATCGCAGCCACACGTGGGTGCCGGCGTTTCAGAGCGATGGACACCCTGTTGCGTGGCGGCGGCGGCCTTGCCCAAGGCTTGGTTCAACCGGAGCCACCAGCTCGCGCGTTGATCAATTTCATCCACGTCATGCGTCAACGTGAAGACGTTGCCGAGGGCGAACGCCAGGAACTTGTCGCGATCCGTGACCCGCAGGCTGTCGGACGAGTCCGCGCACGCCAGCCGCAGAAATTCCTGTTCATCGATTTCCATGATGATCTTTCCGTTCCGGCGAACGGCCGTTGTGGCTTTCATCTGACACGCTAGACGGGGTTTTTGACCCGGGCAAAGGCTGCCGCGAAATTTCGAGCCTCAACAATCGCCTCGATCAAGAAATGGACGTGAGTGCGCGGCGACGCTTGCTGCCGGTCGCGGCAACCGCTCAGGTGGTGTTGTTCGCTTCCACTCCATCGCGCCCGAGTCGCTCCGCTTCGACTAACGCCTGCCGTCCTTACCTCATGACTGCTGTCCGCTCCCTGACCCGCAACGCCATGTTCTGGGTGCCCTCGCTGTATCTCGCGATGGGCATCCCGTTCAATGTCATCAACGGCACTGCCTCGACGATGTTCAAGTCGCTCGGCGTATCCGACGGACAAAACACCGTGGCGTTGGGCAGCATCATCATCGCCTGGTCGCTCAAACCTCTTTGGGCGGCCTTTCTGGATATGTACCGCACGAAGAAGTTCTTCGTGCTGACGATGGAGTTGTTGATCGCGGTGCTGTTCGCCGGAGTCGCGATGTCGCTGCCGTTGCCGGCATTTTTTCAAATCACGATCGCGTTACTCTGGGTCGCCGCGTTTGCCTCATCCACTCAGGATATTTGCGGTGACGGCATCTATCTGACGGCGCTGGAAAAGAAACCGCAGGCCGCGTTGGCGGGCATTCAGGGCACGTTCTGGAACTTGGGCAAGGTTCTCGCAACCGGCGTTTTGATCAGTGGCATGGAGAAGGTGGCGAACGCGCAGGGTTGGCCGGCGCAAAAAATGTGGACCGCCATCTGGTTGGTGGCCGCGGCCGTCATGGCGTTGTTCGCCCTTTATCACGTTAAATTTCTGCCGACCGGGACGATCGCTCACCGGCCGGAAAACGCGAAGCAGGTGGTCAGTGACTTTCTGAGCTCGGCCACGACGTTTTTCCACAAGCGGGCGTTCTGGGGCATGATCGCCTTCGTGTTCCTGTATCGATTGGGCGAAGGGCTGATCATGGTGGAAGGAAAGCTCTTCCTGCAGTCGTCGATCGAGAGCGGCGGACTCGGGATGACCGCCGGCCAAGTGGCGAGCATCGATGCGGTGTGGGGAACGATCGCGGCGATCGTCGGCGGCATTCTTGGCGGTCTCTACCTGGCGAAAATAGGACTGCGCCGTGCGCTGCCAATTTTGGGGCTTTGTCTTAATATTCCGCATTTCACGTTCGTCTACCTTAGCCATTTTGGTGCTGCGCACCATGGGCTCGATTATTCCACCGTCGCGATTCTGGTGAGCATCGAGAAGTTTGGGTACGGCTTCGGATTCATCGGCAACATGGTGTACATGATGCAACAGCTCGCTCCGGGCCGGAGCACGATGACGCACTATGCGTTCGCCACGGCGCTGATGAATTTCGTGCTCGCGCCCACGACCATGATTTCGGGACCGCTCGCCGAGCTGCTGGGATTTTCGACCTTCTTCCTTGTCGTGATGTTTGCTTCTATTCCGTCGGTCTGGGCGGCTTGGAAAGCTCCGTTCCCATTGGGGGATGAAACCGCGAAAAGCGCGACGTCCGGTGGCGACGAGGAAGTGTTGATCACGCCGGACGATCCGTCGCGCTTGTCCGCGGAGGAATCGAATGTTCAGCGTCTCGCGGGTCGCGCCTCGATCTATGCGATGTTAAACATCCTGGTCATCCTGCTGTTGGACGCGAAAGTTTTGGGTTCACTGCAGGGTCGCGCCGAAGGTTCGGGTCAAATTCAGTTCTTTCTCCTCATCGGCTTGGCGGTGCTGAAAGCGTTCCTAACTCTGCGGGCATTCGCGTTTGCCGGCGAAGCGATTGAAGCGGGGCAGCGTACCGGAGAAGTGGCTTACACCCGCAATGCTCGCGGTGCTCGGATCGCAAGCGTGCTCTGCGGCGTTGCGACCGTCGTCGTCATCGCGTTTGCCGCGAAATTGGCCTTCTGAGGTTTAGGCAGTCGCGCGCCCGGGCCTCGAATCTTTGCCAGGTGCTGCAACTTTTTTTGGGACGCGGGGTTCTTTGGGCATGAACACCTTCCTTAAAGTTTTGCTCTACGTGGTGCTGGCGCTGATCGCGATCAAGCTCCTCCCTTTTGTACTCGTGATATTGTCGATGGCGGCGGTCGGCTTGGTCGTGCTCGCCGGCCTTGCAATCGGCGGAATCGCGACGATCGCCGGCTTCGGCGTCACCGGCGTTGCGTTGGTGATCGCGGCGGCCGTCACAATTGTCGCGGTACTTTCCCCCGTTTGGCTGCCCGTTTTAATCGTCCTGGGACTCATCGCCCTGATTCGCCGCTCAAGTCGTTCGACCGCCTGAGCGTGCCGGGGCGTATTCGATCCACGACATATTCGAGTTGGCGCGACGTCGGGCACCTGTTTTTGCTGCGAGTGAATGACAGGTGATCTTCCCTCCAGCGTCGTAGCCGAAATCGCGTTCCTGCAGCGGACAGGTGGTTGGGTGAAGGCACTGCCCGGTTTCAAGAAAAGTCACCACACGCTCCCCGATTCGGCCAATGCGACGACAACGGCCTTCCTTGGAAAAATTTGCGCAGACGAATTGGCGGCAGACGCGGAAGCCTTGTTTCAAGCCGTTCGAACCGGTTTGGGCTACAAGCGAAAAGACATCGCGCTGAGCCTGGCGAGTCCGTCGGCCGTGCTCACGGCGAAGGATTTCGTGGTGGAGTTTCTCTACGCGTTGGAGAGTGCGGAGCCGTCGCGCTACGCGGTCACGACGACCTTGCGCGCCCTGACAAATATGAAGCTGGCGCGAACGGACGAATTCTCCGCGATCTTCGCGGGGCGTTTCACCGATCTTTCGTTCGCCTTCAAGCAGGCTGCGCAGGTCGAAGCCATCGTCGATACGATCGAGGCGACCGGGACCGAGAACGGACTCTCGGTGACCTATCCGTCCGATTGCCGCGAATGTGTGATCAGCGTCGAGGGGGTCGACGCGACGGTACGCTGCACGGCGTCGGCACTCGAAATTATTTTCCCCCAGGCTGGCGCACCGCGTGACTTGATCGACGGCTTCGCGGCCGTTCGAGAAGCCTTTGCGGTGAGCAAAGGCTTGCGCGGCTTGATTGCGTAGACGTCGGCCTCAAGGCCGACGACAGCCTGCACAGACCGCCCACCGAGAATTCGTGAGCGGCCTGTGACCGGAGTCGCGACGCGTTACGAAGCGATCATCTCAGCGACGAACGCGCGCTCTTCGACGAGCTCCTTGTTCGTGGCAGCGATTTTCGATTTCGCAAAATCGTCCATCACGTAATTCGTGATCACCTCGTAGCTCCCGGGTGTCGTAGTGCGCACGGGCATACCGGCCCAGACGTTCGCGTCGAAACCATAAAGCCCGTTGGATTTGACCGCGATCGAGTGGATCGCGCCTGGCGTCACCAAACTTCGGACATGGTCGACCAAGGCGTTTGCGGCCGAGGCAGCGGATGACGCGCCGCGCGCTGCAATGATGGCCGCGCCACGCTTGCCGACGGTCTCGCAGAAGGGCCCCTGCAACCACGCGTTGTCGTTGATCACTTCAGGCGCGGGACGGCCGTTGATCTTCGCGTGCGCAAACGCAGGAAACATCGTCGGGCTATGGTTTCCGTAGATGAAAATACTTTCGACGGACGTCAGGTCTACGCCTGCTTTCCTGGCGAGCTGAGTCTGGGCGCGGTTTTGGTCCAATCGAACCATCGCCGTGAACCGCTCGGCGGGCAGGCGCTTGGCCTGACTCGCGGCGATCATGCAATTCGTATTGGCCGGATTGCCCACGACGGCGACGCGCGCGTCAGCGGCGGCCACTTCGTCGATGATCTTGCCTTGGGCGATGAAGATGCGGCCGTTGTCCTTGAGGAGGTCGGCGCGCTCCATTCCCGGACCGCGAGGTTTTGCGCCAACGAGCAGACACCAGTTCGCGTCTTTGAATCCGACTTCCGCCTTGTCCGTTTGAATGATGCCCTTGAGCAACGGGAACGCGCAGTCATCGAGCTCCATGGCCACGCCCTCGAGTGCTTTCAGGGCTTTCTCGATCGGCGCTTCGATCAACTGCAGGATCACCGGTTGGTCCGGACCGAACATCGCGCCGGAGGCGATGCGAAAGAGGAGAGAGTAACCGATTTGGCCGGCAGCGCCGGTGACAGCAACGCGAAGGGGTGTTTTCATAAAGCGATCAGTTTATCTGAAATTGGAGGAGAAGGAACACGCCTCAATTGCGGAATGCTAGGCGGAATTAGGCCGGCTCGTCAGCCTAGTAGATCAATGCACGCCGGCAAATCGCGGCGACAATGCGGCGTGAACCTCGCGAACGAGCGATTCGGTGGTAGCCCAATCGATGCACGCATCCGTGATGGAGACGCCATAGCGCAAATTCTGTTTGGGCTGGGGGAACGCCTGACTGCCCGCGGCGAGATTGCTCTCGACCATCACGCCCATGATGGAAGCGCTGCCGGCGGTGAGTTGCTCCAGCACCGCGCGCACGACCTCAGGCTGACGTTCGGGCTGCTTCGCTGAATTGTCATGCGAACAGTCCACCAGAATGGATTTGGGCAATCCCGCTTTGCCGAGCAGTTGCTCGGTCTGAGCGATATGGGCGGGTGAGTAGTTCGGTCCCGTTGCACCACCGCGAAGGACAATGTGACAATCGGGGTTGCCACGCGTCACAATGGCGGAAGCACTGCCGTCGAGGTTGATCCCGAGAAAAGTGTGTGGCTGGGCCGCGGCTTTGATGGCGTTGGTAGCGGTCGCGATGGAGCCATCGGTGCCATTTTTAAAACCGAGAGGCATCGACAATCCCGACGCCATTTGACGATGAGTCTGCGATTCTGCCGTACGAGCGCCAATGGCGGACCAGCAAACGAGGTCGGCGATGTACTGCGGCGTGATCGGATCCAATAATTCCGTCGCGGTGGGCAGCCCCAAATCCAGTACGTCACGCAGGAAAGTTCGGGCCATCCGCAACCCCGCGGCAATGTCGTGCGAGCCGTCCAAATGGGGATCCATGACCAAGCCCTTCCAGCCCACGGTCGTGCGCGGCTTCTCAAAATAAACGCGCATAACGATCATCACCCGGTCGGAAACTTCTCGCGCGAGAGCGGCGAGCCGACGCGCATAATCGCGGCCGGCTTCGAGGTCGTGGATCGAGCATGGCCCGACGATGAACAGAAAACGCTTGTCGTCCGTGAAGATCAGCCGGTGGATTTCACGGCGGGCATGGGCGATAAACTCCGCTTGGGCTTCCGTTTTCGGGAGTTCGGCCAGCAACGCGGCCGGTGACGGCAAGGCGCGGGTCTCGACGACATTAATGTCCGATGTTCTCTGCATGAACGCTCAGCTTGGCTCGGCGTCCTCGTCTCCTGCAAGCTCGGCTTCAATTATGCCGCGGTGCTCGCCGTTTGGGCAAAAAAAGTGGCGGGCCGCTTACCCCTAAGCGGCCCGCCTTTGCTTTCTTAGTTACCCCAAAACTCCCGCTAGGCGGGAGAAGTGTTAAATCTGATGTGTTGAGATGTACGCGGCTTTGGGGCACCGTCAACTGAAAGTTAGCAGAATCTATCACAAAAAGTTACAAGCCACTAAGAACAAGTGTCTAACGATTTTCAGAAAATGAATGAGCGCCGCGGTTTTCTTCGATGGAATCCAGCAGCGTGGCTGCGGATATCCGGTGACGACGCCTTTGCGTTTCTCCAAGGCCAGTTTACCAACGACTTGCGCGGAATGGTGGCAGGTCAGGCGGTGTACGGACTCTGGCTGAATCATAAGGGCAAGGTGCTCGCCGATAGTTTTGTGCTGAAAGGCGCTGCGGCGGAGTTTTGGGTCGGCAGCTACTTCTCGCCCGCCGCCACGATCAAGGATCGACTCGAAGCCTTCATCATCGCGGATGACGTGATCGTGGAAGATGTCACGGCCCAGTGGAGCGGAGTCACGGTGTTTGAGCCGAACAACATGACGCAGCGTCAACTGCCGTCGGCGGTTGAGTTCGCCCTGGCGGGTCGGCGCATCGCGGATCCTCATCGCGAATGGATTTTTCCGGCGAAGGCTTGGTCGCACGTTCAAACCGCGCTGATGGATCTACCCGAGCTTTCGGCGGGCTACGTCGAGCGCTGGCGCATCGAGGATGCGATTCCGGCAGTGCCGGCCGATCTTGGGCCGGGTGAATTGCCGAATGAAGGCGGGCTGGAGGTTGCCGCTATCTCCTATACCAAGGGGTGTTACTTGGGCCAGGAGGTGATGGCCCGACTGAAGGCGATGGGCCAGGTGCGTCGGCAACTCATGCGCCTCGGAGGCAGTGGACCAATACCCGTGCTTCCGGCGCCCTTGTTCCAAGGGGATCGTCGTATTGGCGAATTGCGTACGGCCAGTGGGCAGGGCAACTCATTCCTGGGGTTGGCGCTGCTCAGCCGCCTCCATCTCGATGAAAACAAAGGGCTGAGCTTTTCGCCGGGTGGCGACCTTGTGCTCACGGTGATCGCAGCATGAGCGAACTCGAACAGCTCTCGTCGCTGTGTCTGCGGCTTGGCGCGGACGCAAAGCAGGCCCCGGTCATGGCCGCCCAGTTGTTGAAGCGCGCTGATCAACTCGCCCTCGATCGCGGCATCGATCGTACCCAAGCGCTGCAGTATTTGATCGAGTTGGTGGTAAAAGGCCGGAATGGCGAAGCGCCGCCGGAATTTCCTGGCGCAACGTCACCGCCGGCCCAGTGACGAAGGCCGTGCAAAAAAAGTGTTTCGATCGCACTCAGTCCCAACGTCCGGTGTAAATGGGATTGACCGCACTTTTTGCTCAGAAATGGTCGGATCTTCATTTTGCTTCTGCCGCCATGAATAAAGCCGAGCTCGTCGACGAAGTCCGCAAACAGTTGGGTCAGGATACTTCCAATGCTGCCGCCGAACGGGCTGTGGATGCCGTGTTGGCGGCCGTCGGCCGCGGTTTGAAGCGGGACAAGGAAGTCCAGCTGGTGGGCTTTGGAGCGTTTTCAATTGCCACCCGCACCGCCCGCCGCGGCTTCAATCCGCACACGAAGCAGCCCATGAAAATTCGCGCGATGAAGACGGTTCGCTTCAAAGCGGGCCAGGTGCTGCGCGATCTGGCGTAACGACAAAGTTGTGACGCGGTTGCACCAAGCCCTCGTGCAGGAGTTCACCGCGGTCTACGGGCGGCCTCCGGAATTTGTGGCGCGCGCGCCTGGCCGCGTCGAGTTCATCGGTAACCATACCGACTACAACGGCGGCACGGTGCTCGGCGCTGCATTGGATCGATCGATCTGGGTCGCGGTCGCCGCCAGTGATGAGCCGCGCTGGCGGTTTGTGAGTTCACCGGGGCGACGCGTCGTTTCAGTTCCCGTGCGAAAGCCGCAGCGACAAACGGGCGAGCGCAAGTGGCTCAACTATCCGCTTGGCGTCATCTCCTCGTTTCAGCGCTTCGGTCTCAAACGACCTGCGGGCTTTGATTGTGTCGTCATGTCAGATCTGCCGACGGGCGCCGGCCTCAGTAGCAGTGCGGCTCTGGAGCTCTCGTCCGCGCTGGCCTTCATGGCCGTGAGCGGCCAGACGACATCCCGCGAAACCCTGGTGACGCTTGGACGATACGCGGAAAACAATTTCGTGGGCGTACCGTGTGGAATTTTGGATCAGGGCGTCTCCGGGTTCGGTCGCGAAAACCGCCTCGTGTGGATCGACTGTCGTATTCCTAAATTCGCGACGGTGCCGCTGCCGGATGACGCCGAGTTTTGGATTTTCAACACGCATACCAAACATGCGCTGGTCGACGGGTTCTATGCGGCACGACACAAGGCGTGCATGGCCGCGGCGAAGGCGCTCGGCGTGCCGTTCTTGGCGGACGCCACGATGCAGCAGCTCGAGGCCGCGAAGGCCAAATTAAAACCGGAGTACTACAAGAGAGCGCGGCACATCATTGAGGAAATTGAGCGGGTTGCCGCCACGGTAAAGGCGTTGAAAGCGGGGAAACTCGACGTGGTCGGCCGCTTGCTCACGGCATCGCACCAAAGTTCGCGCACGCTTTTTGAGAATAGCACCGATGAACTGGATTTTCTGGTCGGCGCTCTCGACGGAAGAAAAAATGTCTATGGCGCGCGGCTGACCGGTGGCGGTTTCGGAGGCGCGGTGATGGCGTTGACCTCGCGGAAATTTACGTTGGCCCAGGCGAAACGGGTCGCGGCGGCGTATAAAGCACGATTCGGGACTGCGCCGGACATCCTCCACACCCGCACGGGTGAGGGCGCTGCGTTGATGAGCTGAGCGATGGCGCTCGCCGGTTCCGTTTAGCGCGTCTGCAACACGTCGGTGAATTGGGCCACCCAGGTGGCAATCCACTCGCGGAAAAACAGAAAGTAGAGCGCTCCGGCGATCGCGAGCATCGGACCGAACGGCACGTGAACGCCAAAGCCCAGAGGCGCGGCCTCACCTTCGGGCGTTTCAGACTTCGGGGCGACCGGGGCAGGATGGCCGGCCACCTTTTGCCAGAGTAACGCGATGGCGAACCAGATCGTGCCGATCAGCGCGCCACCGAAAATCGCAAACACGCCGCCTTGCCAGCCGCAGAACGCACCGATCGCGCCCACGAATTTCACATCGCCAAATCCCATCGCTTCCTTCTTCAGGATCGCTTCGGCGAGTACGGCGATCCAGAGGACCACCGCGGATCCGATCAACAATCCGATCATGGACGCGATGCCGCTGCGCAAACTGTCGACCAGGAAGAATCCCGACGCCTGATCGTGCAGCGCGGGTACCAGAAAAGAGAGTACAACGCCCACGACGCCCGCGCCGATCGTGAAGATGTCCGGTATGATGAAGTGGTCGAGGTCGATGAACAGCGCCGCGATCAGGACACTCATGAACAGCATGCCACACGCTGCCTTTGCCGGGGGAAACTCCAGCCAGCATAAGAGGAACACGGCAGCGGTCAGCAATTCGACAAAAGGATAACGAAAGGAGTAGGCGCGCCCGCAGCAGCGCGCGCGTCCGCGGAGCGCAAACCAGCTCACAATCGGAATGTTGTCGTGCCACGCGATCGCGGTGCCGCAGGCGCAACGGGATCCGGGTCTCACGACCGATAGCTGTGCCGGCAGGCGATAGATGACGACGTTGAGAAAACTGCCGATACACGCGCCGAACACGAAAACGACTCCGGGGAAGAACCACGGGAACGCGGTCGAGATCTCAGCTAATTCAGCAGCGTTCATGCAGAGTCATTCGTGGGGAGCACCTTCGAAAACTCTCTCGCTCAAGGCAGCCACGCAAGCCAGCTCACGTAGGAAGCGCTTGTTGTGCCGCAACTCGCATCGCGTCTACCGGCACGTCCATCTCACTCCAGATCGAGAGCGCCTTGGCTCCTTGGTGAACCAGCATCGATAAACCATTCGCGCGAGGAACTCCGATCGTGGCGGCTGCACGAAGGAGGGCCGTTTCAGGTGGATTGTAGATCATGTCGTAAACGCCCGCGGGCGCCGGGAGACTGCGAAGATCAATCGGTGGCAACTCGCCGGGCTTTAGCCCCGCGCTCGTGGCGTTGATCACGATCGCCTGGTGGGGCAAGTTCTTCGGCGGGTCAGCTGGCGAGAAGCCGCGAAGCGGAACGGACGAATCCAAGGAGCGCAGCGTTGTGAGCAGCGCGGCCAAATTTTCCGGCGTGCGATTGCCGATCGAAAGCGATGCACAGCCTTGTTGGAGACATTCGACGGCGGCGCCACGCGCAGCACCGCCGGCCCCGAGTAAAATCACATGCGTGCCGGCAAGTTCCACGCGCAGATCGTCGCGCAAGCCGGTGGCCAAGCCGTACCCGTCGGTGTTGTAGCCATGCCAGCCGCGTTCGGTCCAGCGCAGCGTGTTGACGGCACCCACCTCAGTCGCCCGCGGATCGATCGCGGCCAGATGCGGCACCGCGAGGACTTTGTGCGGAACGGTGAGATTCAGCCCCAGAAACTTGCGCGCATGCAGCAGCTTCAACGCTTGCGGCAGCTCCGCTGGAGGGACATCAAAGCGGAAATAACTCCAGGAGAGGAACCGCGGATTCGTGCGCGCCATCGCCGCGAGCGCGCCATGGTGGAGAGCGGGACTGATCGAGTGTTTGATCGGGTGGCCCAGCACCGCCAAGGCAGTGCCCGCGAAGGACCATGAATCCAAATCGCGAAGCGTGAGAACGGAAGGGAAGTCAGACATCTTTCTTCGTTAGGACAGGTTGCTGCGTGCACAGCAAAGCCTGAGCGGAGAAAGAGAACCAGAACGATTCTTAATGAGCGTGACGCTCGTAAGTCGCGTCGAATTCCTCGACGAAGCTGCTGAAGAGCTTCGCATGCTCCAGGTCGCCGGCCGCCTTGTAGTGATTCACCAGGTTGCGACAGCTGCGGCAGAGGACTTCCCGGATCGGGGTCGGCGTAAGATCAGAACTTTTCGGCACGATCTTGTTGGCACGCAACAACGCAAACACCTCATCGGTATCCAAAAAGATCCCTCGATCGAAAGGATCGATGAAGAATGGTTTTGGCGCGTTGAAGCAGCCGACAACAAAATGTCCGGGTAGCCCGACGGGTTCGAGATCCAGGCCGAGGCGTTCTCCGATCAACAGGTACACGGTGCTGAGCGACAGCGGGATCCCTTTGCGCCGGCTGAGAACGTGATCGATCAGGCTGTTGAGCGGATCGGTGTAGTGGTCGACGTTGCCGTGAAATCCCCACTCATGAAAAAGAATCCGATTGATGACGCGGCACTGTTCGCGCGTGCTTGCCGGGAGGGTGATCAACTCACGGCAGCGGGCGGCGATCTTGTCCAACGTCGCGCAGCACGCACCGACATCAAGCCCCGGAGAGACAGTTCGACTGAGGAGCAACGTGCCCGTTTCCAATTCGTAGTTGAGCGAGCGGATGAATCCGCGAAATTCGGCGACGGGGTCGCTGAATTTGATTTCGTCGAGAAACCAAGCGGCATGCCGCGCGAGAATGCGGTGTGAGCCGTGAGCAACTTCCTGCAAGAATTGGACGGCAGGCTGACCAAGGTCGACAAAGTGAGCGAGGAGCGCCTTTCGGACTGGCGGTGTCAGATCGTCGAGCAAACCTAGAAGCGCGTCCCTTCGTGCTTCACTCAGCTTTTGAGATTCCACGTTTCCGACGAGATGGTTTTTCCCCCTATGCAGCAATCAGGAAACTTCCGTTTTCTGAATTTTAATTTCTTGCGTGAGCCTAGTGACGATTAGGAGTTCGCAACCTATTGAGCGGACGGTTCACGCGCACCAAAGAGCGCGCTACCTACTCGGATCATCGTGCTCCCTGCAGCGATCGCGGCCGAAAAATCTCCGCTCATTCCCATCGAAAGCACCTGCAACGCGACGCCGTTTTCAGCCGCGAGCTGATCGCGCAGCTCACGCAAGTTTCCAAATGTTTGTTGCGCGACGGCGGGATCGGACGAGAGCGGCGCGATCGTCATGAAACCGTCCACTCGAAGATTTTTTTTCGTGAGCGCGGCGCTCAGCAGTCGTGGCGCATCCTCCAGATCGGCGCCGAATTTTGCGGGATCACGCCCGGCGTTGATTTGCAGGAGGATCGCGAGGGTTTTGCCCAACTCCATCGCGCCGCGATCGAGTTGGTTCAGCAGTTTCTCGCTGTCGACACTTTGGATACGATCAAATGTAGCCGCGGCGACGCGCGACTTGTTGGACTGAAGATGTCCGATCAACTCCCACCGGATTTGCGCCGTCGTCAGCGCGCGCTTCTCCACGCCTTCCTGGACCCGGTTTTCGCCCACTGCCTTTAATCCGTAACGAGCCGCATAGTCCACCGCGTCGGCCGGATGGGTTTTCGTCACCGCCAGCAGTTCAACTTCTACTGGATTGCGCCCGGCGGCGACGCATGCCGCCGCGATCTCGTTCCGGATGCGATCGGCGCGGGTCGTAAACTCTTCGTACGAGAGGAACATTTGCTGAATTGCTTGTGAGAGTCCGCGTGATTAGCGATCTTTATGGTCGAGTAGGCCGTGCCCATCCATGCAAATTGAAAATTTCAAAATCTTCGCGGACTTGGTCGAAACGAAGAGTTTCTCAAAATCGGCGAAGCTCAACGGCATCACGCAATCGGCGGTGAGCCAGCAGGCCCGGGCGATGGAGCGACACTTCAAGTCCCTGCTGATCGATCGCAGCCAGAAGCAGTTCCAGCTCACGCGTGAAGGCCAGCGCGTTTACGAGTCGGCGAAGGAGATTCTGCACACCTACGACAAGCTTCTGAGCGAACTGCAGGAAATGAAGAAGGTGATCAGTGGCACGATCCGCATCTCGACGATCTATTCGATCGGGCTGCATGAGTTGCCGCCGTACATCAAAAAATTCCTGCACGACTTCCCTTCGGTCAACGTCCGCGTCGAGTACCGGCGTTCGAATCTCGTTTACGAAGACATTCTCCACAATTCCGTGGATTTCGGCCTCGTCGCTTTCCCGGTGAAGCAGCGCCAGATTGAGATGCTGCCGTTCCGCAATGATCACCTCGTGCTCATCGCGCACCCGGGCCATCCGCTTGCGAAGTGCGGTGAACTGGAAATGAAGCAACTCGCGGCCCAGCGGTTCATCGGCTTCGATCCCGATATCCCGACGCGCAAGGCCGTCGATCAGATCTTTCGCGACAACAAGCTCGAGATCGAACCCGTCATGGAGTTCGACAATATCGAAACGGTGAAACGCGCGGTGGAAATCGATCACGGCGTCGCGATTGTGCCTCAGGCGACCGTCCTGCAGGAAGTGAAGCAGGGGACGCTTGTGGCCGTCCATTTCAAGGGGAAGGACTACACGCGGCCGCTCGCCATTCTTCATCGCAAAGGACGCGTTTTGACGCCCGCAATGAAGAAGTTCATCGAAATTCTCGGCTTGGATCTGACCTGACGGCCCTCCGGACTCCTCTGCTGGTCAGCGATTTTCGAAAGCTGGGAACAAGGTGGAGGGTTCGTTTCTCTCACTTGAACCTCCATTTTATGAAAACGTCTCCCTCTGTCCTAGCTGTCGTTTTGGCACTCGGCACCGCTCTCTCGGCGCTCGCGGCGCCCGTCAAGCCCATCCCGGCGCCCGCGTGGACGCTAAAAGACGTCAACGGTCAGGCCGTCTCCTTCGATCAGTTCAAAGGGAAGGTCGTGGTGGTGGACTTCTGGGCGACGTGGTGCCCGCCCTGCCGCGCTGAAATGCCGGGCTACGTGGCGCTGCAGAACAAATATGCCAAAGACGGGCTCGTGATCGTTGGCATGTCGGTCGACGAACAAGGCCCAGGCGTCGTGAAGACCTTCATCGAAAAGAACCGCATCAACTATCAAATCGTGATGGCTGACGAAGACGTGCAGACAAAGTTTGCGGGCGACGAACCGATCGCTGGCATTCCGACGACATTTATCATCGATCGCAAAGGTCAGATTCGCGACCGCAAGGTCGGTGCAGAATCGACCGAGAGTTTCGAAGAGCGCCTTCTTCAGGTCCTAAACGAGAAGTGACAAACCCGGCGAGCGCTCATGCGCTCGCCGTCGGGTGTCAGGAACCGTGGGTTGCGTGGGCCCGAGTCGCTCGCCCTGAGCTTCTCCACCGACCGGCCGTTCAACGCAACTAGTCGGCGTTGAAGCAAGCGATCGCGCTGAACTCGTCGGCGATCACGCGATCGTTGCGACAGCGCGGCATCTTTTTCTGGCCGCCCCAACGGTGGTGGAGCTGCATCCAGTGCGCGAAAAATCCCGGCATCACCAGTCGCACGACCGGTGATTCGACCGGCCCCGCCTGCCGCCGACTGGCGTAGCTGGCGCTGCGGGCTTGGAGTTCCACATCGATGTGCGCCGCCAGGATCGGTCCGGTTGGCGTTTCGGCGGTGCCAGGGCGTAACTCGACCCACCACTCGTGGCGGCCATGGTTGTGCCCGATCAGCGAGCTGCCGAGCAGCGGCGCAACGTGGAAATTTGTAATGCTCCATCCATGACGGTGACACACCGCCACGAGCGAATCGGTGAGTTCCTTCTCCAGCACGTTCTCGGTGAATGCGGTCAGACGTTCCTTCGTGCGACCGACCGGAATGAGTCGGGGAGGCTCCGTCGAAATGAAGCGAACGACATCGCCGAGGACGTACCGGCACAACCCGGCGGGCGTGGTCAATACAATCACGTAGTCGACGTTTGTCTGCACCTCTTCGAGCGAGAGCGCTTTCGCGCCGAGCGTCAGCGGCAGTGCGTCGTTGTAGTCACTCAGGGGAATGAATTCAAAGAAGACGCCGGCGTCTTCAATCAGTCGCAGGCCCGAGCCAGCATCGGCGTCCTGCGCCGCAATGAACGCCTCCGCCGCAAAATAGACTTCATGCAGCGTCACAGCTGCGCCCATCGCCCGTTTCAGTTCATCCTGAAAGGGCGACACCGGAATCCCGTGGTGGACCACGCAGTCGAGTTGGGGCCAGACCTCACGCAACGACTCGGCCGGAGATGCCGCCGCGCGCCGTCGCTCGCGAACGCTGTCCGCAAAGAGCAACAACCAGTTCGGCAGTCCGGCCAGCAATGAAATATCCAGACCGAGGGTACGATCGATGATCGCCTGAATTTTTGCGGACCAGTCGGGAATATGCGCGATCGCCGTTCCAGGTTCGCACAGGTGAGCAACGCCCCAGGTGAAGCTGGTCGCGCTGTTTTCGTCCGACGTCACCATGGGTGGAGTCGTATGGGTCCCGCCGATCTCGGCGGGCCGTGCCGGCGGCAGCTGCTCACCGAGCGAAAGCAGGCGTCCGCGAAAGACGTCTGTATTGTCCTTGCGAGCACAGTAAAAGATCAGCGCCTCTTGGGATGCTTGCTCGAAATGCTCCATCAGGGGCCGGTTCACCGGCAGCCATTTAGGCTCACCAGTCGTGCCCGCAGTGGCGACGGACCACGGGGTGGGGCCTGGCCACAAAACATCGCCCTCGCCCCGCGCGATGCGACGAAAATAGGGCAGCAGCTGCTGATGATCGCGCAGCGGAATGCGGGCGCGAAATTCCGCATACGACATGACGGCGCTGATGCCCAGTTCCCGTCCGCACACCGATTCCGAGAGTTTCGCGATGAGCTGATCGAACGTCCGTTGCTGCGCGGGAACGGCGGTGTGCGATCGTTTTAATCGACGCGCCGTTTTGGCGGTTTGCCACGTAGTGCGGAGAGCAAAAAAAGGATTGGGCAAGACCGGCATGAAATCGCCACGAACAAAGAGAGGCAGTCTCGCTCT
Organism: Opitutus sp.; assembly: GCA_039928945.1. Taxonomy (GTDB): domain Bacteria; phylum Verrucomicrobiota; class Verrucomicrobiia; order Opitutales; family Opitutaceae; genus Opitutus. Next base: position 46,429 of record JBDSSD010000086.1, on the reverse strand, counting down.
GCCGGAGGCGGCAAGCGCATTCCCTTGCGCATGCGCGCAATTCGGCTGACCAACTCCCGTTTCGTTCATCCTTTACGTCTGGCCGTGGGCGCACCTGCGTCGTTTCTGCATTACGCGGCCGCCCTGAAAATGGTTGCGGCAATCGACTTGGATTCTTCGCTTCGCATCCAGCCGGAATTGAGTACGGTGGAGCGTTCATGCCGCTTCCGCCTATTCTCTATGAAGACGACGCAATGATTGCGTTCGACAAACCCAGCGGGTTGTTGATCGCGCCCGACCGGTGGGACAAAAAGCGGGAGAATCTCATGGCGCTGGTGCACGCGAAATACGGCCATGGGGTTGCAAACGTGCATCGCCTCGATGCGGATACCAGCGGATTGTTGCTCTGCGCAAAAACCAAACCCGCGCTGGATTTCCTCAGCGGGCAGTTCCAAGGCAAGACGGTAAAAAAGACCTACCATGCCTTCGCGGTCGTGCTTCCCGTCGAGGCAGCCATGAAAGTGATCGCACCGGTTCGCGATGCTGGCGGCACGCTGCCCGATCAGTTCACCGTGGAGCTGGCTTTGGGCGAAGACGAACGCCAGCCCGGCCGCATGCGTGTATTCAAAGGTCGGGGAGGGAAGGATTCCTCCACCGAGTTTGAGGTGCGGGAGCGATTTGGCCGGTTCGTGTTTCTCGAGTGTCGCCCGCTCACGGGACGCACTCATCAAATCCGCGTTCACCTCGCCGCGGCGGGTGCCCCGGTGCTCAATGATCCGTTCTACGGCGATCCAGAGATCAAACTGCTGCTGTCGGATTTGAAACGCCGGTACAAAGGACGCGAAGAAGAGAAGCCGATGATCGCCCGGCTGGCGTTGCACGCGAGCGCGCTGACGCTCAAGCATCCGGACACGAAGGAGCCGGTTACCCTTGCTGCGCCACTGCCCCATGAGTTCGAGATCGCGCTGAAGTACCTGCGAAAGTTCTCCCTCAACCACCGCTGATCTGCTTCCGTCTCGACTGTCCCAGCGTTTCGTCTGTCGTCGTTCTCTCCGTCAAATCTTACCCCATGCCCTCCCTAAATCATATCACTCGTCGCGAAGCCTTGCGCACCGCAGCACTGGGCGCGCTCACGCTCCCTTTGCTCAAAACCTCCCTGTGGTCCGCTGAAGCCGCTCCCGCCGCTCCCGCCGCACCAGGCGCGCCGGCTTCAACCGCAGCTCCGAAAGCCGCAGCTGATGACCGCGAACACGGGCTGCGCCTCGGCGTGGCGTCTTATTCGACCCGCATGCTGACGCTCGACGAGACGATCGCGGTCGTGAAGGTGCTGCGGTTGAAAAATGTTGGTCTGTTCAAATCTCATTGTGACTGGCAGTCGGGCACAGTGGACGAGTGCCGGGCGGTCGCGGCGAAATTAGCGGCGGCCGGACTCACGCTCTCCGGTTCGGGTGTGGTCAATCTCCCCAACGACGAAGCGAAACTTCGCCAGGCGTTTGAGAACGTGCGCGCGGGTCAGATGCAGACCATGGTCTGCAAGCCCGAGATCGCCGCGTTGCCGCTGATCGAAAAGCTCGTGAAGGAGTTCGACCAGAAAATCGCGATCCATAATCACGGTCCCGAAGACAAGGTCTTCCCGAGTCCCGCCTCCGCGTTTGACGCGGTCAAGTCGCTCGACGCCCGCATTGGTCTCTGCATCGACATTGGCCACTCGGCGCGCGCCGGCACCGAACCCGCAAGCGCGATCCGGCAGTACGCGAGCCGTGTGTACGACCTGCACATGAAGGATACGATCGCGATCGTCGGTGCAGAAAAGGACATCCCGGCCGAAGTGGGCGCAGGTCGTCTCGACATTCGCGGTGTACTCACCGCGTTGCGGGAGATCAAATATTCCGGCGTGGTTGCCTTCGAATATGAAAAGGTCGCGGCCAATCCCGTCACCGGTCTGGCGGAGTCCGTCGGATTTGTGCGCGGGGTGCTGGCGGCTCTGGGTTAACGCTTCGGACCCGCCGAAAGTCCTCGTTTCCGCGGGGAAATTTGCGTTTACGCCCGCGGTGGCGCAGTTGAACAATTGCTCATGACTGCGTCACCCCTTCCTCAGACTTTCGGATTTGGCATCGTCGGCGTCGGCATGATCGCCGAGTTTCACGCCAAGGCGATCGCGGCCGTGACCGGCGCCAAACTGGTCGGGGTGGCCACCCGCAAAGCGGAAAGCGCGGCGGCGTTCGCGACCAAAAATCACGTCGCGTTCCACACGACCAGCGTGGCTGAACTCGTCGCTCGTCCGGACATCCATATCATCTGCGTCACCACGCCGAGCGGGGCGCACCTGGATCCCGCCTTGGCCGCAATTCGGGCCGGCAAGCATGTTGTCGTGGAAAAGCCGATGGAGATCACGACGGCGCGCGCGGACGAGTTGATCAATGCAGCGAACGCGGCGGGCGTTCGTTTGGCGCCCATCTTTCAGGCTCGGTTCGGAACCGGAGCCTGCACGGTGAAGGCGGCCTTGGAGGCAGGTCGGTTCGGGCGATTGGTCCTGGCCAGTGCGGCGGTGAAATGGCATCGGGCGGCGCAGTATTATTCCGGCTGGAAAGGGACGCTCGCGCTCGACGGTGGCGGTGCGTTGATCAATCAGGCGATCCACGCGGTGGATTTGCTCCAGTGGTTCGCCGGCATGCCGTCAGAGGTCTTCTGCTTCAAGACGCGCCGGGTCCATACCGGCATCGAGGCGGAGGATACGGCGAGTGCGACCCTTCGCTTTGCGAATGGCGCGCTCGGCACGATTGAAGCGACCACGGCCCTCTGGCCGGGTTGGCAGCGCCGGCTCGAAATCTGTGGAGAATTCGGCTCGGTTGCGCTGGAGGACGATCAGATCACCCGCTGGGATTTCCGTGAGCCTCGGGCCGAGGATGAGTCGATCCGAAAAGCGAAGGATTCGGCCGTGCTGGGTTCAGGAGCGAGTGCGCCGAATGCGATCAGTTTCGTCGGCCATCAACGTCAGTTGCAGGACTTGGTCGACGCAATTCGGGCGGGCCGCGCGCCGGCCTTGGACGGCGCTGAAGGGAGAAAGGCGGTTGCGCTGATCAATGCGCTCTATCGCTCCGCCGAAACGGCGACCATGGTCAAGCTGAGCTAGTGCGTCCCAGGTGGAGGTCGCTCGTCAGAAGACGGACCCGTCCCCCGGAAATTGGGCGTGGACACGGCTAGTTTTGCTCCGCAGAAAAGCGGCGATTTTCCACCTTCGAACTGGCCGCGGTTCCTCCCCCTCGATCGTTCGGAACCCAGCCATAGAGCCAAGTACCCTGCTTTCTTTTCGCGCCGAACCCATCGTCCGTGGCGCTTTCTCCGGTTTTTTTCTTCATGAATCCTAACGCAACTCCTCCCACGGCGTGGTGGCGCACTCTCACCCGTGAGCACTGGTATGTGTTCATCGTGGCGACGCTCGCGTGGCTGTTTGATTGTCTCGACCAGCAGGTGTTCAACCTGGCGCGCGACGGGGCGATGGAAGACCTGATCAAGGATCGGACGCAGGCCACGTTGCTGGCGCCATACACCACTTCCGTCTTTCTCCTCGGGTGGGCGGTTGGCGGCTTGTTCTTTGGCGCTTTGGGCGATCGGTACGGCCGGGCCAAGGTGCTGACCTTCGCCATTCTCATGTACTCCGTGAGCACCGGTCTGAGTGCGCTCTCCACGGGCTTCGGCGATTTCTGTGCCTATCGCTTTGTGACAGGACTCGGCGTTGGCGGCGTGTTCGGACTCGCGGTGGCTCTCGTCGCCGACACGGTCGCTGACCGCGCCCGTGCGCCTGCGCTCGGATTGCTGCAGTCGATGTCCACATTGGGGAACATTTCGGCTGGGCTCATCGGCATGGCGATTGGGGCACTCGCGACGCGGCACTTGCTCCCGTTTGATTTGAAGCCGTGGCAGGTGCTTTTCCTGGTTGGTGCCCTCCCGGCATTTCTTTGCGTCTTTGTGATGCGGCGATTAAAGGAGCCGCAAAAGTGGGTGGACGCGAGGGCCGAAGGCGCGAAGCGCGGAATCAAATTCGGCTCCTACGCTGCCTTGCTGGGGCACCCGCGCTGGCGGAAGCACGCCTGGCTCGGGCTGATCGCCTGCAGCTCGGGGATCATCGGTCTCTGGGGCATCGGCAATTTCCATCCGAAAATCGTCGGCTCAATCGTCGAGCACGAATTGGCCGCGCAACACCTTTCCCCCGAGGCGATGGCCAGTCAGAAGGCCTTCTGGCGCTCGGCCGGTTTGCTTCTGCAAAACCTCGGTGCGTTTTGCGGGATGATGTCGCTGGCGAAGTTCGCGCAGGTGAAGGGACGGCGCATCGCTTTTGCCCTCGCTCTGCTGCTGTCGTTTTTGTCCACGGTGCTCGTTTTCAAGTTCATGCGGACCACGGGTCAGATGTACTGGATGCTTCCGATCATGGGCTTCGGACAACTCTCGGTCTTCGGCGTCTTCGCCGTCTATCTACCAGAACTTTTCCCGACCAGCCTCCGCAGCACCGGAACAAGTTTCTGCTACAACGTCGGCCGCATCGTGGCCGCGACGGCTCCGTTTACGATGAGTCGAATCACCGCGAGTTTGGGCGGCGATATCGAAGGGTTTCGTACCGCCGGACTTTGGGTAAGCATGGTTCTGCTCGTTGGTATTTTCGTTCTGCCGTTCCTCCCGGAAACGAAAGATCAACCACTGCCGGAAGAGTAAGACGAGCCGCTGCCGCGCGCACTACGCCTTCGCGAGGCAGCAGTGTTTGTATTTTTTCCCGCTGCCGCATGGACACGGGTCGTTGCGGCCGGCCTTCGCTGACGCTGCTTTGAACGGCGCCGGACCATTCCGGACGGCGCGCGTGTAGAGCCATTGGCCGTTTTCCCGCTGAAATTCCGACTTCTCCTGGATTACGTGCTCTCCCGTATCGTCGAGGAAAAACGCCGAAAACTCGACGAACGCGTGGTCCGGCGAGCGACCTGCCTCGTGAGAATGTACGACGAGTTTTGTCCACTGGATCGGCGCGCCGTCCGGTTCGTCCGACAACGGCGAGTGAGCCGTCTTGGCGTAGGTGCGATGCAGGTACGCCGAATCGTTCGCGACATGCGCGGTGAAACGCGACCGCATCAACTCCTCCGCGGTGGTCGGCCGGGAGAGGTTTTTCAACAGGGGCTCGCAGCAGACTTGGTAAAGTTTTCCACTGCCACACGGGCAAGGTGAGCCAGGTTGTGGTTTGGGAAGCGCGACAGTCGAAGAAGCCATTGCCGAAGTCGTACTAGACCCCACCCGGTCAACGCGAGGTGGAATGTGGGTGCGCGGCTCCGGCGCAGAGGCGGCGAATCAGCCGCTGGAGTCAGCGCTTTACGACGTCGGACGATTTGTCGGAGAACGCAGATTTCACTTTCCGGCCGACAAAGAGCGCTGCCGCGAGCAGAACGACAAACAGTACCAGGAAGATGAAAAAGAAGATCTTCGCGATGCCCGCTGCGGCGCCGGCAACTGCGCCGAATCCGAGAGCACCAGCGATGACCGCGATGACAGCAGCAATAATGGCCCAGCGTAACATAGGAGTATCCTCGGGTTTAGCACGGACGACGTGATGTCGACCGAGGGAACGACAGACCGAGCGTGGTCAGTTGCGTTCCGCCACTACCTGAAGAGCAGGGGTTTCCGAGGTTGAGCGGGTCTGCGGTGAGTAGGTTGCTGAACTCCGAAGGTTTACGTACTTCCAGACACCCGTTCGCTGGCGGCATCACTGGTCAGCGCACCAATGATCGGTCATTTCCCTAGACCGTCGTCCGCGATCCCGAACGGACGCGTTCCAAAGCGGGAGATCGGACGCGCAGGTTCAGAAAAATCAAAGCGAGCTTGCGAGGATCCGCGGCGCTTTCGATCCAACGCGCGTGGCGAATGACGAGCTGGTTGGCTCCGGCGATCAAGTTGAGCGGTAGAACCCAATCCTCCTTTTGGTTCACGCGCTGGAAGCTGAACCGGAAAACTTCGACGCCGTTGAGCTCGATCGTCGTCTGCTGCTGTTCGGCATAGGTCAGAACCTGCGCCTCCAAACGCGCGGACTGTGGTTCGACGGCTTGGATCGAAAGCAGGGTCTCCGGGCCCGTTGCCCAATGGAAATGCGGTAAGAACGCTTCTGGAACGGGGCCTTCAGCGGGCTGCCATCCCGCCACGGCCACGAATCCGCTAAATGGCGACGCTCCGCGTGTCAGCCATGACTTCGCTGAGCCGACGTCCAGCGGCCCAATGACTTCCTCGACCGGGTTTTCTTGCTGTTGCTGGGCGTCCACGAGCTGACCGTGGCTCCGCGCAAGTTTTTCCAAAAAGGGCACTAAGGCGCGCGCGGATCGCGCGAACGGCGACCCTGTCTTGGAGTAGCGCAGCGGTCCGCCTCGATAACGAATCGGATCAAGCCGCAGGCGTTCCGGTGGCTGCAGGACCGTGGAGAAAAACAGATCGGCGTCTTCGCTGAGGAGCTGAAAGCCGAGCCGATAATGCATGTCCAATCCTTCGTGAGCACGTCCGCGACTGAGTTTTTGCAGTTCAGCGGTGACGACGCGAAGCACCTGCTGCTGAGGACTGCGCAACGCAAAGTGAGCGAGCCAACTATTCGTGAGCGGCCGATCCGTCAGCGCGGCTCCGGCGTGATACAACGCGTGATTGCCTTTCCCCGCGGCTACGTCCGGTTTTAATCCGAGGGATCGCGGCACAAACACCTTGTTCGTGCTGCCCGGTCCGTGCTGGCGATGGCGGATACGCTCAACGGGATTGATCTCGTCCAAGTCATCTACCGTGCTCGGCGAGTAGTTCCGTAACCGCAGACTCGCGGGCTGGTCCTGCGGCGCATCGGCCAGCGCTTGTTCGAACGGTGTGCGGTCGGCGGCGATGAGGAATTCATCTGCGTCCAGCGGCAAAACCCAATCGGCGGCGTGTTCGTTGAATGCCACGCGCGCAAGGTGGTTGCTTCGGCTCTGCTGGAGATTGGCAACGGCATCGCCGGTGAATAGCCGGAGCGGGAGCCCCTCGCGCGTCAGTTCCAGCAGGATCTCCCGCGTGCCGTCCGTACTGTCGTGGTCGAAGATCAGATGCTCATCCACCCACGCGCGGGAATGCCGCACAAACGCCTCGATGATATCAGCTTCGTTTTTGACGACAGAAACGGCCACGAGCTTCATGGGAGGTGTCGCTGTTGTGCCGACCACGTTCACAAGGGCAAGCTCGCTGGCACCGGGCGGCGTCGACGAGGGCCTCACACGGACGTCGGATTGACAGCGGACCGACCGAACGCGATTTTTTGCGAATGTCCGCTTCTGTCCATGCTGAGTTCGATTCCGTTGAGTCGGCCATTGCCGACATTGGCGCTGGCCGACTCGTCATCGTTACGGACGACGAAAACCGCGAGAATGAGGGTGACCTGATCATGTCGGCGTCAAAGGCCACGGCGGAAACGGTGAACATGATGATCCGCTACTGCAGCGGCATCGTGTGTGTGCCGACGGTCGAACCGCAGCTCCGACGACTGGGGCTCGGGCCGATGGTCCAGCAAAACCGCGAGGTTCAACGCACGGATTTCACGGTCAGTGTCGACGCGGCGGAAGGGATTACGACCGGCATCAGCGCGCACGACCGTACACAAGCAATCCGGATTCTCGCCGACCCGCAGGCGCGGCCCGAGCAGTTGGTGCAACCCGGCCACGTTTTTCCCCTGCGGTCGAAGGCCGGTGGCGTGTTGGAGCGGGCGGGTCACACGGAAGCGGCGGTCGATCTGGCGCAGCTTGCCGGTCATCACCCGAGCGGCGTGCTCTGCGAGCTCGTGAACGACGACGGCACCGTGCAACGCCTTCCGCAGCTGATTGAGTTTAAGCAGCGCTTTGGCCTGCGGATGATCTCGATTGCCCAGCTGATTGAATATCGGGCGAAGCGCGACAATCTGATCGAGTCGGTTTGCACGCGGCCCTTTCCGTCGGAGTTCGGCGAATTCACCCTGCACGTTTTTCGCAGCAAGCTGGACAACCGGCATCATCTTGCACTCGCGATGGGGCAACTGGGACCTGATCCGACGCTCGTGCGGGTCCACAGCGAAAATCTGCTCGGCGACGTGTTTCGCATGCGGGGCGTGGAGTCGCACCACGCGCTGGTGGGATCGCTTGAGGCGGTGGCGCGAGCGGGTCGCGGTGTGGTCCTCTATATGGAGCACGCCAACGGAGGCGCGGAACTGATCAAGCGTTTGGACGCGAGGCCGGGCGAGGCTCCGGCGCCGATGAGCTTCCGGGACTACGGCATTGGCGCGCAAATTCTGGCGGCGCTCGGGCTGCGCAAGATTCGATTGCTGTCGAAAAGCGCGCGGCGCGTCGTCGGTCTGGATGGCTACGGCCTCGAGATTGTGGAGCAGGTGCCGCTCTAGCGGATACTGCCCTCGAGCTGAGCCTCGTTTCGGTCCGACTAAATTTGGGTTGCGGATTGTCCGTTTGGGCTCGTCCATAACCGGTTCATGAGTCTGGCCGCACCAATTAACGCACCTGTTGAGGGCTCCACGCTGCGCGTGGGAGTGGTTGCGGCTCGTTATAACCCGAAGCTGGTCGATGAGTTGCTGAAGCGAGTACTCGAGCGACTCGTCGCCGCCGGCGTGAAGGAGAAGGCCATCACGATCGTGCGCGTCCCTGGTTCACATGAAGTGCCGTGGGCGGCGCAGGCGTTGGCGAAGCAGGTGCGACGAGATGTTGTTATCGCCCTCGGGGTTCTAATTGGCGGCGATACCTCGCATCACGAAATGGTGGGGCAGAGTGTTTCACAGGCGCTGCAAAGCGTTTCGCTGGCGTGCGACCTACCGGTGATTAATGGAGTCATTGTCGCGAACACCCTGGCGCAGGCCGAGGCGCGTTGCAGCGGCAAGATCAACCGCGGGAGTGAATTTGCTGCCGCTGCGCTGGAGATGGGCGCGTTGAAGAAAAAGTTTTCCCGATGAGCAACAAAGCCCTGTTTGCCCAACGCCGCGATGGGCGGGTGGCTGCCCTCCAATTTCTTTTTGCGTGGAGTATGAACGCGCCGAAAAACCTGACGGAGGATCTCCGGGTGTTTTTCGAAAACATGGATCATCCGCGCACGCATTACTCGTTCGGCGAGGAATTGATTCACGGGGTGATCGCGAATATTGCGGACATTGATGCACGGATCAAAGGACTCGCGCACAACTGGGAATTTGAGCGGATTGCCAAAATCGATCTGGCGATCCTGCGGCTGGCGATGTTTGAGATGCTGCATCGGAAGGACATCCCGCCGGTGGTTTCGATCAACGAAGCGATCGACCTCTCGAAGCAATTTTCCAACGCCGACGCCAAGCGCTTCATCAATGGCATCCTGGACCGCCTCAAAGACCAGATCGGCCGCGATGCGCGAAAAGCGGAGTGAGGACGGGGACAATGATTAATCTGGAACTCAGGAACTCTGGAATATGGCCGAGCTCGGACACAAAGATCTTAGCAGCCGTGTAATTGAGGCGGCCATCAGTGTGCACAAAGCGCTGGGCCCTGGGTTTCTTGAATCCGTTTACGAATCTGCCTTCTGCGTCGAGCTTGCGGCGATGGGCATTCGCTTCGAGCGACAGAAGCAGGTGAAGCTTTATTATCGCGATGTTGAGGTCGGGGAGCACCGACTGGATGTGGTCGTGGAGAAATGTCTGTTGGTTGAGCTAAAGGCGGTGCGCGAACTGGAGGACATTTTCTTTGTGGTTGGCCGCTCTCAAATGAAGGCTGCTGGGCTCAAGGATGGTTTAATCCTGAACTTCCACACGATGCCGCTGACGATTCGCCGAATTGCGCCGGAGCACGTTTCCGGTTCGTTCCAGAGTTCCAGAGTTCCAGATTAAAGATGTTCGGGATCTTCAAAAAATTTAAGGATGGGTTTTCCAAGACGGTTTCGGCGATCGCGTCGAAGACTGCGGCCATCTTCGGGCAGAAGCCGATCGACGCTTCGTCTCTCGAGACCCTCGAGGAGGCGCTCTACTCCGCCGACTTCGGTGTCGAGACGACCGAGGAAATCCTCAACGAGATCAAGTCCGCCTACAAAAAGGACAAAACCCTGCACGGTCAGGAGGCGGCGAAGATCGGTGCCGCGGTCCTCAAACGCGTGCTCGAGGGCGCAGAGGGCGTGCTCGAGGGCACTGCGGGTGCAAACGTTCCGCCACTTGCCGAAGGTGCCGTGAAGAAACCCGTCGTGATCGCAATGATCGGCGTGAATGGCTCCGGTAAAACGACCACGTCGGCCAAACTCGGCTGGAAGCTCAAACAAGAAGGGCGCTCCGTCACCCTCGCGGCGTGTGATACGTTTCGCGCAGCTGCGGTGGAGCAACTCAAGACTTGGGCGACGCGGTTGGACCTCGAACTCGTGGCCAGCCACACCGGTGCTGATTCAGCGGCCGTTGCGTTCGATGCGTGGCAGGCGGCAAATTCGCGTGGCCGCGATTATCTCATCGTCGACACCGCCGGCCGCCTGCACACGAAAAGCAATCTGATGGAGGAGCTCGCGAAAATCCGTCGCGTGCTGCAAAAAAATGATCCGACCGCGCCGCAGCATCGCTGGCTCGTGGTCGACGGATCACTGGGCAGCAACTCGATCGAGCAGGCCAAAGTGTTTCATCAGAGTTTCGGCCTGACTGGCCTCGTCGTGACGAAGCTCGATGGCACCAGCCGCGGTGGTGCCATCGTCGGCATCTATCGCCAGCTCAAGATTCCGATCTACTTCCTCGGTCTCGGTGAACAGGCCGAAGATCTCCAGCCCTTCAGCGTGGATAATTACGTGAAGGCGCTTTTCGGACTCGAGGGGTGAGGATCGTTGCGCCTCACCCCGGTTTTGTATCCGCTATCGTGACGCGTTAGAACGTCATCCGTACTCCCGCCACTACTCCGCGCCCAGGTAGCGGAGCGAAATCCTTGAGGAAGGAGGCGTGTACACGCGCCTCTTCGTTCGTGAGGTTGGTGCCGCGAACGAAGATCTCGTAGACGATGCGACCCCGCATGATCAGATAGCTCGCATTCGCATTCAGCAGGGTAAACCCATCGGTCGGTGTTTCCGTCGTGGCGATGCGGGTTTGCGACTGCGTATGCCGCGCCTCGACTCCGAGATTCCAGGCGGCGTTCTCGTAGTGTAAGCCCATGCCGAAACGAAGTGGCGGAATCCGCGGCAAGGGCGTCTCATCTGTTGTCTGCTCCGCATGAACGTAGTCAGACATCAGATCGAGATGCAGGTGATAGCCTTGGCCGTCGACCAGATGCAGCGTAACCTCCGCTTCGGCGCCGTAGAATTGCGTGTCGCGGGCGATGAATTGGTAGGGAGTCAGTCCATCCGGATTGTTCGCCTCCGGAATGGCGCCACCAGGCAGCTCCTGTTCGAAGATAAAGTTTTGAAACCGGTTCGAGAATACACTGAGCGTGCCGGTCGCAAACCCCGCGCGTTTGCGTAGACTGATATCAAGACCCAGCGACCGTTCGCTTTCGAGACTACTCGATCCCACTTCATAAGCGCCGGTCCCACCGTGCGGGCCGTTGGAAAAGAGTTCCTGGGCAGTGGGCAGGCGCTCTGAAAACGCGAGCGACGTGCCCAAGGACCAATCCGGGGCGAGATACCAAACGGCGCCGAACGATCCGCTGCCACCGCCGAATTCCTTGTTTTGATTGGACCGAGCGCCATATCCAGGCAACGCCGGCAAATCGGGATCCACTTCACCGAGTTTAATTGATTCACCCTCGTAGCGCAGGCCCGCCTGCCAGGTCACGGAACCTTGCTTCAGTTCCTGCAAAACGAAAATGGCGCCACTCTGAGTTAGCGAAGGCGGAGTCACGACTTCTTCTCCTACCGCGGAGAAGTCACTGCGGGTACCTTGGATTCCGAAGGTGCCGGTCAAATTTCCAATCGGCACGAGCGGAAGTTCCAGTCGACCTTCGGCGGCCTTGTTCTTGAAGACCGTATTGATCTGAGTGCCGCCGCTGAGCTCGGCATGATTGTAGTCGCCGAGACCTAGCCGAGCCTTGGCGCCCGTGAAGACTCCGAATGGCTGCGTGATATCTGCGGTCAAATCGAGCCGGACCTGCTTCATGTTGATGCTGGTTGGGGGATCGTCACCCGTGGGCACTCCATAGACAGTTTCGTAGTTGCTGATCGCCGCGCCGATCCGGCCACCCGCCCAGAATGCGGTCGCGCCCACCGAGCCGCTCCAGGTTTTAGTTGCGCTACTCGGCAGGGTATTAACCGGCTGATCGGCAGGGGCGTCGGCGTCGATGCGCGCGACTCCGGGAATATCGACATCGCTCATTCTTTGCCGGAGTGCATTGACGTGCATGGCGAAACGCGGACCGCCGGTCTCGAGCACGGCGATGCCGGTGCTCTCATCTGCTGCGCCAAACCCCCGAGCCTCGAAGGCGCCGTGGAGCGTGCCATCACCGGCGAACGTGGGTATGCTGTTATCAATTACATTGACCACGCCACCGACAGCCGAACTGCCGTAAAGCAACGTCGCCGGCCCGCGCAAAACCTCGATGCGTGACGCAAACAGGGGTTCGATCGCAGCATTGTGATCGGGGCTAATGTTCGAGGCGTCGAGTGCGCCCACGCTGTTGGTCAGGACCCGGACGCGATCTCCGCCCAGACCGCGGATGACGGGACGACTAGCGCCGGGGCCATAGTACGTTGAGTTTACGCCCGGCGTACTCGAGAGCGTTTCCCCGAGGGTGCCCTGGCTGCGTTGACGGAGTTCCTCGCTGCTGATGATAGCCGTATTCTGGGCGAGATCGAACGCGGTGCGTTCGCCGAGACCGGCGGAAACGACGACACTATCGAGCTTGATGACGCTCTCGTGTTCGTCGGCAGTGGTAGTGGTGGATGTGATTTGGCCGCGCGCCAGGCTGGCGAACGCGAAGATGAATGGCAGAAAACGGTAAGATGAGTGCATGCTGAATCAGGTTGAACAGACGGAATTTCCGGCTGCGCATTGGCGAAAGCCGGTGAAAGACGTCCACCGGAAGCCGGCGCGACGTGACGAACACGAATCAACTCAGCACTCCGGTGGACCACGCTCCGGTAATCGGAGATAACGGGGTGAAACCACCAAAACTTCTTCAATCGGCAGCGGTCGCAGCCTGATCCATCGATTGGCTGAACCCGTCAGCGCAATCAAGGCCGACGCGATCGTTACGCCGCTTGCGAATAACACGACGGCGCAGTTGTCGCTGGCATCAAACCCACTGTCGGCATGCAACCATTGGTGAAGCGCCGGGCTGGCAGCTGAGGCCGAAATCAACAGCAGAAGCGCAATTCCCACCGCCGCACCGAAGCGGCGAAGCAGCGCGATCGGCGCTACTGATTTGTGGATGCGATCGGACATGTCGTGCGAAAGTTCGTGATTAAACGGAACGCGTCAAGTGACGATGTCGTTGTAGCAAGGTAACGGCCAACAGGAGAAGGAAGGAAATGATGAGGAGCGTTGCGGCGAACGTGTGGGCCTGGCGATAATCCATGCGCTGAACTTCATCGTACAGCGCGATGCTGGCGACGCGGGTCACGCCTGGGATCGAGCCGCCGATCATCAGCACCACACCGAATTCTCCCAGCGTGTGGGCAAATCCCAGCGTGAGCCCGGCGGCGATTCCGCGCCACGCCAGCGGCAGGTGCACGCGCAACCAGACCCGTACAGGGCCAGCGCCGAGGGCCGATCCTGCATCGAGCATCTCAGGTGGCACGCTCCGCAGCGCCGCCTGAAACGGCTGCACGGCAAAGGGCAGCGAATAGAGCACCGACGCGATGACCAGTCCGGTGAATGAAAATGCGAGCGGCGCGCCGAACACCTGTTGCCACCAGCTTCCCGGCGCATGCTCCGGGGAGAATCCGATGAGAAGGTAAAAGCCAATGACCGTTGGAGGTAGAACGATCGGCAGCGAAACCAGCGTCTCCACGAGTGGCGCGGCACGCCACCGGGTGGTGTTGAGCCAGTGGGCCAGCGGAAGTCCGACGATGCCGAGGACCACGGTCGTGATCGCCGCCAGTTGCGCGGTGAGTCCGAGCGATTGCCACAGCGCGGGCGAAAGACCGAGGAAAGTGACAGCGGGTTCGGGCAAGCACGAGACGCTGAACGGGGCGTCGCCATGGCTCAAGACCGCAGCACAACTCCGCGCGTTGATTTCGCTGACTGCCGGCTGCGCGGATTACTCAGGGATGAGATAGCCGAAGCGCTTTAGGATCTGTCGGGCTTCTTCGCCGCGAAGGAAAGCGAGGTAGCGTTTGGCCGCCGGATTTTTTGTGCCGCGCTCGGTGAGCACGGCTGCTTGCAACAGCGGCGGGTGCAGCTCGTCGGGAACGGGAATCCATTGTCCCTTATTCTTCAATTGAGGCGCGAGAACGAGCGACAAGGCCACGAAGCCAATGTCGGCGTTGCCCGTTTCGACGAACTGCGCCGTTTGCGCGATGCTCTCGCCGAACACCAATCGCGTTTGGGCAGCGGACCACAGATTCAAGCGGTCCAGCACGGCTTTCGCCGCTGCTCCATAAGGTGCGGTGATCGGATTCGCGATGGCGATGCGGTTGACGCGGGTATCGTTGATCGCGGTCGCAATTTCGGTCAGTCGGATGGACGGCCGTGTCGTCCAGAGGACGAGTTGGCCGTGAGCAAACACGGCGAACGATTGCTCGTCAGCGTGGCCGCTGACAATGAGCGAACGGATGTGCACAGGGTCGGCGGAAAGGAAAACGTCGTAAGGCGCGCCGTTGCGAATCTGGGCTGCGAGATTACCCGATGCACCGCTCGCGATGGTGACGACGCTGTGGTCGCCCTGTCGCGTGAAGGCCGCGTCCAATGCGTCGAGTACGTAGATCAAGTTGGCTGCGGCAGCGACGGATACGGTCGACGCGCTCGGAGCGGGCGCAGCGAGCGCTGCTGAAGGGATGCGGAGAGCAATGCCGAGCGCGAGCGACGCGAAGAAAAACTGCGTAAAATTAAAACCGAGGCTTCCCTCGCGAAATTTTTCTCTGCACCGTGGAGTTTGCATCGCAGTCGACAGCCGCCTCGTTCAGGGGTGGCAGTGGATTCGCAGCGAGGGGCCCCGCTTCTGCGAACGTGATGGAAAGAAGGTACTATTCATGGCCAAAATTTTAGTGAAACCGAACGAACAACGGGGCGTCGAATGCGCCGTGAGTTCAAGTCATTTCCCATGGGGCAGTTCTGTCCGCGCAATCATTCTGGCTGTGATTGCGCTGTTTTCAGCAGCGTACATTCACGCAGCTTCGTTCCGCGAAGTCCCCGCACCGACCTTCGGGCAGATCGTGCCTCAGAAAGCGGCACCGATCGACCAACCACCGCCACGCGACGAACTCGTGTACAAGGACGGCGATCGCGTGCGCGGTCATTTTCTGGAAAAGGACGGAGATACCCTGGTGTTCCAATCCGAGCGGTTCGGCTTGTTGAAAGTGCCTGCGGCGCAGGCGAAGGTTATTTTGGCGAAACCGTCTCCAGCGGTGGCAGCAAGCGAGGCGAAGTCCGACAAGAAAGGGGAAGTCGCCGTGGAGCGCTGGCCGTTTTCTCCATTGGCACTGGCCGCGGCGCTCAAGGATTTCTTCGGTGCCTGGCACGGTCGTTTTACGATGTCCGCTGAGATGATGAAGGACAGCAGCGAGCACAACAGCGGCACGGCGGACGCGCTGCTGCAGCGCAAGTGGACAAATGACGAGGTCCAGCTCACGGCTCGCTATGACTACGCGACCCTGGACAGCACCGTTTCTTCGACGGATATGATCAAGGGAGCGGGCGTGTGGCGCCACGATCTTCCGCACAAATTGTTTTCCGTCTATCGACCGACGTTGGAGTGGAACCGCGCCTACTATATCAACGGCGTGCCGGCGGATTACGTTCTGCTGCAGCAGGAGGTCGGTGCGGGTATAACTCTGCTCAATACGACGTCGCGCAAGTTTCGCGTCGGTCTCTCCGAGAATTTATTCGATACTTGGGGCACCACGGATGGCAGTCACATCTCGCAGACCGTCGAGTCCGTCTTCTCGGAAGTCGAAGCCAAGCTGCCGTGGCGCATTGTCGTGACGGATCGTGGCGTTTGGTACTACTCGTTTCAGAACAACACCGATGGCTGGGAAAATCGTTTCGAACTGAGCAAGAAACTGACCGAGACGCTCACGATGGGACTGCGGCATGAGGTTCGGCACAACAATCCCGACGTGCGTTCCGCGGACTATCGCCGGCTTCGGCTCTTGTTCGGATTCGATTTTTGATCCGCGGATCGGAGCGGTAGCGTAGCTCGTCGATGGACGCGGCCTATTCCTTCTTCGGTGCGTCCAGCTTAACGTGGTCTTGCACGGCGTCCGCCAGGGAGACGCCGATGGCGTCCGCGTCAGTGCGCGCTCCGCTGCGGGTGTCGGTCCAGATCACCTGGCCGGTGGTCGCATCGAAGAGCTTCACGTCCAATCCGAATTTTCCCTCGGGTTGCGGGTAGACCGTTCCAATTAACAGCCAATGGCATTGCAAGGTGGCCGCCCGGGCCAACGCAATCGCATCGCTGGCAATTCCGGTGAGGGGCGCAAGGCTCACCGCGACGCGCTCTTCATGTCCGCCTGCACGGAGTTGACGGTGAAGACTGCCGAAGGCCGCGAGCGCGGCATCGCTCACCGATTCGTCGTCTGCGGTAAATCTGACCAACGCGAGCGGCCGGCCGACCTGCAGCGGGTCCAGCGCGAGCCCCGTCGCGTTAAGAATTTTCTCCTTGGTCAGCGGAACGGGCGGCGTGGGAGTCGCAATGTTCTTCGCGATGTTCTCGCGGAGCGCTCTTTTTTCAGCGCTATCGCCGCGGCGAAAAACGACTCCGATGGTTTGCAAAACAATGCTGATGGTCGCGACCAGCCGGAGCCATCGCGGGAGGTGAAGCCAGAGCGCCCGCACGGTGTGCCCAAACCAGACCACCAACTCGTAAACAAAATGTCCGTATCGCCCGTCGGCCGGAAACGCTGGGAACGGCACGAACGAAACGCGTTGAGCCGCGCGCTCGGAACGTCGTTCGGCCCGGGACGGCGGTGAAAGGGGAGCCGGCGAGGAGGCCTCAGGAGGCGCTTCCGTTGATGCAAGTCGGCGGGAGAAGGCGGTGAGCGCAGGCGTTGCGCGACCGCCTGGACAGCGAAGCCATTGCACCGTGGCGAATTTCTCCGGCACCCGCGCACCTTGCTCCGGCGTGTCGTCGATCACCACCGGCACCAAAAACAAAACATCGTCCGCGAAATCCAGCGTGCGCTCGACCGCCAATCGCCATTCGCGGCGGAAATAACCTTCACGACGCGCCTGAGTCGTCGCCGAAATGATCGGCATGAAGTACGTGCAGGTCCGAATCTGTTGACGAATTTTCACGTCCCACGCTTCTCCACCGACAAGTTCCTCTTCATCCAACCAGACGTCCAGGCCCGCATCGACCAGCGTATCACGCAACAGCCGCGCGGCGGCGCGATCGCCGGACGCATAGCTCACGAAAACGGAATGCCGCAGCGGTGACTCTGAGCTCGCAGTGGACTCTGGACGTTCCATCGCGCTGAGATTTGGGCCGCGTGCTGCGGCGGTCAAGCGGCGCTAAGCCTCGCAGCGGAGAACAAATACATGGCCCTTGACCGTTCCGATCGCGAGTTGCTGGTCGTCGGGCGACCATACGAGCTTCGTCGCGGCCGCCGGCATTTTGACGGTGGCGCGCAGGGGCTGTTTGCGCTCAGGACTCCAGAGTTGAACCACGCCATCCGCGCTCGCCGCAGCGAGCAAGCCGTGCGTGTTTTGAAAAGCCACGGCGGAAATCGGCGCGTCGTGCGGGAGCATGGCTGGTTCGCGACCTTCGGGACCGGCGCCCGCACAATCCCACACGCAGGCGTCGCGCCCGCCGCCGGTGGCGAGCCATCGCGACGTATGGTCGAAGGAGAGAAACTTCACTTTGCTCTCGTAGCCGCTCATGTGGAATTCGGTGTCCTTCTCGGGAATCCAGAGGTGGACCGACGGATCGTGATTGCCGGAAACGAGCCACTTGTTGTCCGGAGACCACACCAATGAGGCGATGCCGTTGCTGTAGGGAAATTCTTTCTGCGCGATGAAATCGTCGGCGTCCCACAAGCAGACCCCGCCAAAATACGACACCGCCGCACACCCGCCGGCCGGTTGAAACGCGAGGGCGGAGATGGATTTCGGGGCGGGCTTGAAGGTGTGGGCAACGGACGCGTCAGGCCGCAGCGCGAACAAGGCTTTGCCGGCCGCGGCAAAGAGCGAAGGACTTGCCGCGATCGGATTGCTGGCCGGCGTTTTCCCAGCGGGCCGCCAGGCGAGATGCTCGACCCACGCGCTGCCCAGTTCGGCCGTCGCGTCGTGTTGCCCGGCCAAGGCGTCCCAAAACTTGACCGTGCCGTCCTGTCCGCCCGTCGCCAGTCGTGCGGTCACCGCCGAAGGACCGGAAGGCTGCCACGCGATGGTGTTCGTGCCGTCGTCGTGCCCCGGCAAATCGTGGCGGCGCGCGCCGTCTGTGGCCGACAGCAATGTGATCGGACCCGCAGAGCTGGCGGCAGCGAGTTGCGAGCCATCGGGCGACCACGCGAGGTCGATCGCATAGTCGTCGAGTTGAGCTGCCCAGTGTTTCGTCAATTGCATGGCTGCGGGCATTAGTGCGCAGCTTCTCGTCGCACTCAAGTCCTTCAGCGATTCCGCGGACGCGCGCGCACCCGGCCCTTCCGGTTGATGCAATTGTTCGTGAGGCAAGCCCCTAAGCGTCCGCCAGCGGACTGCCTGCAAAAAAAACCTATTCTCCCGCTGCGCCCTCAGCGTCCGTTGCGTGAGGCCCGTCCGCTCGCTGCACCTCTACCGTGAACTCAACTCGTGGCCGAAAATAGCTGGTCCACCTTGCCCGTGCTGTCGCCGACTTTCTCGGTGCCCACCCCAATCGAATCCAACATGGACCGGTAGAGATTCGTCATCGGGGTCTTGTCGTCGACGCGGACATGCCGACCGCTCGCGATGGTGCCACCGCCTTTGCCCGCGAGAAGAATGGGCAGGTTCTCGGGCGAATGCTTGTCGCCGTTGCTCAAGGCACTGCCGTAAAGAATCGTGCTGTTATCGAGGAGATTGCCGTCGCCTTCGGGAATCGACTTCAGCCGGTCCAGGAAACGCGCGAATTGCGTGACATGGTAACGATTGATCTGCGCCAGCTTCTTCTTTTTGTCCGGGTCCTCGCGGTGATGCGAAAGATCATGGTGCCCATCTCGGATTCCAATTGTCGGATACGGGCGGTTGCTGCCGTCGTGGGCGACGCAGAAAGTCGCGATGCGCGTCGAATCGGTCTGGAAAGCAAGCGCCATGACTTCGTACATCAGCGTCATGTGTTGCTCGTAGGTCTCAAACATCTCAGGCGCCGCCGCGCCGGCGGGAGCGGTAGGCGTGGGGAATTGGGCGGCGCGCTCGATCCGTCGTTCCAGATCGCGCACAGCGGTCAGGTACTCGTCCAGCTTCCGCCGGTCTGCGAGGCTGAGTCGTGATTCGAGACGGCGGGCATCATCGAGCACATAGTCCAGCACGCTGTGACGATAGAGCTGGCGGCGTGCACTGGCCTCCAGTGAAACCGCCGGATCGCCGGTGCCGAACAGGCGTTCAAATGCGGCCCGCGGATTGACCTCGGCATTGACCGGCTGCGTTTCCGAGCGCCACGAAAGATTGAATTGATAGGCGCAGCTGTACCCGGAATCACACGAACCTGCGCGCTGACCCGCGTCGCAACTTAGCTCGAGGGAGGGTAGACGCGTTTGATCACCGATCTGGTTCGCTGCTATTTGGTCCACGGATACACCTGCCTTGATGTCCGCGCCCGCGGTTTTCCGTGGATGCACTCCAGTCAAGAATGAAGCGGAGGCCCGCGCATGCGCGCCCCCACCGTCGCCGAGTTCGTCACCTTGATGATTCGCCAGTCCCGTGAGGACCGTCAGTTCTTTCCGATGAGCCGCCAGGGGCTGAAGAATGAGCGGCAGTTCATAGTCAGCGCCCACGGCTGCAGGCGTCCAATCCGCCATGTTCGCGCCATTCGGCACATAGATCCACGCCACGCGTTTGGGAAAAGTTCTGGCGGCACCTACGCTGGCGAGCGCGCGGACCGGCAGGAGAGAATCAAGGACCGGCAGCGCAATCGCCGCTCCCAGCCCGCGCAGGAACGTTCGTCGGGGCATCTGCCATTGGTTGTTACTCATGAGCGCGTGGGGTTTTAAAGTGAGCGAGAACTGCCGGATGTGGAAACAGGGTGCTGGAAACGTCAGCGATGGACCGACGCGACTGGCGCGCTCGTGTGAGTTTGAGCCGGCGGCTTCGCATCCGAATCATGCGTGCGTTCCATCTGGAAAGGGAAGCTTTCGACGACGCCGAGAATCAGCGCGGAAAACCGGTAGTCGTTTTCGGAAGCCGCCTGAATGATTTTCTCGAGCGCAGGTCGGTCATAAAATTCGGTTCCTCGGCCGAGTGCATACGTGAGCAGCTTTTCGGCGAGACAGTGCAGGAACTCGCGCTGGCGGTTCTTCGCCAGAAGCGTCGTGAGTTCCACCGCACCCGCGAACCGATCACTCTGGCCCAGTTTGCCGGAAGCATCGATCGGCGCGTCGCCATCACGATCACGCCACGCGCCGATCGCATCAAAGTTCTCCAGACCGAATCCAATCGGGTCCATCCGCGCATGGCAGGACGCGCACGTGGCGTTTTTGCGGTGCTGCTCCATTTGCTGGCGCAACGTTCCCGTCAGCTGGCGGCTCTTGTCATCCAGTTCCGGAATGTTGGCGGGTGGCGGTGGCGGCGGAGTGCCGAGCAAATTTTCCAGCACCCATTTGCCGCGTTTGACCGGAGATGTGCGCGTCGGATTTGAGGTCAGCGTGAGCACGCTGCCTTGCGTCAACACTCCGCGTCGCGGCGTCGCGGCCAGCGATACCTGGCGGAACTCCTCGCCGGTGATTTCTGGCAATCCATAAAACCGCGCGAGTCGCGCGTTCACAAAGGTGTAGTCGCCCGTCAGGAAATCGAAAACGCTGCGATCCGCGCGCAGCACGTGTTCGAAAAACAATTCCGTCTCCCTCTGCATCGCGGTGCGAAGCGAAGGATCGAAGGTGGGGAAGAGCTTTCGATCGGGCTGGAACGTCTCCAAACTGCGGATCTGCAGCCACTGGCCGGCAAAATTATCCACGAGCGCGCGAGATTTTGGCGAAGCCAGCATGCGACGAACCTGGTTGCGGAGCTGTGAGCGCAGCTCTCCGCGCTCGGCGAGATCGAGCAATTCGTCGTCAGGAAGAGAGCTCCACAAAAAGTAGGATAAGCGCGAGGCGAGGGCGACGTCGGTGATCGGTTGCGCCGCCACCGCCACGGTGTTGGACGTCGAAGCCGTTGCGACCCGTTGGACGTTTGTCGGCGCCGAGGGCGTGGCCCGTCCATGTCCGAGAAAAAGAAAATGCGGAGAAACGATCACCGCCTTCATCGCGAGCTTCACGCTGGCGTCGAAACCATCGCCTTGGTCACGAGCCAGGGAGTAGAGTTTAAGCAAGCGATCCAGCTCTGCGGACGCCACGGGTCGGCGCCAGGCGCGTCGGGCGAAAGGCCCGAGAATGGCGCGGGCCTGGGCCACCTCTTCGCTCGTCGATTGGATCTGCTTTGGCTTCGCCTCAGCGAGAAGCGAGCGCTTCGCCGGAGCGACGGCCGCGAAGAGGGCCGCGATAGGCGCAGGCTTGTCTGGCGTTACGATCGGCTCAGACGGGTCCGCGATCTCGAGGTGCTGCACCACGAGTTCACGTTCCCGGAGATTGGGATTGGTGGCCTTGGGATCGCTGAAGCCGTTGACGAACACCGCGGAAAACAGGTGCGCACCGGCGGGAACCTGAACGCGCGTTTCGTATACGTACGGTCGCGCTGCGAGCAGAGCATGAGAAAAGACGCGTTGACCAGCGATGGGCTGCAACGCTGCCGGGGCAAGCACGCCGAAGGTTGTTAACGGCCGACCATCGACGCGCAGTTCCATTTTTGCCGGTTCGTCGCCCGCCTGACGTGCATAGGCCTGCGCGCGCAGAATGACCTCGCAGTCTCGGCGCGTGGTGAACGGCATTGCGACTTCCGCCTGATTTTTCAAGACGCGCTCTTTGGAGCCGCTGAGTGAAGCAATCCCGGTGGCCGCGAGTTTTTCCGCCGGGGTTCGCCGGGTCGCGGCGGGGAGAGGGCCTTCGATCTCCAGCCATTTGACGAAAACGATTCCCGGCTGCTGTTGGCCAATGCGGCCGTTCAACATCGTCTGCTCGTTCGCCGCCCCACCGCGCTTCCGAGCAACGCTGGCCCGGAATCGTTGCGTGCCGGCGGGCACTCCGATGCGGGCTTCGTACACGCTTGGATGCGCCTCGTCCGTGCTGACGACGAAATCCTGCACAAACGCATCGTTCAGCATCAATGCGAGCCGCGTGGGGCCCGGATCTTCCGTGAATACAATCGGCGTCTCGCTGCCCTGACCTTTCAACGCTCCGCCGTCTCTCGTCGCAAACGCCTGCACGCGGAAAACGTAATCGCCCGCTGGCAGTGCCAGTTCAACGGACGCATCGTCCTCCTCCAGGCTGATGAGATGAACCCATCCGTCACCGCGATCGCCGATGGCGTTGAAACCGATATCCGCGAGGCTCGCCGGAATGTGTCGCACCGCGCTGTGGATCGGATCCGTCACGATTGCTTCGTCGAGAATCTTGTCCGCCGCAGCCAGATATTTTTCCAGCAGCACTGGAGGCAACGAGAGCGCGTCACCAACGTTGTCGAAGCCATAACCGGAATCGTCCGGGGGAAAATCGTTCGCCGCTTTGAAATCCACACCGATGAGATCGCGGATCGTATTATTGTATTCGGCGCGATTCAGCCGTCGCAGGGTCACGCGTCCGGGATCCGGGTGAGCAGCGTCGAAATGAAAGAGTTCTCGCTCAATCCACCCCGAGAGCAGTTCGCGCTCCGAGTCTGACGGGAGTTGATCCGCGTCTTCCGGCGGCATTTCCCTCGTTCGCACATGATGCAGCACCGTCTGCCACGTCTCGCGATCGGCTGGGATATCGGCGGACGTGCTAATCGTATCGAGGGCAACATCTCCCTTATGCGAACCGTCGCCGTGACAGTCGTAGCAATACATCTCCAGCAACGGCTTGATCTGATGGTCGAAGAGGTTGTTGGGTGCGGATGCATCGGCACCGTTTGCTGCTGCCGCTGCGCCGATCGCAAAGGCCAGCGCAACGGCGCCACGGATTGGCCGAACGCTCGAATCACGTGAGCCGACGATCACCGGCAAATTGTTGGGGCTAAACGCCGCACTAGCGTTGCAGGAAACCGCGGTCATTGAGCCATTCGACGAACCGAACTTGCCACGTGGAAATCGCATAATCGGGTCGGTCGCTGCGAACGCCGAATCCATGTCCACCGCGACTGTAAATGTGGAGCTCCGCATTCACTCCGGCCTGACGTAATGCGATGAAGAAGTTCGCCGTCTGTTCGGGCATGCGATCGTCATACGCGCACGCGAGGAACGCCGGCGGGGTTTGATCCTTCACCGGTTTGAGATCGGTGCGCTGCAAACCTCCCGAATAAATTGGCGCAAAGAAATCGGGCCGGGAGCTGACGCGATCAACTGCATCTCTCGCGGTGGGATTGCCGACGTCAGGCTGTAGCGCGGCCAAGAGCGCGAGCTCACCGCCCGCCGAAAATCCCAGGAAGCCAATGCGCTGGGGATTCACCTGCCAGCTCGCCGCGCGACTGCGCACCAGCCGGATCGCCCGCTGTGCATCTGCTTTGGCCGCACCATCGATCGTGTACGGCTGCTTTTTGTCGGCGGGCGTAGAGCCGTCACGCGCCAGGCGATACTTCAGGACAAACGCCGCGATGCCTTTTTCGGCCAGCCAGCGCCCCAGGTCGTAGCCTTCGCGGTCAATGGTGAGCTGCATGTGTCCGCCTCCCGGAGCGATGATCACGGCACAACCGGTCGCGTTGGCGGCAGCCGGCAGAAATGCGGTCAGTGACGGCAAGTGGATGTTGGAGATGACCGGGAAAACAATATCGGGCTCCTGCCGCCAGCTGACGTGCTCGGGTTCAGCCCGCCGCTCTTTGGATCCGGGAGCGCCTTCCGGCCAAAGCGGGATGGAAACAGGATGCGATGATTCAGCTGCGGGCGCCGACGGAATTGGCGGGCCCTTCCCGTCGAGATTGATCGGCCGTGTGGGCGTCGCCACGGGCTTGATTGGAACTGGCTCCGTGGCGCCGTGGAGGGGGCGAGATCCGAACGCGAGGACCGTGAGCAGGGCGAGAGGGAGTAATTTCACAGAGGATCGGAAAGCAGGAGGAGTGCAGGCAGCGATTCGTGGCGCACACGTGAGGTACGACACGAGCCGAACGCGCATGGGGTTATGGAGCGCGACGAACCGTTGCCGAAAAAGATGCGGCGGAGCGATGGCTGGATGCGCGAAAAGCCAACCGCGATCAGCGGACAGTCCGGATTTCCCTGCGACCCATAGCCGGACTCATGCAGTCGGAACGACGAATGGACACTACCTGACACGAATGCACGAGGTGCGAGTTGCGCGCTGACTGCGACGACTCACGGTCACCATCTGGTGAACTGTCGCTCCATCACAAACTCCGCCCTTTCGCATTCGTGTTCATCCGTGTCCATTCGTGGTTCAAAATCCTGGTTTCGGCTAAGACGATGGCGTTGTCAGCTCCTCAATTCGGAGGCGGCACCAGCGGAAGCTCCAGCCACGCGAGTCCTACATCGCGGTGCATGTGACTCTTTGGACCCCGTGGCATGGGATCCTCGGCGTTGCCGTCGTAAAACAAGGCGAGGCGCTGCCCAACCTGAACGACCGAAGGCAATCCCACAATATGCCGTGACCAGGTGCAGATCGAGGGATCGAGGACGATCGCTTTGTGCGCCGGATCCCACTTGTTGAGGTCCTCTGTCCAGTACGCCCAGATGGCGTCGGTGTACTCCATCCCGTCTCGCAAGCCGACGTGGTTGGTAAACACCCACCATCGGCCGTGATCCTGATCGTGATACAGGGAGGAGTTTTCGACTTGTTCGGCCGGAGGGAGCATGGGCGCAGGATCGATGGTCCACGGACCATTGAGATCTTTCGTTCGTGCGATGCCCAACGTCCGCACCGTCGGATGATCCGTGGCGGCGCTGAACACCATGAGAAACCCGTCTTTCTGCGGGATCACGTGACCGGGACTTGCGGTCGACGAATAGTAGGTGTCGGGCTGCGGACGGAAGGGGATGACATCGCGCTGTTTGGTCCACGGACCCGTGGGCGACGAGCCGCGTGCTTTCAATGTGAGGTACGGAAAGGCGGGCACGAGTTCTGGAGGGCCGGAGGTGTGGGGCGTGCCCATGTAGAAAAGATGCCAGTCCTTGCCATCCAGATACGGAACGCCGTAGGAAGCTGAAGCAGAGTCCGGAGAATCCGGTGCGCCGAGTTCGAGTACCGCGCCACGCTTCGTCCAATGCAGTAGGTCCTTACTAATCGCCAGACACGCCAGCCAGCCCGTCGGTCCTGCACCATCGTAATGCATGTAGTACGTTCCCTGGTGTTCCCAAACCCAGACGTCGCGGGCGCCGAGGACATCGCATTGCTGCGGACCATCGCCATGATGGAGCACAACGCCGGCATCAACGGCGGGCAGGCGATAATGAGCGGTGGGTCGATCGTCCGGGTACCGTAATGGCGAAGAAATGACAGCGGCGGTGGTCCCTGCGCGAGCTGCTGCCGGGTTGAGCAGCGCGAGGAAAATCAGGCATGGCAGACGCAGAGATAACCGAGGGGTGATCGGGAATAACATCCGTACAAGAACGTCGAGGGAGCTCGATAGCGCAACATTCCCGAGGATTACGACGAGGTGAGGCGGCCTGAAACATGAGGTCTATGCCACGGAGATGAACCCGATTAACGTGTACGGGTCGAAGGATCTCGCGTGAGCACCCTGTCCTGCGCCAACCGACCGTTGGCATGAAACTGCGAACTGGTAAGCCCGTTTGGCTGGAGAGCAAAGGTGTCGCCCTTCCGGTCTCGCGATTGAGCCGCGCCTTCACGCGGTGTGATGTGGCGATCATTGGCGCCGGAATTACCGGAGCACTCGTGGCTGATCAGCTGCTGCGAGCAGGTTTGGATGTCGTGATGGTCGACAAGCGACGAGCGGGTTTTGGCAGCACTGCAGCGAGCACCGGCCTGTTGATGATTCAGCCCGATTCTTCCATTGGCGAGTTGACGCGCCTCCACGACCGGCGCACGGCACGGCGGGTGTATCAGCTCGGACAGCGGGCGATCCAGGATCTCGGCCGGCTGACTCGGGAACTGAAACTGGATTGTGGCTGGGCGGCCCGGCGCACGCTCTACGTCGCCAGCAATCAGCGCGGAGCGGCGATGTTGCGCGCTGAACGCAAGCGCAGCCAACGCATCGGATTTCCCGTGGAGACGATGACCGCGGAACGTCTGCGGCGCGATTATGGCCTGTCATTCTCCGCGGGGTTGTCCGCGGCAGGTGCCGCGCAGGTGAATGCGTTGCAGCTGACCCGCGGCGTGCTGCGCCGCGCGCAAAGGAATCCGAAGTTCGCGTTGTTCCAGAACACGCGCGTCACCTCACTGCGCGAAGAACGCGACGAAGTTGAACTGCGTACCCACGATCGCCGCACGATTCAGGCTCGGTTCGTGGTCGTAGCGGCGGGTTATGAGTCGCGGCAATTCGTTCGGAGCGGGCTCGTGCGTCTGCGGTCGACCTATGTGATCGCGAGCAAACCGTTTCCGCCGGCTCGTCTGCAGCCGCTCCGTGCGTTGATGTGGGAAACCGCCCGGCCGTACTTTTATCTACGCACGACGGCTGACCACCGGATCATTTTTGGTGGACGAGACGACGCGTTCGACACGCAAAGTGGGCAGCGCAGACGGTTGCGCAGAAAGACCCGGGAGCTGGAGGCGCAGTTCTCGCAGCTCTGGCCCGAGCTCGCGTTCGAAGCGGAGTTTGCGTGGTCCGGAACGTTCGCAGAAACGACCGACGGGCTGCCCTGCATCGGACCGAAGGTGCCCGGTTCACGGGTGTATTATGCGTTGGGGTACGGTGGGAATGGGATCACCTTTAGCCAGATCGCCGCGCGTCTGCTCCGGGATGCTTGCACCGGCAAAAAGAACCCGGACGCTGCTCTGTTCGGTTTCCGTCGCTTGAGGTCGGGCCGTCACCGAAAGGACTGATCGGGTGGAAGCGTACGGGAGCCCGGCCTCTGAACGGATCGGCCGGAATTAGGTCCACTGTAGTATGCCCCAATCTTACTGGATCGACTCCGCCCCTTTACCTGAGCACCCGCCGCTCCGTCGCGATGTTGACGTGGACGTCATCATTGTGGGTGGTGGCATCACGGGCATCACGGCTGCCTTCCTCGCGAAAAAAGCGGGCAAGACCGTTGCGCTCATCGATCGGGATCGGTGTGCGATGATCGACACGGGCCACACGACGGCTCATCTCACGGCGGTAACGGATCTGCGGCTTACCGAGATCAAGCACACGTTTGGTCGCCATGCGGCGCGAGCCACCTGGGACGCCGGTCTGGCCGCCATTGATCAAATCGTGAAACTGATCCGTCAGGAGGACATCGACTGCGATTTTCACTGGGTTCCCGGATATCTCCATGCGTCGCTGCGCAACGTGGACGCGAAGAAAATCAAGGAGCTCGAAGATGAGGCGACGTTCGCGCGCGAACTCGGAATCAAAGCCGAGATGCAAGGCGCCGTTCCCATTTTCGGAGTGCCCGGAATCAAGTTTAGTCATCAGGCGATTTTCCATCCGCGCAAGTACCTCGCGGCGCTGCTCAAGGTCATTCCGGGCGGCGGCTCACATGTCTTCGAGCAAACGAACGCGGATGAAATCACCGATGAACCACTCGCGGTGAAATCGGGTGGGCACGCCATTCGCGGCAAGTACCTGATCCTGGCGACGCACACTCCGCTTCAAGGCACGACGGGCACCTTGAGCGCGTTGCTCTTCCAAACGAAGCTCGCGCTCTACACAACCTACGTGGTTGCCGGGCGAATACCGAAAGGCGTCCGACCGTCTGCCTCGTTCTGGGACAACGATGATCCGTACGACTATCTTCGGATCGAGCCGAAGGAAGATCACGACTACGCGATTTTCGGCGGTGAGGATCACAAGACAGGTCAGATCGACAACACGGAGGAACCGTACCGTCGGCTCGAAACGCGACTGCGGGCGTACCTGCCCGAGATCACGCTCGATCATCGCTGGTCAGGCCAGGTGATTGAGACGAACGACGGGCTCCCGTTCATTGGGGAGACGAGTGAAAATCAATTTGCTTCCACTGGCTATGCGGGGAACGGCATGACCTTCGGAACGCTGGGTGCGATAATGGCGGTGGATCGATTGCTGAAACGAAAAAATCCGTGGGAGGAACTATTCGAGATCGACCGCAAAAAGATCCTCGGCAGCACGTGGTCGTACCTGATGGAGAACAAGGATTATCCGTTTCATCTGGTCCGGGACTGGCTCGCGAGCGGGGAGGGCGACTCGACATCGCAGCTGGCCAAAGGCGAAGGGAAAATCCTCAAGCTGGACGGCAAAAAAGTCGCGGCGTATCGAGATGATGGAGGCAAGGTCACGCTTTGCTCGCCGGTTTGTACGCACCTCAAGTGCATCGTCGATTGGAACAACGCGGAGAAGACGTGGGATTGCCCGTGTCACGGCTCGCGCTTTCAGCCGACCGGCGAAGTGATTTCCGGCCCGGCAGAAGAGCCGCTGGAAAAGCTGAGCAGTGCTGCGAAGGCCTGAAAGGGTTCACACTTTTCGGACCGCGCGCGCAGGGCCCGACTTATGTGAGCTTGTCCTCCGCGACGGACGCGCGTCGCGTTCAACGCGAACGCCTGCTGGTTACGCCATGCAGGCCTTGAACGCCTCGGTCAGTACGTTGCGCTCAAGATTCTTGCCGATGAAAACCAGCGTGTTTTGGCGCGCTTCACCCGGCGACCACTCGCGATCGAATTTCGCGTCGAAGAGCATGTGCACCCCTTGAAAGACCAGGCGCTTGTTCGAGTTCTTGACGGCCAGGACACCCTTCATCCGATAAATATCTCCGCCCTTCACCTGCAGCAGCGTGCTGATCCATTTGTTCAACTTGGTCCCATCGAGGTCGCCGGTGGTGCTGATGCCGACCGACGTCACGGCGTCGTTGTGTGAATGCGCCGCATGAAAATCCTGCTGCCAAACGGGCTTGGAGGTTTCGCCGTTCACGTGGATATGCAGCGGATCTTCGCCGCAGCCTTCGAAAACGAGGTAGTGACCTGCATGCGAAATCTGCAGCGGGAAATGACCATGCCCATCCTCGAGCAGTAAACGGTGCAAACTGGCGCCGGGTTTCACGGGCTCACCTGCTTTCACGCGCTCTTCCCAGTCGGAAAACATCAACGCCGCGGCATCGCGAGCGGTCGCAATATCGGCATCGCTCAACGATTTCACCGGCATGACGACAACATCGAGTTCGTTAGGATTGCCGTGGTGGTGATGGTGGTGCCCGTCCTCACCGTCGTGACTGTGCCCGGCATGATCATGGTCGTGGTCTTCACCGTCGTGATGATGATGTCCAATGACGAGTTCATGGGTGCCGGCCGGCAACTCATAGGCGCCCGCCCACTCGAATGGGTACTCGGGTTCGAGGAATTGGGGATCCAGTTCGGTGGCACGACCGAGATTAAACCCGCCGACGTTCAGCACGCGGTCGAGCGGCAGATCGCAGTTTTTCGTGCGATGGATTTTCGCGACCGCGTTGATGCGGTGGATGCGGGTTTCCAATTCGTCCAATTCGGCGGCTGAAACGAGATCCGTTTTGTTGAGCAGGATCACATCCGCGAACGCCAGTTGTTTGACCGCTTCGTCTTCCGTACCGAGATGCTGAAGGACGTGCTTCGCATCGACGACCGTGACGATGGCATCGAGGCGGAAATTCGCCTTCATCTCGTCGTCCGTGAAAAAAGTTTGGGCCACGGGCGCGGGGTTTGCCATCCCGGTCGTCTCGATGAGGATGCCGTCCAGCTTGTCTTTGCGTTTCATGAGCCGGCCCAGGATACGGATCAGGTCGCCGCGCACGGTGCAGCAGATGCAGCCGTTGTTCATCTCGAAGAGTTCTTCGTCGCTGGAGATGACCAGCTGGTTATCGACTCCGACTTCACCGAATTCGTTTTCGATCACGGCCAGCTTCTTGCCGTGCTGCTCAGTGAGGATGCGATTGAGAAGCGTGGTTTTCCCGGCGCCAAGAAAGCCGGTGAGAACTGTGACGGGTATGCTCATGAAGAAGGGAAAGGTGCGAGAAAAGGCCTGAGACTTCGGCGAACCGTGCCGCGCCGGCCGGGATTTGCAAACGCGTCGAGCGCGCGCGGTCTGTGGAATCGGAAATATGAAATCGGGAAATCGGGAATCAGGAATCGGGAATCGGGAACGAGCCTTTTAATCTGGAACTCTGGAACTCTGGAACGGAGGCGGAAGCGAGGACGGTGGAACGAGACGGAGAATGTGGAAATCAGGGAATCAGGAATCGGGAACGAACCAGATAAGGTATTTAATCTGGAACTCAGGAACTCTGGAACGGAATCGATCACGCTGGAGCAGGAGGATTCTAAAGAATCGGGCTTCAGGAAGTCTCGGCCGATCCTTCTCCGTTCCTGATTTCTACATTAAATCCGGGTTTGCTCGGTGCTCCTTCCAGAGTTCCTGAGTTCCAGATTAAAACCTCGTTATCAGGTGGCGGCTTCGGGCTCCATTCGTTCCACGCGGACGCGGCGGGGGCGTTCGGGGCCGGCCTCGAGGGCGGTGAGGCGGTAGTCGCCGATCAGGTGCTGTTCGTCTCGTCGCGGTGGGTGACCGAGGTTGCGGGCAAACCAAAGCGCCACCGTTTCACGCGGCTGCCATTCCAGCGGCCATCCGGTCTCAGCTTGCAACTCCCGCAAGGTCATTGAGCCCGTCACCACAATCGACCGCTCCAAGCGTTCGAAGACCGGCCCGCTGCCCAGATCGAACTCATCGCGGATGTCGCCAACGATCTCTTCAATCACGTCTTCGAACGTGACAATCCCCGCCAGCTTCTTGTCCGCGTCGACGACGATCGACAGATGACTGCGCGAGTGTCGAAACCGCTCCAACATCACGGGCAGCGGCGTTTTCAGTTCGAAGGTAACAACCTGTCGAAGCAGCGGCTCGAATGGAGCCTCCGGTCCGAGTGCCTGGATTTGCCAGAGCCACTCACGAACGAGCAAAATGCCGACAACATTATCGAGTGATTCACGGCAGACCGGGAAACGACTGAAGCCACTGGTTTGGGCGATACGGAGGTTTTCCGCGAGCGGTCGGTCGAGCCAGAGCGCCACGATTTGGTCGCGCGGCAGCAAGATCTGCTGGGCAAACGTGCCGCGCACGCGCAGCGACTGGACCATGAGTTTGTTGACGAGCGCATCCGCCGGATGGGTATGACGCGCGTGGCTGAAGACGTACTCGAGTTCGTCGGGGCTGAAGGCGTGATCTCCTTCGGTCGCTGGCCCGAGACCGGCCCAGCGCAGAAAGCGATTGGCGGTGCCATTGAGCACCCAAATGAAGGGGAAGAAGATGTAATAGAACACCATCAGCGGCGGCGCGATCCAGAGCGTGATCGACTTGGCGCGCTGAATCGCGAGCGACTTCGGTGCGAGTTCGCCGAAGATAATATGGAGAAACGTGATGATCAGGAAAGCCGTGGCGAATGCGATCGAGTGCACGGTTCCCTGATCCACGATGCCCCAGCGCGATAAGAGCGGCTCCAGCCGATGTGCGATATACGGCTCACCCACCCAGCCCAGCCCCAAGCTGGCAAGCGTGATGCCGAGTTGTGTGGCCGAGAGCGCCGCGTCCAGGTGCTCCGTGGCTCGAAGGGCAAATTTTACGCGCCACCCGCCTTTTTTCGCGAGCGGACGGAGTTGACTGGCGCGGACCTTGACCAGGGCAAACTCGGCGGCGACGAAGAAGCCGTTCGCCAATACGAGAATCAGGACCACAAAGACTTCTGAAAAAATACCAAGAGCGGTCGACATGATGCAGCCCGCACCATGGCTCGATTCTTCCTAGATGCGAGGACGAGATTACGGCACGCGGGGCCTCGCAGCGGCTTCAACCTTTCAAAACTGTAAGGCAGCCGCAAGCGGGTGGAAGGGGCGTCGTGCGATAGTGGGTCAGTTCAAAACCAATCTCACTGCATCTACACTTTATGAATACTTCCAAAACATCCAGTCGACGCCGGGCGCTGTTGCTTGCGCTTGGACTCGGCGCTGCCGGCAGCCTTACCTGGTCTGCCACCGCGTTGAACGCCGGCTCTCCCTCGGTTTCCGTCAACGTTGACGCGAAGCCCGTGCCCGCCGCCAACTCGGCGCTCGGGCCAAGCTACGCTCCGGTCGTCAAGAAAGCCGCGCCGAGCGTCGTCAAAGTTCAAGTCACGGAAAAAGCCAAGAACGTCTCCGGCTCCGATTTGCCGCCGTTTCTGAATCAACCCGGCTTTCGCGAATTCTTCGGTGATCAATTCGGACAGGGCCGCCGCGGCACCTTGCGCCAGCCGCCTCAGGAAGGGCTCGGGTCGGGCGTCATTGTCAGCCCCGACGGTTATATCCTCACCAACAGCCACGTCGTCAAAGGCGCGGATACGATCAAGGTCTCCTTGGGCGATGGACGCGATCTGAACGCGAAGGTGGTCGGCACCGATCCGCAAACCGATTTGGCCGTGATCAAGATCGATGCGAAAGATCTTCCCGCAATCACGTTCGCCGATAGCGACAAGGTCGAGGTCGGTGACCGCGTTCTCGCGGTGGGCAATCCGTTCGGTATCGGACAAACCGTGACGAGCGGAATGGTGAGCGGTCTCGGTCGCGCCACGATGGGTCTCGACTACGAAGACTTCATTCAAACCGACGCAGCCATCAATCCTGGCAATTCAGGTGGTGCGCTCGTCGATGCGGAAGCGCGTCTCGTCGGTATCAACACCGCTATTCTCAGCCGCACGGGCGGATTCCAAGGCATCGGTTTCGCCATTCCGGCGAATCTCGCTCGCAACGTCATGGAGCAACTCGTCTCCACCGGGAAAGTCGTCCGCGGCTATCTCGGCGTGACGATGCAGGACATCAACCCCGAGCTGGCTGATCAGTTCAAGCTGACCACGCGTCAGGGTGCGCTCGTGGCTGATGTCGTTCCTGAGAGCCCGGCCGACAAGGCTGGCGTCAAAGGCGGCGATGTGATCGTGGCGCTGCAAGGTAAGCCCGTCACCGACTCCCGTCATCTCAAGCTCGCGGTGGCGAACGTCGCTCCGGGTCAGAAGGTGAACGCTCAGGTTTTGCGCGAAGGCAAAAAGGTGGACGTGGAGTTCACGGTTGCGGCCCGTCCAACGGATCGTGCGCTGGCTCGCGGTGAAGGCCGCAGTGGTCGGTTGGGTCAGGATGACGCTGAAAACGATGACGACACCGGCACCTTGAATGGTGTCGGCGTGGGCGACATCGATCCGCAGACCCGTCGCGAGTTCGACGTACCAGCGAAGGTCCGCGGTGCGCTCGTCACGAGTGTGGATCCCGATTCAGCGGCTGCGGCCGCCGGTCTCCAGCCCGGTGATGTCATTCAGGAGATCAATCGTCAGCCTGTGAAGACGGCGGACGAAGCCGTCAAGCTGACGGAGAAAACCGGCGAGTCGAAGAAGACGCTCCTCCGGGTGTGGAGCCAGCGCGGATCGCGCTATGTGGTGGTCGACGAGACCGACGCGAAGCCGACTCCTTAACAATTGGCAGATGCCAGGTGTGTGTGTGCTAGGTGTGCAAAAGCTCCGGGCGGAAACGCCCGGAGCTTTTTGTTAGATCGAACGGAATGAACGCAACGAGCGCGGGAATTTGTGAAGGAGAAAGTCCATGGACGTCAGTTCGATGGGCGGTTGCGCGTTCTCGGGCTGCGGGTCCGAGACGCCGCGCCACCCGTAGCGCGGGTCTTCGACCCGCGGCTCAGAGTCCGACCTTCTCCGGGTCGTTCAGGAGGAGCCACCCAACTTAATCGTTTCACCTTTTTGAAGATTCTCACTTTGTTATGAACTCCATGCGTGTCCTCGTCGTTGAAGATGATGCCAAGATTGCCTCGTTTGTGGTCAAAGGTTTCAAACAGGAAGGCTACGGCGTGGACCACGCGCCCGACGGCGATACTGGGCTCGCGCTGTCGACGTCCACCACCTACGACGCCGCCGTCGTGGATATCATGCTGCCAGGGCTCGACGGATTAAGTCTCGTTCGACGACTCCGCGCGGCCCGCAGTGACGTGCCGGTTCTGTTCCTCAGTGCGCGCGCGACGGTGGATGACCGAGTCAAGGGGTTGCAGGCCGGTGGCGACGACTATCTCACGAAACCATTCGCGTTTGCCGAGCTGTCGGCGCGATTGCAGGCGTTGATCCGTCGCGCCACGCGGGCACCGGAAGCAACCAAGGTTTCCGCCGGCGACGTCACGCTGGATCTGGTGTCGCGGACGGTGACGGTGGCGGACCGGCCGGTGGAATTGCAGCCGCGCGAATTTGCGCTGCTCGAATATTTGCTGCGTCACGCCGGCCGGCCGGTGACGAAAGTGATGATTCTCGAACACGTCTGGGACTACAGCTTTGACCCGCAGACGAATGTCGTGGACGTACTGATGTCGCGGTTACGCAGCAAAATAGATCCCGAAAAGACGCGGATCGAAACCTTGCGAGGAGTGGGCTATGTTTTCAAAAACACCCGCTGATCGGCTGCGAGGATCGCTGGCCGTCCGGCTGAGCGTGTGGTTCGCCGCGCTTTTTGCGGTCGGCTTCTCGGCCATCTTTGGCCTGCTCTATTGGTCGTTGGGCCGTCAGCTGGAGACGCGGGACAACGAGGCGCTGCAGCTCCGACTGCAGCAGTACGCGCAGATTTATAGCGCGAGCGGATTGGAAGGACTGCGGGCGCGAGTGGCCGAGGACAGTGAAGGCCCACACGTACGCTCGTTGTTCATTCGGTTGGTGGGTCGTGGCGGCGAAGCGGTGTGGGGAAAAATTCCACCGGACTGGATCGAGGCGGACGCGCGCAGAATCACGGTTCCGGATGGGTGGGGCGGGTGGACGCAACGCCAGGGCTACACGGTGCGCGTGCCGCAGGACGAGGAGCAGGATCTGGCGGTCGCGTCGCGGGTGCTGGTGGATGGACGTTTGTTGCAGGTCGCACGAAGCACCGACAATCGAGCCGTACTGCTCGGGCCCTTACGGCGGACATTTTTGTGGATTGGCGGGGCCGTGGTGGTGATCGGGTTTGCGGCGGGAGTGATCACGGCGCGACGGGCGACGCGGCCTTTGCGTGACGTGATCGCGACGGCGCAACGGATTGTTTCGACCGGTGAATTGGATGCGCGAGTACCGATGCCGAAGCGTGACGATGACGTCGCTGAACTCGTGCGAGCGTTCAACACGGTGCTCGACAAGAACGCGGGACTGTTGCGGGCGATGCGCGAAGCGTTGGACAACGTTGCTCACGATCTTCGTACGCCATTGACGCGCTTGCGGGGTACGGCGGAGCTGGCGTTGCGGTCGGTCGAAGGATCCGGCGTTCAAGGTGAAGCTCTCGCCGATTGCGTTGAGCAAGCGGACGACGTGTTGAAGCTGCTGCGTGCGCTCATGGAAATTTCTGAGGCGGAGGCGGGAATGCTACGCCTCGATAAAACGCGCTGTGACTTGGGCGCACTCGCGCGCAGTGCAGCCGGACTGTACACCGAAGTCGCGGAAGCGAAATCGGTGGCGTTGAGCATCACGATCAATAACGAACTGCCGGTGATGGCCGATCCGACGCGGTTACGTCAGGCGATCGCCAATCTCGTCGACAACGCGGTGAAATATACCCCAGCAGGCGGACGAGTGACGCTTTCGACCGGCATGGACGGAGCGGACGCCGTGGTGACGGTGAGCGATACGGGTCCGGGAGTGCCGGCGCCTGAGCAAGCGCGCGTGTGGGAACGATTGTACCGCGGCGATTCAAGTCGATCGGAACGTGGATTGGGTCTGGGGCTCGCCCTCGTGCGGGCGATCATCGAAGCGCATGGTGGCCGAGTGAGTCTGCGCAACGCTCCCGAAGGTGGCGCCGTCTTCGAGTTGCGCCTGGCCTTGAGCGAGGTGCCGGTGGTCGAAATCGGACGCGTGCGTGGCGAGCTGGTGTAGCGCAGGACTGGAGTTCGACTCGTGGCCCGCGTCGGGAGAGGCGGGATCTTTCGTTACTCGATGCTCAAACGAAAACCTCCCTGCCCTTCCGAGCAGGGCCACAAGAATCAACTAGGTCGCTTTCGTCAGCTTCCGTTCGTGCAACCAAGCGAAGATCACGGGGGTGACGATTAGGATATGGACGAGTGAAGACAGCATGCCGCCGACGACCGGCGCGGCTAAGGGGCGCATGATCTCCACGCCGGTTTGATTGCTCCAGAAAATCGGGAGCAGGCCGGCAATCGCGGTCGCGACGGTCATCACCTTGGGCCGCAGCCGGAGCCGTGCGCCTTCTTTGATCGCGGCCACCAATTCGATTCGCGTGAGCGGAGTGGCTTCAGCATCGCCCTCTTTTCCAACGAATGCTTCTTCGCGTTTTTCCACGGTTCCGCGTTTCGTCGTTCGCGCCTTTTTGACGGCTTCCTCGAGGTAAATCACCATCACGACACCCGTCTGAATCGCGGTCCCGAAAAGCGCGATATAGCCCACCCACACGGCCACGCTGAAGTTGAAGCCCATGAACCACTGCAGCAGCACACCGCCGGTGAGGGCGAACGGCACGGCGAGAATCACGTGAGCTGCTTCGGCTGCTGAACGGAAGGTCATCGTCAGTACAACGAAGATAATCACGAGAACCGCCGGAAGAATGAGCCGGAGCGTTTGTCGGGCGCGGAGCTGATTCTCGTACTGACCGGAGTACTCGAGCGTCATGCCGGGATCGAGTTTCACCAGCTGGTTCACGTGCTGCCGAACATCGTCCACGAACGAGCCGAGATCGCGGCCAGTGACGTTCGCCTGGACGAAGGCGCGGAGACGGCCGTTCTCGCTGGAGATTTCGTTGGGACCGGTGACGCGCTCGATCGTGGCGACCTGGCCGAGAGGGACGTAGTTGCCGCCTGGAGTCGCCACGGGGATGGCGCCGAGACGGGAAAGATCTTCCCGGTCGGCGCGCTCCAACCGCACCTGAATCGGCCAGCGCTCACGGCCTTGCAGCGACGTTGTAACGGTTTTTCCGCCCAGTCCTGTCTCGGCCACCGCGAGGACATCGGCGGCGGAAACGCCATAGCGCGACATGGCCGCCCGATCGACGGTGATTTCGATATACGGTTTGCCTTGGACGCGGGACGGGGCGACGCCCGTGGCTCCGGGGATCTTCTCGACGACGTTTGCGACTTCGAAGGATTTCCGCTGCAGTGCGTCGAGATTGTCGCCGAAGATTTTAATGCCGAGCTGCGCGCGAATACCGGTCGATATCATCAGGACCCGATTTTCGATCGGCTGGAGGAAGCCGGGCACGTAGCCTGGCACCTGGAGGAGTTTGGCTGAAAGTTCGGCGATCAATTTCTCCTTGGTCATGCCGGCCCTCCACTCGGCGGGCGGTTTGAGCATGATCGTGGTCTCGATCATTTCCGTCGGCGCGGGATCCGTCGCGGTATCAAACCGTCCCAGCTTTCCGGCTACGCTCGTGACTTCCGGGGTCGCCCGAATCACTTGGTCCTGCCACGCCATGATGCGCTTGATCTCCGTCAGCGACGTGCTGGGCAGCAGGACAGGCATGAAGAGCAATGATCCTTCCTGCAGGGTGGGCATGAACTCCGATCCGAAGCCGCGCAGCTTGCCGGCAAGGCTTGGAGCGCTCGAAGCGATGCGGTCCACCCATCGTGTGGGCAGGCCAAAAGCGACAATACAGCAGAACGTCAGGAGTGCGGCGGCCAGAGCCAGCACCGTCTTCCGTCGGCGCAACGCCCAGTCAAGTACCGGATCATAGAGGGCGAGCAGGAAGCGCATGACCCAGTTGCGTTCCTCAGCGTGAAACGGACCGCGCACGAGAAATGAGCACAGCACCGGCACGAGCGTGACGGCGAGTACGGTGGCGCCGATCATCGCGAAGGTCTTGGTCCAGGCCAGCGGATGGAACAGCTTTCCTTCCTGGCCGGTGAGCTGAAAGATCGGGACGAAGGCGAGAATGATGATGCCCATCGCGAAGAAAATGGGACGGCCGACTTGCTGCGATGCGTCGAGTACGACCTGCCAGGTTTCCGATGGCGTGAGCGAGCGACCGCGAGCTTTTTCGGCGAGTTCACAGTGTCGGATGACGTTTTCGGTCATCACAATCGCGGCGTCGACCAGCACTCCGATCGCGATCGCGATGCCGGTGAGCGACATGATGTGTGATTGAATCCCGAACTGCTTCATCAGGATGAAGGCGACCAGGATCGATGCAGGGAGCGGGAGCGTGACGATCAGGATGCTCCGGAAATGAAACAAAAAAATCACGTGCATCAGCGTGACGAGGATCACCGCTTCCCAGAGCGTGTGCTTGAGCGTTTCAATCGCGCGATCGATCAAGCTGCTTCGATCGTAGAATGGCTGAATCGAGACCCCGGGTGGCAGCCCCGCGGTAATCTGCGCGATCCGTGCCTTCACGTCTTTGATCACCTGATAGGCGTTCTCTCCTGACCTCATCACCACGGCACCACCAACGACCTCGTGGCCGTCGACATCCAGGACGCCGCGCCGGAAATCTCCGCCGATCTGCACGGCCGCGACGTCGCGCAAGTAGAGAGGGGTGCCGTCGCGGACGGTCAAAGCAATCGTCTCGAGATCCGAAGCGGTCGTGATAAGGCCCCGGCCACGGACGACAAACTCCTGGCCGTTTTCTTCGAGCGTGCGGCCACCGACGTTCAGATTGTTCGCACTGATTGCGTCCATGACTTGCTGGAGGGTGACGCCCAACGCACGCATCCGCAGCGACGATACCTCCACCTGCCACTGACGAACGAAACCGCCGATGCTCGCGACTTCCGCTACACCGGGTACGGCCGCGAGTTGATAGCGAACGAAATAATCCTGCAGCGCGCGGAGCTGACCCAAGTCGTACTTTCCCGTCTCAAGGTGAGCGGCGCCTCCGGCCGCGGGATCCACCTTGAGATAATATTGATAGACCCAACCGAGCCCGGTCGCGTCGGGACCGAGGCGTGGCGTCACCCCGGTGGGTAGGATGTTGCCGAGATAATTGAGTCGCTCGAGTACGCGGGTGCGGGCGAAGTAGTTGTCGATTTTATCCTCAAATATAACGGTGATCAGCGAGAACCCGAACATTGAAGTGGCTCGGACGGTGCGTACGCCAGCGAGTCCCTGAAGATTGACGGACAGCGGATAGGTGACCTGGTCCTCAATCTCCTGCGGACTGCGGCCTTCCCAATCCGCAAAGACGATGACCTGATTTTCGCTGAGATCAGGAATCGCGTCGATTGGCACCTGGTGCACCGCAAACCAACCCCAGCCAAACAGGAGCAGCGTCGCGCAGAGCACGATGAAGCGATTTTCCAACGACCACCGAATGAGTCGATTGATCATGGCCGGGTGGATTTGGAGGTTGTCGCGCGCTGCTGGTGAACCGCGTGACGAGAGCGGTGCGCGATGGCCGGATAAATGTGGGTTCGGTTCATCGCACTTCCTCTCCGCAATCCGGCATCGCGGCGCCGAAGAAAGGGTTTTTCAGCGGGGTGCTCCGCTGGAGCCAGCGACCCTTTTGCAGCACCGGTGACATGGGACATTGGAAAATCTTCAAACCCAGTTGGGCGCGTTGAGGAAAAACGAGCGCGGCCACCGCGGTGCTCCACGGTTCGAAAGACGCGCGGGCTGATTTCAGATCCGTGCCCAGCTTCAGCGGCGGCAGCCCGAACCCTTCGGCCGCCGGGGCAATCGAAGGAAAGAGTTTTTGATAACGGGCGAAGTCGTCGCTGCTGAGTGCGTCCGCCGCGAGCACGGCAATGTTGGCCAACGAGCCAAGGTTGTGGGGGAGGTTCGTCGGTTCGTTGGAGTCACTCGCAAGGGGTGTAGTCGAAGGTGAAGTCTCGACGATCGCGGGGGAGGGATCGCTGTTCGCCTGGGCGGCCAAGTTGCCTGCGCCGCGGCTCTCATGAGCGAGTTGGGCTTGGGCATCGATGAGGAGGTTGCCTTCCGTGACGACGGCATCCCCCGCCTTGAGGCCGGCGAGCACTTCCACCAGCGCA
Source organism: Opitutus sp. (assembly GCA_039928945.1). Lineage (GTDB taxonomy): Bacteria > Verrucomicrobiota > Verrucomicrobiia > Opitutales > Opitutaceae > Opitutus. Next base: position 6,105 of record JBDSSD010000086.1, on the reverse strand, counting down.
TCTCCGCGACGGCCCAGTTTCAGCTTCCGCTGCTCGTAACGATGCTCGCTCGTTGCGACGTATGCGACCGGCCCGCTGCCGGTGTCCAACACGGCTGAACGCGGTGCGGCGAGCACGGCAGGCGTTTCAACCAGCACGCTTCCTTCCGCGAGGACGCGGTGCGGGAGGTTGTGCGACTCACCGCCGCGGCTGTAGTGTGGATTGGGCAGAATCGCGCGCACGCGCGTGGTCTGTTTCAACTCATCGAAATTCGGATCGATGAACTCGATCGGAGCGGAGATCACTTCTCCGGGAACGGCGCGCGTGGTGATCTCAACCCTCTGGCCGACGTGCAGCCAGGGGATGTCTTGCGCGTATGCGTCGAACACGAACCACATGCGGGAAAAGTCGGCGAGCTCGAACAGCCGATCGCTGGACTGGACGTACTGCCCTTCGTAAACGGATTTGGCCACGACGATGCCGGCGGCAGGTGCGCGGACCGTGACAAACGGCGACGGCTCGCGCTTCTCCTCGAGCTGCGCAATATCGGCTTCGCTCAAGCCGAGCTGCTGCAGCTGTTCGCGGGCGGCCGATTGCTCGGACGCGCTAAAAGCGATGGAGCCGGCTTTCAACCGCTCCACGAAAACACGTTGAGCCGTGAGCACCTCGGCGCTCCACAAGGTGGCAAGGGGAGCGGAGGCCTCCACCGGTGCGCCGACGAAGTTGATGAACAATTTCTCGACCCGGCCTGGCACGCGCGCCGACAGGATGCGGTGGCGCGTATCGTCATCATCGATGCGGCCGATGACCCGCAGCGTGCGCGTGAGTCGTTGTTCGGCCACGAGGGCCGTTTGAATGTGAATCGCCGTTACGCTTGAGCGAGGAAGCGTGACGACCCCGTCGACGCTGGCCGCGTCGGAGGCGGTGGCGGCGACGAGATCCATCCCACAAATTGTGCATTTGCCAGGTTGTGCGGACTTGATCCACGGATGCATCGGGCATTGGTACACGGACGGAGGCGCCGCGGCGTGGAGCTGGCAGACGGAGGCGAGTGCGAGGAGCCAGAGTCGCACACGAAGAAGACGAGAAACGAAAGCGGATGAGGACATGGGAAACAGAGTTCGAGAACCAGCGAGGGAGGTGAACGCGCGCGGGCGCGCGGAAGCACGAACGTCGAAACGACGTGAACGATCTCTGCGCCTGAACCTGCGCAAGAGCGCAGCGGACGGCGCTATGCGACCGCCGGCGGTGCCCGACCGGCCAGCCTCAACAAAGGGCGATGCGAAGGTGGACCGATATCTGGTTCCGGCGCCTGTGGCTTCAGCTCCACGATGGTGGGAGCGGTGAGCCAACTCGTTAAAACCGGAGCTATGACGGCGACGACCTGGGGCGTAAAGTCGACCCGCGTGCTGGCCGCATCGGAAACCGCGAGATCACGGAACGTGTGACAGTTTCCATTCGTGACGGGGGTCGATGAATCAGTGCCGCCGGATTTTCCAGCGCAGCAAGAATGGGCGGACGACGCGGCTTTGGCAGAAAAACTTCCGAGCGTGCAATGCAGCGAGCACGTGAGGAAAGCGACCAACCACAAAGCGAGGCACGCAGCCGAGAGGCGGCGGACGAACTTGGAATGGAGGCTTACAACCACGATCCTAGTATGCGCGAAACTGCGGCCGAATGCAATCGGCGGATTTTGCGAATTCCTGCGCACGCCCGCGGGCGCTGACACAAACGTGGTCCGGGCTGCGTAGCGCCACCTAGCGAGCGAGCCGGACCTCGTTGGTCTCTGACCAATCGACCGGCGCCGTGCTCCGATAGCCTGGCGCGGTGATGGTGAAGGCGCCGTCGTACTCGCCGGAGACTTTCCGCACGAGCAGCTCGTCCTTGCTGGCCGTGACCTGCAAAATCAGGCCTTTGACCGCGATGCGATCGATGGTGAGGGAGGGGAACGCGGTGGGCAATCGCGGCTCGATGCGGCATCCGGTGGCGGTTGGAGTGAATCCGAGAAATCCACGCAGCATGATCTGTGGCACCAGCAGCGACTCGAAGAACTCGCGGTCCATGCCGAGCCCGCCCGCGGCACCATCGCCCTGCAGGGCCGCCCCCTGCTTTTTGTAGTACTCTCGATAGCCGCCGCCAGCCTGCACCTCATCGAACCAGGTGGTGATTTCGTTCAACCGGGCCCACGCGTTGTCCGGTCCGTCCACTTTAAGGCGCGAGCTAAGATCCATGTAGGACCAACCGAGCACGGCACCTCCGTCCTGCACCTGCCCGCCAAAAGGAATGCTCTCCGGCTTGGACCAACCCCAAAAATAGTAGTCCTCGTTTCGGCGCGTGGTGCTGCGCGGACCGAAGCGGAAGTGGTAGATGTCCGCCCCCGTGGACGTATCGCCTTGCACGGTACGTTTGCCCTCGAGCCAGTCCATGATCATGCGCGCGTGCTCCGGTGTGGCGAAACCGTAGTGGATGGCGTCGGTGTTGAGGAACGTGAAACCGTAGTCGTGTCGCTCGCCATTGCGATCGGGGCCGGCGACAAACCGGCCGGTCTCATCGCTCCAGAAGATGCGGTTGCCCTCTGCTTTCACCGCGGCGGCGTGTTGTTCCAGCTCAGCCGGAACAAAGCGGGACACGTCGTGGGGAAAATTCCATTCGGGATGCTGCTCCACCTCGCGTTCGAGGTCGGCCATCCGCACGAGGGTGTCGTAGTAACGAATCGTGGCGTAGCTGTCCTTGTGGCCGAAGGGGAGCAGGTCCCAGTAATTATTGCCGATGCCGGTGCCCGGGAGAATCGTTTTACTTCCGTCCGGATGGCGCACGAGGCCGGAGGTGCCCTCGTGCCCAACCCACGTTGTGAGCACGCACTTGTTTTCCAAGGTGTGAAACTCGGTTTGAGCAAATCGCAGCGCCTGGCGGAGGCGGGGCAACTGCGCGCGCATGAAGCCCACGTCGCCGGTCCAAAGAAACACGTCGATCGCTCCACGAATGAAATCGAAATTGTTGATGTTGTGCCGGGTGTCGTATTGCGAAAACAGCGCCTGCACCGTGACCTCAGCGCCTGTCGTCGCATTGCCGAAATTCAGGCGAACCCGGCTGATCCGGCCCTTCCATTGCGGATGCCGGTAGAGCGGAATCATCTCATTCGTGATCGTGTCCGTGTTGGAGGACGGCAGCGGAATGGTCATGCGCCGCTCGTGGGAAAAACCAGACCCGCCCTCCAGTTCCCATTCGAGCCAGGGTTGCGCGTCGCCCAGATTCCGGGCGGCCCAGCGCAATTGCAGGAAGGGCGAGACCCGGGTGTCGATGACGCCGAGCGCGGCGGTGGCAGTGGCGTGAGGCGCGTTGAGCATGAACTGCCAACCCTTGGAATTGATTCCGCGGTCCTGTGCGCCGGCGAGGGTCCAGGCCTCTGTCGTCTTCGTGAGTGGCGCGCCCTTCGACAATACGGCGGAGGCGGTGCCCTCGTTGGAGAAATGCACGCCAACAGCGCCGGCACTTCCAATCCAATACGGGAACGGCCAGCCCAAGGTGTGTCCGATGCCCTCGTGTTGGTGCGTGGCGACGTAGCCTTCGACATCGATGATCTTATGCGTGAACGAATTCTTCAGCCGCTGCGTGATCGTGACTTTGTTGTCGCAGACCAGAACGCCTGACGTATCAGCCCACAAACACGCGCCGGTGAGCCATTCGTCCCACAAGGTGCAAAGGCCCGCGTTGGGATCACGATGTGGGTAGTCGAGCCACACGGGTGGATAGTGCAGGCGATGCATGGCGTTGAGCGCAGCCATCTCACGTTCCAGTCCGGGTACGATGAAACGCGGAAAATTTTCCGCCGGAATGAGCGTCTGCGCCGAGGTCAGAACGCTGTCTGCCGCGACGCTCGACGACAACGACCCGAACAACGCGAGCAGGCAAAGGAATGCTTTCATGGGAAGGGGAGGGTGACGCGGATCACAACGGGCGAAACGGAAGATGAAAATGGAATAAGCGGTCGCGGCGGAACAAAGGACGTCCAAGCGAGCGCGTGTTTTCTGGAGGCGGAACGATTCGACCTTGTCTCACCGTTCGATCAACGATCTTTGTCCTCAATGATCAGCCCGTCGATTGAACTCGCATCGGTTGCGCGCCAATTCCAGGTGCCCGGCGAGTTTCTCAGCGCCGCGCCTTACGGCACGGGACACATCAACGACACGTATGTGGCGCATTTCGGTGCGGCTGGAACCACGCAGCGCTATATTCTACAGCGGATCAATCGGCGAATTTTTCAAAATGTGCCCGCGTTGATGGACAACGTCCGCCGAGTGACCGCGCACACCGGGCGTTCTGCGGGACGGACGCTCACGATTGTGCCGAATCGGGAAGGGCAGGCGTTTGTGGTGGATGCCGCGAGCGAGTACTGGCGCTGCTACGTTTTCATCGAGGGCGCGCGCTCGTATGATCAGGTTGAAAACGAGCGTCATGCTTACGAGGCGGCACGCGCGTTTGGGGCTTTTCAGTGCCTGCTGACGGATTTGCCCGGGCCACGACTGCACGAGACGATTCCCCGGTTTCACGACACGAGAAAACGATTTGAGGACTTCCGGAGCATTCTCGCCGCGGACCCGCTGGGTCGCGCCTCGGCGATTCAGCCGGACATTGAGTTCGCGCTCGCTCGCGAGTCCCTGGTCGACCGCTTGCTGCAGCTGCAGCAAAGCGGCGAAATTCCTGAACGCATCACGCACAACGACACGAAATTCAGCAACGTGATGCTCGACGATGTCACGGGTGAAGCGGTGTGCGTCATTGACCTGGATACGGTGATGCCCGGATTGGCGCTCTACGATTTCGGCGACATGGTGAGATCGGCTTCAAACTCGGCCGCGGAAGATGAGCGTGATGTGAGCAAGATCACGATGCGCCTCTCCACCTTCGAAAGTCTCGCCCGTGGTTATATCTCGTCGGCGGGAGCGTTCCTGAATGCGGCCGAACGTGCGCACATGGCGTTCGCGGCGAAGTTGATCACCTTCGAGAATGGGCTGCGTTTTCTCGGGGACCATCTGGCCGGGGACGTGTACTACAAAATCAAACGCGAGAACCACAACCTGGACCGCGGTCGCAACCAGTTCGCGCTGGTCCGGAGCATGGAGCAGCAGGAAGGCGCCATGCAGCGAACCGTCGAAGGACTTTTCTCAACATGAAATATCTGATTACCGGAGGCGCGGGCTTTATCGGCAGTCACCTCGCGGCTAAACTGATTACGCGGGGCGAAGTGCGCATTCTGGACAATCTTCGCACGGGCAAGCGCGCCAACCTCGATGGACAAAATGTGGAGTTGATGGAAGGTTCGATTCTCGATCGCGAGCGGGTGAAGGCAGCAGTGCAAGGCGTTGACTGCGTGTTCCACCTGGCCGCGATGGTGAGCGTCGTGGAATCCGTCCAGCGGCCGCACGAGTGCGTTGAGCTCAATGTTCTCGGACTGCTCAACGTCCTGGAGGAAGCGGCGGCAGCGGGAGTGCGTAAAGTGTGTTTCAGTTCGTCCGCGGCGGTTTACGGTGACAGTGCGGCGCCGGTGAAGACAGAACAAGCGCGGCCTGAGCCGCAGAGCCCGTATGCGGTGACGAAGCTCGATGGGGAGTATTATTGCCGCCAGTACGCGGAGGCGGGTCGGATTGAGGCGGTGGCGCTGCGTTACTTCAACGTGTTTGGCCCGCGCCAGGATCCGCGGAGCGCGTATGCGTCGGCCGTTCCGATTTTCATGCAGCGGGCACTGGCGCATGAGCCGATCACCATTTTCGGCGACGGACTGCAGACCCGCGACTTCATCCACGTCGACGATATCGTGGCCGCGAATCTTTTTGCGGCTACGACGGCCGGGTTGGCTGGCGTCTACAATGTGGGAGGTGGTAGCGAAATCACGGTGCAGGAACTCGCGCGAACGATCATTCGTTTGGCCGACTCGCGTTCGGAGCTGCGGTTTGCGGCTCCGCGGGTAGGCGAGGTGCGGCACTCGCGGGCCGATACGAGTGCGCTGCGCGCGGCGGGATTCTCGCCGACGGTCGCGTTGGAGGCGGGCTTGGCGACGACGTTGGAGTATTATCGGGCGGCGCGATTGGGCTGAGAAATCACCGGTTCGGTAAAAAAATTCGATCC
>JBDSSD010000085.1:0-17993 GCA_039928945.1 Opitutus sp. | reverse complement strand
CATCCACTTTCTTGGCCGTCCCCGAGAGCGCGCGTTGCGGGCCGACCGTCAGAGCCTCGGTCAGGAAAATGCACTCGAGGTAAACTTCCGCGGTGTCGCCGTGGACCGATATTTTCGTCCGGAAGCTGGGTGTGAGGCCCACAAAGTTCGTAGTGAAGAGGGGATTCGCCGCGAAGAATGCGATGATCGCATCCCGCCCGACCTTGGGCGCTCCGCCGTTAACCACGAGCGTCGCATCCTCGGCCCAGAGTTCGTACCACGTTGCGAGGTGGTCGATGGCGGTCTGCGGGTTGCCATTGTAAGACGTGACGTCGTGCACTGCGGTCAGCAGGGCTTCGAGTTCGGCGGTCTGGGTGTTGACGTGACTGGCGGGGGCTGAGTGCGCGGTTTGAGCGTTTCCCAAGGCGGCAAACGCAAGCAGGACGAGGCCCGCCCGAAAGCGGCGAACCGAGTTCATGATGATGGTGACAGACGTGGTTTTCATGTGGATGGAAATTGCGGCCATCGGTTCATCGTGCCCGCGACGTGCGAGCGGATTGAGTGCCGCACCACCCCATGCGCAAAATTCCCCTGAAGTGCGCCAACGATGCGCGAAACAAACGAAACGCTGAACCACTCGTCTCCGCCCATGGTCGCTGATTGCTTTCCCGATTGGAGGGATGAGTAGAGTCCGGTCGCTTCGCTCGGTAACCGTGTCATCCATTTATTGCGGAAGGCGGATTGTCCGAGGCAGACGAATCGATCTTCGAACCAAAGAGCACGGAGACCGATCCGAGCTCCCAGAGGGGTTTCTCTCTGCCCTCCGTGACACCTCCGCGCTCTCTGTGTCGTTACGGTTCGTCAAATCCCGAGTGCGAACATCAGCGGCCATCAGCGAAAATCAGTGGTGCAAAATGCCGGCGATCCGAAGGGGTCAGACCGAGTTTTGCTCTATCCGAGTGCACGCGCCCGGTAGACTGCGATGGATTCGAATCTTGGACTGAATCGTTCTGAATATCGCAAAACTCGGACTGACCCCGCTTAAATTCTCTTACCTATTCGCCTCGCTCGAGCTCGATGAAGGATCATCGTGGGCTGACCGATGAAACCGAGCCGGGCAGTACTTTTCTTGGCCTGTTTGTGCGCGCAGAGTTTGGGAGCTGCGCCAAAGTCGTCGGCGCCCAAGGAGTCAAACGCTCCGCCGCTCGTACTGCAAAAAATGGTGGTGCCGGGGAAGCGACTCCCATCGGGCTGGTTTACGATTGAGTGGGAATGCAAAGGGACGCTGCCGCTGGACCCGATCAAACGTGCGTGGGTGAGCAATCTGATGCCGGGCAGTCCGGCGGAGATGGCGGGCGTGCAGATCGGTGATCGGTTGATCGCGATCGACGGCGTGCCGGTTCGGAAAATGAACGGCATGGGCCTGCGCCTGCTGCTGGATCGGGAGCACGAGCCGGGATCGCAGATCGAATTTTTGCTCCAAACACCGGGGGAGCCGGAGCGGGTTTTTCTGCTGACGTTTGAACGGGCCGGAGGTCGCTAGGCGGGGCGACGGTCCTGGCGGAGCCAGCCCGAGTTTTGCTGTTTCCCGAGTTCTGATTTGCGGTGTCGAACTGCAAATCGATCTGCCTCTTTCCAATAGTAAAACTCGGCCTGACCCCATCGGAATTCCGGACCCCATCGGAATTCCGCCGCGCGATCTGCGCGCAGCACGACGTAGATGAGAATATCAGCAGAAAGGCTTGCGCGTAACGGTAACGGCATCATCAGGCGAGCAAGACCTCGGGATGCTTTCGCGCAATGTCGAGCAAGCGCAGCGCAGCGCCCGTTGGTCTCCTCCGGCCGCGTTCCCAACTCGCGGCGGTGACGGTCGGGATGTTCATCATCGCGGCAAACACCGGTTGGCTGACGTTGAGCTTCCGGCGGATCGAGCGCACTTGCGAAGGCGTGAGCGGTTTGACGGGTGGCGGTAACGGCATCGTCGCAGTGCGCAGAGTGAGTTTCTCTTTTCCCGAAAGATGGCGCGCGAACGCTTCGGCACTGCCGACGAGATCGTCGGCGTTGAACTCAATGGGCTTGGTTTTCATGTCTGAATTCTCGTTTGATGGTTTCGACGGCGGCGCTCAGCCGTTTCTCCTGATCGGGCGTGAGGTTCTCCGATTTTGCCTTGGTGTAGACGTAAAACAAAATAATCGTGTGGTGCTGCGGAAGGTAGAGGTAGATGACGCGTGCCCCGCCGGCTCGACTCCGCCCTTGCAGGGCCATCCGCACCTTACGCAGGCCGTGCAATCGCGGCATGATGTCGCCCTTTTCTGGGTCTTTCAGGAGGTCGTTTTGAAGTCGGTTGAGGAAATTGTCATCGGTGACCTGCGTTACGAGGCTGGTGAACAGCGGCAGTTCGATGAACGTTAGTTTCATTTAACCCTTACACTGTAAGGGATGTTTTTCAAACTGGGTCAACTCCCCTTTTGGCGGTGATCCTGACGGCGTCAGGGCGTTGGTTGATCCTACGGAGTCAGGGCTTTGTTGTTAATCCAAGTGTCGGAAATGGATTGCCACGCACTGAATTTGGAGCGCCCAGCGTCCTTCCGCGTGGATCTAAGCTGCGCGCATTAACAACTAACGCCCTGACTCCGCCCAGTTGCGCGGCAAGCAAACCGCCGCGCGCTGCTAAGTTCGAAACGGAGGGACGACCGCCGTGTCGTCCAGGTTCGTGGGCTTCGCCCGAGCGAAGCCCGTCATTGCGAGAAGCGTAGCGACGAAGCAATCCAGCTGGATCGCCACCGCGCGCTTCGCGCACCTGCCATTGAACTCCCGCACTGTCATTGCGAGTCCGGCTCGCCGGCGCGGCAATCCATGGGAGATCGAAATTTCCGATACGTAGGCCAGCGCGCTTGCGCGCGCTCCGAAAAATTAACGACTTCATGGACAAAAACTCGTCCAAAACCACCTGGCTCATTCGTTGATTCAATGAGCGCGCAAGCCTTGCCGACATCCCATCATTTCAACCTTCCGGCTCCGCCCTTTCAAACATCCCTCTATGAAATCAAAATCCGCGAAATCCCTGCCTGAAATTGTGTCTCCCGCTGAGTGGGAGAACGCCCACGCCGCGTTCCTCGTGAAAGAGAAAGCCGCCACCCGCGAGCGCGACCGTCTCACGGCGGAGCGACGACGTTTGCCGATGACCGAAATCACGAAGGAGTACCTCTTCCACGGACCCAAGGAAGAGGTCGGCCTGCTCGATCTGTTCGCCGGACGCCGACAGCTGCTGGTTTACCATTTCATGTTTGCTCCCGAAGTGGACGGCTGGCCCGACGCCGCCTGTCCCGGGTGCTCGCTGTTTCTCGATCAAGTCGGCCGGCTCGAACACGTGCAGGCCCGAGACACTTCGTTTGCCGTCGTCTCGCGGGCTCCCTTGAAGAATATCCAGCGTTATCAGAAACGAATGGGTTGGAACGTGCAGTGGGTTTCCTCTGACGGCACGACGTTCAACACCGACTTTGGGCTCACCACGGACGAAGGCGAAGATCATGGCTTGAGCGTTTTCATCCGGGACGGCCGAAAGATCTATCGCACGTACTTCACTCAGGCGCGCGGCTTGGAATACGTCGGCAGCGTGTGGAGCTTCCTCGATCTAACGCCGTTCGGACGCCAGGAAAAGTGGGAGGACACCACGCTCGGCCGCGTGAAACAAACCGCGCCCTACACCTGGTGGCGCCGCCACGACGAATACTGAGCAGTTCGGAGAGTTGTGAACCGCTTGATCTTCGCTGACGAACGCTGATTCACCGTCTCGACCCATCTAGATGTAGGTCAGCGCGCTTGCGCGCGCTCCGAAAACCGGTCGTAGAAGCTTGCTCGCAGGCGATCGCTTGTGCTCCTCGCGCCTCCCCGAGCCGCGCTCGCGAAGCGCGTCACCTTACGTACGATCCCGTTCCAACAGTAGAGGTGGCGTCTTCGACCCGCTTTTCCGGAATGGCAGGTCGAAGACCTTGCCCTACCGCCGCGCGCTGCAAAGTTCGAAATGGAGGGACGACCTCCGTGTCGTCCGCGTTCGTGGGCCTCGCCCGCGAAACCTGTCATTGCCGCTGATTCTACGGAGTCAGGGCGTTAGTTGTTAATCGCTAATCCAAGTATCGGAAATGGATTGCCGCGCGCTGAATTTGGAACGCCCAGCGTCCGCCGCGTGGATCTGAACTGCGGGAATTAATAACTAACGCCCTGAGTCCTCCTCAAATATAACAAAACTCGGCCTGACCCCGTCGGAATTCCGCGGTCACGGAGTCGGACCCCTCTTAGATCGACGGCGCAGCCAGCAGCAGCCAGACACAAGCCGATCATCAGCCGGTCAGTAGCCACGATCCAGCCAGCGCCCGGCCAAAATCCAGCCGAAGACTGCAATGATCAAGATCGTCGGTCATCCGACTGGCGCTGCGATTCGATCCGCGCGTTCCGACGAAGGGTCTTCGGTCCGATGGAAACTCGACGGCAGCCAGTCCGAAAGGCGACGCGCCGCGAATCCGGCATTAACAATTAACGCCCTGACCCCGTCGGATCGGCCACTGTCATGCAATAGTCCATACCGGGCACGGGTGTTGGTCAGTCCGCGTAATTCGTCTGCGTGAAGCGGAGAAAAACCACGCCTACTGCATCGTTAGTGTATCCGTTCTCCAAGTCGACTCCCGTCCGTTTCGGATCAATTCCTGAGTTCCAGATTCAACCACGAGTATGAGATCCGAATCGTCTATTTCCAAAGGGATGTTCGTTATTTGGCATCGCCGCACAGCGAGTGATCCTACTGAACTGTCCGCCATGGAAGACCAAATGACGCCAATTCGAGTGTATGCGGACAAGGGCGCGGCCAGTCAGGCGGCGGCCGAACTTGCCGCGGGTCTGCTGCGCGACGCCATCTCCTCCCGCGGTCACGCCCGCGTGGTGGGCGCAACGGGCGAATCGCAGATGGAATTTCTTCGGGTGCTGCTGTCGCTGCCGGGGATCACATGGGACAAGGTGGAGTTGTTTCACCTTGATGAGTACGTCGGGCTGCCCATCGACCATCCGGCGAGCTTCCGTCGGTATCTGCTTGAACGCTTGATCCGTCCGGCGGGGATCCGCACCTACCATCTGCTCGACGGCGAGACCGATCCCGCCGCTTCGTGCCGCGTGATCGGCGCTCAACTCAACCGCGGTCCCATCGATGTGATTTTTGCGGGCATAGGAGAGAATGGACACGTTGCGTTCAACGATCCACCTGCCGACTTCGAAACGAACGAGCCTTACATCGTCGTCAGTCTCGACGAGGCGTGCCGGCGCCAGCAGGTTGGCGAAGGTTGGTTCAAAACGATCGCGGACGTCCCCCGGCAGGCCATGACGCTGGCGCCGCGACAATTCCTGAAAGCGGCGGCTGTCGTGACGGTCGTACCGGATACGCGCAAAGCCACCGCCACCCAACGGTGTTTGGAAGGTCCGATTTCACCCGCGGCGCCGGCTTCCATTCTCCGCGCGCATCCGGGTAACCATTTCTTCCTCGACCGCAACTCCGCGGCGTTGCTCAGCCCGCGCTTCCGGCGCGAACGCACCGTCGAGTCATGAAGGTGCTCTTGCCCGGCTTCGTCGACCTGCAGGTCAACGGTTTTGCCGGAGTGGATTTCAATTCGCCCGACTGTGCCGGCGAGCCGATGGCGCGGGCGCTGGCGGCGATGCGCGTCACGGGGGTCACGCGTTGTCTTCCAACCCTCATCACGTCGTCGACGGAGTATTTTGCGACTTGTGCGCGGGCGATTCTACAGCGCGCGGAACGGGGCATTGCGGGACTGCACATGGAGGGCCCGTACATTTCACCCGTCGATGGGCCGCGGGGAGCGCATCCTCGCGAGCATTGCCGACCGGCCTCGATCGACGATTTTCGACGGCGACAGGAAGCGGCGAACGGACGCATCGTTCTGGTGACGCTGGCTCCGGAAGTCGCCGGTGCGCTCGCCTTGATCGAGCACTTGGTGGAGCAACGAATTTGTGTTGCGGTTGGTCACACGGCCGCCACGGCGGCGCAAATGGCGGACGCGGTGCGCGCAGGAGCGAGACTATCCACGCATCTCGGTAATGGCTGTGCCGGCCAGATGCATCGCCACGAAAACGTGATGTGGCCGCAGCTGTCAGCCGATGAATTGACCGCGAGTCTGATCGTCGACGGACATCATCTCCCGCGTGAAGTAGTACGTTCAATCGTGAAGGCGAAGGGCCTCGCGCACGTGGTGCTGGTCACGGATGCCGTTACCGCCGCCGGGGCACCCGCCGGCCGTTATCGGTTGGGACAGCTCGAGGTGGATCGCGCCGCTGATGGCCGCGTAACGCAGGTCGGTGCCGGCAATCTGGCGGGGTCGGCATTGACCCTGGACGATGCGATTGGGCGGACCGCGCGCTATTGCGGACTGAGCCTGGAGCAGGTTGTACCGTTGGCATCGTCACAGCCCGCGGCGCTGATCGGCATCCAACCCGTCGGGCGCGTTGAAGCCGACTGGGATCCAGTGGCGCATCGGCTGGTGGTGGTGCGCGTGAGCGATGAGGGGAGCCCTGGCGTGTGAAGCCCGCGTTTAAAGTTCGAGGGCTGCGCTGGTACTTTGTGACCATGCTCTGCCTCGCCTCGGAGCTGAACTACCTCGATCGACAAACGCTCTCGGTTCTCGCGCAGACCATCCAGGACGATCTCGGCCTCACGACGCGCGACTATGCGAATATCACGTCGGCGTTTCTGCTGAGCTACACGGTCATGTATGCCGTCTGCGGGCGGCTGGTGGACGTGCTGGGGACGCGCCGCTCGTTTCTGATCTTCGTGACGGGTTGGTCGGTCGCGAACCTGCTGCATGCCTTCGCGCGCACGGTGACGCAGTTCGCGGCCTGTCGGTTTCTGCTCGGCGCGACGGAGCCGGCGAGTTTTCCCGCGGGGGTGCGCGCCATCACGGAATGGTTTCCCTTGAGAGAGCGCGCGCTCGCGGTGGGTATTTTCAACTCGGGTACGGCGATCGGCGCGGCGGTGGCGGCGCCGTTGATGTCTTGGATCGCGCTGACGTGGCACTGGCAATACGCCTTCGTGGTCGGCGGGGTGCTCGGGCTGATCTGGGTGGCGTTGTGGGCGGTGCTTTATCGTTCGCCGCAGCGCCACCGCTGGTTGAAGGCGGAGGAACTCTCGCTGATCGAAGACGGAGTGAAGTCGGAGGTGAGTCCGCCGCGTCCGGTTCCAATTCTGCAGCTGCTGCGTCAGCGTCCGGTGTGGGGCTGCATCCTGGCGCGAGTGCTCACTGATCCCATTTCCTACTTCTTCGTCTTTTGGACCCCCAAGTTTCTCCAGCAGGAGCGGGGGTTCGATCTCGCCGATGTGGGCCGGTTCGTCTGGATTCCCTTCGTCGCGCTCGCGCTCGGCAATCTCGCAGGCGGAGCGATTCCCGGCTGGTTGATGGCCTGTGGCTGGTCGCTGAATCGCGCGCGGAAGACCGTGATGTTTGCGGCGTCTTGCGCCATGCCGCTGTGTCTCGTCCTGATCATTACGGTGCCGAGTGCGACCGTGGCGGTGGCGTTGATCAGCGTGGCCATGTTTGCCCACGCCGCCTGGGCCAACATGACCTTGCCGACCGAGGTATTCCCCGGGCACGTGGTCGGATCTGTCACCGGATTCGCCGGAGCATTTGGCGGAGTCGCCGGGATCCTTAGCCAACAGGGGATTGGTTGGACGGTAGACACGATATCCTACACGCCCGTCTTCATCGTTGCCTCATTGATGCACCTGACCGCGTTCGGGTTTGTGTGCTGGCTGGTGGGCGAGCTGGGACGTATTCGGAAACTGGAAACAACACGTTGACCGGTGGTGTAGGCGGAATCTTGAAGCTGCATCGCACTCCTCGCGTCACTCTGGAAACCGGGCAAGACTCGGCCTGACTCTAAAATGTCTCTGCGGAGGCGATGAGCCGTAGCTGATGCTCAGGATTTCAACCTGATGAAATCCGATGAGCGTTTCCTCAATCATCAAACCAGCGGGTCAAAGAGCCACTCTACTCGGGTAGCGCGGCGTCTCTGACCCGCGGCTTGGTCGGCGGGTCCGATCCGGTCAGGCCAAGTTTTGCTATTTCCCGGGTTCTGATCTCCGGCGCTGAACTGCAAAACGATCTGCCTCCCTCAAATATAACAAAACTCGGCCTGACCCCGCCGGAACGGCTGTGCGGTGTCTGACGTGGCCCGCTCGGGGAGGAGCGGGATTTTGGTTCGGATGCGTAGGTCAGCGCGCTTGCGCGCGCTCCGGCACGGGCGAAGCCGCGGCGTTCTTGAATCGCTCAACGTCGTGATGAATTCCGGCACCAACCGATTCACAACGGAGGGACGACCTCTGTGTCGTCCGGTTCGCGTCAACGCGAGGGTTGTACGCCGGAGGTGCAGAAAAAGGGCCCGGTTGACCCCTTCCGGTCGTCCTCAGAATTTAAGCTCGCCTGAAAGACCGTTGCTGACCCCATCGGAATTCCGCCGGCAGCAATGCGGGCCCTTTCTCCCTGCCGAGCAGATATCTGATCTGCTTGGTCAGCGCGGTTGGCTGCGGCTTCTTGGTCGACGTCATCAGTAGATCGTCAAACAGTGAGTTGCTTGGGAGATGCTTATATCACTTCGAACAATGAAATCATTACTCTCGGCCGTAGCGCTGGTTCTTTTCAGCCTTCCTGCTTCCGCTCAGGTGCTCGTCGGTAACACCGACTTGAATAAGTCAGTTACTACCTTCGACCTCTACGCGTTCAAAAAACCATTCAACACGAAGGAGTGTTATTTCGTCAATTTTGGTCAGAAGGATTTCAAGCTGCACTTTTACGACCATTCTAGTCAATCGGTCCGCAGAGCCGATGGGACAAAGTTCGAAAAGGGGGAGTGGCTGCAAATGGTAAACTACCTCAAGACGCAGGGATGGACGAAGACTGATCAACGCACCGAGAAGTTAGGCAATATCGAAGGCCGTGTGATCACGTTCGAACGGGCAGCGAACAAGTAATTTCCGGCTGGGTACTCGATGAAGGCCGAGCTTCAGCCAATCTCATTCGATGGGCGCTCTCCGCACCCCGTCTCAAGCGGAGCTACAGATTGCAGAAATTCATATTTAGCCATGATGGCCCACGCCCGCAACTCAGTGGAAGTAGCTGTTACGGCTACGTCGCGATCACGAGTCTCCTCTACAATGGGGTGCCGCGTAACGGTGGCCTCTGGGTGCAACGTCCTGGACAAGGGAAAACGTCGACTTCAAACATTTGATCGGTGCCATCCTATTTCGGAAACATTGCCAATGAGTCGTGTGGCTGGGCGAGTGACCTACCGTTTTTCAAAACGGCCAATCTCGACGAGATCGTTGCGGTACTAACGAGCTTCGTTCGCGATGCATCTCCGGAACAAATCAGGGCGTGGGAGGCGAGTCTTTCACCGCTGCAGGAACAATGTAGTCGGGTGATCGAGGAACAGCCCAATGCACTGCGATATTGTGCAGTGCTTGAATACCGGATGCCGGAAGGGACGAAACGCGTTGACGCGGTGCTACTGTTAGCCGGGGCTGTGTTGGTCGTCGAAATGAAGGGAGACGGAGTCTGGCAACCTGACTATCGCGAACAGGCAGCCGATTATGCGAGGCGGCTCTCGTGGTATCATCGAGAGTGCTGGGGCCGGAAAGTCGAAGTCCGCACGCTGCTCGTCAACTACGGCCAAGATGCACCCGACGACGATCGGGATTTCATCACGACGACTCACATCAGCCGACTTGCTCCCACGCTGCGGCGTTTCGATCGCCCGCATGAAGCGGAACCGTTGCCCCTCGATCGCTTCATCGCGCCCGGGGTGTGCCAGCCCTCACCATCACTGGTGCAAGCAGCGCGGTCCTATTTTGCGCGTCACGAACTGCCGCGGATCAAGCGCATCGACGAGATCACGGGAAGAACCCTCGCGCGTGCGACCGAGGAAATCCGCGCTGCTCACCAGAATCGCAGCCGAACGCTGCTACTCATCAGCGGCGTACCCGGCGCGGGTAAGACGTACGTTGGCTTACAAATCGCGCACGATTCGACGCTCGACGACCTCGCCGAGCCGATGAGTTCGGGAGACAAGCCAACCGCGCCAGCAGTATTTCTCTCCGGCAACGGCCCGCTCGTCGCGGTACTCCAATACGAACTACGAAGTGCCGGTGGCGAAGGGCGCGTGTTCGTGCAAGGAGTGAAAGATTTCGTGCAGCGTTATTCAAAGAAACGTTCCGGCCCCCCGCCCCATCACGTTCTTATCTTCGACGAAGCGCAGCGCGCCTGGGATGAGCAGCGGATGAAAGAAAAACACGAAGACTCTGCCGGAGAATCGGAGCCCGCCGCCTTTGTTGCGTTCGCAGAGCGAGTGCCGGGATGGAGCGCCGTAATTGGCTTGATCGGAAATGGACAGGAGATCCACGCGGGCGAAGAAGGCGGTATCGAGCTTTGGGCTGAGGCGATAGCGAAGCGCGACACGAAGTGGGCAGTGATCGGTCCAGCGCAGTTCAAGAGCGTATTCGCCGACAGGAACATTTCCTACCAAGTAGCCGATGACCTACATCTTTCCCGGTCGGTCCGATTTCATTTTGCGGCTGGCCTGAGCGAATGGGTAGCGGCTGCCGTTGAGGACGCGCCAAATCAGGATGGGCTTGCAGCCATCGCGCGGCAACTGAGAGCGCAGGGATACCAGTTGCGGGTCACACGCGATCTGCGCGTTGCCCAAGAATTCCTCTGGAAAAAGTACGCTGAGCTGCCCGACGCCCGGTATGGTGTGCTCACGTCCAGCCGCGATAAAGGGATCGGTGACGTCATCGAACTGCCGAAACCAGCAAAGTTTTTTCGCGCTGGTCCGTGGTACGCCGATCCACCGGCGTCGCATTCGTCGTGCTGTCGACTTCAAGAAGCGATCACTGAGTTCGCCGCCCAAGGTCTGGAGCTCGATCACGCTTTGGTCATCTGGGGCACCGATTTTTTGCTAAAAGACGGTGCTTGGAATATCGCTGGTGCGAAAACCTATCGAAAGGGCACGGTGCAAGATCCGCTTCAGCTCCGGCGAAATGCGTACCGCGTTTTGCTCACGCGAGGACGCGAAGGCATGATCATTTGCCTGCCTAAATTCCGAAAAGAACTCGACGAAACATTCGCGTGCTTGGTGGCTGCCGGCTGCGAAGAGCTGGCGACGTAAGCGAGAGCAGCGGGCGGATGAGGATCGACGCTCTGATATGGTGTGAGGTGGGCTCGACACCACTTTAAATAGCTCGCTTGACGGCCGGTTTCGGGAGTTGGCGCGTCAAGCTGCGCCATCCAAAAGCGGCGCCGACGGCCGCACTCAATGAATCACTTCCTACGTTGCTCAGTTGCTCATGGTCGAATGCTGGAATGAAACGACAATTTAGATTTTCGTGCTTCCCCAAACAACAAAACCTGGCCAGGTGAATTAGCCCATCATGGGCAAACTCGTCACGATCCGGCTAGAGAGCATCGACATTGGCCAACTCCTCGACGGACTGCGCTGCCGATCAGAAGCGTGGCGCGGAACGGCCGAATATATGGATACGGGCTATAGCGTCCTAAAAGATTTTATCATCGAAGAATGTCGTGACGCTGAAGAAGCGCGTAAAATAGCTGCGCACTACGACCGCATCATGGCAACCATCGAGGCCCAAGTGGAAGGTCAAGGAGAGAATTTGTGAACCTCCTCACACCATCACTTGCATCAGAAAGGCGCCGCGGTTTTTGCATCTACATTGATACGTTCTTCCAAGGACCGACACTGGCAGTTCGAGAAGGTGAAGGTTGGCCGTGCGTGTTTGAAACGGAAATCGATGCACAGCGCGAGATCGTCGACGCGTTGATGATTCGATTGACTCAGTTCATGCAAGGACAGCGCGAGTTCGACGATGCAATTACAGTCGAGGAATACGTCGTTCCAGTCGAGGTCCTGCCAGACGGCTCAATCATCGATGAAGCAAAACGCCATTTCGGAAAAGAATAGCGCCTAGAGTGTTTTGACTGATCGGACGGCTGCTTCCGGCACTGCTGTTCCAAACACGGCGACCTGCCAGGTTCGCGATCGGGAGCATTCACCACACGAGCTCAACGCCGTCCCTTAACCGATCGGGTCAGCGCTTGGCTGATTGCGGCGGTTCGCAGTTTCTCGTCGTGAATAGCCGCGTGGTCGAAATGCGGGTTAATCGGTCGCGAAGCAAAGGCAGTTTGCGCAGAACTCAAGGGCGTCGGTGATGCCGCCACCGCCTTCATTCGGCCCATGGTCCAATATAGAATCGCGCCAATCGGCCCACCCAGGAGAACGATCAACACCCACAACATTCGATCTTTGTCGTGCCGATGTTTTATGCAGTGAATCAATGCACCAAGCCAAGCTACGAGAGATGCACAAACCAGAGCCAAAACGACGAGTTCGATGAGGATACTGCCGGCGAGGAACACCTTGAACACGTCGTCTAATTTCATCGGGACGGAGCTCTTAAGGCGCGCGCTAACTCTTCACGATGCGTTCCAGATGTGCCTCGATCGCGTGCAGCTTTCGGGCGTGAAATTCGGTTCGGCCCGCGAGGTCGGCGAGCTGTGCGACCCCAAAGAGGCCGATGGCACTTATGATCCCAGAAAAAATCGATGCGCCAAAGACCGGACCGTTTCCGGTTAGGCCTAGTATCATCGGAACAACAAATCCGGAGAGAAAGGAGAGTACGCCTCCCACTTGATACACAAGGACGAGCATCGGTGGCTCGTAGGGCTCATATTGGGCGACGTCTTCGCCCGGTTTCGAAAGCATCGACCGAGTAAAGTCATCCATGACGTACGAGTAGGGGAGCGCACCTCGCGGTCGCAAGACATTGTGGTGCTATCGCGGAGCATGTTGAAGACAAACCGTACAGTGGAAATCCGACGGGGTCGGGCCGAGTTTTGCCCTTTTCCCGATTATTCCTACCAGAGCGCGATGTGCCGGCGTGAACTGCAAAAAGGGAAATACAATACTGCTCCGCCCGACCCCGTTTGATCGAGCTGAACGCTACTGGCGGATTGATCGTAGCGCATTTGGCCGCGCTCGATTGGGACAAGCTGCAAATGAAGCCGGGGTTTGGCCCGAAAAAATTGCGCCAGATAGTGGAGCTTTTCAGGCTGGCCGCTGCGCGGTGATAAACCGAATTCACTCCGGTGCGAGGTTGGGATGTTTCTTTCGCAGCCACGCGAGCACATCAGCGCGGAGTTCACGACCAAAGGTAATCAGCGCTTCCGCCTCCTCTTTCGTGGCGCCGCCCGCGTGATCATATTCAACCGTGTTTCGTTTCCGCCGGCAGCCTTCAAGGTAGTCGGCATCGCTTTGTCGTTTCGGGCCGAGAATATACGGGAGACTGTTCAGGGTGCGCGAATGGGCCATCGCCCCTTTCGCCGGCTTGTAGCCGCCGGCGTAAAGGAGGATCGTGCAGAGCTTCAGCGCAGCGTTGTAGGCAATGCCATATTGCCAGTCGGCGGAAATGCCACCCGATGCGGCGTCGGCCAGATCGCGCGCGACGATCTGCCAGAGATCCCGGATTTCCTGCGGGCTGGTCTTATGCGGCTGGAGCCACCCGGCGGCCGACCAAGTTGTTAAACTCATTTTCGTCTCCGAGGATGAAGAGCTTTGGTTTGGCCCTTACATCGCTCAGGAAATGATCCTTCGCCTTCAGCCGGCGCGTCAATTCTTCAACGGAGAAGAATTGCGGGTTAATGTCCCGGCCAATCCGTTCTCCGACCCGCCGCAAACCTGAGGCCACCTCGCGATGGGTGGCGCTGCCGACAATCATGAGGTCCACGTCGCTTTCGCCGCGCTCCGTCGTGGCAGCGATGGAGCCGAAGACGAAGGCGAACACGATCTTCTTGGGCGGCAGCGCCACGACGAGCAGATCCTTCAGACCGGATGTCTTGAGCACGATGGCGTGCAGGTCCGGATAGAGAGGATTGGCTTGGTTGACGGTATAGTAGCGGCGGTTCCCGTCTTTGACGGTCGTAAGCAGTTCGAGCCGGACCAGTTTTTCCAATTCCTCCTCGACGGAACGCTGCGCGAAATTCGTCTGCGCGATTATTTCGGCCCGATACATTTCACGCTGGCGCGCGCCGAACAGCAGGCGGAGCATTTCAGCTCGAATTTCCGAATGAAAGAGAAGGGCGAGTTTGTTCATGGCAGAGGGACGCGAATAGCTGGTAAAACCAGGCAATACCCTGGTAATACCAGGGGCGTTGCGCAAGCCGAAACCCGCTCGAGCAGTGGGGGTTCGGACGTCTATTCCCCGGCCAAGCGTTCCGCCGTCATGGCGCGCATCCGAGGGCGGGGCAACAAAGACACCGAACTGAAGCTGATCGCGCTTTTGCGAATACACAAAATCGCCGGCTGGCGGCGGGGCCGGCGACTCGCAGGCAGACCCGATTTCGTTTTCCCGCGAGAACGGGTCGTGGTTTTCGTCGACGGTTGTTTCTGGCATGGCTGCCCGAACCACGCCACGTGGCCCAAACAGAACGCGGAGTTTTGGCGCAGAAAGATTCTCGGCAATCGGAAACGCGACCGGACCGTGACCCGCCTGCTCAGGCTGAAAGGATGGCGCGTCGTACGGATTTGGGAGCATGCGCTGACGAAAAAAACATTCGACCCGAACCGTGGCACGGCTCCGGCGTGCGCTCGTGGCATCGTAGGTGCCGTTCCAACAGTGCCTTTCTAACGGGGTCAGGGCGTTGATTGTTACTCGTGCTTTCGTGAGCTGAGGGGGCGTCGCGTCGAGCCGCGACGTCGAAAGCGGTGTCGAGACCACCGCACTCCATAGTTCATCAACGACGCCGTTCCTACGGTTGGGTGCCGAGTCACCCTTCAGAATAGTCCGCGATCGGAAGGCAATTCCGTCTGCGTCCTGATTTCCTGAGTTCCACATAGCACCGGCTTCCGACCGACTACACTCACTTCGGAGTTTTGAAATTCATGTCCTGCCGCACGACTCTCATCCATCGACGTACTGAACACCGAGTACCGAAACGATCCAAACCATGAGAAAGATCATCGCCATCGCCCAAGTCACGCTGGACCGAGTCATGCAGGCGCCCGGAGGCCCCGAAGAAGATTTGTCGAATGGTTTCACTGACGTGGGAATCCGTCGGGGATAGCTTCGAACAGTTGGCAGGGCGGTCGCCGACCGCACCACGAACCGCGCGCGCAAGCGCGCTGACCTACTCCGAAGTGGAGGGACGACCTCCGTGTCGTCAGGTTCGCGGCCTCTCCACGGTAGCTTTCAACCCGCCTTGCCGGAATGTCAGGCAAAGACCGTGGCCTACTGCCTGACCTCGTAGCCCAGGCGTAAGCGACGGGAGGATGGATCCCGATCTAAGCCGGATCCATGCAGTCGGAGGTAGCCACCGTCGTGAGACGGCGGATGGGCGGTGGGGCGCGCCGGTCATTGGTCTCACGACCAATGCTACAAGGATCCTCAGGGCTCGACTGCATGGTTACGGCTAAGCCCGCACCCTCAAGCTGGCTCTTGCGCCACGGGCACCAGCGGTCCGGGGCTCAACGGCGTCGGAGATGCATCCTCGGCGAATATCTCGTTGGTCGCGTCCACGCGCGACCATAGGAACGTTCCGATCAAGAGCATCAGGATGATCGGGATCATCGGCGCATTGTAATTGCCGGTCCGCTGTACGAGATAACCAAATACCACAGACGACACGAAGGCGCCGACCTGGGCCGCCGAGTTCATGAATCCCAGAACGGCACCCGCCCGTCGTCGCCCCAGGTCCATTCCGACGGCGAAAGCGTTAGGCTGCTGAAACGTCAGACCGCCGTAAGCCAGCGAAAGAAATGCCAGCGCCCAGCCACCACTGGTGGTCACCATCGTTGCGGCGATAAAGGACGCGGCCGCTCCGAGACCCAGCACCCCGATGAGGCGCCGGCCGCGTTTCAATCCCATTTTTCCGACGACCGGGTCACTACTCAATCCACCGATGTAATTCGATGCGGCGCCCACCAGGTAGGGCAGCGAAGAAAGCCAGAGATCGCTCTCACGAAAGCCACGGCCTTTGACCAGATAGGTGTGGAACCACGACTGAAAAAAGTAGAGTGCGTAAACGTAGCAGCACGCGATGGTCATCAGCAGCCACAGGTCGCGGCTGCGCAAAGCGAGCGACCAGGGCATCGCGTGACAGAGACGCGATTCAGCGCCGGCCAGTTCCGCGCGTTCGTGCGCAGGAACCTGCGGCATCTCCGCCGGGGAGTTTCGAAACCAGGCGTACCACACCCCCGCCCAGATGATTCCGAGCACGCTGAAGGCGTAGAACGACATCCGCCAGCCGAAGTACTTTTGAATCGGCAGCACCAGGAGCGGCGAGATCGCTCCACCCAACTGGCTGGTCATCATGACGAATCCCCATGCTCGCGCGCGCCGCTTCGGTTCGAACCAGCGGGCGATCACGGTCCCGATATTTGGATACGCCCCGGCTTCGCCCATCCCAAAGCAGAATCGCGTGACGAGCAGCAGGAAGTAGTTCGAAACCATTCCAGTCAGCGCGGTGAAAGCCGACCACCAGACCACGATTCGCGTCAGCACCTTGCGGGCACCAATCCGATCACCGATCGCGCCGGACGGAATTTCAAAGATGCAATACGAGAGAGCGAACATGCCTGTCACCCAACCCCACGCCTCGGGACTGATGTGCAACTCATCCTGCATGCGCGGGCCCGCCACCGAAATGCACACACGGTCGAGGTACGTGATGATCGCGAGCAGTCCGAGCAGGCCGAGCACGCGGTTTTGGTATTTCATCAGCCGCCGGGTTCGGGCAGTGCAGGCATCATCCCGCGAGTAGCGTGCTGCGCGACGAAGAAATGCGCGGGCAAAACGATTTCGTTGGTGCGCGTAGGCCCGCTGCGCACGCGGCGGGCTACGATTTCGGAGCGCGCCCAAGGTCGCTGACCTACGTCGGACGGTGGAGGGAATCCAACGGGGTCGGGCCGAGTTTTGCTGTTTCTCACGCGGTGACGGGCAGCCCTGCGGCCTCTGATGCGACATGCGCCGGGTGCGCGAGTTGCAGGTGGCGAGCTGTGAAAAGTCGCTCGCTCTCGCGCTTCGGTCCGCAAAAGGTATTAACGCTTGGAAACTCCTCCTTCTCTGGCCCGAACCTTCCCGGTCGCGTATCAAACGTTCTCCGGCCCTTCGAATCCGGACTTGCGCGGCACCGGCCTGCTCACGGTCAACGCGATCGAACCGCGCTTTTGTTTCTCGGGTGAGACGCGGCGGTTGTTCGGCCACGCCACGGTCGGTGGGTTCAGGGATGCTTAAAAGCAGCCAGACTCGTGGCGGTGCTCGATCACAACCTTGGTCGCGGCGCACATGGCTACGTCGGCCCTCAGACGTACGTCCGATGTTTCCAGTGGCTGAAAGAGAGGATCGAGCCTTTATCAGTCACAGTGTTGGTTCACCCCGCAGCGGTTGGGGAACTTCGGACATCGGATTATACATTCCTCGAATGCAGTGACTTATTTCGTTCTGGAGGGAGTCGACCGCTCCAAGTAGCCGCCTCGCCATTGTAACCACCAAACTTCCCCCTTTTCCGCGAATTCCGTTGAAAGCCCTCCACGATCATCCTTATTGAGTGTGCCCGTCGCCTCTATTTGTCCCGTCTTCCACCGTCGCAGACTCGACTGTGCACTTTAGTGAAAGGTGAAACAGATGGTCGTTCTTGTGGAGTGGAGAAACGAGACATGAAAGAAAACCAGTACAAAAAGCTGATCGCCCCCGGCGATTCAAAGGATACGGATTTCGTCGACCGCTCAACGGAGCGCTCCGTGCCGGCAAAGGCATCGGAGCAAACGGCCGCGCTTTTACCGAAAGCGTTTCCCGTCGTCGGCATCGGCGCATCCGCTGGCGGGTTGGAGGCGTTCACGCAGTTGCTCAAACATTTGCCGGTGGACACGGGCATGGGCTTCGTCCTCGTGCAACATCT
>JBDSSD010000084.1:0-82015 GCA_039928945.1 Opitutus sp. | reverse complement strand
CCCCCTGAGCGCGCGCAAGCGCGCTGGCCTACGTGATGCACGGCCGATTTGCCTCACGCCAAGGCCGCGAAGGACGCAATGTCCGTTCCGTTCGGTTGATCTGCTTTCCGTCTACTCGCTACTCGCTACCCTCTACTCACTGCTATTCCGGAGACCACGGATCTCACCGATCGTCACGGATTCGACGTAGGCCAGCGCGCTTGCGCGCGCTCCGGTGGTTTGGGTTCTAGGATTGCGGTTCAAAACGAATGCCCCTGAGCGCGCGCAAGCGCGCTGTCCTACGTGATTGACGGATCTCCTTCCTTCGCAACTTTGCGCTTAATCCGACGGCTCGTTCCAGCGTTCCAGAGTTCCAGATTAACCTCGTCCGGCTTATTCCTCATTTCCTGCTCGCTGCCCCATCGAGCAGCTCGATCAACACCGGCGCGGGCAACCAAGACTTCGACGGGAAAAAGCCGGCAAGCTCGGTCGTGGCCAGGCTGTTTTGTTGCGTGGTATATAGATCAACCGGCGTGGGTAGATCCGGATTGCGCATCAACCCCGGATAGTCCGAACGTTCCCGGTGGTATGTATTCACTTTGGCACTCTGCCACGGCGGGACGGTTGGCCGGGCCGCGAAGTAGGTCACGCGCCCCGGCGTAAAGGAAACCCTAAGCATCTCGCCGATCGAACTGCGGCCTTCCAGCCACTCTGCCAGCGCGCTGATGTAATTGGCTTCCCGTTGCGCCGGCGGGTTCTTGGGCAGGCGCGACGCCACGATGCCCGTGAAACGGTGCAGGGTCGTCAGCGTTGCGTCGCGGTAGCGGTTCAGTTCGGGTTGCCGCCAGCGCGGCGAAATCAAAAACTCCGCGTCGTTCAGGCACTCCAAGGCGAGCGCGTCGATCGCCCCTTTTTCATCGGTCGGCTGCTGAGCGAGACGGGCCAAAGCGAGCCCGAGGTAAACGCCTCCGCGGTGCGGCACAAGGTGAGCGGCGGCTTCGAACTGTTTTGCGGCACCGACCGGGTCGTGAACCAGTAGCAACCAACCCAGGTTAAACTGCGCGATCTCCTGATCCGGATTCAGCGCCAGGGAACGGTTGAGCAGATCGATCGCTTCGGAAGTACGGGCGGGATTGTCGGCGAGCGCGAGCGCACGCAGGTTGAGTTCGGGAGTGGGGTCACGGTGGCCAAAAAAGCCGACGAGCAGCAGGACGAGTAGGGCGGAGATCCCAAGCCGGAAGGATGCGCTCGAAAGGTAGGGCGAGGCGTCCCCGCCGAGCCGGGTTCGATCACGGCTCACCCGGAGGGTTCGCCCTACCTCAAGCGCCAGGCTCGATGCGGTTTGAGGATGAGGCCCCGCCATGAGGGCTGCGCAAGTCGCAACGGCGAGCGTGAAGATCGGAACATCCAACTGCGCGTCCGTGAGCGCGAATGCCCCGTAGCTGGCGAGGCTGAGAAACGCAGGCGTCGACAGGGGTTGACGTGGAAGGCCGCCAGCCTGGCGTTCGCGTCCCATGAGAAACGCAAAGCCCAAAAGACAGGTAACGCCGACAAAACCAAACTCGGCCCAAAGCTGGACCGGCGTGCTGTGGAGTTGCAGGGTGTTCTCCACGCCGGCTTCCAGCGTGGCTCGGAAACGTGGATACACGAGCGGGGTTGAACCGGCGCCCCAACCGAACAGCGGGCGCTCCCGCCCGATCGACCAGCCGGCGGTCGTCAGGGCACGGTGGGTGTCACTCGTCGCGAGGGCTGAGGACTGCGCGCGGAAACCGGTCAGGAAGGCACGGCTGCGTGGGTGCGCATAGGCCAGCGCGGCGACGGCGGTGAGGGCGAGGAGAGACAACAGAACCAAGGTGCGCCGATGGACTCGTGCGTTGACCAACGCCAGGACCGCGAGCGAAGCCCCACCGATGAGTCCGCCGCGGCCTCCGCTGGTCACGAGCATGATCAGCGCGAGGAGGAGCGCGACGATCCAACCGGCGCGAGCAAGATGAGCCGTGCGCCACGCTCGGTACCCGAACCACGGCATGATGAGCAGGGCGAGTCCGGCGGTGTAATGGGGGTGGCCGAGAGGGAAATCGTTTCGGTGCGAAACCAGTTCGCCGAGCGAGCGGTAAGTGCCGGCGCCGACGATTCCGACCGCCCAGCGGCCCAGGCTCACCACGAGAATGACCAAACACGCGTAGCTGAGCCACCGCAGCATGAAGTCGCGGCAGCGTTCGATTGACGTCTGAGCGGCGTCGTGGATCAGGAGGAACGCCGCCAGTCCCGCGAGCGGCGTCAGCGCAGCGAGCAGACTCGAACCGCGGTAGGGACTGGCCAGTGCGGAGAGGAGAACGGCGGACGCGCTCACGGCGATCAGCATGCACCAGCTGCGGCTTGGTAGTTGAAGGCGCGGACTGGACGGCAGTGCTCGAAGTGAAAGCGCGAGAAGCGGGGCGACGTGGGCGAACCAAAAGAGATAGATCCACGGAGTGGCGTACGCTCGGGTGGCGCCGCGATCGATCAGCGTGAGGATCAGAACGCTGAGCAGACTGCCCACCCCAAGGATTCGACTGAGAAGTCGAGTGGTAGCGGGGCGCGTTGCAGTCATGCGTAGCCGACATCTACCCGCCCAAGATCGATCTTAAAGCGCAAAGCAGCGCGAACGCACATCGGAAGGTGACTAATCTGGAACTCGGGAACGCTGGAACGGAAACGGGCCTTAAACGCGAAGACGCGACGACGATAAGATCGGAGGAAGGGTATCCGGCATTCACGTAGGCCAGCGCGCTTGCGCGCGCTCAGGGCTGTGTAGCCCGCTGTGGGAACAGCGGGATCAGTGGATATGGAAATCAGCAAATGAAGAACCAGCATCGGAAGGTGATTAATCTGGAACTCAGGAACTCTGGAACGAGCCGTTCGACCCTTAAGCGCGAAGACGGTATCCGTCAGTCACGTAGGCCAGCGCGCTTGCGCGCGCTCGGGGCGGTTCGTTTTGAACCGCGATCCTCGATCCGAACCACCAGAGCGCGCGCAAGCGCGCTGACCTACCCGTGCCATGTTTGAAGTTTGATGTGAGATGATTGATGGTCTGGACGGAGATTCCTCATGCGGGTTTTTCTTCCGGCTGATGCTGAATTCATGGATCGAGCATGACGCCGTTCCAGAGTTCTGGAGTTTGGGATCGAACGATCTTGATCTGTGATCCCGCTGCTCATCGCTCATTGATCTCGGATCCCGCTGCTCCCGCAGCGGGCTACACGAGACCTTCTTTCGATCTTCGCCTTTGCGTCGCGCTTAAGGGCTCGGGCTCTCTCCGTTCCAGAGTTCCTGAGTTCCAGATTAACTCATTCTGATCCCCGGTTCCTGGTCTCTGATCCCGCTGCTCCCGCAGCGGGCCACACGAGACCTTCGTTCGATCTTCGCCTTTGCGTCGCGCTTAAGGGCTCGGGCTCTCTCCGTTCCAGAGTTCCTGAGTTCCAGATTAACTCATTCTGATCCCTGATCCCTCATTCCTGATTTCCTGATTTCCACATTAATCCACCCCTCCTACTTCACGGCGCGGAAATCAATGAACCCTCGCTCCACATCGGTGTGGACGAGCTCGACGCGCAGACGTTGGCCAACTTTGTGACCGCCGTTCTCCAACTTGCCTTCGACGGGCGGACGCAACACTCGCACCCAGGTCCCCTTGTCCGACGCTCCCGTCACGATGCCGTCGAACTGTTCTCCCACGCGCGAGTGCAGGACCATCGCCGCCGCGGACTTTCCGACCTGCCGTTCAACCTTCTTCGCCGCGTCCTCTTGCTCGGTGCAGTGCGCCGCCAACCCGACGAGTTCGTCGCTTGAATACGGCGGACGTTCTCCGGCGATCGCGGCTTTCAGCAGTCGTTGCGTGATCAGATCCGGATAGCGGCGATTAGGCGCGGTCGAGTGGGCATAGTCTCTCACGGCCAGACCGAAATGACCGGCGGACTTTCCACCGGGCAGCTCAAGCACGTATTCGCCTGCTCCCATCAGTTTGATCACGCTCAAGGAGAGATCTGGAAAGCGCACGGGATCTTCCGCCTTCGCTTTGACCAGGAAATCTTCCAACGCGCGCGCATCCGGCTGGTCTGGCAGCACGACCCGGCGCTCGGCCGCGAGCTCGACGATTCGATTCCAATGCAACGGCGTGCGCACGATCCGGCGAATCGACGGAAATTTTCGGGCGGCGAGAAATTTCGCGGTGGCACCATTCGCGGCCACCATCAGATCTTCGATCAGGTGCTTCGCGCGGTTGGTCTTTACCGCCTCAATGTCCTTCAACGCGTCGCCCGCAAACGATGGCCGCGCTTCGATGGTTTCAAAGGTGAGCGCGCCGCGCTCATGTCGCAGGTAGCGCAGCCGTTGCGCCACCCGATCCTGCAGCTGAAGATTTTCCGCCAGACCCGGAACCGCCTCAACGCCCGCGGGAGCCTGAGCTTTGCCTTCGAGCCAGGGAGCGACGCTGTTGTAGGCGAGTTGGGCGCGGTTGTGCACGCGCGCAGGATAGATATCCGAATGCTGCAGCTCTCCCGCCTCACTGAAAACCATCTCCACCACCATCGCGACCCGATCCGCGTGGTAGTTCAACGACGTCAGATCCGTCGAAAGCTTTTCCGGCAGCATCGGGAAAATACGGCCGACCGTGTAGACGGACGTCGTGTTCTGCTGCGCGTGCCCGTCAATGGCCGAACCCTGCCGAACCAGACCTGACACGTCGGCAATCGCCACGAGGATCTTGGTGGCACCGTTGGGCATCACCTCCGCGGCCGACAACTGATCCAGATCGCGCGAATCGTCGTTGTCGATGGAGCACCACACGAGCGACCTCAGATCGCGGGTGGCAGGCCCGGCTGACGCTGCAGGACCCGTGATGGCATTCAGCTCGCTGAGCGCCGCGGGAGAAAATTCTGGCGCGAGGCCTCGATTCAACATCGCTCGAAACGCGATATCCTGGAGAACGACGCGAGGTTGCCGATTGTCGGAGTAACTCATGGGGTCCTGCTGCAATGGCGACCTGTTTGCACGCGGTCAATGTCCGGCGTCGGCTTTCGGGGCCGAACCGCGCCTCACGCAAAGGGCGCGACGGTCGCAACGACTGAAGTTAAATCCAACGGCGACGTAGTCGAAGTATCAATTCCTTAGCCGAACTCATGCAGAAGGAACCACGAATGGACACCAACTTACACGAATGCACGAGGCGCGAGAGGCGCGCTCATTGAAATGATTCACGGTCACGATCCGGTGGATTGTGCTCCGAACACAAACCCCACCCATTCTCATTCGTGTTCATCCGTGTCCATTCGTGGTTCAATTACATCGTCCCGCCTTGGCCGTCGAAAACCCGAACGAAGGTGGATATCATCTCAGCGCCGACGCAGGAGTTTTAAATAATTCCCCGGACGTCGCACGGCCGCGCCGTACGTGGTCTCGCCCATAACGATCTTCGTCACCAACTCACTTACGCGTTGACCGTACCGCGAGAGGAGAAGCGCTCGAAGGCGTGGCGAGTGGTACAGCAGCGCGGCCAATCCGCGCGCAATTCGCAGATCACCCAGCAACTGCTTCTGCAGTGTCGCCTGGTACGTCCGCTGCACCGAGGACACATCCCCACCCGCCCGCAAAATCGCGCGGGCCGCCAGCTGACCACTGAGGATGCCCGCCGTGATGCCTTCAGCCGTCACCGGGTCGGCGAGTCCCGCGGCATCTCCCACCAGGAGAATTCTTGGCGAAGCAAACAGACGCGCCCTCGGCCGGCATGGGATGATGTAACCATGACGCTCCTCGTGCAGCGGCGTTCCGATTCCAAGATGATCGAGGTACTTGCGATAATACTCCGGAAGGTTCGCCGCGCCCCGTCGCGTGGTGAGCACGCCAATCGAGAGGTGCTCACGTTTCGGAAAAACCCACGCGTAGCCCGCCGGCACAAAACCGAAATCGAAGCGCGCCGTTTGCGTCCATCGCTCCATCTCCAAGGGCGAAAGTGTGACCTCGGCTTCCAACGCCGGCACGACGTCACGGAGCTCAGGATACCCGGTTTTCCGGGCGACCAGGCTGTTGGCGCCATCCGCCGCGATCACGAAGCCGGCACGGATTTCTCCAACGTTCATCGTCAATCGCACGCCATCGGCCATCGCTTGCACGTCGAGTACCGTCGTACCGGCCATCAGCATCGCACCGCCCTGCTCCGCCGTTTTGACCAGCAGGTGATCGAAGCGATCGCGCATCACCATCGAGATGATCGGTTTTTCGCGCCGACACACGAAACGCAAACCCGGCGCGTGGTGGACGAGTTCAGCCGCGAAGCAATTCCGTTCGATCACGGAGTCGAAGTCCAGGGGCAACAACGCCGCCGCTCTCCGCAACACACCGCCACCGCACGTCTTGTACCGGGGCAGCTCTGCTTTTTCGATGACTCCCACCCGAAGACCGGCGCCGTTCAGCGCAATCGCTGCCGCTGCGCCGGCCGGTCCAGCTCCAACGATCGCTACATCAAGTTCAACGATGCCCGCAGCAAGGTCGGATGAGCGGGTTGAGCGCGAGGACGGTACAGTCACGCCGCTGTTGTTGAGGACTACCCGTCAAGTTGTCAGCGCAACTCTGCGACCGGATTAACGCGATCTCTTCATTCCTTCAGGAGACCAAGCGCTTGCGGCGGCCGCACTCGCTCGGTTCGTACGACGCACACGAGTTCGAGCTAGCGGCTGAAGCTGAAGTCCTGACGTGCCGCCATCAGCGCGGGCTTTCCGTGAGACATCGGCGGCGCGAACCGCCAGCCGCGCATCGCCTCGAGCGCGATCGCCGAAAGATACGGATGAGCTTCGCCTTCGACCGAGGGCATGCGCACGGCTCCGGTCTCGTCGATGTAGAAGTGGACTCGAACTTTTCCGCGCACCCCCTGCTTCTCCGCATCCACGCCGTACTTCGGCATCACCGTCACCAAGCGCGGAGGAAGCACGTCAAGGTCGCGCGCGAACTTTTGGTTCAACTTCATCCGGTAACCCATCCTTTGTTGCACGTGCTGGTCGAGGTCGATGATGGCGGGCCGGCTAATGACCACTCCGCTCGCGTGATAATCGATCGTGACTTCAGTCTGACACGCCACCGGCTGCCCATTGAGTTGCGCGGGCGTAATCTCAGCGCCGTCGAGTATCTCGCGACCGATGCGAACCATTCCTCGATGCGTGGTTCCGAGAACGATGGTGTCAGTGATCTTGCCCTCGTCACTTACATCGATGGCGAAGATCACCTTACCTTCCGTTACGCCGTCCATCAGCATGACTGGGCTAAGCGTAGGTTTGAACGTGGGGACAATCTGGAGGGTCTTGAACTCCGCCGTGGCTCGAAGTGCGCAGCAAGCCGATAGCACGAGGGCGACAAATAGTTTGGTTGGGGGAGTCATGATGAATTGGGGTTACTGGTGAAACACCCAGCGTTCATCTCGCCCTTCACGCTCACGCGAGAATTCTTCCTCACATTGGGCGTGCCGCGCCCGTGTTCGAGTCGATCGAAACCCTTCCTGATTTCCTGATTTCCACATTACTATCACTGCCTTGGTTGAAGTGGCCTTTTCCAGATTCTGATTTCCACCTCTCAATGGATCGTTCCAAGATTGGGCCATGAATCGAACGGATCGGCTGGTCGCGATGGTGATGTTCCTGCAGGGGCGTCGCGTGGTCAAAGCCGAGGAACTCGCGAATCACTTCGAAATTAATATTCGAACCGTCTACCGCGATGTATCCGCTTTGGGCGAGGCCGGCGTGCCGGTCATGGGCGAGGCCGGCGTCGGCTACAGTCTCGTCAAGGGCTACCACCTTCCTCCCGTTATGTTCACGTCCGAGGAAGCGATGGCGCTTTTTGTCGGCAGTGAACTCGTAAAGCAGTTTGCCGACGCCTCCATGACCGCGCCCATGGCTTCAGCATTGCTGAAAATACGTTCCGTTCTTCCACGCGAACGCCAGGACGACTTGGACCGACTTACGCGCGCGACGGCGATCTATGGAGCCCCGCGTTTACCTTCCGGCGTCGATCATCGTACGCTTCTGCCGATTCAGCAGGCCATTGTTTCCCGGTGCGTGTTGCGGCTGACCTATCGGGGCAAAGGCCGCGACACGGCGACAGGTCGAGAGGTCGAGCCGCTGGGCGTCGCTTACCATCGCGACGCGTGGTATCTCGTCGCGTGGTGTCGGATGCGACAGGATTTTCGTTCGTTCAAGCTCGAGCGGTTCCACGCGCTCGAAGTGCTGAAGGAACGTTTCGCGTCTCGTCCCGATTTCTCCCTCCGCGAACACCTCGAGCGTTCGATGGAGTCGGAAGATACGGTCGACGCGCGACTTTGGCTGTCACGCGATGCGATGGAACGCGCGCGCCGCGAAAGCTTCAGCAACATCGTGGCTGAGCGGGAAGTGAAGGACGGCTTCGAGGTCAACGTGCAGACATTCTCGCTCGAGTGGCTGGCGAAATGGATTCTGTCCTTCGGCAACGAGGCCGAAGCGCTGGACCCGGCACGATTGCGGAAACTCATCCGCGACGAACTCGCAGCCGTAAGCAAACGCTATGGGTGAACGAATCGACGCGCAGTCCGTAGCTTGATGACACGCCTCGGTACGATCCGGGTTTTTCTCCTGACATAACGTTGTCAGTAAGATGCGTAAGATGGTGAGATGACGGCGCACGCCATTTGCCTCCGGTCCAGTTCGGCTCGACCACGGACGTGGAGCAAACCGGCGGCATCGTTTCGGGCTCGAAGGCTCGACCGAAGCACACCGCAGCCTAGCGCGCGCAGCGTGAGTCGCTTTGCCGCCTGATTTTATTTCTTCATCATGAAAACCCGCACCCTGACTCTTTCTGTTCCAGCTGACCGTGACACGGTGTTTGGATTCCTTGCTCGCTTGGAAAATCTTCCGCTGTGGGCTCCAGGATTGTGCCGTGAGCTGCACCCGGCTGGCGCTTACTGGCGGGGTCTGACTCCAGGCGGCGAAGCCTGTTTCGCGATGCTGGCGGATGAGCGCACCGCCGTCATCGATCTGTTTCTGGGTAGCCAGCCGGATGAAATGGCCGTGATACCATTCAGGATACTCAACCGGCCGCACGGCTCGGCGATCGTTTGCACGTTCTTTCAGCCGGCCGACTGGCTGGATGAAATGTACGACCTGTACTACAACATTCTACTCGTTGCGCTGCGCGGGTTGCAGGAACGGTTCGGTGGGGGCGAGTTATCCGCGCCGACGGTGAACAGCGCATTTTATCCGGGGTTGGTGACAGCCAGGTTTTACGAAACATGGGACTTCTACACCGTGCAGCTCGGCTTCCGCACGGTCTGCGCGACCGATCATTACGTGCAACTGTCTCATGTCGCGGGCGCACAAATCGGAATACTGCAGCACGAACTCGACGGTCCCACACCCGAACTTGTGAGTGCTACTGACGGACGAGGTTACTGGCTCAATCTCGATGTGTCTGATGCCGACGCAGAACACGCGCGGCTCCGCGCTGCGGGAGTGCAGATCGTCGCTCCGCTCGAAGACAAACCGTGGGGTGACCGCCAGTTTGTGGTGCGTGATCCCAACGGCGTGCTGATCGCAATTGCGCATCGGATTGAGGCCCGCGGCACGGAGAGTCGCCCGCTCGCGGTAAATTAAACGTGTCGAACGTCTGGGACCGATTTAGTCTGGAACTCTGGAACGGAGCGAAGCACCGGCCAGATGAGAACTCCCAGCGGTATACGCCATCCTTAGCGCATTGCTCGACGATCTGAATGCCCGCTGTTCGTTCCCGCCGTTCCAAAGTTCCAGATTAGCCCGGCTCGATCCTCAGCGTCCGATTCCTGATTCCCTGATTTCTACATTGGTTCGCGTCCGTTCCAGTGTTCCAGAGTTCCAGATTAAAACGGATCGAGTGGATCGAATCCGTTCCTGATTCCCTGATTTCCACATTGGTTCGATTTTCTGATTTCCACAATCGGTTCACGTCTCTTCCCTTCCGCCTTTCCCAAATGCAACTGACGCGCCCGTGTCCCTGGCCGAAAACACCGGTCGATCTTGCTTATCACGACAAGGAATGGGGCGTGCCGTTGCAGGATGACCGCGACTGGTTTGAGTTGCTGATTCTCGAAGGCGCGCAGGCCGGGCTCAGCTGGACCACGATCCTTCACAAGCGCGAAAACTATCGCCGCGCCTTCGACAACTTCGACGTGCAGAAAATCGCGCGCTACGACGCTCACAAGGTCGCGGCGCTGCTCGCCGATGCGGGCATCGTGCGGAACCGGCTGAAGATCGCAGCGACGCTGAGGAATGCGAAGGCGTTCATCCAGGTCCAACACGAGTTCGGCAGTTTCAATCACTACATCTGGAGCTTCGTCGGCGGTAAGCCGCGTGAAAACCAGCGACGTTCGTCAGCGGAAGTACCGGCGCGTACGGCGGAGAGCGACGCGCTCAGCCGCGACCTTCTCAAGCGCGGTTTCAAATTCGTCGGCACGACCATTTGCTACGCATTCATGCAGGCGAGCGGCATGGTGAACGATCACTTGATCACGTGCCCGCGACACGCCGCATGCGTGAAAGCCGCTCGCCGCGTGAAACGATCAATGTAATTTTGGAATGTGGAAATCAGGAAATCAGGAACGGGTCGATCCACTCAATCCGATTTAATCTGGAACTCTGGAACGCTGGAACGGACCAGGAACCCAGCCACCTTCGGCCAAGGCAGTATGTGGAAATCAGGAATCAGGA
Source organism: Opitutus sp. (assembly GCA_039928945.1). Taxonomy (GTDB): domain Bacteria; phylum Verrucomicrobiota; class Verrucomicrobiia; order Opitutales; family Opitutaceae; genus Opitutus. The sequence continues at coordinate 71,300 of JBDSSD010000084.1, read as the reverse complement.
ACGGAGGCTGAGGAACCGATCCCGGTTGAATCTGGAACTCTGGAACGACTGGAACGAACCAGCAAATCGTCAAGCAATCCGCTAAAGATGGCGGATAACGTACATTCGTCGGTCCGAGTTCACTTCTGTCTGTTTGGTGCATCGCTCCGTTCCCGCCGTTCCAGAGTTCCAGATTAAAACAGATCGAGTGGATCGCTTCCGTTCCTGATTTCCTGATTTCCACATTGGTTCAACTGATCGATCTTCCCGATCACATGTCGGATTCGCCGCGCTCCGGGAGCCACCAGGCCCAGATCGCACTCGCGAGGAAGAGTGAACTCGAGAGCAAGAGCGCGGAGCGAAAATCGCCGACCGGCGCGAACAGGCCGAATAGAATCGATGCCACCGCCGCCGCGAGTCGCCCTATGTTAAAACAAAAGCCTGCGCCCGTGGTACGAAGCAGCGTGGGAAACAGCGGCGGCAGGTACATCGTGAACAAACCGAACACGCCCGAAAAAAGCCCCGTCAGCGGCACCCAAAAATACGCGAGTTCAGCGAATCCCCGCGGAACGATAAAGGCACCCGCCATGCTGCCGAACATCGCGAGCAAGAGCAGACTGATGGCTCGGCGATTGCCCAGCCGTTGCGCCATCGCACCTGCCACGTAGTTGCCGACAATGGAAACGGCGATCATCACAAAAAACGCCGTGGAAACTTGCCGCGTGATATCGGCCGGCGCCGCTCCCGCATCCGACAAGATCTTTCTCAGATGCTGGGCATGCCAAAACAGAAACAGCCACCACGCTGAAAGGCTCAGCGCACACACGACGGTTGTAAGAAACGTCGTTCGCGCGACAGCGCCTCGAAAGAGATCGCCAATGCCGGGTCGAACGGTGCCGGCGCGATTGGCGTGCTCCCAGGTTTCGGGCTCCGGGACGTTCTTGCGTATCCAGAAAACCAGCAGTGCCGGCACAATTCCAATCAGAAAAACGTAACGTTCGGCCGGCGGATGCGGGAGCAGTGAAAGCAGACCGACGGTTGCGGCAGCGAACAGGATACCGACATTGACGCCCGTCTGCAAAATGGCGGCGAGCCAGGGACGCCAGGATTTCGGCCACGTTTCGGAGATCAACGAAGCGCCGACCGCCCACTCACCGCCAATGCCCAATGCCGCGATAAAACGGAAAAGCATCAGCTGCCACCACGTCTGCGCAAAGGCGCACAGTCCCGTACACACGGCGTAGGTGAGAACGGTCAGTGCGAGCGTTCGGCTTCGGCCCAACTTGTCACCCAGCCGCCCGAAAAACGCTCCGCCCAAAGCCCAGCCGATCAGAAAGGAGGCTTGAATGTACGCGCTCTTCTCTTTGACCGCCGGATCGGCCGCGCTGGCCGCATGAAGCAACTGGATCACCAGTGGCGTCGCGACCAGCGTATAGAGATGCAGCTCAAGTCCGTCGAAGAACCAGCCCAGCCAGGCAGCAATGCCCGATCGCCATTGAGGTTTCGAAATATCGCGGAGTCGGGTGGCGGGTAAAGGAGCAGCACACATACAGGTGCGAAAGTGCGTCAGGCGCGGCGACAACGCTCAAGACAGATCTGGTGCTCGGAACGCTGAACGGAATCGAGCCAATGTGGAAATCAGGAAATCAGGGACGGAAACGGACGCGGAGGAAGATCGATGGGGTTTTAATCTGGAACTCTGGAACGCTGGAACGGAGCAATCCATGTCCGGAACTGACGCAGGTCACCTCTCCAGTCTGGTCCGTTCCAGCGTTCCAGAGTTCCAAATCAAACCGGATCGGGTGGATCGAATCCGTTCCTGATTTCCTGATTTCCACATTACTGCCCCGGTCGAAAGTGCCATCGTCCCTGATGCCGATCGCTCCGTTCCAGCGTTCCAGAGTTCCAGATTAACCCGGTTCGATCCTCAGCCGCGTTCGTTCCTGATTTCCTGATTTCCACATTTGGTTCGTGATTCATGGCGGACCCCCGATTGAGTGGGGCCGGTTCGCAAACCGTCATGGCCAAGCTTTACTTCTACTACTCAGCGATGAACGCCGGCAAATCCACGCTGCTGCTTCAGTCGAGTTACAACTACCGGGAGCGAGGAATGGAGACGCTGATCTTCACGCCCGCACTGGATACGCGGGGCGGAGCCGGTCGGGTGACGTCTCGCATCGGATTGCAGGCCGAAGCACGCGCGTTCGATGGCTCAGATGATCTGTTGCGAGAGGTCAGTGCGAGCCACGCGCAGCGTCCCGTCAGCTGTGTATTGGTCGACGAGGCGCAATTTTTGTCCGAAGCACAGGTTCGCCAGCTCACCGACGTGACCGATCAGCTCGACATTCCCGTGCTCTGCTATGGCCTGCGCACCGACTTCCAAGGCAATCTGTTCGAGGGCTCCCGATGGTTGCTGGCGTGGAGCGATGATCTGTGTGAGATCAAAACGATCTGCCACTGCGGCCGCAAAGCGACGATGGTGTTGCGCCTGGATTCGAGCGGACAGGCTGTCCGCGAAGGCGCCCAAGTTGAAATCGGCGGGAACGATCGGTATGTATCCGTCTGCCGGCGTCACTTCAAAGCCGCGTTACCACACGCCTAGCAGCTGCCTCGCCCAACGAAGAACCCCACCGGGTGCCCGATGGGGTTCCTCTATGGCTGACTCTAACACACGCCCTTTCGGGCAACCCAGGCGCACGTCGAAAGACGGGCGCCGAAACTGAGTAGCTTCCACCAACAATGAACACGTCGATCGACCTGTTTTGGTGCCATCGGTTCGCGGGTACCGTGGCGCTTCTAATTCGATCTGCGTCATAGCAACTCAGGGAAACACTGATATTCACGGTGTCACTCCGTGGAAGCACACCGGGCGAATTCGCGCGCACTTGCAGCCAAACTGAATTGCCACTCACTCCCCCCTCGCCTGTCGCCGACCGACCCTTTTTCCTCCCTCACACTTACATGGTTTCCTTTCCGCTCTTTATTGGCACGTACACGCGAGAAGGCGGAAAAGGCATCTACGCGCTGCAACTCGATCCGTCGACGGGACAACTCAGTTCACCGGTGCTGGGTGCTGAAACGTCGAACCCCACCTATCTCGCGCTTTCCCCTGATCGTCGCATCCTCTATTCAGTGAGCGAATCCGCGGCACTCGCTGAAGCCTTTCACATCGAAGCCGACCGAACGCGTTTGCGGCCGCTGTCTGTTCCGCAACGGACCGGTGAACCCGCGCCGTGTCACCTTTCCGTCGACCACACCGGTCGAGCCCTGGTGCTGGTGAACTACCACACAGCACTTATCGCGTCGCTCCCAATTCGAAACGACGGCGCGCTCGAAGCGCCGGAGACGCTCATTCAGCATCAAGGCTCCTCGATCAACGCGGACCGACAGTCGAGCGCCCACCCGCATTCGATCACCATCTCGCCCGACAACCGCTTCGCTTTGGTCTGCGATTTGGGTCTCGATAAAATTTTCACGTATCGGCTCGATCCCGTCGCTGCGCTGCTCGCGCCGGGCGAACCACCCTTCACCCACGCCGCCCCGGGATCTGGTCCGCGCCACTTTGCGTTTTCGCCGGACGGCAGCCGCGCCTTCGTCCTCACCGAGATGGGCGCCACGGTCACTTCGTACAACTATGGTCCGGAAAACGGGACGCTCACGCCGATCGATTCGCAGTCGACACTGCCGGCTGACTATCGCGGCGAAAATAAATGTGCGGCCGTTCGCGTGCATCCGAATGGCCGCTTCGTCTATGCCTCGAACCGAGGTCACGACAGCGTCGCCGTGTTCAGCGTGGATCAATCCTTGGGAAAATTGTCACTGGTTGAGATCGTTCCCTGCGGGGGAAAGTCGCCACGCGACATCACGCTTTCGCCCGATGGAAAATGGCTCGTCGCTGCGAACCAGGACTCGAACACCCTGACCGTTTTGCAGGTTGCCGAAAAAACCGGCAGACTTACCGCGACCACGTCGACTGCATCCGTTTCGATGCCAGTCTGCGTGTTATTCGCCTCGTAGCTAGGAGACGCCGCCCGAGTCCGCCGGGTCGGGCGCTGATACCGCCGCCAAGGCAGCGTTCAGTTCGGACATGCTGAAGGGTTTTCCCAAGATCGCATGAGCGCCCAAACCGCGGGCGGTTTGCAAATAGTGATCTCGTGATCCGCGCCCTCCACCCGACATGGCAATGATCCGGGCGGCAGGTTGAATTCGCTTCAGCTCGCCGATGACCTCGATGCCGTCTTTCTGCGGCATCAACAGATCGGTGATCACGATGTCGAATTTGTTGCGGGCGATCGACTGGAATGCTTCAGCGCCATCGCTGGCCGTGATCACCACATAGCCCAATTTTTTCAAGCCATCGCGCAGCACCTCTCGCAGCTGCGCGTTGTCGTCGATGACTAAGATGGAGCGCTCCGGTGTCACCGTGGAAAAAGGTTAGGCAGCCGCCATTACGATACGCTTTTCGGTCATCGAGTCTGCCTGAGATCGACTACTCGATCGATTGAGCGATGGCTTCAACTGTCGCCAGCAATTGCTGATTGGCGAATGGCTTCTCCAACACGGCGTGCGCGCCGAGACCCTTCGCAATTTTCAGGTATTGGTCACGGGAAACGTGGCCGCCACCGGACATCGCGATGATGCGAACGGTGGGGAATTTCTTCCGCAGCTCACTGATGACCTGCATCCCGTCTTTCTCGGGCATGATGACATCGGTGAGCACAATATCGAATGCCCCCGACGACAGCGCTTTACTCGCTTCTTTGCCGTTGCCCGCGCCAACGACGCGGTGGCCAGCGTCGGCCAATACGCGGCTAAGGATCTCTCTGAGTGCAGGTTCATCATCGACCACAAGGATCGAGCAAGCTTTCATCGGTTGAAGCTACGGCCGCCCGCGGACGCCATGCAAGCCTCGCATTGAGGATGCCGCTCGTTGAGAAATTAATAACAGGGCAGAGCGTTCGGCGAGCGCTTCGAGGTCCGACAACGCACGACGACCGTACCGATCGGGTCCACCGCCAACGTTGCGCGTCCATTGACCCGGCTCGAAACAACGCTTTGTGTAGTCACAACTGATGGCCGTTTTTCCTACCGACAAACCCTCGAACCTCCAACGCGCCTTCCTCATTGGCGTCCAGACTAAAGATATGCCCGTGGGTGAGGCGGTCGAGTTGCTCGGAGAACTCAAGGAACTCGTCGAGAATTTGAGGCTCACCATCGTCAATTCGACGCTGGTAAATTTGCGCTCGCCGACGCCGGCCTTGTTGCTCGGGAGCGGAAAAGCCAAAGAGCTCGCCGACTTGGCGAAAGCGGAGGGAGCAGATGTCATTGTGTTTGATGAGCAACTCTCCCCCGCGCAGCAGCGCAATTGGGAGGAGCTATCCGGTCTCGCCGTGATCGACCGGGAAGAAGTGATTCTGGAGGTGTTCGCCGACCGGGCACATACCCGTGAGGCCGTTCTACAGGTTGCACTCGCGCGCATGCAGTACTCGCTGCCGCGCCTTACCCGAGCCTGGACCCATTTGTCGCGACAACGCGGTAAGGGCGCGATGGGCGGCGAAGGTGAAACGCAGCTCGAACAAGATCGACGTCTCGTGCGCGACCGAATCGCCCACCTCAAAGCCGAGCTCAAAGACGTGGTGCAACAACGTGGCGTCCAACGCCGCCGCCGCCTGCGTGTGCCGGTGCCCACCTGCGCGATCGTCGGTTACACGAACGCCGGCAAGTCCTCGCTGTTGAACGCGCTGACGGGCGCGGGCGTTCTTGCCGAGGACAAACTGTTCGCGACGCTCGATCCGACGACGCGCCAATTGTTGCTGCCGGGGAACCACAAGCTGTTGATCACCGACACCGTCGGATTCATCCGTCGCCTTCCGCACGGATTGGTTGAAGCATTCAAGGCGACGCTTGAAGAAGTGGTTGTAGCCGATTTCCTGATTCACGTGCTGGACGTCAGCAATCCGAACTTCGAGAAACACCACGCCACCACCCTGAGCGTGCTGAGTGAGCTTGGCGCGGCGGATCAGATCATCCTTACCGTTTTCAACAAGATCGATGCGGCGGATGAAACGATGATCGTACGGGCGCGCCGCCTCGTGCCGGATGCTCTCTTTGTCAGCGCGAAAACTCGTGCAGGGCTCGACGTGCTGGAGACCCGTTGCGTTGAGCTCGTCGCCGATTCTTTCGGCTCGACCGAGCTGCTGGTGCCGCACGACCGCTATGATGTGATCGCACGTCTGCACGAATCCGGCGAAATTCAGGAGCAGGAGCAAGTCGACGGCGCCGTTCGAATCAAGGGCCGGTATCCGCCGACCCAAGCGGGCTTCTTCGCGCCGTTTGTGGTGCGGAAGTAAGGGTCGCCGTCAAACGCGGGTAAGGCGCGGACTCCACGAGTCGGTGGCGGAGCATTTTGCCGCTGATGGATCCGACCGCACGCGTTACGCGCTGGCCTAGCCCTGTCCCAGCTCACCGTGTCAGTCGGCCCCATGATACCTACCGGTAAATTCCGGCTCCAAGGGCGGACTAGCCGCGGTGTGGGAACCGTTTCCCGAAAAAAACAACGGTCACGACGTGCCGCGAAATCACCTTCCTTTCGCCGCGGGACACCCGCCTGATGATCACCGACTTCCCAAAATTTTTCGAGAGCGCTCCCGATGCGTACGTGATCATCACGGCCACGCCGGAGTTCACGATCGTGGATGCGAATGACGCCTATCTGCGGGTGACGATGACGGAACGGGCGCAGATTGTGGATCGCCCCGTTTTTGACGTTTTCGCCGACCGAACCGGCGGTGAGGGCGGCGACAGCGAAGAGCTCATCCGTGATTCGCTTCGAACTGCGATCACGACGCGAAAACGCCAGGAAATCGCCCTGCACCGTTATGACATTCGCCGGTTCGGTGGGGAGGGCGTGGCGTACGAGCGTCGGCACTGGCGCATGTGCGTCGTTCCGATTCCGGGGCCCGATGGCGCGGTGGCCCAGCTCCTCCAGCGTCTCGAGGACGTCACCGCCTATGTGGACGCCGAGGCGAAGCGCCAGGATGTTGAACGGGCTCATCGCTCGCTGCTCGAACAGGCGGAAGCGGCTCGACGCGAAGTCGCAGAGCGAGGCCACGAGCTCGCGCGCACGCACCAGCAACTGGAAGCCAACGCCCGGAAATTACAGGAAACGGAAGTTCGTTTGCAGGCTGCCGCGACGAGCGGACGCATTGGCACGTGGATTTGGGAGCCGCAATCGGACCGGATCCATGCGGACGCAAATGTAGCGGAATGGTATCACGTGCCACCTCACGTGGCCAATGGCGGACCGTTCGCGGCCTTCCTTGCGGCGGTGCACCCGGATGACGTCACATCGTTCAAAGACAACATGCAGCAGGCGCTCAGGGAGGGCTTCACCTTCGACGTGGAATTTCGAGTACGCGGAGAATCGAGTGATTGGCGTTGGGTGGCAGTCCGCGGTCGCGTAGAGCGCGATTCCGAGCGGCGGGCCGTTCGCCTTGTAGGAATTGCGACCGACATCAGTGAACTGCGTCAGATGCGTGAGGCTTTGACGGAAGTGAAGGAGAGACTGCAATTGGCGGCAGATGCCGCCGAAATCGGGACGTTTTCATGGTCACTTCCCCCCGGAAATATTGTGGCGAATGCGAAATGCAAAGAACACTTCGGCCTTGGCCCCGAGGCCGAGATCAACCCCGAACGCCTTTTCGGGATCCTTCATCCGGATGATCGTGAGCCCGCACGTGAGGCCATCGGACGCAGCATTACGGAAAGCCGCACCTTCGACCTGGAATTTCGCACCATGGCAAGCGATGGTCAGATCCGCTGGCTGCGCGCGAAGGGCCGCGCCTATTACGACGCCAAAGGCGAGGCGACGCGCTTCGACGGCATCACGATTGACAATACAGCGACGAGGCAGATCCAGGCGGACCTGCAAGGCAGCGAAGCCCGTTACCGATTGCTGGTTGAGATCCTGCAGGATTACGCCGTTTTCATGCAGGATGACGAAGCGCATGTAACGAGCTGGAATCCCGGCGCGCAACGGCTGCTGGGCTACGCAGAGGAGGAGATCATCGGTCGCTCAGCGCGGATTTTTTTCACACCGGAGGACATCGCGCGTGGTGAGGACCAAAAGGAAATCAACACCGCGAAAGCGACGGGACGCGCAAATGACGATCGCTGGCACATGCGGAAGGACGGCTCACGCTTTTTTGTCACGGGAATGATGGTGGCACTGTTGGACGACAGTGGGCGTCGGATCGGGCTCGCGAAGATCATGCGCGACATTACGGACCGCCAGAACGCGGCCGCTGAACGCGATCGGCTCCTTGAGAGCGAACGCGCAGCACGAGCCGAGGCGGAACGAGCGAGTCGGTTGAAAGACGATTTTCTCGCCACGTTGTCGCACGAGCTCCGCACGCCGCTGAATGCCATCCTGGGGTGGACCCAAATTCTGAAGGAAGGGGCCGAGGCATCGAGCGAAGTCGCGCAAGGCCTCGAGGTCATCGACCGCAACACTCGACTGCAGGCGGAACTGATTGAAGATCTGCTCGACATGAGTCGGATCGTGTCCGGCAAAGTCCGCCTGAATGTTCGGCCGGTCGATATGGCAGAGGTGGTTGATTCCGCGGTTGCCTCGGTTCGCACCACCGCGGCCGACAAGCGAATCGCGCTGACGGTCACGCGGCAGGGCGATGCGACGGACGTTCAAGGCGATCGTCGAAGACTGCAGCAGGTTCTGCTCAATCTGCTTTCGAACGCGATCAAGTTCACCCCGGCTGGCGGCCGCGTCGACCTCGTGCTTGGCGGCGATGCTGGTAAATTCACTGCGGTTGTCAGCGACACGGGAGTCGGAATTCGACCGGAATTCCTCCCTCACGTCTTCGAACGCTTCCGGCAGGAGGATGCGTCAACGACGCGTCGGTACGGTGGTCTCGGCCTGGGCTTGGCGATCGTGAAACAACTCGTCGATTTACATGGCGGCATCGTCGAAGCGCAAAGTGAAGGTGAGGGTCGCGGTGCAACGTTTCGTGTCACTCTTCCGCGCACGCCGCCTCAGGCGGTCGAGCATCCGTCGGAATCTCCCGTAAGTACTGGAGCGAGCCCGGGTCTTGAGCGCGTTGATCTGCAGGGCGTCAAAGTGCTGGTCGTTGATGACGAACCCGATTCCGCCAGCCTCGTGAAGCGTGTGCTTGAGGGCTGCCACGCGGACGTTCGGTCGGCGAGTTCGATGGACGAAGCGTTACGCGTGTTTCTCAATTTCCATCCGCATATTATCTTGAGTGACATTGGCATGCCGACCCACGACGGCTACGAGCTGATTCGTCGAGTGCGCGAGCTGCCCGGCGGCGATAAAGTTGGAGCCGCGGCCCTGACTGCTCTGGCGCGAAACGAAGATGTTGATCGAGCCTTAAATGCAGGTTTTCAAACTCACGTCGCGAAGCCGGTCGAGCCGGCGAAACTCGTCGCAGTCACCGCGAGCCTGGCCGGAATTCAATCGAAATCGGGCGGGTAACGACAGGAAACGATTGACGAAAACTCTCCGCTCGTAGTTACAGGTCATCGGGTTTGTTCCCAGGAAACGCCGTATTGGTTAGGCTTTACACCCGACGCCGGATTAGTTGGTTTGGCCAGATGGAAGCAACTCCGCTGCGAGTCCTGATCGCCGACGACTACTATGCGTTCCGGCAGGGATTGAAAGTCATGCTGAGTTTCGAGCCAGATATCACCGTGATTGCGGAGGCCACCAATGGGCGGCAGACGGTCGAACTCGCGTTAAAGCACAAACCGGACGCAGTGGTGATGGACCTGTCGATGGGCAGTGTGAGCGGAATCGAAGTGATCCGGCAGATCGTGTCGCAGCTGCCTGGAACCAAGGTATTGGTTCTTTCGGGACACTCGGAGCAACGACTTATTGAAGAAGCCCTCGCCTCCGGCGCTCACGGCTATCTCTCAAAATCCAGTTCACTGCGCGACGTGTGCGTCGGGTTGCGTGAGATCCGCAAAGGCTACTCCTTCGTGAAGGTCGGTCGGGCCGCGGGCGCGGTGGAAAGCCAGATCTGAGGGAGGCAGCGCGCCACCTTGGCCCGCCGCTGCAGCGGTAAAAGGCCAAACGCGAACCGGCGTTTTCCGGCCTTGACCGCCGAACTTGGTCCGGCAGTTTGTCCCTTCCACTTATCACTGCCTGATGGTGTAATGGTAGCACAGGCGACTTTGACTCGCCTAGTCATGGTTCGAATCCATGTCGGGCAGCCAAATTGCTCAGCAATTTGGATGACGGACAGGGATGAGAACGAAGTTCGACGAAGCGCAGCGGAGAAGGGGCGCGCGCAGCGCGATCGCGACGCGATTGGCCAGTGGCCAACCGATCCTGCAGGGACCTGCCATTCGGAGAACGAGTTATGCCGTGGTCGGCAGCGGTTCCAATTTACCGTCGGGAATCCTACGGTTCTGCACGGAACGCTCTCGGCGTTCATCGGTCGGTCGCGGTTCTACCTCGGCGGCGTACATTTCCGTTCTAGAGGATCCGCGCGGCCGGGAATTCAACCCCAACCCCCAACGAAGTATTCATGAACTCAACCAACAAAGATGATAAGTCACGCAACCCCGATCCGATTACCGGCGCGCCCGGTTCGCATCCAATCGGCACTGGCCTCGGAGCCGCCGCAGGTGGGGCGGCAGCAGGTGCCGCTGCCGGCACAATTGCTGGTCCGATTGGCACTCTCGCGGGAGCAGCTGTGGGCGCCATAATCGGCGGTCTCGCCGGCAAAGGTGTCGCAGAGCAGGTAAATCCAACGGCGGAAGCCGCGTATTGGCGCGACGAACACCCGAAACAGGACTATGCGCGTGGTCGTATTTACGACGAATTCCATCCGGCTTACCAGGTCGGCTACGAAAACTACTCGGAGTTGGGTGTCAACGGAGGCACGTTCGATCAGGCTGAACCCGAACTGCGCAAGCGATATCACAACAAGACCGGCTCGAAACTGAAATGGGAGGATGTCAGTCCGGCTTCCCGCGCCGCTTGGAATCGCGTCGCGCAACAGCAAGCGCTCGCTTCCAAGCAAAAGTAAGGCGCAACGAAATTGATCAAGCATGCGAAGGCTTTACCGACTTCGCATTTTTTTGTGCACGAAAATGCCGCCGGCAGTTTTGCCAGCGGCACGCAAAACAGTCACGGGAACTTATCGCTTCGCCGTCTTCTTTTTAGGCGCAGGTGCATCCCGCGCGTCGTCGCCCTCTTTCGACATGGCCCGCGCATTGCAGCCCCCATCCTCCGCAATCTTGGTGAGCTTGTCGTTGGCCGCTTCTTCCTGGGAAAGGACTTCACCGAGCAAATCGGCGGCGTCCGCGTGACCGAGCAACCTTGCCCATTCTTTCAGGCAACCGTAAGAAGCCGTTTCGTAGTGCTCCACCTTTTGAGCGGCGGCGATCAACGCGGCATTGATTGCCGGCGAGTCGGCGAACTCCTCTACTATTTCGTCGCCTTCCTTGAGCAGTCCCACCGTCGCTTGGCAGGTTTTACGTTTCGCCTTTTCGCCGATGATTTCGAAGACTTGCGCAACCTTTTCGATGTGGCCACGGGTTTCAGTCAGGTGAGCAGTGAAAGCGGCCTTCAACTCAATGTCCGTCGCAGCCTTCGCCATTTTTGGGAGCGCTTTGCTGATACGGTGTTCGGCATCGTAGATATCCTGCAGTTCATCGAGAAACAAATCTTCAAGGGTTTTCATTTTATGGGATTCAGGTTAAGGCGGTGGCTCCGTCCGTTGCTTCTTGGTTAAGCATTGGATTCCGGATCACGGGAAAGCCTCTGGTAGTAGTGCGGCCATCTGCCAAGTTCCCGCACGTCGCGATAGATCGGTAAATTTCGAGCTTTTGCTCGGGCCTGCCCGCGTTCGACCCGTCTGCCACGATCGGCTTTGTGCGCGTGAATAAGGAGCAGGTGCTCCATGGGCAATAAATCCCCCATATCTTTCCTGGGAGAATGGGGCGAAAAAGCGGCCGGCTTTCAAGGCACCAACGGCGAGATAAAGGGACATTGGAGAACCTTCCCCGCGATAACCCAACCCTTGTCATGCCCGCCCTTACTTCCCTCCGTGCACTGCTGATTGAGCAATTGAGCGACCTTTACAGTGCTGAGCAACAACTGGTCGAAGCGTTGCCCAAGATGGCGAACGCGGCGACCGGTCAAAACTTGAAACAGGCCTTTGCCGATCATCTCGAGGAAACGAAGGTGCACGTCACGCGGCTCGAAAAGGCGTTTGCCCGCCTCGACATTTCCAGCGGCGCCAAACCCTGCAAAGCCATGCACGGCCTGGTCGCCGAGGGCGCCGACGCGATCGAATTGGAAGCACCCGGTGCGATCCGTGACCTCGCCTTGATCGGGGCCGCGCGCCGCGTTGAGCACTACGAAATCGCGGCCTACAAATCCACGCGCGGGCTTGCTGGGGCGGTCGACGAGGAAGGCGTCGCTGATCTTCTGCAGCAGACGTTGGACGACGAGTGCGAGACCGATAAACGCCTTTGCACTTTGGGCGATCTCGCTGCGGAAGCGGGTAAGAGTCTGGCGCGCGATTCTGCCGATGTTCGCGTAAAATCCGCTCCGCCGAAGGTCGGAAAAAAGAAATCAAAGTAGGCGACACCTTATCACTGCTCCCTCCACCCCTTTCATATTGCTCCCACGCGCCATGCCTCAGTCAAAACCCGCTTCCCCCACCTCAGCTGTTCCTCCACCGCTCGCCCGAAAAGGGACCTGCCCCATGACAGCGCTGAGGAAATTTTTCAGCGGAGAGAGTCATCAACAGGCCGTGGGCGACGCTCCCGCCCTGACCACGAATCAGGGATTGAAGATTGAAGATAACCAGAACTCGCTCAAAGCCGGTATCGGCGGGCCGACCTTGCTCGAGGACTTTGTCCTGCGGGAAAAGATCACCCATTTCGATCACGAACGTATTCCTGAGCGAATCGTGCATGCGCGCGGCTCGGGCGCTCACGGTTTCTTCGAGTCGTATGGCTCGATTGAGGACATCACCTGCGCCCGATTTCTACAGCCGGGCAAAAAGACTCCGGTCTTCGCCCGGTTTTCCACCGTGGCGGGCGGAGCGGGTTCCGGCGATCTGCCCCGGGATGTCCGAGGATTCTCGGTCAAGTTCTACACCGAAGACGGAAACTACGACTTTGTGGGAAATAACATTCCCGTTTTCTTCATTCAGGATGCGATGAAGTTTCCCGACTTGATCCACTCCGTGAAAATGGAACCGGACCGCGGATTTCCGCAGGCAGCAAGTGCCCACGACACGTTCTGGGATTTCGCGTCACTCATGCCGGAAAGCATGCACATGCTCGTGTGGGCGATGTCCGACCGCGCCATTCCGCGCTCCCTGCGCATGATCCAAGGCTTCGGCGTCCACACGTTTCGTCTCGTGACGGCAGAGGGAAAATCCACCTTCGTGAAATTTCACTGGCGGCCTCTGCTCGGACTCGCCTCGGTGGTGTGGGACGAGGCGGTCAAAATCAATGGCGCGGATCCCGATTTTCACCGCCGTGATTTGTTCGAAGCCATCCAGCGCGGCGACGCCCCGCAATGGGAACTGGGCTTTCAGCTTTTCGACCAAGCCACCGCAGACTCGCTCGATTTCGACATCCTCGACCCGACCAAAATCATTCCAGAGGAAACCATTCCTGTGCGGTACGTGGGGAAGATGACTTTGGATCGAAACCCCGACAACTTCTTCGCTGAGACCGAGCAGGTGGCATTCTGCCCCGCGAATATTGTGCCGGGCATAGACTTTACCAACGACCCGTTGCTGCAGGGGCGCTTGCATTCATATTTGGATACGCAACTCAGTCGGCTGGGCGGACCAAATTTTCACCAGATCCCCGTCAACGCTCCGCGTTGCCCGATGCGCAATTTTCAACGCGACGGTTTACGCCAGATGATGGTGCCGAAAGGTCGGGTGGCCTACGAACCCAGTTCGCTCGACGCAGGTTATCCGCGGGAAGACGCGACGCGCGGATTCAAAACAACCCCGACCACCCAGACTCCTGACACGTCAGACGCAGACAAAACCCGCCGGCGAAAGGACACGTTCGCGGATCACTACTCTCAAGCCCGGATGTTTTTTAACTCTCTCTCAGACCCGGAACAGCGCCATGTGATCAGCGCGTTCAGCTTCGAGTTGTCGAAGGTTGAGTCAAAACCGGTCCGTTGCCGGATGCTCGGACACCTCCACGTGATCGATCCCGTTCTGGGTGCAACCGTCGAGGAGACATTGGGCATGGCGGGACAGGCACAGCTGGTGACCCCCGCGGTCGAGCCTAAGAATCTACCGCTCTCCCCTGCGTTGAGTATGCGTGCGCATGCTCGCGTGACGTTGGAAGGCCGAAAGATTGGCGTGCTCGTGACCGATGGCTTCGACTCTGCGCTTTTGCACGAACTGCAATCGATCACGGACGCGGAAAGGGCCACCCTCGTTGTCATTGCGCCTAAAGTGGGCGGCGTAATCGATCAAGCGGGCAACCTCCTCGAGGCAAATTTTGCTCTCTCGGCCGCTCCTTCAATCTTCTTTGATGCGGTGCTGGTTTTTGCGTCCGAGGACGGCGCCAAAAAACTGGCGAAGGAAGCGGCTGCGATCGACTGGGTGCGGGATGCATTTGGGCATCTGAAGGTCATCGGGCATTCGTCTCAATCCGCCGGATTTCTCGCCATCGCCGGAGTCGTACCCGATGCCGGGATTGTGGCGATCGAGAACAAGAGAGCCCTCCGCCCGTACATCGAGGTGGCAAAAGCCGGCCGAATCTGGGCCCGGGAGCCATCATTACGCTCCCCGGGCTAAGCTGATTCCGCGGCGACGAGGGCCGGCGCAGGTGCACGAATCCTGAGTTTGCGCAGAACGCGTCTTCGCACTGCCCCGGTGAATGGATTGATCGATCCGCCGAAGAACCGAGCGCCGACGCACCCTGTCATGGGCTCAGCGCGCGTGCCGCTCAGACCTGACACACCTTCAGCGGCACCGGATCGATCACCTTCGCGTGCGGCAACTGCTGCGCGAGCTGCTGGGCAAACCAAGCCCGCGCTCCCGGGTCGCCATGCGTCAGCACAATGCTGCGCGCCTTCGTCTGCACGGCGAACTGTAGCAACTCATCGCGTTCGGCGTGACCGCTAAGTTCGAACCGCTCGACGCGCGCCTTCACCTCGGTTTTCACATCGATCGCGGAGAACACGAACTTCTGACCGGGAGCCGTAGCGAGCAACTTGCCGCCCGGCGTATCCGGATCGCAATAGCCGACGAAACCAATCGTGTTGCGGGCATTGCCCAGCAGTCCTGAAGCCAGGGTGTAACTCGGCGTGCGCTCCACCAGCATCCCCGAGCTGATGAGGTACAGCGCGTTTTGCTTCGGATCAACACCGGGCGCGAGTTTGCGCGGCATGGGCTTGATCTGCAGGTCCTTCATGATCTGCCGATCGAATTGCACATCTTTCGTTTTCCGTGACACCTGGTCGAAAAGTTCCGCGAGCCCCATGCCCAGTCCCGCCGCGTAAATCGGGCAGTCAATCAGGCGACCGAACCGTCGCGCATCGTGAAACACTGAAAGGATTTCCTGCATCCGACCGAGCGCAAACACCGGCAGCAAGAATGAACCGCCTCCCGCGATCGTTGCGTTGATCGATGCGATCAGTCGGGCAATTTCATGAACCCGCTCCTTGCCGAACGCGCGCTCGGTGGTGCCACGCGTCGTTTCGATGATCAAGGTATCGAAATGTCCTGAGGGAAACTGCGCGCCTTTCAAAGTCCGCTGGTCTTCGAACATCACGTCTCCCGTGATAAAGATCTGCCGGTCTTTATGGTGGATCTCGACCGCCGTCGCGCCCGCGACATGGCCCGATCGGTGGAACATGATGTCGATCTCGTCCTTCTTCGCCCGGAACTTCCGCGCCTTCTTGAACGGCATGCCCACGAACCGATGCACAAGCCGATCGATCTCATCGTGCGTGAAAAGCGGATATCCCGGAACGTTATCCTCCTCCTTCTGCTTCTGCATCACGTTCGCTGAATTGTGCAGCATCTTCTCGATGAGCATGCGGCTCGACTGAGTCAGCAGCACCGGAGTTTTCGGATGCTGCCGCATCACGACGGGCAACCCGCCGATGTGGTCGAGGTGACAATGCGTGATGATGATGAGATCGAGATCGACGTTCTTCAGGAGCTTGAAATCCGGCAGCGCGCCCAATCCAGGCGTCTTCGGATTCAGGCCAGAATCGATGAGGATATTGAGCTCCCCAATTTGCAGAAAGAGCGAGTTGGCTCCAATGCCACCCTGCCGGTTTAAGTCAGTTAACTTCATGGATCGTGACAGCAGACCAATCGCCGCGCTGAAGCGCAAGCGCCGCATCACATCCGCCGTTGCCGAGTTCCGACGGATGTCCCGCTGACCGGAAACCGCCCCGCCCCCTTCAGCAAGGGCGAACGCCGGAGCCGATCACGCCGCGACCGGTCCTGTTCCAGCCGGAGCCGTTGGTGCAAGATTTCACCTTTGGTGAAATCACTTCGCGGGCCACCACGACTTTCATTCCAAAGCCGCGGGTCGGAGACACCGCGCTACCATGGTGCAGCGGTGTCTTCGCCCCGCTGGATTGTTAATCCGTCTCGCGCGGGGCCACGGCTACGTTTGTGGTCTGATCCGTGCCAATCGGTGCTACGGCGCGATCTTCGCCCCGGCGTTGCTTTCTGGTTGTTGCTTTAATTGGTCAAGAGTTCCAGGACGCGGGATTTTTTCTGGTGCAGCTGCTCCAGCGTGCACTGGCGGGGAGCCTTGTCCGGACGCCAGCGGAGCAGACTCGTGCCATGCCGGAAGCGCTCACTCGTCACGTGATCGAAGGAAACTTCGACGACGAGTTTCGGTTCCAGCGGCTGCCACTCACTTGACCGTTTCGTGCTCCAGCGACTCGGACCACCGGGCACGCGACCGGTGAATCCCGGTCCACCGACCAGCGCTTCCAATTTCCTGGTCAACGCAGGTTTCTCGGCGGACTTCATACCCGAGCAAAATCCAACGTGATGCAACAGACCTTGATCATCGTAGAGCCCGAGCAGGAGTGAACCTACGACCTGTGCCTTCTCGGCATAACGAAAACCGCCGACGACGCAGTCCGCGCTGCGATGCGGTTTGATCTTTACCATTCCGGTACGCTCGCCCGCCGCATACGGAACATCGCGTCGCTTCGCGATCAGGCCGTCCAAGCTCGTACCAACCGAGCCGAACCACGATTTGGCCACAGACAGTTTCGTAGTGGCCGGAGAGAGCCGTAGTTGCCCGCCGGTCGGAACGTACTTTCGCGCAAACAACTCCAAGGCCGCTCTTCTCTCGCTGAGTGAACGCTCCACCCATGAATCACCATCGGCATCGGCTAATAGATCGAAGATCACGAGCCATGCCGGAGTGGCGGCCGCGAGTTTCTTGATGCGACTTTCCGCGGGATGAATACGTTTCAATAACTCGTCGAACGAGAGCGTCGTGCTGGCTGGTACGACGATTTCTCCGTCCAGCACGAAGTCCCGGGCTTCGACGGCGGTCAGCGCCGCAACGAGTTCAGGAAAGTAACGCCCGAGCGGTTGGCGCGCTTTGGAGCGAAGGTCGACGTCGCCATTATGTCGGTACGCCACACAGCGGAAGCCATCCCACTTGGGCTCGTACTGCCACTCGTCGCCTTCCGGAATGGCGTCGACGGAAGCCGCTTCCATCGGAGCAAGGTCCGTGGGGAGAGCGAACGCCATGCAACCCATCGACCGGAGAGGTCGCTCATGGTTCGAGCCTGAGTCGCGGCAGACTTTCTGATTTCCACGTTGGACAAACGGGTCACTTGGACTTCTCTTCCAACAACGCTTAAGCCCGTCGAGTCAGTGTCGATCAGAAGTTAGCAGATCTGCGATTCGAGTTTGCTCAAGACAGCCCGCCGAGAGCGGCGGACACGCTGTGTCGAAGAAAGCATGCATCCACCGTGGTGGCACGGGCGTTGCTAGATTGACCCGATCTTTGTCAGCACCGGGGCAGGTTCCGCGGCAGCCACGAGAGCGGCGCCCTGTCCGGTTCGAAGTGTGTCCGATGTCCGCGTTTGCTCACCGCTGCGCTTTTCGCGCCGCTCAACCTTCAATCAAGGAATGCCAATGCACGGAGAACTTCCCATGAAATTCAATGAACTGCTCGAGACTCGTGAAGCCCTGCAGCGACAGGCTGCCCTCGCCAATCTCGCGTTTGCTTACGAAACACTCCGGGAGTTCGCCGAGCGGATCGAACGCGCGCGGCTGGTCGGTCACGTAAATCTGAAGTCAGCAGATCCCGATGCGGACCGCTATTGGGCTACGCTGACTGCCATGGGTGGCGCGCAGTCCGTCATTGAAGAGCATTTCACCGAAGAAGACCTCACCGACTTTGCGGACGCGGTTTCTTATGCAACCGGTCATGATGATTTCGAGGCCACGTTTGCAGTGGAAGATTTCCCGCAGGCGTTTCTGGCACCATTGCGAGCTGCCTTGGAAGGCGCCGGCGTCCAGATGGATTCGGAACCGTTGCCGGTGGAGAAACCGCGACGCGCTTAGCCGAACCCTGCAATTAAGCCACGGATGGAAACCTATGAACGCGAATGGAGGAAATCCGACTTCGTAGAAGGTGCAGCAGTCACCGGATCGTGACGGCGAATAGAATCAGTGAGCGCACTCGCACTCATGGGTTCGTGTGAGTTCGTGTCCATTCGTAGTTTCCTCGCTGCATGAGACCGGCTGAGTAGCGGTCGGCTCTTGCCACACTTCGCTGACCTTGGGGGAGGATCGCGACTGATCGCGACCGATTGAGTAGCGCGGCGTCTTTGACCCGCGTGGTTTGTTCACCCGTAAACGGCGGCGGAACGCGGGTCAAAGACCGCGCGCTACTTGGCCACAGGTACGCCTTACCCTTCAGCAAGTCCGTTGGGGGCTGCTTCATCGATTTTGAGCGGCAATTGCCCGATTCAGTTGATGGTTGCGGTCAGTTCACGGCGTTCCCGTTCGCAATTCGATCGTCCTCGCCATGCGTAGTGAAGGTCGAGTCGAACTCTCCGACTGATCTTCGACCGTCGGCCGCTCGACAATGACCGGAGATGGGTTTCGGTAGAAGCCCGATGATTTTTCGACCCCGCGCTTGGACCTTGGCGGCCTATGGATGGTTTTGCGCCGTTCTTGGCGCGGCGCCCGTTGAGCCGGGCCCGTTCTTCGAACCGGACCAGCCATTCTTTCAAACTCAGGTCGAGATCGTTCCCGTCGCCTCGCCACAGGTTCAGCCCGTCAATTTTGTGGTTCGTGGGCTCGTGATTCCGTCCGCAGTCGGCCCGGCGGTCGCGTTTGATCAGGAGCTCCTGCGCGTAGCGGGGCTCTGGGTAGTGCCGCCCGATTCCACGCCCGTCACACCTGAAACGATGGCGCAGACATCGTACGCGCGTCCTCGTCGGAAAGCGGCTTCGGCCCATCCGGCGCCCACCGGTCCGGTCCTGCTTGCGACGGGCATGCATCCCGGCGTCGCGACGTCGGTTGACGCTCTCTTCCAGGATCCTCGACCAGCCGCGAATCCGGGCGATTTGGGCCGTGGTCCACTCCCCGTGACCCACGCGCGCTTCGAGGGCGTGGAGGTCAAAGGGCCCGTGGCCGTGATCGTCTACACCGCCGGTAACACGCGGATTCGCGAATGGTCCGAGAGCATCGACTCTCGGGCCGCCGTTCAATCGCTGACGTCGACCGCGCCAGCAAGCGAGTTCGCGACACCGTCCACCAGCGTGCGATGGGTGCGCCATTTCGAAGTCGCGGCTCACGCGCAGCCGTTGTTTTTCGCGCTCGGCTCGCCGCGCGCCGGAACGTGGACCCTCGACCAGGCGAATGGCGCAGCCGCGAACGGCTCGTCAGGTGAAGCGACCCGCGTGGACGCGAATAGCGACGCGATCACGTTCAGTGTGCGCGATGGCGAGTTGATTGCGTCGTTCGCACCGGCCAGCGATCCGCAACGCGTGAGCATCGGATTCAACTTCAGCAGTTCAAGCGCCGGGACTTCGACCTCGGCAGCGGCTGCGCCCACCCCTTCCGTTCCTGCCGCCGTGCATACGTTGCGTTGGTCAGGGTCGGCGACCGCACCGGCCCAACTTGGAACGATTTCCGAAAACGGATTGCTGTTCGATCGCATTGCCGTCCCAGAGGAAAATCCATGGCGGCGCCGCGTGCGCGCGGCGGATCTCGCCTTCCTCGACGATGACCGTGCAGCCGTCGTCACGTATGATGGTGATGTATGGATCGTCAGCGGGTTCGCAGACGAGGCATTGAAGAAACTGACCTGGCGACGCTTCGCCTCAGGTTTGAGCGAGCCGCTGGCCATTGCGGCCCCCATTCAGCTGATCCAGGTCGCAACCAAAAATGGGATTGTTCGACTCCATGATCGTGATACCAATGGGGAAGCCGATTGGTACGAGAATTTCAATGATCAGCTGATCCAAAGTCAGACGTCGCGATCCTTTCCCCTCGACATGGCAGTCGGTCCGGACGGCTCGACCTACGTCACCCAAGGCGGAATCGTCAACCAAAGTGGTATCAAGTCGGGTGGCACGGGCACGCCGCATTCGGGCGCGATTTTGAAAATTTCACCGGACGGTCGCTCCTCGCATGTGTTTGCCCGCGCGGCGCGCGAGCCCTTTGTCGCGGTGCATCCAAAAACCGGCGTGGTGACCGGGACCGATCAACAGGGACATTTTATTCCTTCGTCCGTTTCGTACGTGATCCGGGACGGCGACTCGTTCGGATTTTTGGAACTGCATCCGACCAAATTGACGCCGCCGCTGGTGTGGATTCCGCACGAACAGGATACCTCATCGAGCTCCGAGTCGTGGATCATGGGAGCGGGTATGGGGCCATGGAATGGCGCGCTGCTTCATCTCTCTTACGGCACGGGTCGGATGTTCATCATCTCACCTGATCTTGACGCTGCCGTCCCTCAAGGCGCGGCGATCCCGCTCGATTTGAAAACCGATTTCCCACTTTTGCATGCGCGCATGCATCCGCGCGGCGACGCGGTCTACGTGGCGGGGTTTCAGATTTGGGGGACTCGAACGGCCACACAATGGGGCTTGGCGCGCCTTCGGGTTGGTTCAACCCCGGTGGTGACTGCGATCAGGGCTCGCTCTACCAGTGAAGGCGTCGTTCTCGAATTCGCCGAGCCGGTCGATCCAGCGTCGCTTACGGCGAAAAACATCGTCGTTCGCGCGTGGAACTACGTGCGCAGTGCCGAGTATGGCAGCGGCCGTTATACGCTGGAGGGAGCACCCGGTACGACAGCGATCGGGGTCGGTCAAATCGTCGCCTCCGCCGATCGCAAGTCGGTGTTCGTTCACCTGCCCCATCTTGCGCCCGCCGATCAGCTGGAGGTGCGCCATGAGTTTCGCCTCGCGAGTGGCGCGACGACCGGCTCGGTCGTTTATTTCACCATTCATCAGCCGCATCCGATGGATCTCGCGGCAGCCGGATTTGGGCAGGTTGACTTGAGCAAGAGCGTGGTGGTCGTGACGCAACGTCAGGAAGAACTCCCCTCGCCCGAGCTCGGCAAGAAGCTGGCCGAAAATCTCGGCTGCGCAGCATGTCATTCAACGGACGGCACGACCGATGGGAAAGTCGGGCCGACCTGGAAACGCTTGTACGGTTCCCGGCGCACGTTCGTGGATGGCACCAGCGAGACCGCCGATGAGCTGTACCTTCGCGCCAAGATTCTTGATCCCATGAAAAAACGAGTGACGACCACGCCGGCAGAAATGCCGAGTTATCGTGGCGTCGTGAGCGAGGCTGAACTCGAATCACTCGTGCTCTACATCAAGACCCTCCGCGCGCCTTTACCGGGCGACGCCAAGGCAAGAACCGATGGCGATCAGGACAAATAAATAGAAAGATGTTTTCGTCTCTCTCGCGGTTTGAGCAACGCGCAATCCGACCGAGCTCACTCGTCGCCGGCCCGTTGATTCAATGAAATCGTGCCTCCTTATCATCGACGTACAAACCGCGCTCTTTGCCGAGTCGCCAACTCCGGCGGACGCGGACGTCGTGATAGAACGCATTAACGCGCTGGCCGGCCGAGCGCGCGCTCGCGGGCTAAAGGTCATCGTCGTTCATCACGAAGAGCCGAGTTCGGAACTGGAATACAACTCGGCCGGCTGGCAGACGGATCCGCGGCTACACGTTCAGCCGGGCGACCTGCACGTTCGGAAGACCACGGTGGATTCGTTTCTTGAGACGACGTTGGAATCGATTTTGCGCGACGCTGCGATCGATCACCTGACCATCTGCGGTTACGCGACCGAGTTTTGCATCGATACCACGGTGCGCCGAGCCGCGTCGCTCGGGTATGAAGTGACTTTGGCCAGCGATGCGCACACCACGCAGGACAAGCCGGACCTGAGTGCCGAATTGATTCGGCGGCACCACAACCGCACGCTGGCCAACGCTGCTTTCAAGTCTCCGATCAAGGTTTGCCCGAGTGATCAGCTCTGGAATTAGCCCGGAGAAAAGTCTCGGCACAGATTGAGCGACAAACAAACGTTTCGGCATGGAAATCCTGGGTGGATGCCTCTGCGGAGAGACAAGGTTCACGCTGACAACAGAGCCCTTCGATGTGGGAAATTGTCACTGCATCGATTGTCGTCGCGGTTCAGCGGCAGCGTTTGTCACGTGGGGTTCGGTCCGCACGTCGGCGCTAAAAATAACGAGCGGAGAAGTGCGCAAGGTTCCGGTGGCAGGTCGGGTGCGCTCGTTCGCGAGCTGCTGCTGCACGCCGCTGTTTTTTGAAGACACACCGGGAACGGAAGTCATCGATCTGACGATTGCGTCGCTCGACAATCCGCGGGACTTTCCGCCGATGAAGGACATCTGGACGGAAGATAAACTGCCGTGGGTGCAGTTGGATCCTCTGCTGCCCTCGTTCGCGAAGAGCAGTAAGAAAAAGACCTGAGACTTTCTGGAGCTCGACGGGCTAAAGGCCCGCCCGATCCGCAAACCTCACCGACCCGTCGGGGCTACATTGCCAGCAAGTCGGCTGGACAAAGAAAGCCGACAGCATCGAGCAACTGATCGGCGGCAAACGGTTTGTTGAGCGTCGCGCCGGCTCCCAAGCGACGAGCAATCGCGAGTCCATCCTTCATCGGGAAACGTTCGCTGCCGCCTGACATGGCGATAATTCGAATGTCCGGGTAACGGCGCTTCAACTCGCCGATGAGCTCAATCCCATCCATTTGCGGCATCACGATGTCGGTCACAACGAGGTCGAATCGAGCACACGACAGCTTGCGAAGTGCCTCGCGGCCCTCGCTCGCTTCGCGAACGAAATGCCCCGCGTCTTCGAGGATTTGGCAGACCACTTCTCTCATGATGGGGTGATCGTCAACGACGAGGATGGAGAGGGGATTCATGGTCGGTAAGGTGGAAGGTGTATCCAGATTGACACGCGATTGCCGCTGTGGTTCGCGTTGCGCGCCGGGCGAGACCCAAAGTCGTAACGGGCGCGTCGGATAGGCCTTCGTACCGGGTGTCCCCCGCCTGCCTTTGGGTCTTCCTGAAAATCTGCGCGCTCTTGGCTCGGCTCGCCCGAGAACTCGTTGCAAATCGCTGGACTTGAAGGCCTCTTTCCAAGCGTCGGCCGCCCAGATTCTTCGGCATGGCATGGTGGCACCGCCAATTGTCGTGCGATCGAGGGCCGGATCGGTCACCGCAGAGGAACACGGCCCATGGGCCTAGGTCAGCGTTCTCGTCCCTTCACCCAACCCCTCCTCCCCGCTCCATGTCTGTCGCCAAGCCTTCCAATTCGATCGCGCGTTTCGTTACGTTCGCGAGTGTCGTTCTCGTGATCGCGGCGTTGCGACTTGCGGAAGAGGTAATTATCCCGATCGCGCTGTCATTCCTCCTGGCTTTTCTGCTGTCGCCAATCGTCGTCCGGTTGATGCGGCTTAAGTTGCCACGGAGCGTTGCCATCATCGCGACCGCAGGGCTGGCCTTTCTCGTCATCGGCGTTGCCACCTGGCAGATCGCGATGCAGGCCGTTTCGTTGGTCGGTGAACTTCCCGGCTACGAGAAGAATCTCCACCAGAAGATCAGTGTTTTTCAACATCCTGTAGCGTCGGGGACGCTTTCCCGGTCCTTGAATACCATCGAGCAGATGTGGACGGACCTGCAAGGAAAGGCGGCACCCGTTACGCCGCCGACGGCAGCAGGCGCTCCGCTCCCGGTGCCGGTCGAAGTCAAAAGCACGACGCGCAGCTCGTTCGATCTCGCGCGCGATATCCTCGGGCATTTGGTCAAACCCTTGGGCACGGCCGGCATCGTCGTGGTTTTTGTCATAGCGATACTGTTCCAAACCCAGGATCTGCGCAATCGCCTCATCCGCGTCGTCAGTGGAGGTCAGCTCAATATCGCGACCGAAGCCGTCGATGATGCCGCTCAACGGGTGTCGAGTTACCTGCTGGCGCAATTGTTGGTGAACACCTGCTTCGGCATTGTGATTGGGCTGGGACTTTGGGCCATCGGCATTCCGCATGCACCGCTGTGGGGCCTGCTCTCCACGCTGCTGAGATTTATCCCTTTTCTTGGTCCAATGATCGCCGCGAGTTTTCCGTTGGTGCTCTCAGTCGCGGTCGACCCAGGTTGGGCCATGCTATGGTGGACGGGGGCGCTGTTCGTCGCCGCTGAATTGGTGACGAGCAACGTTATCGAGGTTCTGGTTTATGGGACCAGCACAGGCATCTCCACGCTGGCACTCCTGGTCGCCGCGGTCTTCTGGACATGGGTCTGGGGCCTGCCGGGCCTTTTTCTTTCGACCCCACTCACCGTCTGCCTGCTCGTGCTCGGCCAATACGTATCTGGCCTGAAATTTCTCAGCGTGCTCCTCGGCAGCGAACCGCCGCTGCAGCCTTCGGCCCGCTTTTACCAGTCCATGCTCTCGATGAACCAGGAGGACATGTTTGACGTCGCCTCCGAGTACGTCGAACAGCACACTCTGGCGGCGTTTTACGACGACGTCTTTGTGCCGGCTCTGCTGATGTCGGAAGTCGACCGTCACAACGGCGTATTGGCGGAAGTACGACAGAAATTCATTTTCGAGTCCGGTCGCGAGCTGGTCGAGGAACTCACCGAGCGCACCGACGCTGCGAAGAAGAAAGCCGCCGCAAAGACCGAATCGAAGAGCCCGGCTCAGATCACGCGGATTGTCGGTATTCCCGCCCGGGACGAAGCGGACGAACTCGTGGCCTTGATGCTCAGCCATCTGTTGCAGGAGCATAGTATCGAGACTCACGTTGTCTCGACTACCTCACAGCCGGAGATGTACCGCGAAGAACTTAAGCCGCAGAACGTCACCGTCTTCATCTCGGCGCTGCCGCCTTCCACGCTGAGTGGTGCCGGTCGCGCCTGCCGCCGGATCAAGCACGAGAATCCCTCGGCGAAGGTCCTCGTCGGCGTTTGGAGTTCGGAAGCCAAACACGAAGCGCTGAAACGCCGGTTGGATCCGGCGGGTGTCGATGGCATCGTCAGCCGATTGAGTGAAGCCGTGGTGCAGTTGAAGAATTTGATCGCGGGCCCGTCGGAGGTGAATGTTCCAAGTAAGGAAACCGAGAGCACGCAAGCGGCAGAACGGACCGAGCTGAAGCTCGCGGCCGCGAAGCCCGAGGAGGCCACCGACACGGTGACACGCGAGCTGGCGCGAGCCTTCAATGTGCCGATCTCACTTGTTTCCGTCATCGAAACCGACCGCGATTTCTGGCGGGCCTCGCCGGCCAGCGGTACCGTCGTGTCAGCGGCGGAGAGTTCGCTGTACGAATCCGTGCTCGTTTCAGACCATCCAGTCGTGGTGGACGATGTGGAGAAGGACGAACGTTACTCGCAGAATCCGTTGCTCGAAAAACGCGGGGTGAGGTTCTTCGCGAGCACCCCACTCCGGCTGCGCAATGGTCATCACGTGGGCAACCTCTGCATCCTCGACACGCAGCCGCGAACATTCGGCGACAAGGAGCGTGAGCTGCTCGATTCGCTCGCGGCCCAACTTATGGACGCGGTTGAGCCCGAAACTTCGGTCCCGTTTGAGCCGGCCGCAAGCTAGCGAATCGCTTGAGACGTGAAGGAGCCGAAGAATTCGGTTGTGTTACAATGTAGCGCTGCGGGCGGCAGTCGGCACCGGATCGATCGCCGGAACCTTGGTCATCAACGCGGCGCCGATTTCGAACAGCCCCAGAACCAAATGGGGCGCCCAAACTCGGTCGCCAAACCCGAACACCCATGGCGCGACCGCCAGAAACACACCGCTAAGGAAGTCCAAAGTCAGATGACTCCGGAACGGAATCACTTTGATCAGTCCAAGCTCGTAGCGCGTGAGTAGACTGTAGATCAGGGCCATGAGGCCGAGAATCACCGGGATGCGCGCCTCCGCGCCGCCGTTACCGAAACCAAAGATTCGCGGAGCGAAGATGAGGAGGATGCCGCCAACGTAATCGAGCACTCCGTTGATGGGTTGGGTTGAGTGGGGCGAATCGAAATTGAAATTCCGAATACGCTGCGGGCATCAACCTAGCTCAGAGGACGGTGGGCGGTAGTGGGTCGGGTCCCAAGGCCTTAGGCCGATGGGATGATGAAGCCGATATCAGCGGCAAACCTCCCAGTGGCGCGAACATGCCATCCGGTATACCCGAGAAAGCCGGATACTGCATACCCGGGCTGGCGCCATCCCCTTCTGTGAAGCCTCCAGAACCGAAGGAATGAACCCGGGTCTGGACTGATCGGTCCGGCGCGTCGGGCCACTCTATGTCGAAGCTGGTCCCTCTTTCCCGCCATAGGCCTCGATGGTCGACGAGTTTCTTTCTCGTCGCCGTGCTGCTGGTGTTCGCGTCCATCGGAGCGGGGAAGAGTGGGAATGAACCCTTTGCGCTGCGAGTCTGGTGCCATCAGGGACAGGCGGCTGAGAACGATGCCATGATCAAGATCGCGCGCGACTTCAACACGGCGCACCGCGATCGCAACGTGCAGGTGGACCTCACGTTTTTTCCCGATTTTCAGTACACCTAGAATATCGCCATCGCGGCCGCTGCGCGCGATCTGCCCGACGCTTTCGATCTGGACGGGCCCCTGGTGGCGCGACTCGTCGACGCGAAGCTGCTCTATCCGCTCAACGCCTGGTTCACTTCGGCCGAGCTGGAAGATTTTTTGCCCACCGTGCTCGAGCAGGGGACGATCGATGGCCGACTGTATGCCTTGGGTGCATTCGAGTCGGCCGTCGTGCTCTATTTCAACCGCGACGTCTTCAACGCGGCAGGCGTGACGACGCCGGCAACCGGCCAATCGTGGTCATGGCCGGAATTCCTCTCGGCGTGCGCGAAGGTGCGGCATCAAGGGATCGAACCCGTCGCGCTCCACATGAACGAATCGGCGGACGAGTGGTTCACCTATGCGTTCAGTCCGCTGGTCTGGTCGGGCGAAGGCCGGCTGATTTCGACCGACGGCAAACGCGTGTCCGGCGTTCTCGCCTCACCGGAGAACGTGCGCACGCTCACGGCGTGGCAGCAGTTGTTCCGATTGGAATTTGCGGCCACCGACCCGGTTGACCCTGACCCGTTTGGCCACGGAAGGTCGGCCATGGACTGGAGCGGCCATTGGATGGCGCGCCCCCACGTGACCGACTTGGGAGACAAGCTCGGCGTCCTGCCGCTGCCACGGATGGGCGACAAATCGTTCGCGCCCTGTGGCAGCTGGTGCTGGGGGATCGCGCGTCAAAGCAAGCATCCGGAACTGGCCGCGCTCTGGCTGCAGTGGGTCACCGATTCGGAGCATGGCATAGTGCCCATCGTCCGGGCAAATGGTGCGATCCCGGCGCGCCGCTCGGCGTTCGCCTTTTTTGCGGAGTACGCGCATGCGCCGTACGCCTTGTTTCGCGACCAGCTGGAACGCAGCGCGCGACCGCGGCCCCGGACCCCCTACTACGCCACCCTGACGCAACGCTTCGCGGCCGCGCTGCGGGATATCGCCCGTGGCGCCGATGTGGAACGGCGGCTGCAAGAAGCCGAGCGTGAAATCCAGCGCGTCATTGATCGCCGTAATTGAAGGGTGGACACACCGTGACGACCACGATCCGACATTCCCGCAGAGTGGCCTGGGCGTTCCTCGCACCTGCCCTCATCCTCCTCGGCGTGTTCGTTGCCTGGCCACTCCTGCGGGCCGCGATTTGGAGCTTTACCAACGCGGACCTGCTCGCCCCGAACGATAGCCACTGGACAGGCGTGAGCAACTACGCCGACGTTCTCACCGATCCGCAGTTTCGTCGCGCGTTCGGCAACACAGCTCTCTTTGCGCTGATGGTTGTGCCGGTGCAAAGTGCGGTCGCCTTCGTGCTGGCCTTGTGGGTCAACCGACCTGAGCACCCGTGGCGATGGCTGCGTGCGGTCTTCTTCGTGCCGGTGGTGGTGTCAATGCCGGTGCTCGCGGTGCTATGGACAATGCTCTATCAGCCGGTGCAGGGCAGCGAGAACGGGCTCATCAACGTTGCGGTCCGCTGGCTCGGCATTCCGCCTCAGGCCTGGCTGAGTGATCCCCCTCTCGCGCTGCCCGCGATCGCGTTCATGTCCGTGTGGCAGGGCCTCGGACTTCAGATGATGGTTTTCGTTGCGGGCCTGCAAGGAGTGCCGCGCGTGCTGCTCGAAGCGTCACGGATTGATGGCGCGAACGCGTTTCAGCGCGTGGTCCACGTCGTGATCCCTGCCATGCGCAACACGATCATCTTCGTGATCACGGTGACGACGATCCTCGCGGCTCGTCTTTTCGTTCAACCGTACCTGATGACGCGCGGTGGGCCCGGCAATCGAACCCGCTCGCTGATCCAGCTGATCTACGAAAACACGTTCGTGTCCCAGGATCTCGGCCGAGCCTGCGCAATCGCCATGCTCTTTTTAGGCCTGGTGGCAGCGCTCACTCTGTTGCAACGCCGCTGGTCGACGGAGGAACGAACATGATTCGCCGGCCGGCCATGGCGTGGGTTTTGAGTCTGCTGACGGCTGCGGTGTTTTTAGCGCCCCTGCTTTGGATGTTAGGCGCGTCGTTTCGCGAGGAGGCGCAAATCTTCCACCACGGATTCGGCGAATGGTTTTCGCGCAGCGGCTGGACGATTGAAAACTACGTTGAGGGCTGGCGACGCGCGGCGCTTGGCCGGGCGTTGATGAATTCATTGCTGCAAGTCGCCCTCATCGCGGGCGTCGGACTGTTGGTGAACGCGATGGCGGCGTTCGCGTTTGCCCGGCTGGAGTTTCGCGGACGGGATCCGCTGTTCGCGCTCATTGTGGTCATGATCATCCTTCCCGTCGAGGTGCTGGCCGTGCCGATGTTTTTCACGGCCCGCGACCTCGGCCTGACCGGCGGTTTCACGCACGCCATGGCGGGTCTGACGGTGCCGTTTTTCGCCAAGGCGTTTAACATCTATTTCCTTCGCCAGCATTTTCTCAGTTTGCCGATCGAGCTCGAGGAAGCGGCGGCGATCGATGGGGCTGGAACGTGGCGACAGTTCTGGCAGCTCGCGTTGCCTTCCATCCGGCCGGCGCTCGCCACCGTGGTCTTGTTGGATCTGCTGGCGCATTGGGGCGATTTTCTCTGGCCGCTCATGATCAGCACCCGCGCTGAAACCCGCACCATTCAGCTCAGCCTCGCGAATCTATTCACCCAGCCGCCCGTCCAGTGGGGCCAGATCCTGGCGTGTGCAGTCATCGCCACGCTGCCCGTCCTGGCCCTGTTTCGCTTTTTCCAACGTCACATCGTCAACACCGACATCCGAACCGGCATCAAATAGTTCGGTGGTCCGACAAAACCGCGAAGACGTCAGGCGGAAGCGACCCGAATCCACGGTCGGCATCCAGCTGGATGGGCGAGCTTCCGGCCCGGTCAAAGCCGTCGGCCCCGCGCAGCGTCAGAAATAAAACGCGCAGCGTGCCTAACGTCATCCGTCATCTGGAGATTGACGCGTAAATTGCCGTGTCGTTTCCTGTCCTTCATGCACGAAAAGGCGGCCATCGATGCCCGGGTCAAATACAAGCGCATCGTTCTCAAATTGAGCGGTGAAGTATTGCGTGGCGGGAAGTCCGGAGACCCGATTGACGCTGTTACCCTCGAAAAGATCTGTCGGCAGGTGAAGGAGATCCACGAGTTGGGCGTCGAGATTTGTGTGATCATCGGCGGCGGGAACATCTTCCGCGGTCTGAATGGAACGCAACGAGGCGTGGACCGAACGACCGGCGATTACATGGGAATGCTGGCGACCGTGATCAACGGCCTGGCGTTGATGGACTGTCTCGAAAAACTCGGTGTGCGCACCCGGGTTCAAAGCGCGATTCCGATGAATCAGATCGCCGAGCCGTTCATCCTCCGGCGCGCGATGCGGCATCTGGAAAAGGGACGCGTGGTCATTTTCGTCGCCGGTACGGGCAACCCCTATTTCACCACGGACACCACGGCTGCGCTGCGCGCCTCGGAGATGCACGCCGACATCATCATGAAGGCCACCAAAGTGGACGGCGTTTACGACAAGGATCCGAAGAAATACCCAGATGCGGTACGCTATGACCAGATCACGTTCGTCGACGCGTTGCGCCAACGCCTGAATGTGATGGATTCAACGGCCTTCTCGCTCTGCCTGGACAACAATGTGCCCATCCTCGTCTTCGACTTGGGCGACGAACATGCGATCCGCAAAGCGGTCTTGGGCGAAAAAATCGGCACGCTGGTGACGAACTGATCCGGCACCACGCGACCGCGCACAGACTCGTCTGTCGCGTCCTCCCCTCACCTGTCTTACTGTCCTGAGTCCCCCTCCCTCGTTCCCTTTCCTTCATGAGCTCTACCATCGTCAATGACGCCCAGACCAAAATGAGAAAAGCCGTTGATCACACGCTGCACGAATTCAGCGCGATCCACACCGGCAAGGCGAGTCCGACCATGGTCGAAAACGTGATGATTGAGGCGTACGGCGCCCATACGCCCCTGAAACAGAACGCCGCGATTTCCACACCGGATGCCCGGCTCATTCAGATTCAGCCGTGGGACGTCAGCCTGATCAAATCGATCATCAAAGGTATCCAGGAAGCCAATCTCGGATTTAATCCCGTTCCAGACGGGAAAGTGATCCGCATTCCGCTCCCGGAAATGAGTCGTGAACGTCGCCAGCAGTTTGTGAAGACGGCGCAACAGCTCGCGGAGCACGGTCGAGTGCAGGTGCGCAACGTGCGCCGCGATGCGATCGAGTCGGCCAAGAAAGCCAAGCTGCCGGAAGATGAAATGAAGCGGCTGGAAAAAGACATTCAGACGGCTACGGATGCTGCGATCAAAAGCATCAACGATCATCTCGCGCACAAGGAGAAGGATCTGCTCACGGTTTAACCCGCGTCCGCTCCACGTGACGTTCCGCGGTGATCGCGGTTCGTTGCGCAAGCTGCGTTTCTGTGTCCCAGCTGCTCAAAATTCCAACTGCCAGGCGCGTCGTGGTAAAACTCGGCACGGGCGTGCTCACGTCCGGTATCGGCGAGTTGAACACGGCGCGGATCGCGGCGGTTTGCGCGGAGGTCGCGGCCCTGCGCGCCCGCGGGATGGAAATCATCATTGTGAGTTCCGGCGCGGTCGGCCTGGGCATGGGCGCGCTTCAGCTCACGAAGCGGCCGAAGGACGTTTCGAAAAAGCAGGCGTGCGCGGCGATCGGCCAGAGTCTGCTCATGCAGACGTGGCAATCGGGTTTCGCTCCGCATCGACTCACGGTCGCTCAAGTTCTGCTGACCCATGATGACTTGCGCGGCCGGGCGCGCTACCTCGCGGTGAAAGAAACGCTGCGGCAGCTGATCAGCTACGGCACGATTCCGGTCATCAACGAAAACGACACGGTGAGCGCGGCTGAAATCAAGTTCGGCGACAACGATACGCTCTCGGCCATGGTGGCGAGCCTCGTGGAAGCGCAGTACCTGATCATACTTTCCACCGCGCCTGGCTTGATCGATATGAAAGGCTCACAGGAAATTATTCCCGTCGTCGAGCGCATCACCCCCGAAATCGAAGCCATGGCCGGAGGTACCACCAGCGAAACGGCGACGGGTGGAATGATCAGCAAAATCTCCGCCGCCAAGCTCGCCACGCGCTCGGGTTGCGGTGTTTTTATCGCGAGTGGCGCCGAACCGGAAGTGCTCGCACGATTGCTTGCGGGGCGTGGTCCCGGAACGTTCTTTGTACCGAACGGACTTCCGCTTGAAGCAAAGAAACGCTGGCTCGCCTATTTCCAGCGCCCGGCCGGCACCGTCTTCGTCAACGAGTGCGCCGTTCCCGTTCTCCGGGATCAGGGCCGTAGTCTGCTCGCGGTCGGAGTGACCGGTTCCAAAGGCGACTTCGACGCGGGCGATATCGTCAACATTGCCGGTCCGGACGATGCGGTTTTTGCGCGCGGGAAAACGGGTTATTCGAGCGAGGAAATCCCGGCGCTCTCCGGAAAAAAAGGGGACGAAGTCGCGCGGCAACATCCCAATCGGAAGCGGCTCGAAGTCGTCCATCGAAACGATCTCGTGTTGCTGTAACGGCGCACGCACGTACAGGTGAGGCATGAATCGAGGGGGCGTGAGCGATCTTCTCTTTACGATCCGGCCGGCGACGGCGGCGGACTACACGTGGCTCTGGGAATTGAAGCGAGTGACCATGCGGCCCTACGTCGAGGAAACGTGGGGCACGTGGGACAACGAAACGCAGGAGGCGTTTTTCCGGAAGAATTTCAGCTCTGAAACCGTTCAGATCATCATGGTGGATGAACAACCAGCCGGCCTGTTGAATATCGAGAAAGAGCCTGCGGAATTGTTTCTGGCCAATCTGCAAGTTCATCCGAGTTACCAGAATCGCGGATTGGGGACGGCAGTGCTGCTCAATGTGCTGGAGACGGCACAGTCGCTGAACCTTCCGGTGCGGTTACAAGTCCTCAGGGTCAATACGGCGGCGTTCAGACTGTATTCTCGGCTTGGCTTTAGCCCTTACCAGGAAACCGCGACTCACCGGATGATGCGCTGGCGACCACGCTGAGGCGCGGCGGGCAGATCGCTGCCTAGCCAGACTAATACCGTGAAAACCACGAATGGACACGAAGAGACACGAATGCAGGTCCGAGCAGGCGCGCTTGATGAATCGATTCGCGCATCCAGTGAATTGCTTCGATCATAAACTTCACCCGTTCCCATTCGTGTTCACCTACCTGCTCCTGCGCGCGCACCTCCCCTTCTCCCGGTTTGTGCATACGCGTCATGGCCTTGCGAATAAAGGCATCCCCGCCCGCTCGTTTCGCGCCGCCGATTATGTCTGGGTGACGAGCGAGTTTGTCCGGGACGAATTCATCGCGTTGGGAATTCAGCCGCGCCGCGACTACTGGATCACGGGCTACATCCAGATGGACAACCTGTTCTCCGCGACGCGGCCGGCCCAGATACCGGCTCGACGCAATGTGCGCCCACGTGGCATCATGGACTTTCCTCGCTCCCCCTCTTGGAACGCCGCGCCGTGGAGCTGCTGCACGGAGGGCGTTCAGACACCTTTGTGGTGATAAAACCGCATCCGTTGGTTCAAGAAGGTCAGGACCCTCTGCTGGCGCTGTGGATGCAGACGTTGCGGGAAATTTGTCACGGTCGGGACGACACGCTGTTGTTCGAAAACCGCGGTGAAGACGTCATGCCTTGGCTCAAGGCGGCCGATGTCCTGGTGACGGATGCGTCGAGCGTGCAGCTCGAGTTTCTCGCGCTCAACCGGCCGCTCGTGTTGATTGATAACCCGGAGCGAATCACGTCGCTGCACTTCGATCCGAAAGGGTTGGAGTGGGCGTGGCGTGATATGGGTGAAGCGGTCAGCGAGGTGGCGGCGTTGCCTGGTGCCATTGCAAACGCCCTCGACCACCCCGAGGAGCGGGCCGCTCAGCGGGCCGTTTATCGCGAGCGACTTTTCGGTAACTTGGTCGATGGACGCAGCGGCGAACGCCTCGCCGAGCACGTCGATCAACTCCTTCCGCAAGTGGCTTCCGAAGCTCAACTTCTCGCCGCGAGTCCCGTGGGACGCGCGGTCCACACCGTTCTTCCTCATCTTCGAAATGTCTCACGAGCCTTCAAACGATTGCTTCGATCGGCCTGACGTCACACGCTGATCCTCGCTGCCGGCAGTGGCACGCGACTCGGTGGAATCGCGAAGGCGACGCTCGAATACAAAGGCGGTTCGCTGCTGCAGCACGCCAGTTCGCTCGTGGCGGCATTCGCCGGGCACATCGTAGTGGGCGTTCGACCGGAGGATGTCGCGTGGTCCGAAGAACAGTGCGCCCCGTTCAAGGCGGAGTGTTCGATCATCTGCAAATCGGGCGGAGCGTCGCGGCAGGAATCCCTCCGGCGGTTGCTCGACGAGGCGCAGACCGAATATGTTCTGGTGCACGAAGTCGCGCGACCTTGGGTGGAGCCGGAAACATTCCGCCACCTGCTCACCGCCGTCCGTCGCTACAGCGCGGTCGCCTTATTTACCCCGCTCCCGGTCCGCGATGGGCTCGCGCTGATCAAAGACGGCGAACTACAGGAAAGCCTCCGGCGCTCTGACGTCGTGTCCGTCCAGACGCCGCACGCCTATCTTCGCAGCGCGTTGCAGCGGGCCTACACGCTCGCTGAGGAACATGGCTGGGACGAGGAAAGCACCATCGCGCTGATGGCCCGCGCCCGCCATCGGGTCCGGCTGCTGGAAGGATTTTCACAAAATGTGAAGGTGACTTATCCGGAAGATCTCGCGCCACTACGCATGATGAGTGCGGCACCTCGCTTTCACCAAAATTCGGCGAGTGGTTGAACTGATGACGGCCCGCTCGCGCGACCACTTTCTGATCTAGAATGGATATCGCTCGCCCAGCCTTTCTTCCTCCGCTCGTGGAAATAGCATTTGGTTGCGATGCCGGCTACCTGCAACCGCTGACCATCGCGATTTCTTCGGTGCTCACGTCCGCGCGGAAACCCGCTCAACTCCGCTTTTGGCTGGTGACGAAGAGTCTGGATGCAGCGGCCTTGGCGCCGCTGCGGACGCTGATCGAGAAATTTGGCGCCATCCTCGAGACTCGAAGCCCGATGGCGGACGCCGCCGTCGAACGCATGCCGCTCGGCGAACACTTCACGGAAGCGACGTATTACCGGCTGATGATGCCGCAGCTGCTCCCCGAAGAGGTCGCAAAAGTGATCTATTTAGACAGCGATGTCATCGTCCGCCATCCGATTGAGGATCTGTGGGCGGTTGACTTGGAAGGGCTCAGCACCGCCGCCGTTTTCAATCCACGGGCGCTCAATTATCGACAGATGGGGTTGAAGCGTGAAGCCGACTATTTCAACGCGGGTGTGTTGGTGATGGACCTGAACCAATGGCGGAAACAGCGGATCCATCAGCGCGCTCTGGAATTTGCCATCGAGGCCGCGGACGAGCTGCTGTGCGCCGATCAGGACGCGATCAACCACATTTTAGCCGGCGCGTGGAAACGATTGGATCTGCGGTGGAATCAGCAGTTCAAATTTTTCAAACACTCTGCCAGCTTCCTCCGGGTGCCTTGGCTGGAGCTGCGCCGCGCGCGCTCGGGACCGTACATTGTTCACTATTCGACCAACACGAAACCGTGGCACAGCGACAACGAGCATCCGTGGCGCGATCTGTACTTCGATCAGCTGGACCGCACGCACTACCGGGGCTGGCGGCCGGCCCTTCCGCCGGCTTCGGCGGAACGACCGCGGCGTCGCGGGGGCGTGCTACAACGTATAGCTTCC
This sequence comes from Opitutus sp., assembly GCA_039928945.1. Lineage (GTDB taxonomy): Bacteria > Verrucomicrobiota > Verrucomicrobiia > Opitutales > Opitutaceae > Opitutus. Next base: position 35,473 of record JBDSSD010000084.1, on the reverse strand, counting down.
AGCGTGCGAGGCCGTTGAATCGACTTTACACAAGAAGCCGACCGCGCGGCGGACGTAGAATCGCACTTTCAGCGATCACGATTCGCGGTCAGTGCAGCGAGTGCGCAAAAACTCCACTGGTTTTTCCTTTGCTCCTCGTCCGCTTCTTTGCGGCCATTGGCGCCTTTGATGGAATTTTCTCTCGAATCACGCCCGTCTGCTGAGATCCCGCCGATCGATTTCCGGGGTCAACTGAACGATGAACAGTACGCTGCGGTCACCGCAGAGCCGGGTCCGCTCCTCGTGTTAGCCGGTGCAGGTTCGGGAAAAACGCGGACGCTCACCTATCGCGTGGCGTACCTGCTCTCGCGCGGCGTGAAACCGGGAGAGATTCTCCTGCTCACGTTCACGAACAAGGCTGCCAAGGAGATGCTGCATCGCGTCCAGGATCTCACGGGCGTTGAACCTCAGCGTTTTTGGGGCGGCACGTTTCACTCGCTCGGCCATCGCGCGCTCCGCATCTACGGCGAAGCCATCGGGCTGCCGCGCAACTTCACGATCCTCGACGCCGACGAATCAGAATCACTCCTGAAGCAAACGGTCGAGGCGGAGGACAAAGTCTTCTTTAAGGACAAAACCAATCCACGGCCCGGCCCGCTCTTCAACGTTCTCTCCCTCGCCCGGAATACACAGCTGACCCTCGCCGAAACGGTGAAGAAAAATTTCCCGCAGTACGATGAGATCGTTCACCGCTTTCCGCCATTCGCCACGGCCTACGCGAAGCGGAAACGGGAGCAGAACGTCGTCGATTACGATGACCTACTGGAACTCTGGCTGAAATTGCTCACCGATGCCCCCGAAGTGGCGCAGTATTTCGCGCACCGCTTCCGTCATGTGTTGGTGGATGAGTACCAGGACACCAACACGATCCAATCGCAGATCGTCGACCGGCTGGCGTCGCATCACTGCGTCATGGCGGTGGGCGACGATGCGCAATGCATCTACTCGTGGCGCGGCGCGAACTTCGATAATATCATGACGTATCCGGATCGCCATCCGGGCACGGTCATTCATCGCATTGAGACGAACTACCGGTCGACGCCGGAGATCCTCAATCTCGCCAACGGCGTGCTGCTCGCGCAACCGAAAGGCCGGCACTTTGACAAGGAACTGCGGGCGGCGCGCGGGCATGCGCAAAAACCATTTGTCGTCCAGACGATGGACGATCGTGAGCAAGCCGAGTTCATCCTGAAACGCATCCGTGCCCTTGTCGAAGACGACGGTGTGTCGCTCAATGAGATCGCCATCCTTTATCGCTCCCACTTTCTCGCGCTCGAAGTTCAGCTCGCGCTGTCGCGCGCGGGCCTGCCGTATCACATCACGAGCGGGGTGAAGTTCTTCGAGCGACAGCACATCCGGGATCTCGTGGCACTCCTGCGCTTTGTGTACAATCCCTCCGACGCGCAAGCCTGGCAACGTATCGCGATTCTCCTGCCGAAGGTGGGAGAAAAAGGCGCGCAGAAGATTTACGCGGCGGCCCTCGACCACGCGCGGCTGATGCAGAAAAACTTCATCGACGTCCTTCCTTCCGATGACGTGAAGAGCAAGGTGGCGAAGGACGCCCGCGATGATTGGGAAAACTTTTGTGCGTCACTCGCGCAAGTCGCGGAAGCGATGCAGGCGGGTAAACCCTCCGATGTGATCGCGACCGCCATTGATGGCTGGTACGGTGATTATCTCAAAGGCGCTTTCGCTGACTACCTCGACCGCCTCGACGAGTTGAAAGCCATGATCGGTTTCGCTCAACGATTTGACGAAATGCAGGACATGCTGGCGCAGATTGTATTGTTGAACGGCGAAACGAGTGATCGCCACGTCGAGTCCGACACGGAAGCGATCAAGCTGACGACGGTGCATCAGGCGAAAGGGCTCGAGTACGATGTCGTGTTCGTGATCGGCCTGGCCGACGGGCAGTTTCCCGGGCGGCGCTCGATCGAAGCGGGTGACGTGGAGGAAGAGCGGCGGCTGTTCTATGTCGCAGTGACTCGGGCGAGGAACGAGCTGTACCTCTCGTATCCAAAGGTCGCGACACGCGCCGGCCCCGGTGGAATGCTCCTGACGCCGAGCCGTTTCATTCTCGAGCTTCCGACCGATTTGTACGAACCGCTGCGGATCAAACGCGCGTACGGCTGGTGAGCGGGCGCTCCTGTTCGAAGAACGATCCGACCGCGGATTTCGCGGATGGACGCGGAAGGATCGGAGCAGATCCCACTTGTCGCAGAGCGGCGAAGGCGAGTCGGATCGTTGAGGCAGGCGTTACTGGCTCCCGTTTTCGTCGACGCCGGCTTTTTCCCACATCGCCCTCAGTTGATCGCGGCTGTAGCCAAGGTAGTGACGATCCGCGGAAAACACCTCGAGCGTGATCGTTTCGTCGTAACCGCTGGCCCGCAACTTCCGCAGGTACTGCGCCGTATCGAGCTGGCCCATGCCGAGCGCGAGATGCAGGTCCGCGTGACCACCACGATTGTCATGCAAATGCACGTGCGCGAGGCGCCGGCCGAATTGTGCGATCAGCTCCGGAGCCGTGTTGCGTTCTACGCCAAGATTGCTGTGTCCAATATCCAAATGCAGACCGAGTTGAGGCACGGCATCAAAAATGGGCGTGAGCTGGAGGACCGAGTTGAATCGGCCGGGGACGTTTTCCAACATCACGCCAACACCGAGCGGCTGCGCAAACTCGACCACTTCCCGCAGCGAGGAGATGTTACGCAGCACCACCGACCGTTCCTCGATGAACGGCGCATGCCCATCAGGGTGCACATTCATCCACCGGGCGCCGATCTTCGAAAAGAATTCGGCGGCGCGTTTCAGTTCGTCGACGGCCGCCTGGCGTAAACTTTCAAAGGACGACGCGATGGGCAGATAGAATGCCGTGTGCCCCACCACCCCGAGGCCGTGGTCCCGCAGCAATGCGCTTACTTCCGCCGGACGGAGTTGCCAGGTGGCAGCCGCCGGCGGCTCGAGGGTCAGATCGATGAAATCGAGTTTCAACGCAGCCATCCACTCGATCTCGCTGCGGAGCGGCTCGCCCGGATGATTCATCGCTCCAATTTGCATACGACCTTTTGCTTACGGTTACCGTTCCAGCGGCTGGTCGGCGGGTTGGTGCGGCGCGAACCAGGGACGACTATCGAAAAGTCTCACCCGACGCTGTTCGGTCAGGCTGAAATCCTCCGACTCGATCCGGGGCAAAGCGAACTGCTGGCGCAGCCAGGCAGGCAAAGCGTGCGCCCGGCCGGGACACATCCAGTTGAAAATTGCGAGAGCAGCATGCAACAGCGGCAAATCCCGTCCCATTCGATCCACCAACCACGGCCACGAGATCGACTCGACTGAAGCCGCCATGATATTCAGCACGTCGACCCAGTCACACCGTTCGCGCTGCATCACGTAAAGTTTGATGCGTATGATTTCTTCGGCCGGCGCGACGAGGAAGCTTCGTCCCTGGATTACGATACCGCGTCCTCGCTCGAACCAAAAATCATCAATGCCAACCCGGTGATTGGGCAGCGCCCAAATCACATCAAACAGCACGCCATCTTTGAACCCGCGGAAAATCCAGCTTCGGTCGTACGGCTCCCGGTCATGGTAGTCCTCGAATCCGGCACGGCGGACAGCATCAATGACCAGCTCACGATCTTTCGAGTGGATGACGACATCGATGTCTTTCGTGTTGCGCCAGTGTCCCGTGTACGTCGCGAGTGCCAGCGCTCCTGCGAGGAGGAACGGTGCACCGGTTGATTCGATCGCTTCGGCGCCGTCCCTCAGCACCGCGGCTTGCTCCGGGGGAATTAGCGCGCTCCAAGAAACTTCATCGGGCGGGTCGCGCCACAACACGGCACCAGTTGGTGAAGGCTCAATTTGAGACATAAAAAGAGTAACTCGGAGCCAGACCGATCATCGGTGTCTGCGTTCCGCGGCGTGTGCGGAGCGGTGTCGTTCGGCTGTCCCCGCTACTCTGTTACCACTTTCCCCTTCCCAACTGTGCTATGTTGCGACTGAACTAACCTCGTGTTTTCAAAAACGATCATCTCCACCGCGCTTCAGCATCAGCGTTTGAAGCACGCCGCCGGCTTGCCGACCCGTGCGATCGTCGTCCGTTGAGGTAACCCGAGAACCTGAATTCATCGCTCATGTCCCAATCCGTCGAAAACGTCGTTATCGTAGGCACGGGTTGCGCCGGTCTGACCGCCGCAATCTACACCGCACGTGCCAATCTCAATCCTCTCGTCCTCGAGGGATCGTTACCCGGCGGGCAGCTGACCACGACGAGCGAAGTGGAGAACTTTCCCGGTTTCCCGCATGGCGTGGACGGTTTCCAACTGATGCAAAACCTGCGCGAGCAGGCCACGAAGTTCGGTACTCGCTTCGAACAGGCACTCGTAACGTCGGTCGATTTTTCCTCCATCCCCCGCAAGCTGATCTGCGGTGATCGCGTGGTCCTCGCGAAAACCGTCATCATCGCAACCGGAGCCTCGCCGCGCATGACCGGCATTCCGGGCGAAAAGGAACTGTATGGCGGCAAAGGCGTGACCACCTGCGCCACCTGTGATGGCGCGTTCTATCGCAAGATGGACGTGGCGGTCATCGGCGGCGGCGACAGTGCCGCCGAGGAAGCGCTTTTTCTCACCCGATTCGCGAGCAAGGTGTACCTCGTTCACCGGCGCGATTCCCTGCGTGCATCGAAAATCATGGCCGACCGGGCCACGTCGCACGAAAAAATCCAGCCCGTGTGGAACAGCGTTCCGCTCGCCGTTGAAGGGGTGGAGCAGTCGTCAGTGTCGGGTTTGCGCATCGCGGATGTGAAGACGGGGGTTGAATCCGTTCTGCCGGTTAAAGGTGTTTTCATCGCGATCGGTCACGTCCCGAATACTGGACCCTTCGCCGAAGTGCTCGATGTGGACGAAGGCGGCTATTTCAAGCCGCTCCTCGGCTCACAAGTGAGATCGAAGATCCCGGGCGTCTACGTCGCGGGCGATTGCGCTGACCACGTTTACCGCCAGGCGATTACGGCTGCCGGCATGGGCTGTCAGGCGGCCATCGAGGCAGAGCGCTGGCTGGCCGAACACGGCGGATAAAGAATCGCCGAGGCAAAGTCAGACCCGGCGGCGGTTACCGTATCCGGCGATTGGCTTCGTTCGTGAGCGAGTGGCTGAGCGAAACAACTTTAGTGGCTCGTCTTGCTTGGCTGACGAGCCTGCGAATCGGAAAGGGAACGGAGAAACGATTCCGCGACGATGAAAGATCGCGTCGAGCTTGAGTGCGATTTAACGACAGCGCGGCCATCATGATTCGAACGCCACAAGAAATCGCCGCCATCCATCGCGAGCTAGGCGTCCCAGCTGATTACGCGCTGAACCGCCGGCTACAGTTCCAGGTCGAAGCAGACCCTCGCTCTCTCGTGCCCGTTTCCACGAAGAGCGGACGGGAAATCTATGTCGCCGAGGCTATGATCAACCCGTGGAAACGGCTGCAAACGACCGCGGCTGGTGAGGGCGTTCAACTCATTGCCGTCTCCGGGTTCCGGAGCGTTGACCGACAAACGGAAATCATCCGCAACAAACTCCGTGCCGGCATGGCGATTGCCGCGATTCTCCAAGTGAACGCGGCACCGGGCTTCAGCGAGCACCACACTGGGCGGGCGATCGATATTGCAACGCACGGCTCACCGTCGCTTGAAGTCGAATTTGAGCGCACCGATGCGTTTCGCTGGCTCAACCTACACGCGACGTCTTTCGGCTTCCGGCTGTCCTACCCTGCTGGGAACCCGCACGAGATCACTTACGAGCCTTGGCATTGGTGCTGGCACGAAAAGTTGCCCCTTTCCGTCACCGGCGCTTGAAAGGCAGCAGGTTATAGGCGTTTCCAGCCCTCCACTTGGCGAGGTGAGCCGTTCCGTCGACGCCGGTTACTTAGAATAGTTCTAATTCTCAGTTGAAACTTAGAACCATTCCAGTTTGTTAACCCCTCCCATTATGGTTTCCCCTGACTCAACCACGACACCCGACCTGCTCGCCCGCAAATTGGCGGACAGCGGACTGCGCTCCACCCCCCAGCGCGAAGTTGTCTTCAACGTTTTACTGAACAAACGCGATCACCCGACGGCTGACGAGGTCTACGCGCGGGTCCGGCACGATATGCCGACCATCTCGCTCGCGACCGTCTACAACTGCCTGGAGACGCTCGTGCAATGTAACTTGGTCCGCGCCGTCAATTTCGAGCGCGGCCCAACTCGTTACTGCCCGAACCTGCGGCCGCACGCCCATTTTCACGATGAGCAGACCGGCGCCACGTACGACATCGACCTGCCAGCCGTGCTGCTGGAAAAGGTGAACGCGGTTTTGCCGAGCGGCTACGATGCCTCGTCGGTCGAGATCATTTTCCGCGGTAAGGCCGCGCGTTCCGTCGGCTAATTTCGTTTCTCACTATCCGCTTCCACTTCTTCTCATCACATGAGCCAACTCGAAATCAAAGATCTGCACGTTTCCATCGGCGATAAGCCCATCGTCAAAGGCCTGACGCTCACCGTCCGCCAAGGTGAGGTCCATGCCATCATGGGTCCGAATGGCACCGGCAAATCCACGCTCGCGAAGGCCATCGCGGGGCACCCGGATTACTCGATCACGTCGGGTGAGGTGCTGCTCGACGGCAAGTCCCTGCTCCAATTGGAGCCCGATGAACGAGCACGTGCAGGTATCTTCCTCGCCTTCCAGTACCCGAGCGAAATACCAGGCGTGACGATCGCGAATTTTCTCCGCGCCTCACTGCAGGCACGACTGGCGGAAGGTGAAGAACTCGATGCCACGGCTTACTACAAGCGGCTGTACTCGAAAATGGATCTCTTGAAGATCGATCGCAAATTCACCTCCCGCGCCGTGAACGACGGGTTCTCCGGCGGTGAGAAAAAACGCTGTGAGATCCTCCAGATGGCGATGCTGGAGCCCGCGTTCGCATTGATGGATGAAACTGACTCCGGCTTGGACATCGACGCCTTACGCATCGTTTCCGAAGGCGTGAATGCGCTTCGCGGTGACAAGCTCGGGATCGTCATGATCACGCACTATCAGCGACTCTTGAATTACATCGTGCCGGATTTCGTCCACGTCATGTGGGACGGCCGCATCGTCAAGAGCGGCGACAAATCCCTCGCTCTCGAGCTCGAAGCCAAGGGCTACGACTGGGTCAAAAAAGAACTCATCAGCTCCTGAGTGGAGCCTGCCACACCGAATCGCCTCAGCGCCCGCTTCGAAACAGCGCTCTCCCTCCTCACTCGCTTCACTCCTTTTCGATCATGAAACCACTCACTGAACTCGATGCCGCCCCAGCGGCGGTCTTGGACGACACGTCTGCCAACCCGGTGGAAGGCATCGACCAGTCCGCCGGCAATTTCAGCTACAAAGTCGACTACGCGTTCGACGCCGGAACCGGTCTGACCGAAGACACGGTCCGCTACATCAGCTCCGTGAAGAAGGAGGCGCCGTGGATTTTGGAATTTCGGCTAAAAGCGTTGAAGACGTTTTTCGACAAACCGATGCCGACGCATTGGGCGACGAAGGATCTTGAGGCGATCAACTTCGACAAAATCCGCTACTACCTCTCGCAAGGTCAGAAACCAAAGCGCACGTGGGACGAAGTGCCGGACGACATCAAGCGCACCTTCGAACGACTCGGAATTCCAGAACAGGAGCGCAAGTTTCTCGCGGGAGTTGAGGCGCAATTCGACAGCGAAGCTGCGTATTCCAACATCAAAGAGATCGTCGCGAAGCAGGGCGTGATCTTCGTCAATTCGACGGAGGGACTTCGCGAGCACCCCGAGATCTTTAAGAAATTCTTCGGCAAGGTCATCCCGACCGGTGACAACAAGTTCTCCGCGTTGAACAGCGCGGTGTTTTCCGGCGGCTCCTTCATCTACGTTCCGCCGGGTGTCAAAGTTGCCCAGCCCCTGCAAGCGTACTTCCGGATCAACGCGGAAAACTTTGGGCAATTCGAGCGCACGCTGATCATCGCCGACGAGGGCGCGGAGGTCGTGTACATGGAAGGTTGCACCGCGCCGAAATTCTCCACGTCCACGCTGCATAGCGCAGTGGTCGAACTTGTCGCGCTCAAGGGCGCGAAGATTCAATACATCACCGTTCAGAACTGGGCGGCCAACGTGTTCAATTTAGTGACCAAGCGCGGCGTTGCCCACGAGGACGCCGAGATCAAATGGATCGATTGCAATATCGGCAGCCGGCTCACGATGAAATATCCCGGCGTGGTCCTGAAGGGGAAACGCGCCCGCGGCGAAGTCATCTCAATCGCCTTGGCTAACGACGGTCAGCACCAGGACACAGGGGCGAAGATGATCCACGCCGCCGACGACACGACGTCGAACGTCGTTTCGAAATCCATCAGCGTGGGTCAGGGCCGCGCGACCTATCGTGGTCAGGTGCATATTCCGAAACACCTGAAGGGCTGCAAAAACAATACCGAGTGCGACGCGTTGTTGATCAATACCAACAGCCGAACCGATACTTATCCCGCGATCACCGTTCGCGGGGATAAAAACTCCACGCAGCATGAGGCCAGTGTCTCGAAGGTCAGTGAGGACATGATTTTCTATATGCAGCAGCGCGGTCTCACTGAAGGCCAAGCCATGAGCCTCGCGGTCAACGGATTCATCAACGACCTCGCTCGGCAATTTCCGATGGAATACTCGGTCGAGCTCAAGCGTCTGATCGACCTCGAGATGGAAGGCAGCGTCGGCTGATTCCAATCAAGCCGGAGTCGCGGAAAGTCGGCGTTAAACACAACGCATCCGCGCGCCTCAAAGAATACTCAGCTTCAAAATTTCACTTCATGTCCGCCACCGCCACTCCATCCGTCGCCACTGTCGCCTCTGCGATTGGTTCATTCAGTGCCGCTGCGTTTGCCGCGCACCTCGCAACGCAGTCGTCAGCTCCAGCGTGGTGGCTGGAACGGAAACGCGCTGCCTATGAAAAGTTTTCGTCGCTGCCGATGCCGAAGCGCGGCGATGAAGCGTGGCGGTTCAGCAACACCGGCACGATCACGCTGGATGGTTTTTCCATTCCGGCCAGCGGATCGCCGTCCTCCCTCGCCTCTCCGTTCGCATCCGCGATCGCTGTACTCAACTTTCGTAACAACGCGCTCGTTTCGTCCACGCCTCTCTCGGCTGAACTCGCGTCTACCGGTGTCATTGTCACGACCTTGAGTAAGGCGGCCGTCCAACACGCGGCCCTGCTGAAGACGCACTTCATGGCGCAGCCGCAAAAGCTCGGGTCAGACAAATTCGCCGCCCTGCACACGGCGTTCGTCGGCGAGGGCGCTTTCATCTATGTGCCTCGTGGAGTCGTGCTCGCAGGTCCGATCGTGGTCACTCACTCCGCGGCGGGTGCCGGCTCGGCCGTCTTCCCTCACACGTTGGTGGTGGCGGAGGAAAATTCCAAGGTGACTGTCGTCGATCTGTTCACCTCGGAAGATCAGACAGCGCAATTCGCCTGCGGAGCGAATGATCTCTACGCGGGTCATGGCGCCGAGCTCGTGTACGTCGGAGCTCAAAACTGGTCACCGGACACGCTCTCGTTCCAATTCAATTCGACCATCGTGCGACGCGATGCGCGGGTGAAATCCGTCAATCTCCACTTGGGCGCGCGGCAGGCGCGGCACGAGTCGCTGTCCCAGTTGCAAGCTCCCGGTGCGCTCTCGGAAATGCTCGCGTTGACGATTGCGTCGGCGACGCAGGAATTTGATCAGCGTACGCTGCAGATCCATCAAGCGCCCAACACGAAGTCTGATCTGCTGTACAAGAACGCGCTCCGCGATCAGAGCCGCACCATCTTCTCCGGACTGATCGTGGTCGATCCCGATGCCCAGAAGACGGACGCGTATCAGAGCAATCGCAACCTGATGCTGAGCGATGACGCTGAAGCCAATTCATTGCCCGGACTTGAAATTCAGGCCAACGATGTGCGTTGCACGCACGGCGCAACGTCCTCCCGCATCGACCCCGAGCAGGAATTTTATCTGCAGTCCCGCGGCATCGATAAATCCGCCGCCGACGAATTGCTGACGTTCGGCTTTTTCGAAGAAGTGCTCGCGCGGCTCGACCTGGAAGCGCTTCAGGAAGTACTGCGCCAACTCATCCAGACGAAGTTTACGCGCTAACAGACGCGCTGGTTTCCCGCCATACGGGCGGGCGAAGGCAAACTCTAACCAACCCGATTGTAATTCCATGAGCAAAGACCGCACCCTTTCGCGCGACGTGGTCGCGACGCAGATTCCATCCGGTGACAAGACGATGTTGTCGTCCGGTACGAGCATCGTGATCCATCAGACTCTCGGTGGCAGCTACACTGTTCAGACGGATTCCGGCTTGTTTCGCATCGACGGTAAAGACGGCGACGCCATCGGTGAACAAGTCGTAGACAACAGCGTGAAGGCGCCAACGCTGGCCGATGGCGCGCCGGATCCCGAAGCGGTCTGGGGCCAGCTCCGCAAGGTGTTCGATCCCGAGATTCCCGTTAACATCGTCGATCTCGGGCTCGTCTACTCAATGGACGTTGAGCAGCTGCCCGACCTCACCCCTCCCGGCTACAAAGTGAACGTCGCGATGACCTTGACCGCGCCCGGCTGTGGCATGGGGCCGGCCATCGCAGAAGACGCCAAAGGAAAAATTCTTCTCGTCCCCGGAGTGACCGACGCCGATGTCCGGATTACGTGGGAGCCGGCCTGGAATCAGCAGATGATTTCCGAGGAAGGCAAAATGAAGCTAGGCCTGATCTGATCGCGGGTCGCTTGGTTCGCGCAGCTCGGAACCGATCTCCGTCGAGGCGAGCGTCTCGCGCCGTCGGATACTAGGCCTTGGCGCCTGATGGTGGCGCGCTCATTTCTCGGAGTCGCTCGATCTCAGCCGCGGTGTCCTCCAGTTGCGACGACACGGTCGCTATCATTTCGGCGCTCCAGTTTTCACGCTGAGCTCGGTGCAATCGCTCCTGCAAGAGCCGGTGCTGTTCGCGTGAGCGGATCAACTCCCGCTGCGCATTGAAATTCGCGGGGTCTCGCGCCTGGACCCAGCCGCCGACGAACACCGCGACGGCGACTGCGAAGACGGCGAAAATGACGAGTGCTTCTGGCATAAAGACGAAGACGCTAGCCGGCGCATCGCGCTTTGCGAGTAGCCGAAGGCGGAACACATACGCTATTCGTGCGTTTACCGCCGGGCGTTTTTGAACTAATGCTCGTCCCGAAAATCGAGCCTCGCCGCCGAAATCTCAGAGCTGCGGTGGCGGCTTCGCGACAGAATCACCTGGAGACACAACCTGCACTTGCAGCGGCTTCAAGGTGTCGAGATGCACATCACGTTGTGGGAACGCCATGACAATGCCGCGCTTTTCGAACGCTTCGGCAAAGCGGTGGCGCAATTCGCTCTCCACCTCTTTGCGGCCTCGAATGCTGCTCCAGAACATCGCGTCGAACACGAGAGCGCTATCGCCAAAGTCACTGAAGATCACTTGCGGTTCGGGCTCCCGATTCACCGCATCGACGCCCGCCATGACGTCGTGCATCACCTGTTCAACCTCACGGGTCTTCGATCCGTAGGCCACGCCCAGCCGAATCCGATTTCTCACCACGTCGTCCGACAGCGTCAGGTTCGTCACCGTTTGCTCGAGCAATCGGCTGTTGGGCACGATCACGTGCGTGTTCTCCATCGATCGCACAATCGTGCTGCGCGGTCCGACGTTTTCCACCGTCACCTGATTGCCGTCGATCTCGAGCACGTCGCCTTGGTTCACCGGGCGCTCGATGAGCAAGATCACTCCGCTGATGAAATTCCCGATCAGGTTTTGACTGCCGAAACCGATGCCGACGGCAAGGGCACCGCTTACGACCGAGAACTGCGTGAGCGACAGGTGAAAGAGGTTAAACGCCGCGAGGAGCACGATCAGAAACAGCGCGTAAAATGAAAGTGTCTGCCACGCCGCGCGGCGTCCGGTATTCATTCCCATCCGGTGGAAAACCGTTCGCCCGATGACGACGCTGGTTTTCCGTGACGCCCAATGTCCTAACGCAATGAGGACGATGACCGCCAAAATTGTCTTCACCCGGATTGGCTGGTCCTGCACGGAAAACGCCTCGTAGTTCCAAGCCCCAATCGCGTTTTCCTTCACGCTCCTCATCGCATCGCGCCACGAAAAACTCCCGACGCGCGCGCCCAATTCCTCTTTCAAGCGACTCCGCTCCGTTCGCAAGCTGTCGATGTCCCCAAGCTCCTTCTCACTCAACGCGACCCATTCCGTGAGATGGCGAACGCGGTCGACAACCCAAGGCGGCGTGACCTTTTGCTCGGCTTCACCCGCGTGCGCGAGTCTCGCTTGCAGGTCTTGCAGCTCTTGCCGGCTACGAAGCATTTCCGCGAGCTGAACGCGGCGCTTCTTGTCCAGCTGATCGAGTTGCGTTTGATTCTCCTTCGCCGCGTTACGCATTTCGCGATCGGTGGCCGTGTTCATGAGAACGCGACGGCGAAGCTCCTCGACTTGAGTCGCTTCATCCAGTCGTTCCCGTTGCCCGGTCAACACCGCCAGGCTGAGGCTCGCGACTTGACGATCCGCCCGGCGCGATTCGATTTCGCCGGTATCTTTTGTCGCGCTTGTTGCGCCGCGGCGCTCTGCAGCCACGACGAGCCGGGAGACTTGATCTGCTTCCTCCGTTGAGGCAGCGATCGCCGCGTTGAGCTCGACTTCACGTTTATCTCGTCGCGCTTTCGCTGCGGCGATCTCGTCGTCAGACAGAACCAAGTGTGCTCGCAACCAGTCGAAGCTCGGTCGGAGCAGTGCCTGCTTCGGCTCCAACAAGGATTGCTGGAGCTTGAGCGTGCGCAGCGCCTTCTCGCGCAGCCTTACGGTTTCAGTCGCGAGCCGACTCTCGAGTTCAGCCAGTCGCAACACGCTCTGCGCCTTCGCGTGATCCTTCGCTTTGGTGAGGTTTTCGCGGGCGGCCCGGCGCGCCCGGTCTTTTTCCTCCAACGCATCCCGGGCTTCGCGCAATTCCTCCGTCGCATTTGCCACGTCGGTTTTCAACCACCCTCGCGCCTGTTCCAAGTAATCGCGCTCTCCGTAAAGTTGATCCAGCAGCTGCACTCCATACGGAGGCTGCAGAGTCGCTTCGGGAGGTCGCCGGCCTTTGGTGCGCGCCTCAACGTCCGCAGCCTCCTTGGCCAGATCGGCTGCATGCTGCAACGTCCGCTGCTGTTCCACATACACATTGTCGAGTCGCTCCAGAAGAGCGGTCTCCTGAGTTAGCCATAACGCAGTTCCGTCCAACTTACCTTCCGGCAACTTGCCCAATTCGTTCCGGGCCGTCTCGATTTCCTTGCCCAAAGACGTGCGGTGATCGGCCACAATGTCGGTCGTGAGCTCATTGTTTTCCCCGTTTGGCGTGGCCTCCGCCGCGGGTTCAGGAATCGGCAAGGGGGCAGCGAACGAAGGGCTCACTCCGGCCCACTTGATCAGGGCAATGACCAACACCAGACACGCAGAGCGGAAAAAACGCATGGGAGAGTCGCGCAACGATGCCGGAGATTCCTGCTCGTTACGCGACTCGACGATCAAACCGGACGCGGCTCAAACCGCAACGACCAAGCGCAAGGCGCTGCACCGGTTCGCCGTTGCGAGGCACTCTACAATGTTTCAGCGGCCACCCGTTTTCATGGGCGTCAGCGTCGAAAGGTAAGTCCACAGCGCCTTCAACTCCATGTCTGTCATCTGCGCAAACGCGGCGGGCATGACGCGGTTCAAAGGTGAACCGTCGGGCCGCTGGCCAGTGCGCAGTGTCTGGATGAATTGCGCTTCCGACCATTGCTTGAGCCGGCTCGATTCATGCGGAGTAAGATTCGCGGCAGCGGGCCAGTCAGGCGGAGCTCCTGCGATCTTTCCGCCCGCCAAGGTTTCTCCGTGACAGCCCACACAACTCGTCGCCAGGTATTTGCCGTATTCAGCGGACACCGACGGCGCAATCGACGCGAGCCGCGGGGTGTTGTGGTCGATCACGTCGGCCCCCAGCTTGATTTGCCCAACGAGCATCAGCAGCCGAATGATCGGCCCGGGCGAAACTGGACCGCGGGCACGATCTACTGCCGGCACCGTTTTCAGGTATGCGATGACGGCGCCGACGTCCTCGTCGGTCATGGACGTGTACTCTTCGGAGGGCATGAGAATCAACGGCCGTCCATCGCGGGCAACGCCGTGGCGGATGGCTCGCACATAATCCAAGTCCGAGTAGTCAGCGGGAAGTCCGCCGGCCCCTCGCGTCAGATTGGCCCCGTGCAGCACGCCGGCGAGAGGGTCATCAATCACCTTTTGTCCGCCGAAGTCCTTACCGTGGCAATCGGCGCAGGCCCGAGTAGCGACAATGTGCCGCCCCCGTTCAATCGCGTCGGCCGAAGTGGGAACGGTGACCGAGCGAGCCTGCACGACATGAAGGCGATGCAGGCGCCGACTCGAGAGACCGTACACAAAAGCGAGCGCAGCGATCAGTACAACGACGAGGCCTCCGCAAACATAGCCGAAGCCCTTCAGAATTTTTTTAGCAGACATGGGAAATAAACGAGGAAGTGATTGCCGCTACGGGATGAGCCCAAGCGCACCCGTGAGGCGGTTGAATCCTACCATGTTAAATCCGTTCGCCTATTCTCCTTCCGGCCAATTGCACCTAGCCGAAAGGCTAATTCCGTCAGGTTGCGATCAGCGACTGCCCGTACAACCGGTGACCCCGCTCAGCTACTTGCTCACATGCGCCGCGTCGCGGTTGCCGTAGGGTCGAACGCATGTAACTTTAGGGTCGTTCGTGAGTCTTCTCCCTGTGCGTGCTCTCAAGCTAATTCTTACCGGGCTCTTCGCCGCCATCGCTGTCGTCGCCGGCCTCGTCATCGCGGCGATCGTCGCGTTGACGGCTTTCACGGCCATGCTCGTCAACCGTCTGTCAAGCCGTCGGCAGCCGCTCCCTCCGGCGGCACGAGATCGGTCCTCCGCGCGCCCTCCGCAGGACGACGCCATTGACGTCACCGCAACGGAAATTCACCCGGCTGCTCCAGCTCCGATCGAGGCCACAAACCTCAACGAGCGGTTCAGGGAGTGACGGCAGCTACCTTGGCGCCTTCGCCTGCAGCCGCGATGCGACTGCTGATCCCGTCAACGGCATCGAGAAACTTGTCATTCGTCAGCGCCGTCGGGAACGAGGTCAGGAGCAGTTTTGCCAACGTCTCGTCGCCGCTATTGAACACGAGAAATACTTTCTTCTCCGTCTTGCCGGCCCCAAGCGTGGCGCTGACGCGCAAGACGTCGCTGGTCATCAAAGCGCGGGGCAACGAGCCACTGAGGACCAAAACCGCATCATAAACACCGGTGCTCAAACTGAAGGCTGCACTATCGGGCGCGACGCATTTGACCCGAACCCCAACGTCGCCTCCACCCTCTTTGCTGACCGCCTGGCTGAGGCTGGCCGCAAACGCGGCGTGCGAAGCATCTCGCGCCGCCGTGGCTTTGCTGGGATCGACCACCGCGAGCTTCAACTCACGACTGGAGGCCACCGTCACGGTCGACTCCGCTCCCCATCCGGAACTCAGAGCAAAAACCGAAAAGATCAACGCACCGCGAAGGAAAGAGTTCATGTTAGGAAGGCAGTTTTTGGAGACTCCCTCTCATCGTCACTCTGGCCGAAAAAACGTGTAAAAACGGCTAGCTCACGCCAGGCGCAGCTCATCACAGGCGATTCGGTAGCGCTGCCGCACTTGCGACAACCACCAGCTAAAATCGGCAATTTCGACGCCCGCCTCGGCCAGCCAAAGCGGAGGGGGCAGGTCTGGTATCAGCTCGTCGTGCACACAGAAAACGGATCGGGCCCAACGCGCCGTCGCGAGCAGCATGCAGAGCGGGCGATGTTCAGCCGGCGCGTCTTCGGGTGTAAGCTGAAACCGCACCGCTGTCGAAACTGCGGTGGAGAATCCCCAAAGTTCCAGAAGCGCTGCGCCTGCTTCGGCATGACTGAAGCCAAGCCACTCGCGTTCAGCGGGAGCGTAATCGAGTGGATATCCGACGGACGTAAACACATGCGATTTGCGGGCCTTCGCGGCGTGACGGTCGATCACCGTCAAGCCTAGCCCATGCATTAAACCCGCGGTGTACGCGTCACTGCGCTCCAACTGGTTATTTTCGGCCAAACTGGAAGCTGCAATCGCGCAGGCCACGGCCCGGGACCAAATTTCCTGCGCCTTTAGTCCGTACGCGTCCAATGGGCGACCGAGGAGTTGCGAGGCGACGGCGAACGTCACCAGCTCATGCACTCCTTTGAGTCCAACGCGTTGAATGGCCTCGAGGATCGTATCGATTTGTGCGCCCCGGCCGAAATGAACGCTCTTCGCCATCCGCACCACCCTCGCCGACAGACCCGGTTCCAGCGTAACCACACCCGCGATATCGTCGATGGTGGTCTTCTCGGATGCGAGCAGCCGCTGCAACGTTTGAAGCACTTTTGGCGCCGGCGGCAAATCATCAAGCCGGCGCACCAAAGACTCGGGCGTCGGTTTGAAAAACGGCAGGTTCTGCAGCACGCCGTGCAATCGGCACATCGCCCGACAGCTTGAGGTCGGAGACCGATTCAGGCCGAGATTTTGATTGCTCGGAATGTTTGCGAAGTGATTTTCCGGACGTTAGTTGAGCTACGATGCAACTTCCCCTTGGTTGGCTCGGCTCCGCCCTCTCGCTGTTGGCTCTCACCTGCGGCGGGACAGAAGGACTGCCGACCAAGCACGACAGCAAACCGTTCATTTTAGACGATTGGGAGTTGGTCGCGGCTTCTAATCTGGCGCTCTCGTCCGTTTGCACGACCGAGCCTGATAGCGCTGTAACGATCACCGGAAAACCGACCGGATACCTTCAATCGAAGCACGTCTACACCAACTATCGCGCAACGTTTGAATGGCGCTGGAGCGGCGCACCCGGAAACTCAGGACTCCTCGTCCACATTGGTTCAGGTCCCATCGATCGGAACACGTGGCCGCTTTGCGTCCAAATTCAGTTGAAGCACGGGAACGCTGGCGACGTCCTGCCCATGGCTGGCGCCTCCTGCGCAGAAGTCAGCGTGGTGGCAGGCTCCACCCGCCCGCCCCAGATGAATCATCTCGCGTCCGACAGCGAAGCGGTCGTCGGTGAGTGGAACCGCTGTGAACTCGTGGCAAAAGCCGGCACCATCGACTTTGTTCTCAATGGAGTCGTGCAGAGCCACGTCACACACTGCGTTCCATCGAGTGGCCGAATCGGATTTCAGCTCGAGGGTGCGCCCTTTCAACTCCGGAACATATCCATCGAAGAGTCACCTTGAGCCTTAGCCAGCAGTCGCCTCTTGCGCAGCGCTCGCTCGAAAACAGACTCAAACAAATGTCCGATTTGCCGGTGGGTTCGCCTACTTTCTATCACCAGCTGGCAGCGCTCGAATCCACCGGAGCTCCGTTCGTCGTTGTCATTCTGGTGGAAGCACTCGGCAGCACGCCCCAAGACACCGGCGCGAAAATGCTAGTAACACCGCTCGGACTTCAGGGAGGCACCGTGGGCGGTGGCCGAATCGAAGCCAAGGCGATCGCTCTGGCGCAGGAACTCCTCGCACAGCCGACTCAGACCCATGCTGAACCGAAATTCGTGACTTGGACCCTAAAGGGCGATGTGGGCATGACCTGTGGCGGATCGGTGAAGTTGTACTTCGAGCCTCACCTCGCGCGTGGTCACGGTTGGTCGATCGCGGTTTTTGGCGCCGGCCATATCACTCAGGCGTTGCTGCCCGTGCTGCAGCCTCTGCCGTGCTCCATCCACGTTTATGATACGCGTCCCGAGTGGCTCGCACGCATTCGTCCCAGCTGGAACATCCAGGCTGCCGAGGTTGCCGATCTATCCTCGGTGATCGATACGCTTTCAGCTGACACGTTCGTGCTGTGTATGACCCAGGGCCATAACACCGATCGGCCGATTCTCTCGCGTGCGTTGAAGACGAGACAATTTCCCTATCTTGGGTGCATTGGGAGCGACGCGAAAGCCGCAGTCCTCCGACGCGAGCTGGTGGCCGACGGCGTTAGTGGCGAACGGGCGCAGCAGTTCTTTTGTCCCGTGGGGCTCGAGTTCGGATCCAACCATCCCCACGAGATTGCGCTGAGCATTGCGGCTCAGCTCGTGCAGGAACGAGATGGGGTTCGTGCTCCACGACCCGCCTAAACACGCCCTCTATTCGAAGGTCGCGACGCGCGATTTCTCGGAATGCTCTGGCAGCGAGGGCGGCACATCACTGCGAAAACCCGCGAGCCACATGCCGAGCCGAACCTCAGGCGACTTCATGAAAATCCGCCAAACGAGACCTGAGCGCATGTTCTCTGCCATGAGCAGGGTGATACCCACGTCGATCCCGATGACATCGGGAGAAGTCCAGCCAGTCTGCGGGTTGAACGCGTCGACGAATCCATAACGTCGCCAGACATTTTCTCCGCCAATCTCGCGCATCTGGTGCAATGCAGCGAGGCACTCGCGCGGCGCAAATGGCAACGAACCGCCCGGCGCGCATGGCACCACGGTGCCGTCGGCCATCTTCGACGCCGCGCCATTAGGTCCACCCCACGCCACGTAGCCGTGGGCGCTGTCCGAAGCGGTCAATCCCCAGAAATTTTTCGACCACCGCGGAAATCGATCGACCTGATCGGCCGACCAATCGCGTTGAGCCAATGTCGCATCGACTGAGTTGCGCCAATAATCGATGTGGTCGTCTTTCTGCGCGCGGAAATCGAACCAGGCATGGGAGTATTGATGCACAAACAACGGGCCACAATCCACGAATGACCGGCCGCCGTACTTCACCACGGGTTCGCGGCGCCACGCATTCCACGACTCCGGCGGCAGCGCATTGGCCGGTGCTCCGATCCCAAGCAGGTAAAGGCCCAACAATTCCGAGTAGCGATCCCAGCGCCATGGAATGAACCCGCTTTCCGGCTTCCAGCCATGGCTCAGGGTCGTCCCACCATTCATCGCCCATTTCCAATCGATCCGCGCATAAATCTTATCCACCCAATCGCGCAGCTCGGGATCGTCGAAATACTCTCGCGCCGCCAGCGCCCCTTTCAGAAACAACGCAGTGTCGATGGTTGAAGCTTCGCTGCGTAGCGCACGCGCCCCGGTGTGGAGATCGATAAAATGATACAGCCAGCCGTGTTCATGCGCGACGTTTTGGGCGACGAAGCGAAGCGTTGCGAGCGCCCGCTCTCGTCCTTCACCTTTCGGCAGCCAACCTCGTGCATCCGCAATACACCACGTCGTCAGCGCAAAGCCGCAAGCAGCGATACTCGCCGGATACGCACTGGACCCTCCGTCGGCCGGGGATCGATCCCGCGTGAGACCACTCACCGGGTCCGTCTGCTCGACGAAATAGAGAACCCCTCGCTGCTGGATGTCTTCGACAAACGCCGTCTCCGGCGACGCGGTGCTAAATGCTTCCATCAGGTACGTGTTCCCCTCGGCGCCTTGAGCCATCGCTCCCATCAGAACCAGCGACATCAGAGCCGCAAGTAGACTGATAGGGAAGCGACGGCGAAATAGCATGAGGGAAGCCAGGAGATTCAGAACACCGAAATGAAACGACTTCCCTCAAATCGGCTTGCCCGGAATCAATCCAATGAAAAGTTCCGTTCACGCCCCAAATCCGGCGATTAACAAAGTTTTCGCCGCCCGCTTTTCGTTGAGCCCATCGGAGCTCAGGAAATGAAACTCGCATCCACGTTCAGACTACGTCCGACGCTTTTCCATCGCGAGGAACACCGCTTCACCCGTCGCCGGTGACGGCAGGTCAACCTGACCGCCCGCTGGTCCAACGGACGACACCGCATCCCGGATCGCCTCCCGCACGGATATCGCGAGCATCAACGGCGGCTCACCGACCGCCTTACTGCCGTGAATGGTTTCCGACTGCGTGGCCTCATCCAGCAAGGTCACGCGAAAATCCATCGGCGCATCACTGATGGCCGGGATCTGGTAAGTGCTCGCGCTATGCGTCAGCAGCCGCCCTTTCGCGTCCCATTTCAGCTCCTCACTCGTGAGCCAGCCCATGCCTTGAACGAAGCCTCCTTCGATTTGTCCGCGGTCGATACCCGGATTGAGCGAATCACCGACATCGTGAACGATATCCACGCGCCGCACCCGGCTCATCCCGGTATAGCCGTCGACTTCCACCTCCGAGACGGCTGCGCCGCAGGCAAAATAGGCGAACGGCCGGCCCTCGGCCTTTGCCCAATCCCAATAGATACCGGGCGTTTTGTAGTAGCCGGTCGCCGAGAGACTGACGCGATCAACGTACGCTTGCTGGCAAACCTGGGCGAACGTCACGTGAACCGTTGGCGACGTTTTCACGTACACACGGCCACAATCAAAGACAATGTCCGCGGACGAAGCTTCGTCTTCCCCGGCGTTGCCGCTCAACTTCGCGAGCAGCTTCGCAGCCACGGGTGCGAGCCGCTCGCGCAATGTCACGCACGCCGCGGCGACGGCCGCACCGTTCAAATCTGCGCCGCTCGATGCCGCGGTGGCCGACGTGTTGGGCACCTTGTCCGTACTGGTGCGCATCATACGAATATACTCCACCGGCAAACCGAGTTCACGCATGGCGACACCCAGAATTTTCGTGTGAAGTCCCTGTCCCATTTCGGTGCCACCGTGATTCACCTGCGCAGTGCCATCTTGATAGAGGTGAACCAGCGCCCCTGCCTGATTGTAATGCGTCAGCGTAAATGAAATCCCGAATTTAACCGGTGTGATCGCCAGTCCCCGTTTCACTCCTGGATGACTCTGGTTCCACTGATTCACCGCAGCCCGACGGGCGCCGAAGTTCGACTGCGAGAGCGCCTGGGCCCAAATTTTCTGCAGCCGATTATCTCCAATTTCTTCGCCGTAATGGGTCGTGTTCGTGGCACCGACGCCGCGGTAGAGATTCCTTTCGCGAACGACTTCAGGAGGGAGGCCGAGCGAACGCGCAACGCGGTCGATGATCTCCTCAATCACCAGCATTCCTTGCGGACCGCCGAAACCGCGGAAGGCGGTGTTTGAGGCGACATTCGTTTTAGCGACGCGCCCCATGAATTTCACCGCCGGAATATAATAGGCGTTATCCAGGTGAAACAGCGCGCGGTCGAGAACGGGCTGGGAAAGATCGAGCGACCATCCGCCGTCCGAAACCAGTTGCACGTCCGCCGCCAGCAGATGGCCCTCTTCGTCAAAACCGACTTCGAACTTGGACCAAAACGGATGACGTTTGCCGGTGAGCGCCATGTCGACGTCGCGATCGAATTGAACGCGCACCGGTCGACCTGTCTTCAACGCCGCCAGTGCCACCAGCGCGGCCGGCGTGTTCCCTTGAGTTTCCTTCCCGCCAAATCCTCCGCCCATTCGCGGAGCCTGCACGACCACTTTGTTGCGGGGCAGGTGCAGCACTTCGGCGACGATTGTCTGAATCTCGGACGGATGTTGCGTCGACGACATGATCATCACGTCACCCTCATCACCGGGTTCCGCCCATGCCGCTTGGGTCTCGAGGTAAAAATGCTCCTGACCACCAAACATGAATTCCCCGGCGAGCGTTCGCGGAGCGGTGTGGAGCGACTGGTTCACCGCACCGCGCGCGAGGATGTGTGGCTCAGTGTGATAACTACCGGCCGCAATCGCGGCGGGTATGGAAACCAGCTCGGGTAACGGGGAATAAACGACATCGACTAATGCTGCGGCCGTTCGCGCTGCAGCCTGTGACTCCGCAACGACGACCGCCACCAAGTGCCCGTGGTAGCACACCTCGGTTTGGGCCAGCAGCGTCTCGTCGTGCCGCGAGACACCGACATTGTTGTGCCCCGGAATGTCCTCGGCCATCAGCACCGCTACCACGCCGGGAACGGCAAGTGCCCGCGTTGTATCGCGGGAAACAATTCGCGCGTGAGCATGCGGCGCCATCACCGGCCAGACCTGCAGCATCGATCGTCTTGTCGCAATGTCGTCAACGTACTGAGCGCGACCGGTGACATGACCCACGGCGCTTTCGTGCCGCAGCGCTTTCGATGTGCTGGAAATCTTCCAAGGCGACCCTGGCACAAAGGTGGGTTCTGGTTCCGACGCCTCGCTGACTTCGTCGGTGAGGAAACGTCGCCAAAGCGCGACCACGACACCTCGCCGGTAGTCCGCACTGCCCCGCACATCATCGATTGGCGTGAACTCGCCGTGAAGCACCGCTGCAACTTCGGCGGCTGCCGCCGACAGTGTCTTACCTTCGAGAGCCGCTTCGGCCTTTTTCGCGCGGAGCGGCATGGCCGCAACTCCGCCGTACGCGATACGTGCTTTGCGCACCACACCCTGCGAATCAAGATCCACGCAAAACGCGGCCGCGACGATGCTGATGTCCAGCTCACGGCGGTGAGACGCCTTCATGAAATTCGCGCGGCGCGTCGAACCGGCGGCTGGTCCTTCACGCGAAACGATGACCTCCGTCATCACCTCATCGGGAGCCAATTGAGTTTGGCGATACGCGGAGAAGAAATCGCTCAGTGGAACAGTGCGCTCGCCGGGTGCGCTGACCAACTTAACGGACGCATCCAACGTCAGCAGAACAGGCGCGGCATCCCCAATCGGCGAGGCAGTGACCAGGTTTCCTCCAAGCGTCGCCCGATTCCGGATCTGCCGCGCCGCAAACAGCGCGAGCATTTTCGACATTGCAGGAAATTCGTCGCTCAACGCTTCCTCGACCGTCGTCAACGTTGCTCCAGCACCGAGGTGCCAGTGCGTTGCCGTGGAGGTGATCCGCGTGAGTTCCGCGACGCCTTCGACTGAGATCAGCGCCGGGAACTTCTTAAACTTCTTGTTCAACTCGACGCCGATTTCGGTCGCGCCCGCCACGAACTTCGCGTCGGGGAGTGAAGACTTAAGCGCCAGCAGTTCGTCCAGTGAGGTCGGGCGATAAAACGCCTCCCCCGCCCCGCCATAAGACACGGCAGGAGGAATTCCAGCAGCAGTCTTCAATCGCAGCGCGAACGGATCGCTGACGTCACGAGCCTTGTCGTGGCCATTCACGTCGCGGACGGAGAGCGCAGCCAAGGCTGCGTCGCGAATGGGCCGGTATCCGGTGCACCGGCACAGATTGCCGCAGAGCTGGTCATTGACCTGGCATGGCGACTTCAGACCTGGCCGGTAGTAGCCCTCGAACAACGACACCACGAACCCCGGCGTGCAATAACCGCATTGAGAGCCGTAATGCTCGACCATCGCATGCTGCACCGGGTGCAACTGCTCGCCCTTGGCGAGGCCTTCGACGCTGATGACTTCCCGCCCCGCGACCATCGGCAACAACGCGATACAGCTATTGATGGCACGATACGTTGGTTCACCGGCGGCATTGCGATCAACCAGTGCAACGGTACATGCCCCGCAGTCGCCTTCGTCACATCCGCACTTGCTGCCCGTCAGCCCCGTCTCCCGCAGCCACCGGAGCAAGGTCATCGTCGCGGGCACCCCGGCAACGTGCACCGAAGTACCGTTGAGCAAAAAATCGAAACCGGTCGTGAGAGGCGCCAACTGCGGCCCCGGAGAAGTGCCTGTCATGGATAAGCCATGTCAGCAAAATCCGGGCCGGGCAAATGAAAGAGCGGCGTTACAGTGCCGCCCGGTTCACATCTTTGTAATAGAGGTAGCTCGCCGGGGTTTTGCCCATGGCGACAAACCACTGCGGGCAGAACGGTGCCATCCAGATGACGTCACCTTGTGCGACAGGATGCCACGCATCTCCGAGCCGATAGACGCCTTGGCCCGCCAGCATCAGTAATCCGTGCTCCATCACGTGAGTCTCGACGAACGGCAGGGTCGCGCCGGGTTGATAAGTGAAAATATTGACAGCCAAATCGTACCCCAGTGAGGTCGGCAATAACGTCTGCAGGCGTGCATCCGGGTCGCCGAGGAACGGCTCCCCTGCTACGTTCGCCGCGTCACCGATCACGGCCGCCGGAAAGTCCTGACCATCCAACGGAACGTATTTTTTCTGGAAGAGCGTGACACGTGAGCTGCGCTTCGGAGCGGTGATTGAGTAGGCCACTCCGGCTGGACAGAAAAAATAACCTCCGGCTGAAACCCGTTGTTTCTCGTTGCCGACGGTGATCACGCCACCGCCGGTTTCGAAAAATCCCACGGTCTCGATGTCGCTGGCGGGCATGGTCGTGCTGCCTGCCGCTTCAAACGTCACTAGCAGTTGCGCGAAGTTGGCGCCGAGGGCGGGGTTGATCAGGATGATCGTAGCCGCGCCACGGATGCCTGGCACTTCGCTTTTCACATGACCATCGGGCGCGATCAACGCGTAGCGATGACCGACGTGAGTGCGGGTCTGACCGTAGGGAATGCTCATGAGAGTTAGCGGGTCGGCGCCAGAAATTGACCGGGTTGCGGCAGGTTCGTCAATCGGCCAGCCGACCACACCGCACACCCGCGGACAAACGTGTGCGATACACGAGCACGGCTCGTCTGCCCGACGTACGCGCTGATGCGATGGCGGCTCCAAAGTTCGTCGGCCTCGATCTCGCGTTCGTCACCGAATTGCAGGAGTGAAAAGTCTGCGTCCAAACCCACCGCGAGAACGCCCTTCCGATCATCCAGCCGGAATCGGCGCGCAACGTTCCGACCCAGCACGGCTGCGAACATGACCAAGTCTTTCTCCAACTTGCCGGCTTCGCTCGCGGCCGAGAACAGGAGTTCAAAGCCATGCTGACAACCGGCAATCCCACCCCAGACCGCAAACATGTTCTTGGAATCCTTCATCTCGGGCAACGAGGGTGAATGATCCGAACCAACCGTTTGAATACGCCCCGCGCGCAAGTCACTCCACAACGCCACCCGTCGCTTTTCATCGCGCAATGGGGGTGCACACTTCGCGAGTGGCCCCAACTTGATCACATCCTTGTCGTTCAATAACAGATAGTGCGGACACGTTTCGGCGGTCACGTCGACGCGTTGCATTCGGGCTTCTTCGATCAGCGCGATGCCTTCCGGGCTGCTCACATGGACAACGTGCAAGGCGCAGCCCGTTTCACCCGCAAACTCGAGCGCCTGGCGGATCGCCAGCAATTCCACCTCGACGGGCCTCGACGCAAGATAGGCCTTCGCATCGGTCGAACCCTTCGCCTTCTGCTCGGCGGTCAAATTCGCCGCCAGGGCATCGTCCTCGGCGTGGACCGCCACGAGCAGGCCGAGCTTGGCCGCTCGCTTCATTCCTTCGAACAGTGCTTTCGGACCGATCTGCGCGAAGCTGTCGATGCCGCTGTTGCACATGAACGCCTTCAAACCAATCGCACCGGCGTCCCGCAAACCGGCCAGCTTGTCGAGGTTGCCGGGAACGAGGCCGCCCCAGAGCGCGAAATCAACGCACGCCTTTTCCTCCGCGAGGAGCCGTTTGACTCGAAACGACGCCGCATCCAGCACGGGCGGCTCCGAATTTAGCGGCATGTCAAAGAAGCACGTTCCACCGCCGGCGGCGAGCGCCGCCGATCCGCTTGCCAGCCCTTCCCAATCCGTTCGGCCGGGCTCATTGAAATGCACGTGTGCGTCGACGATCCCCGGAAATACGTAGCGACCGTTCGCGTTCAGGGTCGTCACCGCATCTTCCGCGATGCTGGCCGAAATTCGCGCAATCTTGCCCCGCAGAATTCCGAGATCAGCGCGGATCACACCGTCTGGCGTCACCACTTTTCCGCCGCGGACAATCAGGTCGAGTCGGTTGCTCGGTTCCTCCGGCGGCTTGGTCGTTTTAAATTTCATGAATGTGACAATGTCCGAGCGGACTCAACGCGCTTCGCGGCGCGCGAGCCGCTGGAGAAACTCGATCGTTGCACGCAGCGCCAGATCAAGATCCGCCGGACTGACGTGCTCATCGGGATGATGACTAAGACCATCGCGACAACGCACAAATAACATGGTCACGGGTGTGAGTTCAGACATCACCACGCCGTCATGGCCGGCACCACTGACGAGTGTTGGCACGCGCGATTGCACCGTGGCCGCACTCTCTGCGAGCAAGTCGGTCAAAGGGTTCACGCAGGACGTCGCCGGGTGCTGCATCGTCTTCTCCCAGTTGAAATCCAACTTCCGACGCCGCGCGACGGCTTGGGCTGACTTGACCAGCTGTTCGACGGCCTGCTGACACTTTGTGTCGAACGGATGTCGCACATCGAGCGACAAAATGGTTTGACCCGGAATCACGTTTGCGGCGCTGGACGGTACGACGAGCGTGCCGACGGTCGCGACCAGCGGAGCCCGTTTTTGCGCGAAGGCTTCCACCGCCAACACAAACTCCGCAGCACCCCCCAACGCATCGCGTCGCAGTGCCATCGGCGTGGTTCCGGCATGTCCGGCTTTCCCGCCGAAGGTAAGGCGACCACGCGTCTGACTGGCGATCGCGGACACTACTCCAAGCCCCAAGCCTTCCGCTTCAAGCACGGGTCCTTGCTCGAGATGCACTTCGAGGTAGCCGATCAAATCGCGAGCCGCGTGCTCCGATTTCGGCAGGCTAAACTTCCGGCCGGAATGCGACTCAATCACCTCCTGCAACGTGAGGCCGCGCGCGTCTTTCAGTTTTAGATCGGCCGGCCGAAGCCGCCCCGTGTACGCCTTGCTGCCGATGTACGCACCGAGGAAACGCACCGCTTCCTCCTCCGAAAAACCGAGCACTTCGACCGCGAAGGGCAACTCAATCCCCTGTCGCTGCAACTCCTCCATCGCCACGATGGGCAGCAGCACTCCAAGCGCGCCATCGAAACGACCCGCGTTCCTCACCGTGTCGAGATGAGAGCCGAGCAACAATGTCTTTGGTTTTCGACGACGAGCCGGGCCGGACGCTTCGCGGCGACCGATGAGATTGCCCGTTTCATCCTCTCGAACCGTGAGCCCCGCCTGACGCATCCAGGATCCGACGACAACATTGGCCCGCTCCATCGCGGGCGAGAGAAAGGTCCGGGTCAAGGCGCCCGTTTCGTCGCTGACGCGGCCCAATTCGTCCAATCGATCCACCAGGCGCTGAGCGGCCGCGCTGAGTTCAGGAGTCCGTTTACGCATCAGCTGCCACGATACGTACTGTAGGACCACGGAGTCACGAGCAAGGGCACGTGATAACTCGCGGTCGGATCAGTGATTGAAAACCGAATCGGGACTTCATCGAGAAAAACGCAGTCGATGCCGCGTGTTGCGAAATATTGCTTCACGAAGAAGACCAATTCGAAGCGGCCCACCGTCATTTCCTCGGCGAGAAGGAGCGGTGCATCTGTCCGGCCATCGGCGTTGGTTGCAACCGACTTCAGCAATGCCGGCATCGATCCCTTGGTCCAAAGTTCGATCTTCACCCCTGACGCCGGTCGACCGGTCGTGAGGTCGAGAACGTGAGTACTGAGTTTGGCGGGCATGTTTAGAAAGAGTTAAGCAGGGATTGCGCAGCGGCGCACGCACAACTTCGTCTCTCGCAAACTCGATGTCGATTCGCGTTCACCTGAGCGCGACCCACGGTGAAGCAGACTGGATGTTTCTGGCGGCACGGCGCGTCCGCACTCGTCGCTGGCTGGGCGTTCAGATTCACTCAGGACCGAGCAAATCGCCGAGTCGGAGGGCCGCGATCTTTTCGATTTCAGCCAGCGCTGCGGCGTGCTCCTCCGCGGGAGAATGATGAATTCGCCGCTGCATCTCGGCTCGAATCGCATCACGGGCGTTGAGGCGGGCACAAATAATAAACGGAAAACCGAAGCGATCGCGGTAGGCCGTGTTCAGTTTTTGAAACGCCGCCATCTCATCGGCACTCATCAGATTGAGTCCGGCACTCGCCTGCTCACGCTTCGATTCAGCGGTCAGCTGCCCGAGCTGCGCCATTCGGCCGGCGAGATCGGGATGGGCCTCGATCAGCGCTCGCTGTCGATCAGCGGAAGCTGCGCGCATCGTTGCGCACAATTCGGCGAGAAGATGCGCTCGATCGCGGAAAGGACGCCGCGACCACGTTTCCTCCGCGACCCACGGAGAGTGTTCAAAAAGGTGCCCCAAGGTCGCGGTAAACTTGGCCTGATCCGAGGAGTTCAGCTGGGCGAGCGTGACCATGATGAATTTGGTGCGCCGAAAAAAGGGGTCGTGGAGAAAACGTCCGAGCGGTTGCTCCGCCGTGCGTTGTCAGTCGGCCTGCTTAGGGCAGGAGTTCGTAGGCGGGAAGTGAAAGGAACTCGTCGAACTGCTCGCTGCGCACCATCCGCATGAACAACTCGGTCGCCTGTTGGAAATGGCCGCCATCGAACACGGCATCGCCGTACTCCGCGCGGATCTTCGCCAGTTCCTCGGCCAGCAGTTTTTCGTAGAGCGCGAAACTGATCGGCCGACCATCGTCCAGCTTGGCGCTGAAGCGGAGCCACTGCCAAAGCTGCGAACGCGAAATTTCGGAGGTGGCGAGATCCTCCATGAGGTGGTGAATCGGCTCCGCGCCCGACCCGCCGAGCCAAGCCTCGAGGTACCGTATGCCGACGTGAATATTCCAGCGCACGCCCTCTTCGGTGATCGGACCGTGCAGTGGCGCGAGAAGATCCTTTGCCGTGATGACCACGGGATGCAGCCGGTCGAGCTGATTGGAGCCCGTCATCTTGGACGCGAACGCATCGAGTGCGGTTTGGACCAAACCAGGATGCGCCACCCACGTCCCGTCGAATCCATCCGTGGCTTCGCGAAGTTTATCGGCTCGCACCTTTTCCAGCGCGGCTGCGTTCGCTGCGGGATCATTGCGGATCGGAATTTGCGCGGCCATTCCACCCATCGCGTACGCGCCGTGACGGTGACACACGTTGATCACGTGCAAGCAGTAGGCCCGAAGAAAAGGGACGGTCATTGTGATCAGCGTGCGATCGGGAAAAAGATATTCCGGCCGATTCCGGAATTTCTTCACGAAGCTGAACATGTAGTCCCAACGACCGCAGTTGAGGCCTGATGCGTGCTCCCGCAATTCGTACAAAATTTC
This sequence comes from Opitutus sp., assembly GCA_039928945.1. GTDB lineage: Bacteria > Verrucomicrobiota > Verrucomicrobiia > Opitutales > Opitutaceae > Opitutus. Next base: position 6,364 of record JBDSSD010000084.1, on the reverse strand, counting down.
CTCTGCCTCGAACGCGCCGAGAATTGTTTCAATGAGAACCGTCGCCCGGATCGTTCCACGAGGAATGGACAATTCGTTTTGCGCATGAACGAACACATCGTTCCACAATCGCGCTTCAAGATGGCTCTCCATCTTGGGCAGATAAAAATACGGGCCACTGCCGCGCGCGATCAGCGTCTTGGCGTTGTGGAAAAAATACAGACCCCAATCAAACAACGAAGCCGACACTCGTCCGCCACCGAGCAGCACATGTTTTTCCTCCATGTGCCAGCCCCTGGGCCGCGCGATGATCGTGGAGATTTTTTCCTTCAATGCGTAAGCTTTACCCTCGGGAGAAATGTAGCTGATCGACCGGTTCGCGGCATCCCGCATGTTGATCTGGCCCTCCATCACGTTTTCCCACATGGGGGAATTCGCATCCTCAAAATCCGCCATCCAACATTGTGCGGCGGAATTGAGCGCATTGATCGCCATCTTCCGTTCGACGGGACCGGTGATCTCTGTTCGCCGGTCGACGAGATCGGACGGAACCGGCGCCACGCGCCAGTCACCGCCCCGAATGTGTGCCGTTTCCGGCAGGAAATCCGGCAGTTTGCCGGCGTCGATTTCGCGCTGCCGTTCCACTCGCTTCGCCAGGAGGTTTTCGCGGCGCGGGCCAAATTCCCGGAAGAGACCGGCGAGGAACCTTGCCGCCGCGGGAGTCAGGATCTCCGCGAAACGCGGATTCATCGGCCCGGTAATTTCCAGGCCTTCGACGAAGAGGGATGGCATGGCTGAAGGAAGTAGGCGGCGGTCCTGAGTGTCAGTACGATACTGATCGTATCGGGCTCGCCAGCGCCCGTGCCCTTTGCAGAATCCGCGCCATATGGGTCAGGAAAAATTCATGCACGAGGCGATCAAACTAGCCGACGATGGCATCCGCTCGGATCGCGGCGGCCCGTTCGGTTGCGTCATCGTGCGCCGTGGGGTCGTGGTTGCGCGCGGTAACAACCAAGTGACGTCGACGAATGATCCGACCGCCCATGCGGAGGTGACTGCGATCCGCGCTGCCTGCCGCGAACTCAGCACGTTCCAGCTGACCGACTGCGAACTCTACACCAGCTGCGAACCCTGCCCGATGTGCTTGGGAGCCATTTATTGGGCTCGCATCCCCACGGTTTTTTACGGCAACACGCGCGCCGACGCGGCGGCCATTGGTTTCGACGACGATTTTATCTACCAACAGATCCCTTTGCGACCGGAAGAGCGGACGATCGAGATGCGTCCCCTGCTGCGAGAGGACGCTCAGCGAACGTTCAGGGCTTGGGCTGAAAAGGTGGACAAGCTGAAATACTAACAACGGAAGCGATTTCGACGCGTTGACCGCGGGCGGCAGACCTTGGCGGGGACAATTGCTCCAAAGCGAGGCTGACCGGAAATAGCCTGAATACTTGCCAACCGGCGCATGACGCCCAACGTTGGCCGCCTTATGCATTTCGATAATCTCCAGCCGACCTCGACTGCTCCCCACCCACGTCTCGACGATGACGATGATGATGACGAGAAGGAGGAAACGTTGACGAAGAAAGGCACAGCGCCCGTCGGGATGTTGATCCAGAAGAAGTTTCTCGATCAGCGTAAGATTTTCCTCTGGGGCGCCGTAACGGATGAGACCGCCAAAGATCTCACCGAAAAGCTGCTCTACCTTGAGGCGATCGGCCCCGGGCAGGAAATCACCTTCTATCTCAATTCCCCCGGTGGCTCGGTCACGGCTGGGATGGCGGTGTACGACACGATGAAGCTCATTACCTCACCGATCACGGTCGTGGTGACCGGCATGGCAGCGTCCATGGGCTCGATTCTGCTGTCGGGAGCACCGAAAGGTCGCCGCCTGCTTTACCCGCATTCACGTGTGCTGATCCATCAACCGCTGATTTCCGGACGCATGGTCGGCCCGGCAACGGATATCAACATTCAGGCGAAGGAAATGGAAAAGCTTCGAATGGAGTTGAACAAGATTCTCGCGGACGCGTCCGGGCAGCCGATTGAACGCATCGACCGCGATACCGATCGCGATTTCTATCTCAACGCCAACGAAGCCATCGCCTACGGTTTGGCGGATCGCATCGTGGAAAAGGTTTAAGCGCGACGTCGCTCTTCGAAAGCAGGACTTCACCGTCCTGCTTTTTTTGCGTCGGGCCGCAGGCCGCCCTCTAGTTTCGCTCCCTCCGGCTTCGACCGAAATGGGCGGTAAAGCGGGTCGCCAATCGCCACCAACTGCCAGCTCAGTGCCGGTTGCGCACAACAAACTGCGTCGCCGAAATTATCGCCGCACGCCAGCGCTCGCATGAGCAGATCCGGGCGGTGCGTCAGTTGCAGGTACGGCTCGTAGACATTGCCCAGCGTTGCGGTCACTCCGCGGGCGATCAACGGCCCACACCAACCGGACGTCGTGTTTCGCAAGGTCGTCGCGGAGAAGCTATGAATGTGCAGCGCGATCGCACCGATCGGGAATCGGAAGCCCTCGACCGCGAACGGACCATTCAGAGAGGACGCATACCATCCGAAATAAAATGCAGGTGAGGTGAGCGGATGCGTCGCGGGGTAGGTATTCGGCGAGCGATCCACGTCGGTGTCGAAACCCGCCGCAACCGTCTCGTCCGCCGTACGCTCAAGCCACCGGTCCCCATCAGGATGAATGCCACCCAGATCAACGTAGGCTCGCCCCACCAATCCCGTGCGCTCCGCTTCAATCGCCCGATCACACAACCCGAGCACATCCTCGGCTGACGGCCCATCCAGCCTGGAGACTCTCACCACCTCATTGAGTTGGCGTCGCGACGGCCGGTCGTTATCGAACAGCGGGTTTACCAGGTAGCCGTTTATCTCGTGATTCGGGAATGCGAGCAGGGCGAGTTCTCCGTCGACCGATCCGGCGTTGGTTCGAAAGATTGGATTTTGGTTGGGCGTAAGTTCCGACGCATACCGCGACGGATCGCTTTTGATTCTCAGAGGAACACCGCGACAAAGCACGAGGTACGAGATTCGGTGACCCGAAACGAAATACTTTTTCCGACCCACCCCGTCCGCCAATTGCATGGCAACACCCTCAATCCAGTTTCGCTTCACCAACTCTGCTTCCAAAGGATTCCAAATCATCCGCACAAACTCCTCCCACTCGATCGTCTCCGCTTCCGGCATCGCCAATGCGATGATGTTTTCAACCGGGATGCTACGCCCCGTAGCGTAGTGCTGGGCGATGGTGACGGAGTCTGGGCTAGCGCTGTTGGCGACGACGATCACGCGCGCGGCCAACTCATCAGCGCATGCCGTTGAGCGTCCCATCACGAGGCCGAGCACCGCCACGCACTGCAGCCAACGCCGCGACCGCCTCAGCACGAACCGGCCAACTGGCGGCTTACCGAGGGGCGGGCGAACGAGACGCAGCCTGACGCTTGAGGAGTTGCGTGCGAAGAAAAACATCCGGACCAGCGCTGCGATAAGCCGTAAGCCAGAGCGAGCCGAGCATCTCGCCGCCCTTTAGCAACTGCGCTTCAATGAAGGCGGTGCCTTCCGGGGCGAGGGGCGATTCGACCGTGAACTTGCCGTCCTTTTCCATTTGATACAGCGGCTCAACGAGCGCGTGTTGCCCCACAAAGTAATTCATCACCGCCACGAAGACCGGATCTCGCTCATCGTTCCGTGGGGTAACCGGAATCACCTGCGCCGGAGTCACGCGGCCCTTCAGGTCTGAAAGGTGAAGACCGACCTTGTCGATGAAACCTCCGTCGATCCAGCTGTGGAAATTGGAACGCGTCGTATACCCGTTCGGGTTACTGCCGATCCAGCCATTGTGGTGGTCGGTCGTGTGCAGCGGTTGCGCGACATCGCCCACGAAATGGCCCATGACGCCCATGACGTAGATCGCGTTCGCCTTCGCGTTCGCGATTTCCTCGGGTGTGCCGTTTTCCTCGAACGCCTTGAGGTACGAGAACGCGGACTTCACCCGGGTATAGTATTCGACGATGGCCCAAGGCGCAAAGCCCGGCCACTCCCGCGTGTGGTCGGAATTTTTCGCCGGATCGATGCGCGGAAAGCGATCCGCATGCGCGTTGCGCCCCGCGGCGAACGCCACGACGAAATCATAGCGGAACGACGGCAGGTTGTTGGCGTCGAGCCCAGCCAGGGCGAGTTGTTCGAAATCCAGAAAGTGCTCCGACCAACTTCCACCCGAGTGCCGCATGGTCGGATCAGATACGTTGCGCCAGCGATCCGGTTCACCGGCCAGAAATGCGATCCGTTCAACTGCTGCCGCCTCGCGTACGAACGAGGGGAAATCGGCCGGCAGTGACGCGAGGGCAAGCTGATTGACCGCGCGGTGGCCTGCATAATCCCACGCGTGAACCGAGATTGCAGCGACAAACGTGCTGAAGAAAGCGGCCATGAACAGTCGGCGATGGAGGAACATAAACAAGGCGGGATGAGTGACCAAGGCTGAGCGTTTCACGCTCATGGCAAGGAGTGACGCTGGCGAGCAATGTTCGTTGCGACTTAATCGTTCAGGACCGGTGCGAACGCACTCACCTTCCAGCGAGGTCAGGACTTTTTCCGCAGTGAATCGAGCTGATCAGCGTAACGTTGGACGCCCGCGGCGAGTGCGACCGCGATCTGCTGACGATACGCGGGCCGAGCGATGTTACGGGCCTCATCGTCGTTCGAAAGGAAGCCAGACTCGACGAGAACCCCGGGGCAACTAAGGCCGCGGAGCACGCCCAAATGCGCGATTTTTTTCCCTCGATCGAAGGTCTTCAGGCCATCGAGCAATTCACGGTGCATCGAATGCGCCAGCAACGCGTTCCAAGCATCCAAACTATTTGCCGGCGATAACTCGCGCTCGGTATCATTCGGCTCCAGCGGACTCCAGGAGTTGGTGGAGCGCTGATATTGCGGTGCAAAGGTGAAGACCTCGGTCCCGCGGGTTTTTTGGTCGTTCGGTAGAGCGTTGAAATGAATGCTGACAAAAACATCGGCCGCCGCCCGATTCGCGATGATGACGCGCATCGCTTTGTCGACGGTGACATCGGTTGCGCGAGTGAGAACGGCGACGAAACCTTGTTGATCGAGAAGCGCTTTCAACCGGAGTGCGACGTCGAGCGTGAGGATTTTCTCCTTGAAGCCGAGACGGTGGTTTTCAGTTCCTTGGTCAACTCCCCCGTGCCCTGCGTCGATCGCGATGATCCTGGGCCGAGATCGGGGACGGGCCAGCAGCGACGGTTGGAGCAGCGGGACAAGACACGTCTCGTAATCGATCGTGCTGACATAGAGCTGACCTCGTTTTGCCGATACGGGGTGGCCGAGGAAAACACGCAAACCGTTCAAAAACGTCTCACGACTGTCGGTCTCGAATTCGACCCGCCTCGTGGCATCAAACAAGACGACGCGTAAACCTGGAACGATCGAATTGACCTTCAGGCCTAACTTCACCGCCACGTCCGAGATCGCCATCGTCTTGACCTCGGGCACGACGACCGGTTTGGCCGCCGGCGACGCTGGGCGCGCCGGCGGACCACGCGTGGCCTCTCCCGCGGAAGCAGGCAAGGCGACGACCAACAGAAAGAGACAACCGAGGATCAGACCATGCGCCCTCGGGACCATTTCGCCCAACGTTCTTAGTCTTCTGCGTCGTCGTCGGCGTCCGCACCCTTGGCCAATTGCGCAGCATGCGCGGCTTCGGCACCGGTGTCCTCACCTTTGACGTGAAACTTCAGCTTGCGCTTGTTCGGCGGCAACGGCGTCAGCATGACGTGAATGTTGCGGCCAATTAATTTCGCATCGGCATCGGGATGTCCCATGCCTGCGAGTTCAACGATCGCCTTCTTCATCACGTTGAATCCGATATCCGTGTGAGCCATTTCGCGGCCGCGGAATTTCAGGCGGAGCTTCACCTTGTTGCCATGGTCGAGAAACTCCTCGGCGTGACGCAATTTCGTGAAGAAATCCCCGTCAGCGATACGCGCGCTGAATTCGATTTCCTTGATCTTGCTCGCGGTGGACTTGGAGTGCGTGTGCTTTTTCTGCTCTTCGTACACGTACTTGCCGAAATCCATGATGCGGCAGACGGGCGGCGTTGCATTTGGTGCAACTTCGACGAGGTCCAATCCAACCTCGAGCGCCAGATTGACAGCCTTCGCTGTATCCAAAACACCAAGTTGCTTCCCTTCGGGGGAGATCACGCGCACTTGCGGGACCTTGATTCGATGATTGCGGCGGATGGCCGCGAAAGGGTCGACGTTGCGACGCTGATAAGAGCCAGGGCGGGAGCCGCCCCCGGCAGAAGGAAACGAATTGGCCATCAATAAGGTTGGGTGATCTGGTGACTAGGTCG
>JBDSSD010000083.1:0-2549 GCA_039928945.1 Opitutus sp. | reverse complement strand
TTTGACGCGGGCTGTCTGTTCGGAAATTGTTCGTACGGATTCTTCCGCGCTGCTGAGACGGGTCGTAACGCTCTCGGCCGCGATGCCCCTGTTCGCAAGATCAACCTCGTCGATCGCAATGACGGTGATCGCCGGATTCTTGCCCAGCACCTCGGCCACGAGGCGCCTCGCTCCGTAAATCTGTGCGGTTTCTTGAGCCTGCGTGATTTTTTCGCGGATACTTTTGATGTTCACGTCGGGCACGAGTCTGAATCGTTGGATGAACGCCGGCGGCTCAAGTTCGGCGACCCGCTGGGCGCGGGGGTGGTCAGGTGGCGCGCGCGAGTGCAGCGTAACACGGGTCAGTTCATCCAACCGCTCCCAGCGTGCGCCGGGCCTGCCCGGTCATCCCAGTTGAGGGTCCAATGACCTGTCCAACGCGCTGAACGTGGTGGGGTCCACGTTTTCGGCGGCGGCGGACGCTATCCGAACCGTGAAGGATTATTTTCGGGGTGGACGACTGACTCCCGATTACGGGGAAGAACATTCTATTTCATGTCTCCCAATGACATGCCACCCCCTGTTCCCTACCAGATGTTAATTGTCTATAATGCCGAGGACGGGCTCTTCAACGCGCTGAACGACTGGGCGCACAAAATTTTCTCACCGGAGACCTACGACTGTTCGCTGTGTCGTTTCACTTATGGGCTGGCGGGGATGCTGGCCCCGTGGAAAACCTTTGTGACGGGGCAGCCCTTCCCAACCGTTTTTTTCCATCGCCCGGATTTTTGGGAACGATATCCCGACCTGAAAACTCAGGCCCTGCCCTTGATCCTGGTGGAAAGCCGAGGCCAGGTCGAAGTGTTGGTAACCGCCGATGAAATCAAAAACACCGGCGGCCTCATGACGCTGATCAATCTGGTGCAATCCCGGCTCGAGGGCCGGTCGAAAATCCGAATCCGGAAATGAAAGCGGCCATTGCGACGCTAAGAACCGCGTCGAGGAGCGCAGGCAGGAATGCCGGTGTCTTGCGCACGATAGTTCTTTCTTTAACCGCTTTGGACGCGGTCTGGTGAGACCGAAACGGAATCACGAGCGCGGAGAGTAGAGCGAATCGTTCGGAGGTGAACTCGCGGATGTCCCACGTCGGCTCATCATCTCGATGCGATCGGCGATGCGGTCGTTGGAGGCGTTGGCGTGGTCGAGACCGGACCGGCCACTAGAGAAGAGAGCCGCATGGAGCACGAGTAGCATAACATCTGAATCAGAGAACGGCATGGGCGACAGAGATCACTGAGCGGACCTCGGGCTTGGCTAGGTAAACTCTGTGACCGAGCTTCCTGCGCGCTGTGTCGAAAAGTTCATCACGAAGGTGATGTATCCAGATTAGGGATAGATATTTTCCGTCAATGTCGCGCCTGGTGCTTCCAGCAGAGTGGGGTTGGCGAGGTAGTCGAAGTGTTGGCTAAAAAATTCGTCGCAGGAGAGACACACATTCTGCAGTGAAGCGTTGCGCGCATTGGCCTGATCGCGGGAAACGCCGACCGTCGCGCCCATGCCGAGCGGATCGCCGGCGTTGAGTCGCTGGAAAACAGGATGCGCGGCCACGCGATCCAGGATCGCGCTCACGCGGTGGCGGCGCGCATCACCGAGGGGAAACTTCGTGCCGGGGCAGCAGGGATTGAGTTTCCAGAGTTGGATGCACAGCTCCTGCGGCAAATCCGTGCCACCCAGGAAACCGCGCGCGCCGGAGAGGATCGCGCAGAAATTATGCGACGGGTCGCGGAGCCAGAGGCGGTTCGTCACGGCGCGACCGCGGGCCCAATTGCCACCGAGCCACATCTCCTCGTTGGCGCCCCAGAAACCGTAGCTGGCTTGTCCGGTGGTGAGAAAGTTATCGCGGGTGATGAGGGGATTGGTTTGCGCGCCGCTGAGCCCGCGCGAATCGAACAGGTGCTCCAAGACCGTGCGGCGCTCGCCCTGATGTTTGTGAAAGCGATCCATGCTCGCGATATCGATCCGGCCGACGCCGCGTGCGAGGAGTTCATCGAGGATTTCAGGCGTCAGGAGATCGCCGTTGGTCTGGAGCATGATCTCGGTGGCAGTGCCGTATTTTGCGCGCGCAGCTTCGAGGATCGCGTAGAGTTTCGGCCGCTCGGTGAGCGGCTCGCCACCGGAGAGGATGAGCCGCCCAAGCCGCGCAGGGAGATGGGCGATGATCGCGAGGCAGTCGTCGAGCGAGAGGCGTTCGCCTTTGGGACCGGAATCATTGTAACAATGTGCGCAGTGGTCATTGCAGAGCTGGGTGAACACCCAGTAGATCGATTCGTAAGTTTCGAAACGGCTCACACGCGGGGCGGGGACGGAATTTTTGACGCGAGTGAATCCCAAAAGGCGATCTCGGCCGCCGCACCACTCACGGGATCGGCGACGAAGTCGGCGGCATCGGAGAAAAGGCGGAGTTGCCCACCCGCGAGATGGCCGAAGCGGTCGCCGACGATCAGCGCCTCCTTCACGTCGTGCGTGACGAAAATCGCAGTGATGGCGACCTGGCGGGCGACTTCACGGAA
>JBDSSD010000082.1:0-10390 GCA_039928945.1 Opitutus sp. | reverse complement strand
TAATACTGAGCAATGGCAGCTATTTCTTTGATGCGAATAGCTCAGTGGACTTTTGTTGGGTGTTTTTCGAAATCAGATACGCGGCGCGTTGGTTTGCCAGGTTCATCTTGCTGACCTTGTGGTTGGCAAAGGTGACGATCAACGATCTGCAGTCCAAATCGTTGACTTGGTTGAGATCCTTCGTGCGGTAGTTCTGGTACAGCCAGACGTCAGGCGTGAGTTTCGTGGACGGCTGGCCCATGACCTCCACGACCGTGGCACGATCAGTGCCGCGCTCGATGGCGGGAAGGAATGGATCCGCGACGGTCACGGACTTCACGGGATAAGCGACCGCTGGAAGACGATTCGAAGCGGCGGATGCTGGACAAAGTGCAGTGACACTGACCACTGCGGTGAGGATGAGGAGGGATGCGATATTGGTTTTCATGGCGGCTAATTTTTGACGGTTGTGGTGGTTGATTTGAAAGCTGGACATTGATGCCTTACAGGAACCGGTCCGCGAAATCACAGGGCCACACACAATTTTTCTTCTCCAACATCCGCCGCGCCGCGAAGAATTTGCCGACCGCTACGGTCGCAGCGCAGCTGGAGCTGCAACCAAACCCAGAAACCAATCCGTTTTACAGAAGGTAACAAAGCGAACGAAGAGGCGCTCAACGAGGAAGCACTCTTCGTTTCCTTTGTTAACTTCTGTGCAAATCCGGTTCTGGTGGCTTCGTCGGAAAAAGTTTCACGCTGCGTGACAAGATTTTCGATTTCCGAACCACGTCGGACGGGACAGAGCCCGTCCCTCCATTTCGAACCTTCTACGCTCGAGCGCCCGGTCGTCTTGATGTTGGGACCATTCCTCTATCGTTCATTGCGATCGTTGCAGTGCTATCTCGTAGAATCTTCGTACACCGCGAGGAATTTGTCTCACGGTACGGTCGCGGCGCAGTTGGAGCTGCAACCGAACCCAGAAACCAGTCCGTTTTACAGAAGGTAACATAGAGAACAGAGGTGTTCGACGAGGAAGCACTCTTCGATTCCTTCGAGCGCGACGTTCGCCTCCGACGCCGAGCCGGCCCGGCATTGACGACGACCGACCATTGCGTCGTGGGAAAACTCGCGTGTTCGTTCATGGCGTCGCCGTCCGCTTCTCCACGCTGCCCGCGAATTTTTCCAGCTCTTCAGGCGTGATCGTGAAGCCCGGCGCAATCGATCGCGTCGGCGAATCATCGAGCAGCCAACGCCCCCATTCGACATAGGGAGCATCGGCGGGCAGTGTGGCCAGCTGACTGCGGACGTCGTCAATCTGCGCGACGGCCTCGGGGTAATCGACGCACTGCTCGGCGTCGTTGATCGTTTTAGTGGAACAGATTTCGGCGAGTTTCAGCAGCCATTCCGGTATCACCTGGCCGACCGGCAGTGGCGGGGGAACTGACCAAACTTGAGCCTTGTCGCGAGAAATTGTCCCCACGAAGTGTCCGCCCGGACTAAACTCCAGGGACTGTAAATCCCCGGTCGCATGCTGCATCGCATCGCTCAGTGCCTGACCCGAGAGAACGTCCCACACCTGCGCCACGCCCGCCGAGTTGGTGGTGACGATTCTCTCTCCTTCCCGACTAAAGTGGAAATCCAACGCTCCCTTCACCATCATCCGACTCACCGGCGAGGCGGTGTGCCCATCCCGGATACTGACCGAAGCCACGTTTAACGCGCCGTACCAGCGTCCATCCGACGAAAAAGCCAGATTATACCCGACTCCACTGATTACCGGGCCGGCGCGTTCGCCCGTGGTGGAATTCCAAAGGGAAATTTCACCCCAATTATTTTCGGCAAGCACGCGGCTGCCGTCGCGACTAAAGTAAACATTCTGGCACGATGCGTCGGTGTGCGTCTGCAAGAATGTCGCCGGAATACCGCTGGCAATATCCCAGATAATGACTTCGCCGTTTTCGAGGCCACCGGCAATGCGTTTCCCATCCTCGCTGAACGCTATTCCAGGAAAGAGAGTAATGGGCTGGCCGTGATAGGCACAACTCGACCCAACAGGCGCTCCCGTATTCAGATTCCACACGCCGATCTCGAGCCCTCCCTGCTTCACATGCGCAACCAAGTCTCCAACCGGGCTGAAAGGGACACCCACATAGCCCTTCGGGCTTCCCGAATCGCCCTGCAACAACTTCGCTTTGCTGTCACCATTTGACGTTATTTCCCATACTTGGGTTGCTTCGCGTCCACTCACATTTCGAGCCACTACGAATTTCAAGTCCGGTCGAATATCGAAAGACAAGTTCTCGGGGTCGTGCAAAGGCGATGACCCGGATTGTGGATACGCGAACCCACCGGCGACTTCGCGACCTGACGCGACGTCAACTACGCTGGCGCGTTCTTCCTTGAACAACAGAATGCGGGCGGGCAAATCCTCCAGAAACCTCGCGCCCATCCGCAGTGGCGCCCAATTGCGTAGGACCAGTGGCCGTGCAGCACCCCGGCCGACATGAAGCCGGCGAATCGCGCCCATTGCGGTCCCGACAGCTATGCGCATTCCTTCCGGAGACAGCGCGGCACAATAACGATCCTGCTCGTGCAACGTCGGCTCTGCCAACAGGCGGCCGGTCGCCGCAGCCCAAACGCGTGCAACGCCATCTTCAAACATCGTCAACACGACCTTGCCGTCGGCGCTCGTGGTTTTGCGGCCGCTTCCCTCCACTGCCAGCTTGGTTGACGCGCCCGTTTCCAGGTCGAGTAATTCTGCAGATTGCCCGTGACCGAGGAATACCCGGCCGTCAGGCAAGAAGTCTGCGAGGGACGGGTCTACATAATGACGCCGGATCATCGGTCCCAAACTGGCACCACTTGTAGCATCGAACATGTGAATGCCTTGCCATGGATCGAAAATAGCGAGTCGTCGTCCGTCCGGGGAAAAATGCGGAATCAACCACATCCCTTGACCGGTTGTCCCTGCCAAACGGATCGGATCGATAAATGGGGTGCATTCAGGCAGCGACCAAATCTGGACTGATTCGCCTGAGACAAGCACGAGTCGCCGACCGTCGGGACTGAAATCCGGACCGAAAAACCAATTCGGAAAGGATAGATGCATCCGACTTTCTCCCGTAGTGGCATCCCAGAGCCAGAATCTATTGTTGAGGCCCAGAGCCGAGAGCCAACGTGCATCGGGGCTGAGCGAAAGAGATGAACGTTCATTCGTGTAAAGACTCGCCTCGAGGGCAATCGCGGAATCGAGGTGAATTGGCGGCCAGCGCAGGTGACCGGAACTGATGTCGAAAACGCCAGCCGTGTTGTCGGCGAAACGAACGGCGAAGCACGCGTCATTGTCTCGCGCAAATATCCACCCTCCGCGCATCACCGGCTTTCCGAGATGGTACTCGCGCAAGAGTCCGCCCGAGTCCGCATCGAACACCCGGAAGGTGCCGTCCATGGTTCCGACGAGGAGCGAGCGGCCGTCATTCGTGAAACGCATGGCAAGGACGCGTGATCTGCATTGAAACGGCGCGCTCTCCGGCAGCAGGAAATTGTGCGAGGTGAGCACCGAAGCGAGGCGAGGCGCGATCGTCGCGTTGGCCGGATCCTTGCGCGCTGCGTGGACCATATACGCCAGTGCCTCGGCGGTTTGACCCTTCTCGAGGAGCTGGCCAGCGAGGTCAAGGGCAGTGCGACTCGCTCGTTTGGTTTCTTGCACGCGAGCGCTGTCCGCTTGCTGACGCAAGCGGGTTTGTTCCCGCTCCGCGCCCACCGCGCGCGTGTGTGCAAGGCGCTCGCGCACGAGGAGAACGGAAGAGGTGATCAACCCCGCGACCAGCGACAGCACCACGGCCGTGACGGCGACGAAGGCCACCTTGTGCCGGCGAACAAATTTCTGCAGGCGGTACGCACCCGTCGGCGGGCGCGCCGCGACGGGCTCGTTGTTGAGATGCCGCTCGATGTCCCGCGCAAGTCCGTTCGCCGTCTCATAGCGGCGCGTGCGGTCTTTCTCCAGACAGTGCATCACTACCCAGTCGAGATCGCCGCGCAACAGCAGCGAAAGCTTGCCAACATCCGTGCTGCGCTGGTGCGCCACGGTGGTTCGGACCTGTTCCGTCAGCGTGCTCAACCGGCGTGAAGGCCGCGGCGGATCGACCTCTCGGATCGTGCGCCGCATCGACTCCAGCCCGGCTTTCTCAAGCGCATCCGGATTGAACGGCGGCTGGCCGGTCAGCAATTCATAGAGGACCACACCCAGGCTGTAGATGTCACTGCGTGTATCCACATCGAGCCCGCTCATTTCCATCTGCTCCGGACTCGTGTACGCCGGTGTACCCATGAACGTATGGAACTGCGTGAAGAGCGTTTTGTCGGTGAGCCGGCCTTGCGTCGCTTTCGCGATGCCAAAATCGATTACCTTCGGCACGGGCATGCCGTCGTGCAACGTCACCAGAATATTCGACGGTTTCAGATCGCGATGGATCACGCCTTTGTGGTGCGCGTGTTGCACCGCCTGACACACCGTCATGAACAACTTCAGCCGCGCTTCGGCCGACAGTCGGTTTTGATCGCAATAACGCGTGATCGCGACGCCGCGCACCAGCTCCATGACAAAATACGGTCGCCCTTTTTCCGTTGCGCCCGCATCAAACACGCGCGCGATATTCGGGTGGTCCATCAACGCCAGCGCCTGCCGCTCTGCCTCGAAGCGCGCGATGACTTCACGCGTATCCATGCCGACTTTTAAGATCTTCAGCGCGACGCGTCGGCGAATCGGCTCTGCCTGTTCTGCCATCCATACCACGCCGAATCCGCCCTCGCCAATTTCCTCCAGCAGCTTGTACGGACCGATGCGTGTGCCGGAAAGTTCGGCTGGTCCGACTTCCAACGCCGATTCGAGTACCCGCGCCACCGCATCCGGCGCCAGGTCGGAAACTGACGACGAAATTGCTGTCTGCTCCGCGGCCGCCAAGGCCGCCAAGATATCGAAAACGCCTTCACGCAGCGCCGGATTCGCTGCGCACGCCCGCTCCAATGCGGCCGCTCGCTCGACCGGTGGCAGGTCGAGCAATTGCGCGATCAGCGTTTCATCCTGACGCGAGGGAGGCACGGTGTGTTTCTTGATTAACTCTACTACGGGAAAAAACGGCCGCCGTTACCGCGCCGGACCTTTTGCCCCAATCGCCTTGATCAAATAGTGCAGCTCGTCCGCGACTTCGTCGTCCGTTTCGACGGTCGCGGCGATTTGCGCCCGCAAACACTCACCCAGTCTTTTGCGCATGCGATGCAGTGCCACTCGCACCGTCCCTTCGGCCATCCCCAACCGCTGCCCCAGGTTCACCAACGGCTCGCCGCGTCCGTCACTCCAAAGCAATGGCGCCAACGCGTCGAACACCTCGCCCCGTGCCCCTGCCGCATGCTCGGCCCTCAATTCCAACAATGCCCGCTCCACCACGCCCATTGCCCAATTGCAGTCAAACGCCTGTTCGGGCGTCACATTTTTGTCGACGGGCTCGCGAGCGAATTTTTCCCCCGCCATCGTGAAATCCAGGGACAAATGAATCTCGCCGCCACCGCGTTTGGCCGCCGATGCCCGCTCCCATTCTTCCGTCATGAAATTGCGCAAGCTCGCCAGTAAATAGCTCCGGAACCGGCCGCGTTCGGGTCGCGCGCGTGCAATGCCCTCCACCGCGAGGAATCGTTCAAAAAATTTCTGGGTACAATCCTGCGCGTCGTGGTGCGATCTTCCCTGTCGACGCACAAAAGCGTACAGCGGATACCAATACAGCCCACACAGGGTCTCAAGCGCCGCGCTCGATTCCACGTCGGGTTTTCCGCCGGCCTTTAACACCATCGACCAGTGCGTCGTTGGAAAAGCACCATCCTTCCGTGATCCTGCCCGGCTTTCTGGCGACGATTCGGTATCCATGGGAGACGCGAAACCTAAGGCCACGAGACGCGGGAACAATCGCAATTCCCGTGAAAGTTCGGCCAGCGCGTTGAAGGCTGGCGCCCTGTGGCGGAACTGTTCCTACGGGGTCAGGGCGCCGCCCTGACCCCGTGACCAGGCCCGACGAGCGTCCATCGAGAATGTCGCGTCTGGAGCATTGAATACGTGGGCCAGCGCGCTTGCGCGCGCTCCGACCTCTGATCCCGCCGATGAACGCGGATCGAGCACGTGGCCCGCTCCGGAAGGAGCGGGATCTGGGATAAGACATTTCGACCCGACCGCGGATTTCGCAGATGAACGCGGATGGAGAACGTGGCCGACCTCCGGGAGAAGGAGCGGGATTCGAATCACCCTCCATCCCATCCCCGCCATCCCCCTCCAACCTTTGCGCCCTCAGCGACCTTTGCGTGAGGACGTTCAGGGCGCGCGCGAGCGCGCTGACCCACGCTTCGTGATGAAGGACGCCGACCTCTTCGCGCTGCGCATCCGACCAACCCGACGAGCGTCCATCGACGCGTCTGGAGCATTGCCTGCGTAGGCCAGCGCGCTCGCGCGCGCTCCGCGTGAGTTTGAACCTATAACAAAACTCCGTCCGAGCTATAGGATCGGTTCACGTCGTAGTCAGGGGATGGCTTCGGGTGCGCTTCGGTTTTACCTCGGAAGCAGAGCGGGCTCCCCGGCAAACGCCCGAAGCGTGTCCGAATCGTTCCCGGTGCGTTTGCGACCCGATTGAAAAGAATGATCGGCGTTGAAACCATCGAGCTGACAAGGCCAGAGCGGTAAAACGGCCATCTCCGCCCACGTGCTTTCGAGCAGCGCCCATCAACGACTCAAAGGGTCAGCGCGCGCGGTCGGCGGCTACATCAACACCAGCACGATGGCCGACATCATGAGGGCACCTCCGGCGAAGCGGCTGATCAAAATTTTCCGGCCAAGATGCTGTTCCCGACTGTTGACGAGGTGCCCGAGGCTGCTGACCAGCACCACGGTCCATAATCCACGCGAACTATAAAGAACGTTGGCGATGGTGGCGTTGCCCCAATGCGCAATGGTGGCGATGAAGACGATGGAGTTGAGCCCCATCAGAAACGCTCCCGACAACAACCAGCGCCACGCCGGCTTCGAAATGGCGGAGAGCGGCGCGTGAAACATGCGAATGAATCCGAACGAAAGCAGACCAGAGACGGCCATGGTGAGCGGCAGGAGACGACCCAAATCCCAGGCGGGCGACCAGCGCTGGAGGAGGGTATCGAAGATGGCATAAGCGGCGGCGGCGAGGCCGGCCGTGACGATCGTGCGGCCCACGGCGTGATGCGGCGCCGCGCTGGCCCGCTGGTTCAGCAAGCCGATGCCGGCGGTGGCCAGGACCGCGCCGAGCCAAAGCCGCCATCCCAAAGCCGCGCCGCCGAGCAGCGTGACGAAGATCGCGACGAGGAGGATTTTGATCCCGAGAACCGGAGTAGCGACCGAAACGTCGCCGCGGTCGAAGGAGGCGAAACTCAGCCATTGGGCAACGACGAAGCAGGCACCCAGCGCGACGGGTTGGTACCAGAGTTCGGGGTGGAGTTTGCCGCCGAGCAGCAGGATGGGTTGAAACAGCAACGCTCCGACGACGTTCGCGATGAACGCCGTCCGCCAGACGCCGACGCCCAAGTCGGCCGCGCGTTTCACCAGCAGTGCCGCAATCGCGTAAGCGATCGCACTGACGAGCGGGAGCAAATGCGAGAGCGGCATGGGGAGGGGTGACCACAAAACCTCCCGCCCCAACAAGCGCGAGGGCGAAAATTCTGATTCGCGTCCGCAGATCTGATCCGTGGGCCAGCGCGCTTGCGCGCGCTCCGTCGAGGAGTTGCCTCACGCCACAGGCGCGAAGGGCGCGACGTCGGAGGTCATTGGAGTTAGATTTCTGATCCCGCTCTTTCCAGAGCGGGCCACATCCGGTTGAAGATCTCACCGAGTTCCGGGATCCGCGCGATCCGAGTAATCCGTGGTCTCTTATTGAACGTAGGCCAGCGCGCTTGCGCGCGCTCCGACATTCCGCAGGAGCCTGCGCGCAGGCGATGGGTTTCGCGACCGCGACAATCCCGCAACCCGCGCGCGCCAGCGCGCTGCCCTACGTGAAGTTTCGCGTCAACTGAAGCTGCGGCGTTTTTTCCTACAACCCTTTCGCCTTCACCTCGCGGTAGCCTTCAGGCGGCGCGAACATGGTCGCCGGCACGGCGCCCACCGAAATGCCTGTCTTCTGGTCGGACATGACGAGCAGGTTGGTCTGCTTCGCCGGCTCGTCGTTCTTCTGATTGCCTCTCTCGCGCTGCTTGCCCGCATCTTCAGCGGCCGTCTTCAGCGCGCTCATGAATCCGCCCAATTTTGACTTGGGCTTCTCCGTCTTTGCCGTCTCGTCGGACTTCGCCGTCACCGCGGCGGATTCGCCAAACTCATTGAGCGCCACCTGGCGATCAAAGGTCGTGTTCGGGGGAACGACAGTCGCGTACGTCACAGATTTCAGCGAAATGCCTTTGACCTTCTGCATTTCCACCGCCGCCGCCTCGAAGCCTTCCTTCAACCGCGGGTCCGAGGCGAACGCGGCCTGCAGCCCTTGCGCCTGCGAGTGGAATTCGCGGCCGAGTTTTTGGGCGTACAAGCGATAGAATTCGGCGTAGGCCTGTTCCAGCGGTACGCCTTTCGCCATGTGTTGCTCAATCAGGAGCGCCATGCTCCCCACCTGCTCGGGCTTCTTCCCTTCCGGCGCGTTCTCGGCCTCGATCGAAATGGTGAGGTAGACGAGATCCGTGTCGTACGACAGAATTTTGACTGATCCCTGTTTGGGCCGGTCGACGGTCACATGATACTTCATGTTGACCTTGTCTTTATTCTTGTCCGCGTCGGTGTGGGCCTTCGCCTTCGCTTCTTCCTTGGCCCGTGACTGCTCCGCTGATGCACGGGCTTTTTCCATGGCCGCGCTCATTTCGGCGAAGGTCATCGAGGAATACGTCTTCTGCTTGTGATCGAGCGTGATGATCCGCTCCGCGTCCAAGTCATAGATCATACCCGAGGCGGCGTTATCGGTGCGCATTTGATGCCCCTGGAGATACGTGGTGGTGGCGACGTTGCGCAGGCTGTGACCACTCATGCGGGACGCAAATCCCATGATCGATCCCAGCCCTCCTTGAAACTGGGTGTCGACCGTGCTTTGGACAGTGAACCCTTCTCCAAACAGCTGCGCAGGGAGCAGCAGGACGAG
Source organism: Opitutus sp. (assembly GCA_039928945.1). Taxonomy (GTDB): domain Bacteria; phylum Verrucomicrobiota; class Verrucomicrobiia; order Opitutales; family Opitutaceae; genus Opitutus. The sequence goes on along the minus strand of JBDSSD010000082.1, from coordinate 1,229 downwards.
TGCGATCAGGTGATTTTGACGGAGGCGTTGCATCGAGTGATGGGTTTGATGTGAACAAGGCAGAGCGAAAGGGGGGGGCGCTTTTTTCGGGGTCGTGCCGGCTCCAGATCCTGCACGTTTGGAAACGTGGGAGTAAATCAGCAGATGGACTCCGTTTCGTCACGATTGAATTTCCAGGAAAACCGGACGAATGGGTCATGTTTTCCGCCCTCCTTGAGCCGGAAGGCTGTAACCTACGCGTTCTTTAGCGCCATGCCGCCCACGCGCGATCCGCGGGAGCATCGACAATTCCGATACGCACGTCAGCGCGCTCCGTGCGCTCCGATTCCAAACGTGGCAGCCTGCTCGCAGGTGATCCTCGCGCGGCCGCGACCTCTCCCAACCCGCGCGCGCAAGCGCGCTGACCTACAGTAGTGGTGGGTCCCCGACCCACCGGTAGGGCGAGGCCTCCGGCCGAGCCATCCGCCCCTGAGAAAACCCGCGACCCCGGGTTGCGGCCGACCCGGCGCCGCCGATGATGGGTGACGGTTCGTCCCCGCTCAGACTTGCCGCCTTCAACATCTGTCATTCTCCATTCGTCTCGCTCGAGCGGGATAAATGTTCATCGTGGCTGACCGATGAAACGCAGGGGGGCGTTATTTGTTTTGGCAGTTTTGTGCGCGCAGAGCTTTGGAGCTGCGCCCAAGTCGTCTGCGCCCCCCGAGACGAAAGCTCCGCCGGTCGTGATGCAGAAATTGGTGGTGTCGGGAAAGCGCATCCCATCGGGATGGTTTACGATTGAGTGGGAATGCAAAGGAACGCTGCCACTGGGCCCGATCAAGCGGGCGTGGGTGAGCAATCTGATGCCGGGAAGTCCGGCGGAATTGGCGGGCGTACAGATCGGTGATCGGCTAATCGCGATCGATGGCGCGCCGGTTCGGAAAATGAACGGCATGAGCTTGCGCCTGCTGCTCGATCGGGAGCACGAAGCAGGATCGCAGATCGAATTTTTGCTCGAAACTCCGGGGGAGCCGGAGCGGGTATTTCTGATGACGTTCGAACGGGCCGGAGGACGGTAGCTCGCTCGCGAGCGGTCGGCGTAACTCAACGGACGACACGGAGAGGGCTGTCTCGCAGCGTCCGGAGGTCATTTTCCCGTTTGATAATTCGACCACTCGCGAGCGCGTTTCCGATGCAGCAGCAGGCGTCTCGCCTGCTGGATTGCGATCATCGAAACCGGCAGGCGGGAC
>JBDSSD010000081.1:0-70842 GCA_039928945.1 Opitutus sp. | reverse complement strand
TTTACGCTGTATGAAGAGTATCGCGGCTTCATGGAGAACGGACGCCATCTCGAAGGCGATCCGCAGAAAATCGATTTCTTCGTACGCAATTACGTGGGTGGCGACGCGCGACCCGGGATCGAACTCTTTGGCGATCTCACCGGCGCGGAGGTGCATCACCGCCTACGCGGCGCAGAGTTCAACGCGACGAACCGCGTGATGAACGCCAATCATGATCGCGGGCCACATCGGGTGGATCAACACGGCGTGTTTGTGCGGACCGAAGCCGGACGCGACGGCGGAGGCGCGGTGTTCAGCCGCGCGGGTGTCCGTGGACGTCCGGTCCTTTGCACCGGCATCTACCTTCAACCGCGAGAGGCTCAGACCGCTGTCACCACCAGCGAAAACGTGCCCTTCTCGGATCTCATTTTCGCTTACGACCGCGCGGTCGTGCACGAACTGCTACATGCCGTCGGCGTGGAGCATCACGGGACGGGAGACGGCAGCACGATTTTCCGCTTCGTGTTCGGCGACGATCCCCGCAATGCGACGGGCAAGCCGGTGTTCTGGATCGGCTATTCGATCAATCGATCACCGGTGACGATTATCGACGAAGCAACGGGCCGTGACCTCGCCGCCCTGCTCGAACCGGATATGTTGCTTTTGCGTGAGCAATGGCGGGCTTCGGAATTTCCCAAAAAGCTCGCGGAACAACACAGCGCGCGAGCCGAACGCAGCGGGTACACGTTTGAGTTTTCAGAGAAGGACGCCGCGGAGATCGCGTACAACGACGGCATGAGTTTCAACTATTGGTATGTGGGCGCGGAGCACGGCCAGTGCGCTGGCGACGAAGGCTGCGTTACGCGTTACTACTTCGCGAAGCTCTATGAGAAGAAGGGGGCGCCGAAAACGTTTTACTACATCACCGACCATCAGACCGAACGAGCCGGACTCGCGCTTTGCCGGTCGCTGGCGGGCACCGGCATCAACGCGCCGAGTCGGGCGCCGCAACCCCGCTATGGCGACACACTCCATGGCTGGGGAGAATGCGCGGACTGGATCGTCTTCAACGATGCAGTGCCACCAGGACCGGAGCCTGCGCGATGAAACGCTGCTGGTGGTTTCTCCTGATTGCGCCGGTCGCAACCACCTTTCTGGCGGCCGAGGCTCCACCGCCCGATCTTTCGCTGCGCGTCAACGGACACGCGGGTGCGGAAGCACCGCTGATCCTATGGCGCGGGGAACCCATGCTCGCCGCGGTCGAGCTGCGTCGGACGCGAGCACCGGGCGCGGCGGAACCACTGGTACTCGATCCACCGAGCGGGGATTGGTTCACTCGCGTCACGATCACGGGGACCGGTTCCCCCACCTCTGAGGCGTGGCCTCTCGTTCCCGTTGGGAAACCATCGACCGGCGCACTCGTTCTGCAGCCCCAAGCGATCACCACGCTCGTGTTACGGCTGGACCCGGCGGCCGCTGCTCGCCTTGCGGTGGGGACCTATCAACTCGTCGCGCGCCTGAATCTCACCGACGGCCGCGGCTGGCGCGGCGCGCTGGAAAGCGATACCGTCGCGGTCGAGGTGCGCGAATTGCCCGCCACGCTGACCGGAGCGCAATTGGGCCAACGCCAGCTGGGTCGTGTCCGTGACGCCCTGCTGGTTGGCGATCTGCCGCGAGCGAAAATCGCCACCGCTGAAATCGTCAGCGCTGAATTTACGCGACCGGAAGGTTTTGTCGCCACGGCGCTCGTTTTCGCGGCGGAGGGCAAACGCCGTCTGGCGCTTCTGTCCATTGACCGCGCGATCGCTCTCGCGAGCGGCGTCACCGAGAAGGAAGGCGCAGTGGCGGCAGGAGGCGAGGTGCGAAAACCGATCCCCTTCGAGTATTACGATCTGCGGCGGCGCTTCGAACAAATGCCATCAAATGAGCCGGAGCGTGAACCACCGATTGAGCGATCAGCGTCAGCAACCCAAGTGGTTTTTGCTGCTCCTGCCTCTGTGCCCGTATCGTCATCGCCACCCCAGGTGCAGAATCACGCCACCGTTCCGACTGAAGCGGCGCGAGTCGAGACTCGTGCGACAATTCCAGCCGCCGTTTCGTCCCAAGCTCAGCTGCCCCAGCACGCAGTCGTCGCACCCGCCATTTTGCCAGATCGGACCGCCGCCCAACAGCAGCCGACGATGAACGTCACCTCCGTCCCAGTCCTTCCAACCGCGATCGAGAAGGTGACGAATTCAGCACCGACCGGCTCGCTCTCATCTTCGACCATTCCGCGTTTGATGAACGTTCAGCCCGCCGACCAGGGAGCCCGCGATCCCAAAGACTTTCCCCGTCCGGCGAGAAGCATACGCAAGAGTTACAGTTCGGTGTGGCAGAAGACGCGCGCCCAAGATTCTGCGATCTACAGTTCAACGGACACGTTGGACGGAATCACGGAATTCTATATCCAAAATCTCCGCGCGGAGGGCTGGGCGATACTCACCAAGATTGAGAATAATCAGGCGGTTGGGAATAAGCGCCAGACGGTGCTCAATTGGAAAAAAGCCACTCGCACCGTGATCATCACACTGGTCGAAACAAACCCGACAGGCACCGAAATCAGTGTGAATCTTACCACCCAGCCGACACCCTAACGTGTTTCCGATGTAGGGGCGGCATCTCACGGGATCGATGATCACATGGAACCAGGAGTTTGAGGATAGCACGTTTGCCGCTCAGGTCCGGCCCATCATCGAACCCGCGAACGAACAGAATCTGAACCGCCTCTCCGCGGGGTTGGCGGATAGCCAGGTGTTTCCGACGTAGGGGCGCCACTCGCGGGCGCCCGGCCTGGGCTCGCACATAAGTGCGTTTGAAGGTTGCCGTTTTCTGGCGGGTTCGGGCGCCCGCGAGGGGCGCCCCTACGCGGCGGCATCTGCGATCAGCCGACGGTGCAGAGTATTCTTACGAAGAACAGTGGTGCCTCATTCAACAACACGGCTCAACCTCACACGCATTCCACGATGATGAAATTCTGGCCGTTGTCGCGTGAGGGAACCGCTGCAGGCGTGCCTTATCCGCTGCCCGAGGCCGTGCTGCCGGTGCTCGCGATCTTCGCACGCATGTACGAGACCGCCGAATACCGACCGCCGTGGATCGGATACCTCGCCAGCGAAGGCGATACCCTAGTGGGCACGTGTGCGTTCAAAAGCGTGCCGGTCGCCGGTTGGGTCGAAATCGCATACTTTAGTTTTCCCGGACACGAAGGGAAGGGCGTGGCCACGCGGATGGCTCAGGAGCTCTTGAAGATCGCTGAGGCCGAAGATCCCGCGGTGGCCGTGTTCGCGCAGACCTTACCCGAGCACGGCGCGTCCACGAGAGTTCTTCAAAAACTTGGTTTCACGTGGCATCGTTCGCTGCAACACCCGGAGGATGGCTTGGTCTGGGAGTGGCACCGCGAACCATCGGTGCGCAACTAATCGCGCGCAGCTGGAGCTCGACTCCACCTCTCGCGAAGGTGCGCCTCGCCAGGCCGGCACGAGAGCGTAGCGTTCATCCGCATGCCCACTCCCTCCTCGTCACGTGTTCAGCAGCAAGGCCGCGGTGGAAAGATTGGAATAGTGGCGGCGTTCGTCTTCCTGCTGCTGCTGACGCTTCCGGCTTACGCGTTGAGTCGACTGGCGTCCACGGTCGATTGGCGGATCCTCTGTGGCGTGCCACTCGGAATTTCGGCGTTCACCTTTCTAGCCTATCGCGCCGACAAGCAGCGCGCGGAACAGGGCGCCTGGCGCGTACCCGAGGCGACGCTACACCTGGCCGAGTTCCTGGGCGGCTGGCCAGGCGCCTTTCTGGCGCAACGAAGATTCCGCCACAAAATTTCGAAGACCTCGTACCAGTGCTTTTTTTGGGCCATTGTGCTGCTTCATCAGGCGGTCGCAGTTGACTCACTCGCCGGGTGGCGGTTCTCCAGAGCGGCACTTCATTTCATCCAGTCCAAGGCCACCTGACTCGTGGTCACCTCAGGCCGAACCAACCGGAACCAACACCCATGACCGAAGAATATCTCTCGATGACCCTCCGCGAGTTCAAGCGCTTGCAGCGGCTCGCCGAAGATGCGCTCGCGCAGCTCCCGGCTGAGGCCTTCTTCTCCGCGCCTGCCCCCGGCGACAACAGCCTCGCGGTGATCGTGAAACATGTCGGGGGAAATCTCCTGTCGCGCTGGACGGATTTTTTGTCCTCGGACGGAGAGAAGCCAAACCGCGATCGCGACGCGGAGTTTCTGATTTTGGCCGACGACTCGCGGGAGCGGCTGATGGACCAGTGGAATCGCGGCTGGGCTGCACTCTTCGACGCCCTGTCGCCTCTTCAAGCGGCGGATCTCAATCGCACGGTGACGATCCGCGGCGAACAACTTTCTGTTTTGCAGGCGATCAACCGGCAACTCACGCACTACGCCTATCACGTGGGGCAAATCGTCTACGTTGCGAAACACTTCGCCGGCGCTCAGTGGACGAGCCTCAGTATCCCGGTGGGTGCGTCCAAGCAATTCAACCAGGCTCCGGCTAAATACGTCACCAAAGTCTGAACGCGCGTCGTTGTCTGGACGGCCACTGCTCGGCGCCCGCTGAGGAGTCGCGCGGCGTTCATCCACCGCTCAAGCGGCGGTTCGCTCGTGATTTGGGTTTGCGAATCGAACGATTGGTCGTGGTGATTGCGCGTTCCCCCGACCACCGTGAGACCAACGAATTTGATCATTGCTGTCGGTGTGGCGCTCTTCACTCACCTCACGGCTGCCGCCGCGACCGCGCCCAACCAGCTTTCCGTTCCGGACTACTCGTTTCAGCAGCAGATCAGCGTCCGGATGGAGGCGACCCTGGCCGAGCTCCGAAAAGAGAATTCTTTGCCGCACCTGGAGGGGTGGACACCGCTCACGGAAATGCCGGCGTGGGTTTCCGAACCAGCTGAGCGCGAAATCGCGTATGTGTTCCCCCATCCCCTGATAAGTGATGGTTACCGCTACGCGATCGTTCTGGGGCAAGGGCCCGACCTGATCGTCGTTCGAACCGGCGGCATTGCGGGCAAGTCCGAAATCTTTCAAGGGTCCAGCGCAGCAGCCGCTTCGCTGGCCGTGACCAGCCCGCCTTTTGCTTTACGAAACGCCCCTGCTCGCGCTTCGCTCGGGGTATCCGCTTTGCAGTGAGCGCAGCGAGCGAGTGGCGTTCGAGAACACCTGAACGCGTGTGCCGTCTATGCGTTGAACTGACGATAAACCAGCCCCAAAAGTCACCATGATCCCCGAAATGCTCTCTCGTCTTGTCATCGGCGTTTGCCTGGTCGCAGGCGTTGCGTCCGCTCGCGCAGAACTCGTCGACGTTCCCTTCACCGTTGGCGCACAACATTTCAACCGTGGCGATCAGATCATCATTGAGCAGGTGCTCGCTTCGTCTCCCGCACTCAAGGTGGGGGATCAGATTGTCGTCCGCGGACGGTACGAGCTCGCGAGCGCTCCCACCGCAACACTTGGCTTGTTCTCAACGCATCGCGGAGCAGCCAAACCCGACGCGATTGCCTCATCGCAACAGGCAGCAATCAAAGCGATGAAAGGTACGTTTGAGCTAAGTTGGCAAATCGCCTACGCGGGCGATCTGCACGTGAGCTTTTATCCCGCCATTCGCGGAGAATCGTTTGGCGGAGTCTACTTCAAGGTGGCTGCACGCTAGGCGTCCGCCGCCGCGTGATTGTCTGAAGTGGCGCGAAGCCCGAGCCATCGTTCCGAGATTGTCCAAAATGAAACCTGTCATCCAGCGCGACCGCACGGGTTGTGCGATTGCGAGCGTCGCGGCACTTACCCATCAGAGTTATCCGGCGGTGAAGAAAGCGGCGACCGAACTCGGAATTGCCGTAGCCGATCCCCGCCTCTGGAGCACGACGGCGCCGATGCGGCGGCTGTTGGATCACTACGGATTGGCCAACACCAACCCCCGAAAATTCGCATCCTGGGCTCTGCTCCCCACACGCGCGTTGCTCGCGATCAAGTGGCACGAAGAGTCGACCGGCGCGGCGTGGCACTGGGTGGTTTTTGCGCGCGATGCCACGGGTTCGTACGTCCTCGATTCGAAGAAAAGTCTCCGCAGTCACCGGCGAACGGACTTCGGGCGCATCAAGCCAAAGTGGTTCATCCACCTCCCGGAGTGATCCGGCGCGAACCGATGCCAATTAAATGCCAGACCTGCGCCGCCGCGATCGCCGCACCGCATTCGAAGATCGGCATGCGCGTTCAGTGTCCGGCCTGTGGCGCGCCAACGGTGCTCACGTACGAGATTGGCACCCGGATTCCACCGAACGGATGGTTCTTAACCTTCGCGGACTTCGCGCAATTATTCAGCGATGCCTCCTATCAGACTCGAATTGGCGAAATGATTGAGCGCTGGTTCGGGTGCAAAATCATCATCGTCGACGAACGCGTGCAGTTTAAACGTCCGGACGAATCTCTTCTGATTTACGAACACGTTCACGACTCCATCCAAGCCGACCCGGAAAAACAGTATCAGCTCTATCAAGCCGCGATGGACCTCTGGCGGTGAAGCGACAACTCAATCCTGGCCCACACCCATCTTCGTATGCCCATCACGCTTAACCCGCAGCAAACCCAGGAGGTCGTCCACTCGCTCAAGCGATATTTCTCGGCCGAACTCGACCAGGAGCTCAGCGACCTCAAGGCCAGGCTGCTGCTCGATTTCCTCCTGAAAGAAATCGCTCCGCTCGCCTACAACCAGGGAGTGAACGACGCGGAGAAGTTCTTCCGCAGCAAGCTGGAGGATCTATCCGCCACCTGCTTCGAACCGGGTCTCACCTATTGGCAGACTAAACGGAAGTAGAAGCGTTCGATCCCCGCCACCGCTCCTTCGCACGACGTACACGATGAGCCGACACTATTCCTCGAAGCAGACCTGGCGCTGGATCATCGGCGCCTTCTTCGTCGCGGCCGGCGCCAATCATTTCGTCAACCCGGAGCCCTATCTCGCCATGATGCCGGCTTACCTGCCGGCAGCGTCGGTGCTGGTTTCGGTCAGCGGGTGGGCCGAAATCGCCGGCGGCGTCGGCGTGCTCTGGGCCCCTACTCGCGCTCTCGCCGGCTGGGGGCTGATCGCGCTGCTCGTCGCCGTGTTTCCGGCCAACCTCAACGTTGCTCTTCATGGCTGGCCCGGAGTTAGTCTTCCCCTGTGGAGCCTCTGGCTCCGACTACCGCTGCAGCTCGTCATGATCGGCTGGGTGTATTGGATCTGTGTTTGCGCTGAAAAGGAAACGCCCGCATCGTAGCCCAGCGGTCGGCTCGTCCCTTCGGTCATGAAACTTCCCCTCACCTGTTTCGGCGCAGTCGCGGTGCTCAACCTCGCTCTCGGCGCTGATCCTGACACGTCGAGCGCCACGCCTCAGCCCCGTATGCGACTCGATCCGGCCACGCGATCCGCCGTCGTCGAGCCGGCAAATCGCGAGATCACCTCATCCGCTAATGATGCTGTGGTGCTGGAGCGATTCGTCGTTCGCGGCCGCAACTTGCTTCGTCGAAATCCGCAGGAGCCCACCGGCTCGTTCACCCCGGCGAACGGCGGCCATTTTTTGCAACGTGATCTCGGTGGACTGCGCGTTGAGGTTGGTCTGTGGACCACGATCGATCTCTTCGACGAAGAGGCCCGGTTCAAACCGCAGAAGACCAAGTTCAGTTTCGATTTCCTCCGCATCCGGTGGTGACCACTCGCGCAGTCAAGGTCCCGTCCACTACGTCCGTGTCGGTCCGTTGGGGCTTTTCGCTCAACCGTGCGAGAGGCGTGACGAGAAGGACCCTCTGATGCGCCGCGTGCTCTTCGTCCTCGGCTTGAGTGTCGCCTCGACCACGGGTGCCACGGCAGCGACGGAATTGACGTTTTGGCATGCGTACCGCCATGCGCAAACGGGTGTGGGGCATTTTGCGTTCGAGATTTCGAAGGTGAAACGCGGGCTTTTCTTCGGCTCGTGCGGGCCGTCAACGCGATCGCTTCGCTGGCGCTACTCATTTGACGTGAGCGGCCCGGGCCCGATTTACACCACGGGCCAGATCGCCGTTGTCGGTGATGATCTCAGTTCCGTTCAGATCGTGGCCGGAACGATCCGCGTCGACGCGGATCAGCGCAATGCGGTGATCGATCTCGAAGTCCAACGCGACGGAACCACCGCGGCCTTCGAAGGCAATGGGACCTTTCGTATCCACAAACTCAAGTAGTCGCCGTCCACGTAGGGGCGCCGCTCGTCGGCGCCTGGGATCCCCAATTTTCGGGTACGAAAGACGATCAGGCGTCGGCAAGCGACGCCCCTACACGATCGACCAGATCGCCGTTGTCGGTGATGTGTAGGGGCGCCCCTTGCGGGCGCCCGATCGCGTGTACCGTTGCAAGAATGCGATCCTGGGCGTCGGCAAGCGACGCCCCTACGCTTAGGACTTGCGTGCGTCGTTCAACAACGCGCTGAGCCGCTCATACGCGGCCACCGTTTTCCCCGCCTTCAGCTGTTTCATCGCTTTCTCCAGTTCGCTCACAAATCGCGCGGGCACCAGCGCCGCAGAAGCGACCGGAGCGGTCATCTGCTTTCGCTCCGGCTCGCGAGGAGGGACACGTTCCGACCGTGCCGCTGACTTCGGCGGCGGGGTTGCTGCCGGCTCGGGCGGTGCCGGCCGTTCGAACTCGACGATCTTCGATGGCTCGCGTCGCGGCGCAATCGGGACAGGCGCTCGCTCGGGTTTCACTTTCTTCGACTCCGGTTTCTTCTTCGCCGCCGAGGGCGCCGGGCGATCTGACTTCGCCAGCAGATCGTAATTGATGCCCACGACGCGACGATCCTCGAAACGTTTCACGGACTTGGGAAACATCAGCCATTGCGCATTCGGCTCCTCATGGAAGCCAACGAGGCCGTAATCCCTCTTCGCTCCCCGCAGCTCTTGATGAACGGTCATGATCCGGTGCTCCTTCACTGCGCGCTGGAACGTCTTGTCGTCCGCCGCCGGCACCCAGAGCAGGTAGGTTTCCGGCGCCCCACCCGCTTTCACCACGTCTGCAAACCGCGCCGTCTTCATCGCAGGTCGCAGCGTTTTACTGCAGAACTTTTAGCGCCGGCAGCTTCTGCTTCAGTTGCAACACCGGCGCGAACAGATCGCCCAGATCTGCCACGCGCTTCAAGACCGCTTCGGATTCAAACGTCAGCAACTCCGGATCCTGCTCGTCCAGTGCTTTCTCCACTTCGTCCCACGTCACCGGCGTGGAAACCGTCGGCCGCTCCTTCGCTCGCAACGAGTACACGTTGACCGTCGTTTTGTGCTCATCGTTCTGGCTCCAGTCGACCAGCACTTTCCCCTCCCGCAGCGTCTTCAACATCTTCGAAACCACGACATCCGGGTGCTGCTTTTCGAGCAACTGAGCCACGGTGTGCGCGAAGATCTTCGTCTGATCGTAGGTCACGGGCGTATTCAAAGGAACATACACCTGCAGCCCTTTCGAACCCGACGTTTTCGCAAAACTCTTCAGTCCGAGATCCTCAAACAACTTTTTGACCCAGAGCCCGACCTGGCAGCACAGCACGATGTCCGCGGGCGCGCCGGGATCGAGATCGAAGGCAATCGCGGTCGGTCGGGAAATCGCCGGCGCCTTGTGCAGAAACGTGTGGAGCTCGAGATCCGCCAGGTTCGCCGCCCAGACCAGCGCGGGCAGATCGTTCATCATGCAGTAGTGGATTTCGCCCGCCTTTCCTCCCGTTACGGTGGTGGTCTTCACCCAATCAGGCCGATGCGGCGGACAACGTTTTTCGTAGAAGAAGAAACCCTCCACGCCATCGGGATAACGCTTCAAGGTGATCGGGCGGTTCTTGAGGTGCGGCAACAAGTCGTGCGAGACATTCCGGTAGTAGTCGATCACCTGCCCTTTGGTGAATCCGGTTTTTGGATAGAGCACCTTGTCCAGGTTGCTCACGGTCAGCCGCGTGCCCGCGACATCGATTTCGGTTTTGGTGGCCATGATCAGGTCTTGGTTTCGCGAATGACTCCCTTGGCGGCTTTATCCTCGCGCAATCCGAGGAATACCGGGTGACGCAGTCGATTGTCTCGCGTCCACTCGGTGAATTTCAGCTGGCAGACCATCACCGGTTTCACCCAGTGGCAGCGTCTCATTTCCGCCGCGGTGATGCCCTGACCGTAGCGGCCCGTGCGTTTTTCCGGCAGATCCACGAAAGGACATTGCTCCGTCTCGATTTTCGAAAACTGGGCGTGAAGGCTGCGGAGCAACTTGGTGTTGAAGCCGGTCCCCACTTTTCCTGCGAATTTGAGCTCACCGCCATCGTAGACGCCCACCAGCAACGCTCCGAAATGGAGCCGCGTTCCACCTGGTGGCGTATAGCCGCCAATCACGAATTCCTGCTCGTGATTGAGCTTCAGCTTGATCCAGTTGCCGCTCCGATGGCCCGCCTCGTAGTGCGACTCCGGCCGCTTGCCGATCAGACCTTCAAGTCCCAGCTCGCGTGCCTGGTCCAGCAGTCGCTCGGGTTCGTTGCCCAACGATTTCGAATACCGGAGCACGCCGGTTTTCCGCCGCAGTAATTTCTCCAACTCCGCCTTCCGCTCGACGAGCGGCAGTCCCTGCAAATCGCGCCCGTTCAACTGGAGGAGATCAAACGCGTAAAAGAAAAGGGGAGGACGTTTTTCTCCCAGGTCATAGGCCTGCAGCAGTTGAAAGGACGATCGGCCTTTTTCGTCGAGCGCCACAATTTCGCCATCGATCACCGCATCGTCGACGTCCAACGCCGCGACGGCGGTGAGCACTTCGGGAAACTTGACGGCGAAATCCTTGTTGTTCCGCGAGAGCAGTCGCGTCCCGTTTTGATCGCGAAACGCAATCGCCCGAAACCCATCGAACTTGATTTCATAGATCCAGGAACCGGCCGGCGGCGAGTCGACCAACCCAGCCTTCATCGGCTCGATGAATTCTGGAACGACAGATGACGCCTTCGCGCGCACGGAAGGAGACGACGGCACCGATCGATTCGCGCTGCGAGTGGTCCGCGCTGTCGCCGACCGCGCGCGCTTTTTCGTAGTTTTGTCAGCCGCGGGGCGCGCCGGCTTTTTCTTCGCGCCGGTGGACTTGGCGAGCGTCGCGATCTTTTCCTTGAACGAGGGTTTCGCGTCGACGCGATTGGACTGCCACACCTTCCCCGCTCCTTTCGACAACGCCTCCATCGATTTCCCGGAGAGCACGGACGTGTCGTCTTGTTTGTCGGAGACGGGCTTCATGTCTTCTCCACCCTTGATGAGCAGCCATTCGTCTCCACCGCGGAGCTGCACCAGGTACCATTCCCCGCGCAGCTTTTTTCCGCTCAAGACGAAATGCAGCTTTCCGCCGGCGAGATCTTTGGAGGGGGTTTCACTCAACGGCTCGAACGTTCCGCGATCCCACACCATGACCGTGCCGCCGCCGTACTGACCTTGCGGGATCGTGCCCTCGAAATCGATGTACGAACTCGGGTGGTCTTCCACGTGCACCGCGAGTCGTCGCTCCCCTTTCTTGAACGGAACGCCTTTCGGCACGGCCCACGACTTCAGCGTCCCGTCGAGTTCCAGCCGGAAATCGTAATGCAGCCGGGACGCGGCGTGCTTCTGAATGACGAAACGGTGCCGGCTGGCCCCCGATTCGACCGCACCTTTTGGTTCGGCGGTTTTCGCGAAGTCTCGTTTTTTGGCGTATTCTTTGAGCGACATGCGAGCCGCGATTGCTGCTAAAACCCCATCCTCATTTCAGGCCCTACTCAGACGGAACCATGTAATTGAACCACGAATGGACACGGATGAACACGAATGGGAATCGAGGCGTTTGTGCTCGGAGGACTCACTGGACGGTAACGGGTGACCGTAATCATTCCAGTGAGGCGCATCTCGCACCCCGTGCATTCGTGTCAGTTGGTGTCCATTCGTGGTTCCTACTGCATGAGTCCGGCTCAGACGGGACGTTTCAAGCGCAGGCGGCGCCACCATTGTCATCCTGCTGCCTAGCCGGTTCCGCGGAGCAGACCTGACCTGGGGGCCGAAATGGAACTCCCGCGTGAACGCGGACCTGACCAGCGCGATCGCGCTCGGTTTTGCTACACGCTGACCGGCTTCAGGCTGGTCGTCACGCGCGGCGGACAGGTGGCGCCGTCACACCAGTTTCCTTCGACAAACGTGGTCGTTGGAACTGCTGGCAGCCCAAACTTATTCTGCTGCAACTGCCCCGCGAGGATTTCGACGGCCACACCGCCGACGATTTCGTGATTCTGTCGAACGCCCGCCATCGTGCCGTCGGTTTGGTCCAGAAAGAGATTCACGAACGCGATGTCCTGCGGGATTTTCAGCCCGAGCTGGGCGAGGAGCGGAAGAACGTACGCGGCTTTCGCCACGATCACCTCGGGTTTATGCTGCTTCAACCATTGGGCGAAGGGCTTGAGATCGGCCTGCACGGACGCATTCGTTTCGTTGAACCAGCGATGAACCGGTTCTGCAGCGGGGAAGACATGTGCCGGCACGTGATCGCGCAACGGGAGATGCTGTTGTTCGCAGAGAAAGCCGGCGGTCCAGTTGTGATCCACCGCGTGATCCCAACCCCGGTGCACGACGAATCCGATTCGCTTATACCCGGCCGCAAGGACCTTTCGCATCGCCAGGCGGATGATGTTGCACTGGTTGTTGGTCACGTTGTGCAGGAGCGGCCGGTGCGGAAAATAATCGATCTTCACCGCGCTGAAATGCTGCCACTCGAGCTGCAGCTCATCGCCCATCTCGCGGCTGTGCGACGCGACGATCAAACCGTTGATGCCCCGTGCATACAGGATTCGCCCCATGCGCTTCTGCGTGAACCCATCCTCGTGGAGCCAGAAATGCTCGAGCTGATAGCCGAGGTCTTTGGCCTTCGCCTGCGCTCCCGCGAAAAACTGCAGGTGGGCCGGGACTTTCTTCCAGCCCCAGCGCGTTTGCCAGTTGGTCACGTACGCAAGGGTCGGCGTGCTGTGCCGCGGCATGCGTTGCCGTCGATAAGCGATCAATGCGCGCAAAAACGGATCGGGCGCATAGCCCATGTCCTGCGCCATCTGTTTGATTCGCGCCCGCGTGTTCTCGGGCAGCCGCGGATGATTTCTCATCGCGAGCGACACCGTGGTCACGTGGACGCCCGCCTTCTTCGCGATATCCGCCAGAGTTACCCGCCGCTCATTGCTCATCATATCCCTCCCAGAGACTCACACCGCGGCACCGGCACGCACGAGACGCGAGGGGCACGAAAACCCCTCAAACCAGGTCCCCTCCACGAATGTCGTCGTGGGGATCTCCGGCACTCCGCGCTTTCCGTGTTGGAGTTGGCCTGCGAGCGTTTCAATCGCGAGCGCGCCCACGGCGCGATGATTCTGACGCACGCCGGCGGTCACGCCGCTCGTGTCTTCAAGAAAGAGATCAACAAAACCAAGGTCTCGCGGGATGCGGATGCCGAGGGCCTTGAACGCGGGCTGCACAAACGAACCTTTGCTGATCACGACCTCGGGCTCGTATTTTTTCAGCCAACGCTGAAAAAGCGTGTCGTCGACCACCGGGGCGTCGCCTTCATTCATCCACCGATCCACCGGTTCGGCATCCGGAAAAATATAAGCTGGAATGCGGACTTCGGGATCGAGTCCATCCTGTTCACAGAGAAACCCGGCGCGCCAGAGGTGATCGACCGCATGATCCCAGCCGCGATGCATCACGAATCCAATTCGCCGGTACCCGGCAGCCATGACTTTCTGCATCGCGAGACGAATGATGTCGCACTGGTTGTTGGTGACGTTGTGCAGCGCCGGTTGGTGCGGGAAATAATCGATCTTTACGGCGCTGAAGTTCGGCCAGTCGATCTGCAAGGCATCGCCGGCGTCGCGTCCATGCGAGGCCACGACGATGCCATGAATGCCGCGCGCATGGAGGATCCCGCTGAATCGATTCTGGGTCATCCCGGGTTCGCGCATCCAGAAGTGCTCGAGATTGAAACCGAGCTCCTTGGCTTTCGCCTCTGCGCCCGCATAGAAATCAGCGTGCGCCGTCGCGCGCTTCCAGCCCCAGCGTGTCGTCCAGTTGGTGACATACGCCAGCGTCGGCGGATTGGTGCGCGGGCTGAGCGTGCCGCGGTAGGCGACCAGAGCGCGTAGGAACGGGTCGGGCGTGTAGCCCATTTCTGCCGCGAGCTGCTGCAGCCGCGTACGCGTCGTAATCGGCAGGCGAGCATCATTCCGCAACGCCATCGAAACAGTGGTTACATGCACTCCAGCTTTGGCAGCAACGACAGCCAGGGTCACACGGCGCTCATTCATAAGGGGTGATCCGATTGCGCCCGGTTCAGGTAACCAGCTCAAGTCTATAGTTAGAGTTTTGGGCTGGTGGCGTCTCAATTGCTCCAACCAGAACCTCAATACCGCTCGTCTCAGTTTACCCCCTACCGTCGGCTTGTTCCCCAACCCGTAATCTCAATTGCGCCGGCGACTGTCTCGCGGCGACGCCTTCCTTGTGATCGAAGAATCCTTCCACACACAGCATTCGCCGTTCGGTGCTTTCTCCAGTTTCACGGTCGGCTTGGTGGATGCGCCGGGAGGATTTGGTCACGCGCTCCGCGGTGCGGCCCGCCAGAATATTTATATCGGTTTTCGCGGATCCCACCACTCCGCGTGGCAGTTACTGCCGTTTCTGACGCCGCCGAAATCGCAGGAGACGGCTTTCACCGGCGACACCACTGTCCCGCAATCACCCCGCGGGTTTCGGGCGCTGCGGCCCGCGGACTACACGCGCAAAGTGGGTTGGGCCAGCGATACCTGGCAGGCAGACGATAACCGCTTTTCGTTTTCGCTGCTCTCTCCGTTCGGCGAGGTCGGCGATCCAAAGAAGTTTTCGAAAGCGGCGGGCCGCTTTCATCTCGCCCCGCACGTTGCCGGCTGGATCGAGTACGACAACCGCCAGGGCACGAAGCCGGTCGAGCTGATCTTCGGTGTTGGCAATGGCGATGATACGCTTCGTCCGCTGACGGACACGAGCAAGTCGCTGCTGGGTTTCGCGAGCGGATGCGCCTTCGGATACGCCACCGTACCTGCTCGCGGAGTGACGATGCGGCAGGGCTTTGATGTGCTTGCGCCGAAGTTCGTGGATTACCGCGGGTTGCTCGTGATTGCCGGAGAAACCGCGCTCATCTTCAACATACCTGCGGGCCAGCGAAAGCGTTTCCCGCTCAGCCTCGGATTCTACAACGCCGGAGTGATCACCGCGGGACTCCCGTCTTCGTACGCTTACACAAAGTATTTCCGTGATCTCGAGGATGTGCTCACGCACGGGCTGGCCGAGCACTCACGTTATGTGAAGCTCGCGGCTCAGCGTGATCGTGAACTGGCGAAAAGCCGGCTGGACGCCGATCAACAGTTCCTCGTCGCGCAAGCCACCCACAGCTACCTCGGCAGCACTCAGCTGCTCTGGTCGGACGGCGAGCCGCTGTGGGTGGTGAACGAAGGCGAGTACCGGATGATCAATACCTTCGATCTTACGGTGGACCACTTGTTCTTCGAACTCGCGTGGCACCCGTGGACGATCCGGAACACCCTCGATCTTTTCGTTAAACGGTACTCGTACCGCGACCAGCTCGGCCTCTCGTTCACGCACGACATGGGCGTGAACAACTTCTTCACACCGCCCGGTCACTCGAGCTACGAGTGCGATGGGATTGAAGGCTGCTTCAGCCACATGACGATGGAGCAGTTGCTGAACTGGATCCTCTGCGCCATCACGTATGCGGAAAAAAGCGGCGACAAAAAGTGGCTCGTCGCGCAGAAGAAAGTTCTGATCGCCTGCGCCGAAAGTCTGCACCGCCGCGATGATCCCGACCCGAAAAAACACGACGGCTTGCTGAAGCACGATTCGGCACGCTGCGGCGCGGGATCCGAAATCACGACGTACGACAGCCTCGACGTCAGCCTCGGGCAGGCCCGCAATAACTTGTACCTCTCAGTGAAAACGCTCGGTGCCTGGGTGCTGCTCGAAAACGCCTTCACCCGGCTCGGCGCGAAGGCGGCGGCGGCGGATGCACATGCCACGGCCAATCTTTTGGCGAAGACGCTCACGACCAAATTCGAATCCGAGACCGGTTTCTTCCCGGCGGTGTTCGAAAAGGACAACCACTCCCGAATCCTGCCGGCGATCGAGGGCTTTGTGTATCCGTTGTTCCTCGGATATGACGAAGCGGTGGATCCAAATGGGCGTTTTGCCGCCCTCTTCGCGCAGCTCCGGCAGCACATCAGCCAGGCGCTGCAACCCGGCATTTGCCTTGATGCCGGCAGCGGCGGCTGGAAGATGAGCAGCACCAGCACGAACACGTGGTTCAGCAAAATCGCGCTGGCTCAGCATGTCATTCGTCAGCTCTTCCCCGAGACGCTCAACGACGCTGCGCGCGCCGGAGACCGTGTTCACGCCACTTGGCAGCGCACGCCCGGTTGCGGCCTGGACGCCATGTGCGATCAAATCCGCAGCGACAGCGGCGTGTCCTGTGGCAGCCGATATTACCCGCGCGGCGTCACTTCGTTTCTTTGGTTGTCGGAATAAATTGCTCCCGGCCGCGCCGTTCGTCTTCTAGGTCCAACTCAATCCCCACCGCTGGAGTCAGCGACAGGTCCACCCCATCATGTCCACCGCTGTCACCCCCAATGCCAAGCTGAGCTTCCTCGAAAAGGCTGGCTACAGTGCCGGCGATGCCGCCGCGAACTTCGTCTTCATGACGATGGTTCTGTTCCAGCTGAACTTCTACACCGACGTCTTCGGTCTGAGCGCCAGCGCCGCCGCCGCCATTCTCTTGTGGCCACGTCTATGGGACGCGCTGTTCGACCCGATCATGGGTGTCGTCGCCGACCGCACCAACACCCGTTGGGGCAAATTCCGACCGTGGATCATTTGGACCGCGATTCCGTGGGCCGTTGTGATGGTGCTGGCCTACACGACTCCGAAGGGCTGGAGCGCCGGCATGATGATCGCGTGGGCCGGCATCACCAACACCGTGCTGATGACGCTCTACTCGATGAACAACATGCCGTACTCGGCGTTGGGCGGCGTCATGACGGCCGACCTCAACGAGCGCACCAAGCTGAATTCCTTTCGTTTCGTTTCGGTCAACATCGCGCAGTTCATTGTCGGCGGCTTCACGTTGCCGCTCGTCGCGAAGTTCTCGGTCGGCCATGACCGCCAACACGGCTGGCAGATGACGATGACCATTTGGGCCGTCCTCTGTGTGATCCTGTTCCTCGTCACGTTCCTCAGCACCCGCGAGCGCATCAAGCCCGTCAACGAGGTGAAGTCGTCCCCAAAACAGGACTTCGCGGATCTCCTGCGGAACATGCCGTGGGTCGCGCTCTTCGCGTACACGCTCTTCAACTTCGCGATGCTCACCTATCGCGGCGGTGCGCACTACAATTTGTATCATCATTATGCCGACAAAGGCGCGATGTTCGACTTTGTGCAGAAGCTCGGCCTGACGACACCGGAACCCACCCCGCAAGGCGGCTTGCTCGAATGGCTGGGGTACGTCGTTCACGGCACGCGCGAGACTTTAGGCACGAATGTCGCGGATGTGTTCAACAGCATCATCAACATGGCCGGTTTCGCCACGACGATCGTAGTGATTATTCTTTCCGCAGGGTTGTCGAAACGGTTCGGCAAAAAGTCCGTCATTTTCGTGGGCTTCGTCCTCTCTGCGCTCAACTCGTTCGGCTATTATTTCCTCTCGCCCACCAACACGATCGGGATGCTGGCCCTCGCGGTCATTGGCTCGCTCGTGTACGCCCCGACCATTGCAGTCGCCTGGGCGATGTACGCTGACGCGGCTGACTATTCCGAATGGCAAACCGGCCGTCGTTTCACCGGCATCGTCTTTGCGACGATTGGCTTCGCACTGAAGACGGGTCTCGCACTGGGATCCGCCATCTTCTTGTGGGTCATGGCCGGATTCTGGAACTACGACACGACGGCGCCAAGCGCGCCCAACGCGATCGTTGGTTACCACGCCTCCAGCAGCATCGGCGTTGGCCTGCTCTTCCTCGGTGGCGCTGCGGCCATCGCCATGTGCACGCTCAATAAACAGCGCACCCTCCAGATGGCGGCTGAACTCGAGGACCGGCGCCGCAAAGCGGGCCTCGCAACTTAAGCCGTAACCATTCAGATGAAAGGTAGGGCGAGGCGTCCCCGCCGAGCCTTGATCGAGCGCGGCTCACCCGGAGGGTTCGCCCTACCTATCAGTCACCGTCCATTTTGGATTCAGCCTCTGGGGTTTCCTCGATTGCATGCTTACGGCTAAGCTTGGAAGAAGTTCGTGGGCCGCCGCCCACACGACAAGAAGGCACGGCGCGAGCGACCGTCCGCGTCGGCGGGTTGCGCCAGGGGGCGATCAGCGTCCATTCTTTTTGTTTGAGCCGGGGCCGAGCGAACGATCCATCGCTCGACCCTGACCCGCTGAGTCCTGATTCGGTCAACGCCGTGAACCTATGAATTTTCGAGTGCGTCCATCACTTTGCTCCATCGCTCGAGCGGCGGCTCTCCTGCTCGGCCTCTTCATTCTTTCAACCGCCGCGCGCGCCGAAGACGGCTATCGGCTTTGGCTGCGTTATGAGCCACTGTCAGACGCCACTCTGCGTAGCGCAGCGGCCGCGGCGTTGAGCGAGATCGTGCTCGCCGAGTCAACACCGACCCTCGTGGCGGCGCGCGACGAATTGACGTTGGGTCTGCGTGGATTGCTGGGTGTCGACGTACCGGTCGTGAGCCAAACCAGCCGAAAGAGCGGGCTGCTCGTCGGCGTGGCCTCGCGTCAGGCCGAGCTCGCCGCCCGCGTGACGGCGGCCGATCTCCGTGCCGCGGGCGATGAGGGATTCATTCTGCGCTCCGTGAGTGACGGAAGCGACCGGCGCGTGCTTCTGATCGCGAATCAGGATATCGGCGTTTTGTACGGCGCGTTCGCCCTGCTGCGCCACCTTCAGCTGCAGCAACCGCTCGATTCACTGAATCTCGTCAGTGCACCAAAAATCCAGCGTCGCCTGCTCAATCACTGGGACAATCTCAATGGCTTCATCGAGCGCGGCGCCGCCGGCTTCTCACTTTGGGAATGGTTTCAACTGCCGGATTACGTGAATCCGCGCTACCGCGATTACGCGCGCGCCAATGCCTCGATCGGTGTGAACGGCGTCGTGTTGACCAACGTCAACGCCAACGCGCTCGTTCTGACCGATGAATACCTGAGGAAAGTGGCGAGCCTCGCGGACACGTTTCGACCCTATGGTATCCGCGTGTACCTGACGGCGCGATTCAGTTCGCCCATTGAAATCGGTCAGCTGAAAACCGCAGATCCCCTCGATGCCGACGTAAAACGGTGGTGGACGGCGAAGGCCGACGAAATTTATCAACGGATCCCGGACTTTGGTGGTTTCCTCGTGAAGGCGAACTCGGAAGGGCAGCCCGGCCCTCAGGCGTATGGGCGGAATCACGCCGACGGCGCCAACATGCTCGCGGACGCGGTGGCGCCGCACGGAGGCATCGTGATGTGGCGGGCGTTCGTCTACGACAACAACGTCCCCGACGATCGCGCGAAACAGGGCTACAGTGAATTTCAGCCACTCGATGGGAAATTCCGGGAGAACGTCATCGTGCAGGTGAAGAACGGCGCCATCGATTTCATGCCGCGTGAACCGTTCCACCCGCTGTTCGGCGCAATGCCCAAAACTCCCCTGTCCCTGGAGCTCCAGATCACGCAGGAGTATCTCGGCGGTGCGACTCACCTCGCGTTTCTCGCCCCTCTGTTTGAAGAGGTGCTGGATTCGGATACGCTCACCCACGGACCGGGTTCAACCGTCGGCAAGATTGTTGACGGCAGCCTCGAAGGCCATCGGGTTTCGGTGATCGCGGGTGTCGCAAACATCGGCAATGTCCGGAACTGGACGGGCCATCCGCTCGCGCAGGCCAACTGGTACGCATACGGGCGCCTCGCCTGGGACCACGATCTCGCTTCGACCAAGATTGCCGATGAATGGATTCGCCAAACGTTTTCCAGCGATCCCGCTGTCGTTCAGCCGATCGCGGATATGCTGCTCTCGTCGCGCGAAGCCGTCGTGGATTATTCGATGCCGCTCGGGCTGCACCACATCATGGCGCAAGGCCATCATTACGGTCCAGGTCCATGGGTGGCGGATGCGGGCCGGGCTGATTGGACCTCGGTTTATTATCACAAGGCCGGCGCAGACGGCGTCGGCTTCGAACGAACCTCCAAGGGTTCTCACGCGCTCAGCCAGTACGCGCCGGAAATCGCCACACGATGGGAAGATCCGGCCACGACTCCCGACCAACTTCTCCTCTGGTTTCATCACCTGCCCTGGAAATATACGATGCGGTCGGGCCGGTCACTTTGGGACGAGCTTGGGCTGCACTATCAACAAGGCGTTAACGTCGTTCACGGCTGGGTGAGCACCTGGAACACGCTCGAAAATGCGATCGACCACGAACGGTTCGCGCACGTGCAGGCGCTGCTCGCGCGGCAGGAACGCGAAGCGCGCGAATGGCGTGATGCTTGCCTGCTTTATTTCCAGCAATTTTCGCAACTACCGCTGCCGGCTGGCGTCGCACCGCCCGAGCATCCGTTGAAATATTACGAAGCGATCAACCGCCGGTACGTGCCGGGCAGTCCGAGCGGCAATTGATCTCCACCCCAGACTTTCACTTCATCCAGCGCAACTCTCGAAATCCTATGAAATCAACTTTTCGGCCCGCCTGTCTGCTTACCCTGCTGCTCAGCGCCTCGGTCATGGCCGCGGTGGATCCCGTCGCATTTGACTCCTTCGAATACACGGGCGCAGACGACGTTTTCACCGCGCCGCTCGCACCCAATCAGTTCCAGAATCCGATTCTCGCGGGGTTCTATCCTGACCCGAGCATCTGCCGGGTCGGAGACGACTATTATCTGATCAACTCCACGTTTTCCTACTTTCCCGGTATCCCGATTTTTCACAGTCGCGATCTGGTGAATTGGAAACAAATCGGCCACGCGATCGATCGTCCCACGCAATTCAAATACGATGGGATGGGCATCACCCGCGGAATCTTCGCGCCCGCCCTCAGTCATCACGGCGACACCTTCTACATCGTCTGCACGATGGTCGACGGGGGTGGAAATTTTCTGCTCACGGCGAAAAATCCCGCCGGGCCGTGGAGTGATCCCATCTGGCTCAAGTTCGACGGAATCGACCCGTCCTTGTTTTTTGATGACGACGGCCGCGCGTGGATGTTGAACAACGGCAACCCGCCGGACAACAAACCGCTTTATCAGGGTCATCGCGCGATCTGGCAGCAGGAGTTCGATCTCAAGTCCCATCAGCTGATCGGACCGCGTTCGATCATTGTGAATGGTGGGACCGACCTCGCGAAGAAGCCGGTGTGGATCGAAGGTCCGCATCTCTACAAACGCGAAGGTTGGTACTACCTCTGTTGCGCGGAGGGCGGGACGAGCGATCAGCATTCCCAAGTCATCCTGCGCAGCAAATCAGTTACGGGCCCCTTTGAACCGTGGGATCAGAATCCCATCCTCACGCAACGCGATCTCGATGGCCGCGCACCGCATGCGATCACGTGCACCGGCCACGCCGATCTCGTGATTGGTCCGGACGGCAACTGGTGGTCCGTCTTCCTCGCCTGTCGCCCGTACGCCGGACGATTTTTTACCACCGGCCGCGAAACGTTTCTGTTGCCAGTAAGTTGGACCGCGGATGGCTGGCCGCGGATTCTTCCTCCGGGGCAGCGCGTGCCGTACATCGTTAATTCGCCGACGGGATCGACTCGAACTCCGGGAGCAACCCCGCTGACCGGCAACTTCACGTGGCGTGATGATTTTGACGCTCCCGCACTCTCTCCCCTTTGGATCATGCTCCGGCAACCGCATGAGACGTGGTGGCGGCAAGCTGACGGTAAACTTTCACTCACGCCGCGCGAAGACGTGCTGTCAGGTAAACGTAACCCGTCATTCCTCGCCCGCCGTTTGCAGCACGCGAAATTCACGGCGACCACCGCGCTCGCGGTCCCGGCGTCCGATCACGTATCAGCCGGACTCGCGGTTTTTCAGAATGAAACGCACCACTTCTTCGTCGGCGTAAGGCGGTCGGGCAACGCGGTATCGATTTTCCTGGAACGCTGGAACGGAGACCATGCCGAGATCGTCGCGACTCAGCAGGTCGATTCCGCCGGCGCAATCAGCCTTCGCCTCACGGGGGACGAAACGCGTTTCACATTCGCCTATGCGCTTCGTCCTGATCAGTGGGAAACGCTCGCGGCGAATGTCGATTCAATGCCGGTCACGGTGCAAGCGGCCGGTGGCGGTCTGCACTTCACCGGCGCCGTCATCGGTCTTCATGCGCGCACTGAATAGCTCAATTCTCGTTCCCGCACAGCAACCATCGCCCGAATTTCTCTCATGAATGCAGGTTTACGGTCACGTCGGAGTTGCGGAGTCATCGCTCTCGCCCTGTGCGGCTTGATCGCGGCGTCATCGCTGCTTCGCGCTGCGACCGGCGAAAGCGTTACGTTGTCGGCGAGCGATCCACGGTTCACGTACGAAGGCCGGTTCGACGCGCAGAACCCTGCGGCGCCCGTGATCATCTGGCAGGCCAGTCGCATCCGGCTGAATTTCGAAGGGGACGTGCTCGATCTGCACTTCTCTGCGATCAAGGGCCAGAGCTTCTTCAACGCGGAGGTCGATGGTCAGACGGAGATCATCGAGTTGCGCGAAGGCCAGCCACCGAAAGGCGCTGAACTGCGTCACCTCGGCGCAGGGCGACACCAACTCGTGCTTTTCAAGCGCAGTGAAGCAGCGGCGGGAGAGGTTCGTTTCGACGGTGCCACGCTCGCTCCAGGCGGTCAGGCTCTCGCCGCAACGCCCGTCTCGACCACGCTGCGGATGCAGTTTTTCGGCGACTCCATCACCGCGGGTGCCTGCAACGAAGATGGCGAGGCCGATCAGTGGGAAGACCGACGTCCCCACAACAACGCGCAGAACTATGGCGCGTTCACCGCGGCGGCGTTCAACGCGGACTACCGCAACATCGCCGTGAGCGGCATGGGCATCGCCATCGGCTGGACCGCCGTCAAAGCCGGCGAAATGTGGGATCGCATTTACCCGCGAGCCGATTCGCCACGAGCCGATCTGACGACGTGGTCACCCGACGTCGTATTCATAAATCTAGGCGAGAACGACGACTCGTTCACAAAGGCCAAGGATCAGCCGTTTCCCAGTCGCGCGTACACCGACGGCTATGTCGCGCTCGCGACCGCCATGCGCAAAGCCTACCCCGCAGCCGAGATCGTGATTCTGCGCGGCGGAATGTATGGCGGCGCGCAGAGTGAGCGGCTGCGCGAACCCTGGACCGAGGCCGTCACCCAGCTGGAGAAAACCGATCCGCACCTGACCCACTTCGTGTTCAGCCACTGGTCGAAGACGCACCCGCGCGTTTCAGATCACCGCGCCATGGCGGACGAATTGATCACGTGGTTGCGGCAGCAATCGATCCTGTCGCCAGCAAAATAGGTGGCGCCCGCCGCCGATCTTGCCGGCTCATTTCGATGTAGGGGCGCCCCTGGCGGGCGCCTTCGGAGCGCGCGCAAGCGCGCTGGCCTACGTCGGAAACGGACGAAAACGTCTTCCCTGATTTTTTTCGAAGCGGTTTGCATACGACCGGACGTAGCCCGCTGCGGGAGCAGCGGGAGGTTTGATGGATTGAGCTCGCGCGATCCCCCGAAACGGGCGCCCGTAAAGGATCGCCCCTACGCAATCGCACCCTGTAGAGGCGCCCTTTCCGCGATTCAGTCGATCGTGCAATCGTCAGCCACTCAGCAGGAAATGGTCTAACGAAGACAAACGGCGCGTAGGCGCATCCGTTGCTGATCGCTAGGATGCAGCATGAATCCGCCCGTCTCCCCCCCGGGCTTGTCCGCCTGGGGCGAATCGATCGTTCCAACCGGCCATGAAATTATGGCCAATCCGCTGCTCAACAAGGGCACCGCATTTACCGAGCGCGAACGCGATGCGCTCGGGATCCGCGGACTGTTGCCGCCCCGGATTTTCACGCTGGACGAGCAATTGCAGCGGTCGGAAAACGCCGTGCGCCGGAAGCAGGACAATCTCGAGAAATACATCTACCTGACCAATCTCCAGAACCGGAACGAGGTTCTGTTTTACCGGCTCGTGATCGAGCACATCGAAGAAATGGTGCCGCTCATCTACACGCCGACCGTGGGTGAGGCGTGCCTGCAGTACGGAGCCATCTACCGCCGGCCACGCGGTTTGTTCGTCAGCCTGCGGGAACGCGGTCGTATCGCGGAAATCCTTCGCCAGTGGACGCAGCACCCGGTGCGGCTCATCGTCGTCACTGACGGCGAGCGTATCCTCGGCCTCGGCGATCTCGGCGCGCTCGGCATGGGAATCCCTGTCGGCAAGCTGGCACTCTACACCTCGTGCGCCGGCGTGCATCCGGGCTACTGTCTGCCGATCACACTCGACGTCGGTACCGACAACGCCGAGTTGCTGAATGGACCGGCCTACATCGGTCTCAAACAAAAGCGGGTACGCGGTGCTGAGTTCGACTCCTTCATCGAGGAGTTTGTCCTGGCGGTGAAAGAGGTTTTCCCGAAAGCGCTGATGCAGTGGGAAGACTTCGGTAACACGAACGCCTTCCGCCTCCTCGAGACGTACCGTCACCGCATTCTCAGTTTCAACGACGACATCCAAGGTACCGCTGCCGTTGCACTCGCAGGCGTACTCGGGGCGCTGCGGCTGAGCAGGTCCAAGCTGATCCAACAAAAAATCCTGTTCCTCGGCGCCGGCGAGGCGGGCACGGGCATCGCCGATCTATTTGTCGCAGCGGCGCGGAGCGAAGGCCTGACCGAAGCTGAGGCGCGGGCACGCTGCTGGTTCGTTGATTCAAAGGGTCTGGTGGTGAAAAACCGCGGCGACAAACTCGCCACGCACAAGCTGCCGTACGCGCAGGACCACGTGCCCATCGGAACGCTCGCCGAGGCGGTCAAAGTGCTTAAGCCGACCATCCTGATCGGCGTGTCCGGCATGCCGCAGAACTTCACGCAGGAAATCGTCGAGACGATGGGCCAGCTCAACGAGCGGCCGATCATTTTCGCGCTGTCCAACCCGACGTCGAAGGCCGAGTGCACGGCCGAGCAGGCTTACACCTGGACCAAGGGTCGCGCGATTTTCGCGAGCGGCAGCCCGTTCGCGCCCGTCGAACTGAATGGCCAGCGCCATGTGTCGGGTCAGGGAAACAATATTTATATCTTTCCCGGCGTCGGACTCGGCGCACTTGTGTGCGAGGCTCGCGAGGTCACCGATGCGATGTTCCTCGCCGCCGCGCGAACCTTGGCCGGTCTCGTGCAAGCAGAGGATCTCGCGATGGGCCGCGTCTATCCTTCGCTCACGAAGATCCGCGAAGTTTCTCTCGCGATCGCCGTGGCCGTCGCCGAAGAAGCGCATCGGGAGGGACTGGCGACGGTGGCGCGGCCCGCGGATTTGAAGGCCGACATCAAGAGCCGAATGTTCACGCCGGTGTATCGCGAGTACGCGTGAAGCACGCGTACCTCGGCGCGAGAGTCGGTCGACGGTCATGCCTGCGCATGCTGCCGCGCGACGACGATTCCGATCGCGATCGCGGCACCTGATTCAGGTGCCGCGGCGGACGCGGAGGTCCGCCGTCCAGTCGGAAGCGACGACTCGGGGATGCGGCCGACTATCCGGCTCAGGACTTCACGAGCCGAACGGCTCCGTGACCTGCTCGCTCGGGGCGCGAAAGCATCCGATTCGCTTCGTCGTCGCCGACAAAACGCTCGGCCTTCGGATCCCACGTCAGCGGGCGTCCGAGTTTCATTCCGATCCAGCTGACGATGCAGGCTGTGTTGGCGTGATGCGCGATGGGTGCTGGCGACAGCGGCGTCGCTCTCGTTTTCACGCACTCGAGCCAGTTCTTGTGATGACTGTTGCTCTCGGGGAACTTCACCGAGACGCCATTCGGATCAAGGAGCTTCGGGTCGCTCGCATCCAGCGGCTTCAAGGCCGTGGCGCGCATTTTTGGATCGCTCGCCGTTTGCGCTGCGTCCGGTTCACGAGAAACGAAGATCCAGCCTTCGTCGCCGATAAATTTGATACCGTTGGGCAACTTGTCCGACACGTGCAGGTGCACGTTACCCGGGTAGGTCAGCTCGATTTCATACGCGCCGTGAACATTCCAGATCGAGTTCGTCGGGAAGTCCGCCCGGGCTTCGATCTTGGTCGGCCCGCCCATCTCCATGTCCATGCCCCAATGAGCGATGTCGAAATGATGCGCACCCCACCCTGTGATCATGCCAAGACAGTACGATTCATTCCGCAGCCAACCTGGGCGGCTGTAGTCGGCCTGTGGATGCACGCGCTGTTCGGTGTAATAAACCTTCGGGGTCGGCCCAAGCCAGGCGTCGTAGTTCAGATTTGCTGGCACCGGCTGTTCCGGATCGTCGGGCTTCGTCGGGTCAATCGGGAGGCCGATTTCAACGCGCCGCAGCTGCCCCACGCGTCCGCTCCGCACGAACTCGCAGCCCTTGCGGAACTGCTGGGTTTCTCCCCACGAGCGCTGCTGGCTTCCCACCTGCAGAATGCGGCCGCTCTTCGCCACCTCGTCGCGCAAGAGCACGCTTTCCGCGTGCGTCATCGTGAAGGGTTTTTGGAGATAGACGTCTTTGCCAGCCCGCAGCGCGCGGATCGCGACTTCAGCGTGCTGGTGATCGGGCAGGCTCAATACGACGGCATCGACGTCGCTCCGTCCAAAAATTTCACGGTAGTCGCCTGATTCCGAGATTTTCGGAGCGCTCTTCCCTGCTTCGCGATAGAATTGTTCAACGAGTTCCTTGCCCTCCTTCATGCGTTTGGAGTCGAGATCGCAGACAGCGACGTAGTCGGCCAATCCCGATTTAAAAACACCCGGCATGTCATGACCGCGGGCGATGCGACCACAGCCGATGTGACCGATTCGGATTCGATTGCTCGGCGCATCGGCACCCAGCAAGCGCGACGGAATGATCAACGGACCAGTGATCAAAGCCGCCGCACCCAGGCCGGCGACGTTTCGACAGAAGTGACGACGCGACAACGCGCCTTTATTCGAGTGCACGGAGGTATTCATGGGATAAGTGCTGATCTGGACGGGCTACGAGGAGAACGGGGTAAGGAGGAAATCTGCGGGTCGGCGGATCATCGCGCGCGCTGCGGAGCGATGCGATCCCGTTAATCTATCTGGGTATTGCTGACGAAAGCGATCCTTGTGCTGTCGGGCGACCAGGATGGAACGTTCATGGTGCCCTGGCCGCCGAACACGTACGCGATCACGCGCGGTTTGCCGCCGCCGACCGGCATAATCCGGATATAGACGTGCTTGTAGTACGGATGGTCTTCGGGCTTCACGTCCTGACCGAAGGAAACAAAGGCGATCCATTTTCCGTCCGGCGAGATATGCGGAAACCAGTTGTTGAATTCGTCGTTGGTGAGCTGCTCTTGTTCCGAACCGTCGGTCTTCATCCGCCACAGCTGCATCAAACCGGTTCGCGTGGAGTTGAAGTAGATGTAATTGCCGTCGGGCGAAAACTCGGGCCCGTCACTCAACCCCGCCGTGGTGGTCAGACGAATCTCTTCACCGCCCTCGGGCGCGATCTTGTAGATGTCGTATTTGTCCGTCCCGTCTGGCGTGAGTTTTCGCCCGCCGGTGAAGACCATCCATTTGCCGTCGGGCGACCACCCATGAAAATAAGACGGTGACTTAGCGGTCACGCGCGCCGCCTCGCCGCCCGTCGCGGGCAGTCGCCATACAACCGAGCGACCACCTTGCTCGGAGCTGCTGATGCCGAGCATTTTCCCGTCAAAGCTGAGCACATGATCATTGTTGTTCCGCGTCGCCGAACCGGTGTTGAACGGGCCCATTTGCAGCTTCGAGAGATCAAATGTTTTCAGCAGGCCTTTGTTCGGCCCCGGACCGCTCACATTCACGAGGAGCGTCTTGCCGTCCTGCATCCAATTTGGCGCTTCGAACTGCTCAGGAGAACGGTGCACGATCGAAAGCTGGCCAGTGAAGATGTTGAGGACCTGCAGGTGCGCTCCGATGAAGTCGCGATAAGGCACATAGCCGGTCTTCGGTGGGCGGATCACCCGGACGTCCTTGAACACCGCTTCTTCTTTCACGGCCGGATTGTGCGAGCAGAGGAACAGGCCCACCAGAACCTCATCGCCGAGATCCACGTCGGTGAGAGTCTCCGAGACAAAGGTCTCCCCATAATGCGCGGACGAGAAAATGTAGGTTTGGCCGCGTCGCTCGAGCTGGATGACATCGCCACCCGTGATCGGCAGCACCTTCTGCTGTGTATCGCCACCTTTGGTACGTCGGTACTGCAGCGAGGTCAGGCCATCGCCGTGAACACAGGCGTCGGCGTAAGCGGCGTCCTTGTCCAACGACGACCGAACCATCCACCCAAGCTTGCGATGAGGATCGGCCCCCTGCCCGATCAGCTCGAACCGCGCCCGCATGATGAAGTCGCCTTTCATTGCATTCCACGCGAACTGAAATTGATCAGCCGCGCCCCAAATATTGATGCCTGATCCGGCCATTCGGTACTCCTGCCGCGACGCATCGTACGTCGTCGAACCGGCTAATGCCGGCATTCCAATATCCGCATGCTGAGCAAAATCACCGACAGCACTCGCTGCGCCGGCATCGGATTGGGCAAACAACAGCCGGCTTGAGCACAGCGTCGCGAAGAGAAAGAGACGGGGGTATAACTTCATGGTGGGGAAACAAGGCTGACGGAGCGCCGCGAAAAAGGTGACGAGATCACCCGCGCTCCGCGAGAAGATGACACAAACTCGTTTCGGGTCAAAGACGCGTCAGCGCGAGCGCAAAGCCGAGCGGCAACACAACGGCTCATGCGGTAGGAACCACGAATGGACACCAACTGACACGAATCCACGAGGTGCGAGATACGCGCTGTGAGATGACTCACGGTCAGCGATTCCCATTCGTGTTCATTCGTGTCCATTCGTGGTTCAATTGCAGGGTTCGGGCTGCGATCGGCGACAGCGCTCAAAAGCCCATGGCGACGCCGCCGTCCACCGGAAGGATCGATCCGGTCACAAACTTGGCGGCCGGTGAGGTCAGGTAAACGGCGGCCCAACCCACGTCATCGGGATCGCCGAGTCGGGCCATCGGCGTGCGACTGATAATTTTACTCTTCCGCGTGGGATCTCCGGCGAAGGCCTTACGCGACATCGCCGTGTCGATCCAGCCTGGCGCGATCGCGTTGACCCGGACGCCATGCTGCGAGAGCTCGGTCGCCATCGTCCGGATCATTCCGATCATCGCGGACTTCGCAGCCGCATACGCCACCACCAGCGGGATGCCAAAAAGCGAAGCCATCGAGGCCATGAAGATGATCGTGCCGTGCTTGCGCTCGATCATCCCGGGAGCGACGGCGCACGACAGCGCATGCGCGCCGAAGATATGCGTGCCGAGCACCTTTTGAAACTCCTCGGGCGTCGTCTCAATGGCAGGCTTCTTCAGGTGCATGCCGGCGTTGTTCACGAGGCAGGTGATCGGGCCGCTTTCCCGCGTGATCCGTTCCACCAGCGCACCGGCTTTATCAAATTCAGTGATATCGTGCACCACATAGGAGGCGCCTTCGCCAAGGCCGCGCACGGCTTCCGCCAATTCCGGTTCGCGGCGCCCAATGAGCACGACCCGTGCGCCGGCAGCATGCATCGCTTGCGCCACGGCGAGGCCAATCCCGGTTCCGCCACCCGTGATGAGCGCGTGTTCACCGCGCAATGAGAACGCTTCTGGAAACGTGAGGTGTTTCATGAAAAGTACATTCCGGTCCTTCGGCTCAACGACGGAGCCACGCATCGACCACTCCCCGGATCGCGCGCGTGTGATCGGGGGTGCTGCCACAACACGAGCCCACGATGCCGACGTCCGCGTCCAGGACTTCCGGCACCGACTGCGCCATGTCAGCCGGGAGTTGTTTGTAAACGGCCTTCATGTTCTCGAGCACCGGCAACCCGGCGTTCGGCTGCACCATGATCGGCAGCGCCGTGCGGGATCGATACTCGCGCGCGACTCGCGCAGCGCCGACCATGTCCATCCCTGTGCCGCAGTTCAGCGCGACAATGTGCGCGCCACGCTCGGTCACGAAATCGGCCGCGTCTTCCGGGGACACGCCCATCATCGTTTTGTAGAACGTGCCATCCATCGACAGATCGTAAGCCAGTGAAGCGATGATACAGGGCGCCTGCGCCGCTTTGGCCGCATCGATCGCAAGCCCGAGCTCTTCGAGCGACGTCTGCGTTTCGATGATGATCGCATCCACGCCACCTTTGACCAACGCAACGCACTGCTCCTCCAATGCCGCGCTCGCCGCCTCGGCCGTCAAATCACCATAGGGTTCGAGCAATGCGCCCAAGGGCCCAACGTCGCCTAACACGTAGCCCTCGCGACCGCCAAATGCCTCACGCGCGATACGCGCTCCGGCCGCGTTGATTTCGATGAGGTCGGCTTCATGACCATGCCGCCGCAGCATCAAACGGCTGCCGCCAAACGTATTCGTGATGATGCAATCCGCGCCCGCTTCGGCGTAACACCGCTGAATTTCAAGCACCCGTTCCGGATGCGTCAAATTCCAAGCCTCCCCACATCCACCCTGTTCCAAGCCGGCGAACATGAGCTGCGTTCCCATCGCGCCATCCCCGACGAGCGGACGCTCCCGGACTGCTTCGTGGAGGAGTTTCTTCATGGATGACATTAAACACGGATTCGCTGAGTCGGCACGAATTTTTCACCACCGCGGTGACATATCAGCGCATTCAAGTCCGGAACGAACGTGCAGCGGCCAAATCCCATTGGCCACGCCGGCAGAAAGCTCCGCGTTCCCGAAATCATAGGCCGCTGAAATCGGTTTTTTCATCCGCCTCAAAAACGTGCCCGTCGAACACGATGGTCCGTCGCTTCCAGAGGTTCGAAACCGTGTCGAGCGGCGGATGCTCCGTCACGATGAAGCGACTCACGCAGCCTGGCTCGATTCGACCAATGCGCGCCTTGTAACGGAACCGCCCCGCACCGACACCCGTGGCTGCATTCAGCACCGTGAGTGGTTTCAACCCGGCGCGCTCCATCAGCTCCATCTCGTACAAAAGTCCCGAGCCGTGTGCCACGCCGTAAGAACCCGCGTCGCTCCCTGCCACAATCAAGACGCCCATGGCCGCCGCTTTCACGAGACTCTCGGCATGCCGCGCAAGGATCCGGCGCAAGTTCGCCACCACTTCAGCGTCCCACCCCATCAAATCGGCGTGATCAATCTGACGCTGGACCGGTGCGAACGTCGGGACCCAGGCGGATTGTCGATCGCGCAGTTTCGCGAGCTGGTCGTCACGAATAAAAAATCCGTGCTCGATCGAATCAACGCCGCCTTCAATGGCGCGATCAATGCCTTCGTCGCCCGAAGCGTGCGCAAAGGTCTGCCGATGGAACGTGCGCGCGGCATCCACCAGCTGTGCGACTTCCTCGGTCGACATCTGCGGCTCCGTCGTGACGGCCGCTTTCTTGAAATTGATGATACCCGTGGGGATGAGCTTGATTCGGTCCGCCCCGGCGGCGACGCGCGCTTCGACACAGGCCCGCGGCGAGGCGTAATTCTCCAGCGCATCCGCCATGAAACTACCGTAGCGGCCGCGATGGTGAATCGCCGCACCTGGACTCTCGACGTAAGGCATCAGCGGTCGCGCCTCGCTCGCATTCAAGCGGCTGAGCGCGAGTCCCACTCCATCCTTGTCGCCGGCGTCCCGAACGCCCGCGACGCCAAACGCGACCAACTTCGCCAGCCGATCGCGCGCATGCGCCAACAGTTGCTCCGGCGTTTCCTTGAGGTACGCCGCGCGTTTATCGGCATTCAATTCGCCGCCTTCGAGAAACAGATGCGCGTGGGCCTCGATCAGGCCGGGCAACAGCGTCGCCTGCGGCGCGCTCACGTCAGGCGCCGTTTGACCTTCGGCGAGCAGCTCGCGCGGCGGCGTGCGTCCCGCAGCACCGACGAAAAGAATCGTCGCGGCGTTGTAGACGACGTGGGCGTCTCGTTGCGCCGTGGTGCTCGTGCCATCCAACAGCGTTCCAACGTGGAGCCAGACGTTGCGCTGCGAAGTGCTGGCCGGAATGGAGATCATTTAAGCACAAAACGAAAGTCCGTCGCGAGCATCACAGCGCGCCCGCCGGCGCCGCGCCCTAAGAAGGTTTTCAGCACGCGAGCTCACGTTTCTAGAAATCGGCCGGCTCCGATTCGGTGCAGATGGCCATGATCGCTTCGGCTTGGCGGAACCCTGCCGTCTCCTGCGTTTCGCCGGGCTGCGCTCGCCCCTGTTCCAGCGCTTGGCGGAGTTTGTCCACCATCGGATCATCGGGCGCGAGTGGACCAGGCGACTTCTCGGGATTCGCCAGCGCGTAATCCAAACCCGTTTCCATCGCGAGCGTCAGGTACGCATTCTCCAGCTGTTCCCGCACGCCTTTCGGCGTGCCCCACGCGAAGTTCGATAATCCTACGATGAAGTGGACACCCTGCAGATCAGGATCCTTCCGGATCAACCGCATCGCATCGAGTCCGATGTTCACGAGTCCATACGTATCCGCGCCGACCGGGGCGAGACCAGGGTCGATGATAATCTGGTCCAGCGTCCGGCCCGCTTTCGTCACGAGCAGCTCCACAAAATTTTTGGCCGCACGATACGAGTCATCTGGTTTGAGGCACTGGGAGGTGCCGCCGTCGACGAAATGCTCGGACGCCATTACCACGACGTGGGTGTCATACTCGCGCACCAGATCGATCATGTCGTTCAATCGCTCGCGGGAGGCCGCAATCGAGTTCAGGATGGGCGGCCCGCTCTTCTTCCGGTCGTAGAGTTTCAACGCAACCTCGTGGTAGCGAACGGAAGGATTGTCGAAGCTGAGGGGCACGGACGTGATTTCCTGAATGGCCGGAATCACGTCGGGCAAAAACGCCAGCATCTCCTCCATCTTCACCTGAATGCGCGCGGTGCCATCGAGGTTCAGCGTCAAATACCGCACTCCGAGATCGGCCTGAATCTTCGCGAGCATTTGATAATCTTTCGCGCTGCGGTCGGTGAACGCTTTGCGGGCACGGGCGTACGAGTTGTTAATCAGCTCTCCGATAATGTTCAACTTGGGTGCAGACATGAAAATCTCAGGGGTGGGGAGAAAACTGCGCGATAGGCGCGGCGGCGGAGTGCGACTGATTCAGGAAGGCGGTTAAAGGTCGGTCACCGGTGGCACCGCCGTTTTGGAAAGATGGTCGCGACCCAGCCATGTGTTGGCCCACGACGAGGTGCCACGCAGACTCTGGTCCTGCACCACCGGCGTGTGGTCCAGCAGATGGCCGGCCCGACCGTCGTGCTTCAGCCGGTCATACGCGCGCAGCCAGATGCAGTCACCGTATCCGTCGACTTCACACCGACCGTCACGCGTGCCACCGCAGGGACCGTTGCGCTGGTTTTTCGCGCATTGCGATTCGGGACAGAGAAACGCGATCTCCGGTAGCGAACAGTCACCGCAGTCGCGACAGCGGAACAGCGCCGCTTTGCTGAGGTGTTCGACCACTCGCATGAGCTTTGGTCCCTGCCGCGGATCTTCGGCATTCTCGCAGACGCGTGCTCCCAGCCGGCTAACCCAGGTGCCGGGCGTGAACAGGTGATTGTGCGTCCATTTTGAAAGCTGATAGCCCACCCCGACATGGCGCGAATTCGCTTCAGAGAATGCTGTGCGCCGCGTTTCGTCCGCGAGTCCCGTCTCCGGTTTTTCCGCGTAGTAAAAAAACTCACCGGGTCGGGAGAACGAAATCTCGCGCGCAAACTGCCGCCAATCGTTGGGTCCGAAACTGCGCTCGAGTTGGAGGATTCGCTCAATCGCCGGAAAGTTGTGGACTCCGCCGAGATACGCGCCGCGATAGCCCAGCCCGCGGTAAATCGCCAGCTGCTTGGCCGCGAGCTCCGTGAAAAACGCCTTGCCGCCATCCGGGTCTGCACCGTGTTGGGCGCACAGATCGCGCAACGCCCGACTGACCACGACGCCAGGAATCCGGCCTTCGTGAAACACGTCCGCCACCCGGGCGCTCAGCAAATAGACGTTTCCGATCAACGGCACGTGCCCGAGTTGGCGCTCGCGCAGGTACGCGATGAGTTCGTGTTTCTTGCGCGCGTCGAAACCAATCTGATTGATGATGAAGTTGGCCCCCGCACGGATTTTCGCGTCGAGCTTCGCGTACTGCGGCATCACCTCGCCCTCGAGCAGCTTGAAATTTGTCGTCACTGCCCCGGTCAAAAAATTCGTGCGATCGAAGCGCGGACGTTGCACTCCGCCGCGATTCTCGTGTGGGTCCAGCCCGCGGTTCATCTGATCGAGCAGCGAAATCAATCCCACCGAATCGATGTCGAACACCGGCTTCGCGGTGCCACCGGCGCCAGCGACGGGATAGTCGCCGGTCATCGCGAGGATGTTGTTGAAACCTTCGCTATGCAGCAGCCACGCCTCACTCTCGAGCGCGTTTCGATTCAGGTCCTTGCAGGTCAGGTGAATCACCACCTCTTTGCCAGCATACAGAATCGGTTTGCCCAGCGCCGTCGGCGCAAGCTGCGGATTTCCACCCGCGTTATCCGTAATCGAAATCCAATCGATGTCGGCCGACTCAACCAGCTGATTAGCGAACGCCCGGGCTTTCACCGCACTGCGTTCGCTCATCCCTCCTCTCACCGACACAAGCTCGGTTCCAATCAGGAATCGAGAGGACTGCTCCAGTTTCTCGCGCAGGGTTTCCATCACGCGAGCACCCTGAAAGCAGCGCCAACCTGCGCGCCCGCGCCACTCCGGCCTTCAACGCGCCTGAACCGAACATGATCCCCAAAAAGCCGGGGGTCGTCGGAAGTTTCAGGCGCGCCTGGGCTCATCTACTTCAGAGGCAGCGCGAAGACCGTCGCACTGAGAGGCGGCACCTTGAGCGTGTTTGCTGCCACACCTTCGTCGTGCCGAATGTCGACCACGCGCGGCTGACCCGGAGTATTATGCACCCGGTCGTTCGCTCCCGTGACCAACCACGAATTGCCGGCGCCTTGGAGCGTTCCACCGGTGAGATGCAGGCTGAGTTCGACGGCTGCGTCGGTCGGATTCACCACCCCGACCGTCAGCGTCTTGCCATCCGGCGCGAGCGCGGCCACGACGTCAACGGGGCCGAAGTCCTGCGCGAGCTTGAGCGGCGTCCGCCCAAAGTGCGCACGGTACATCTGCAGCACCAAGCCAGTCGTCTCCATCTCAGCCGCGGTCTTCGTCGTCTTGATCGCTCCAATCACGTTCACCGTCTGCGCGTAATGCGCCATGTGGATGATGTCACTCTGGCGAAAAAATTCATGGAGGCCGGCCGCGACCCCCAGGCCGTCAGACAACTCATAAACGCAACCGAGTTCGCCGTAGGCGTACTCACGGTGCCAGTAATTCCATTCGTCCATCGCGATGGGCACGATCCGGCCATGCAGATTCGGGAGGCTGGCCTGCAGTTGGCGATGCCCGTCGGCTTTCTTGCGAATCGATTCCCGCAACATGCCAACGTGCGTCACGACGTCCGTGCGACCTTCCTTGTTCCAGGGCACACGGCCGCGGTAGAAATGCTCGGACAGCACGGTCATGTGATCGGCACACTGCTCGAGCATGCCTTGGGACCACGCGATGCCTTTGCGTGGGTAACCCGGATCGAGCACAGGAGGAATGGTATCCAGATCGCCCACACCGCTCAGGATGAGAGACGGGTCGGCCTTCCACATCGCGTCGGCCACCAGGTTATGTTTGATGGCGTACTGATGGAGCTGCATGTAGCCGAGTTGCCACGGACCGAACATCTCGTTGCCCACGCACCAGTACTTGACCGCGAACGGTGCAGCATGACCGTTCTTCGCGCGCCAGCTCCCGCCGATGGTCGCCGCGCCGGAGTTGCAGTAGTCGACCCACTGGGCCGCTGAATACTGGTCACCGTAGCCGGTGTTCGCCGCGATCATCGGCTCCGTGCCAATCTCGCGGCAGAACGCGATGAACTCGTCCGTGCCAAAATCGTTGTGCTCCACGCCGGTCCAGGCTGGATTCTTGCGTGGCGGTCGGCGGTCACGATCGCCGATGCCATCGCGCCAATCGTAGCCGCTGACGAAATTGCCGCCCGGCCAGCGATAGATCGTGCCGTTGAGCTGTTTCAGCAAAGCCAGGGTATCCGCCCGCATGCCATGGACATTATTCGCGGGCATGATGGACGGCGGCCCGAGCAGCACGTCGCCGGAAACCACTTTGATTTCGAGTGCAGCACCCTTGTCGGTATCGACCTTGGCCGTGAACTTGAACGGCTGCTTGGAAAATTCGGCAGTCTTGAACGTCAATCGTTGGGTAGCCCGGTCCTGCGCGCCCGTTCCCCAAACGAGCGAGACTTCGATCTCCGCCCGGCCCTTGAGCGGCTGCGCCCAGACATAACCATCATAGCTCTGGTTGGCGACGACCCCGAGATCACGCTGGCGAATTCCGCCGCCCGCCGTGAGGCGCGGCGAATGCGAGCCGACAAACGCCCCTTTCTCGACCATCGTGACCTGAGCCGGGTCGCCCATGATCTGCCACGGCGACGCACCGACAACCGGATACGTTGACGTCGTCAGTTCGTTGTACGGCGCGTAGTTCGCGGTGATGGGAAAGTAGAACTTACGATCCTCGAGCATTTCGGCCCAAATGCCGCCGTAGATGCACCGGCCGAGGTGCTCAATGAACTGACCGTAGATATGCGGATTGATCGGCGCGCCGGTGCGGGCCACGTCAAGGTTGACGGCAAGAGGTTCCGCCGCGGGCGCCCCGATGCGAAGCAGCAGCAGGCCCAGCGTGAACCAGAGGGGTTTGGAGTATTTCATCGCTGGTGAGGTTAGAGACTTCTCAATTTCACGGACAACGGGCGCGCGGCTTTACCGTCCCGCGGCCAGCGCGGCCTCGAGTTCCTTGCGCACCGCGGCGACCACTTCCGTCGGTGACCCCTTCAGCTCGCGTTCGTCGCCCCACCGCAGTTGCGCGATGTAGTCGTCGCCTTTGGCTAGCCCGAGCTTTTGCGCCTGCACATCGATGCGGTCAGCAAATGCGGGCGGAAGGTCGATCTTCACCTCTTCGAAATCGTCCCAGGCTTTGATCGAGCACGGCAAATCCTGCCAACAAAGGATCTGGTATTTGGAAACCGAATTCGGCGCACGCTGCACCGGCGCCGCGGCGGCGACGGGCATGGCGACGCCTCGCTTCGCCGAGGCGACCGGAGCCGCGCCTTTGCCGACGAGATAGAGGAAGAGATCGACCGCGTTCGACGCATCGGAGCCATATCCATCGGCCCCGATTTCGTCCGCGAACATCTGGCTGATCGGGGCTCCGCCGATTGCCATTTTGATATGGTCGCGACCCGGTACCTTGAAACCGTCAACCACGGTTTTCATATAAGTCATCGTCGTCGTCAGCAGCGCGCTCATCCCGACGATGTCGGGCTTAAATTCTTCCGCCGCGGCGGCAAACTTCTCCACGCTCTGATCAACGCCGATGTCCTTGACGACAAACCCGGCGCCTTCCGCCATCATGCAGACCAGATTTTTGCCGATATCGTGGAGATCTCCGCGGACCGTGCCCATCAGCAGCCGACCCACATTGCCGGAACTGCCGCCGGCCGTGAGCAGCGGTTTGAGCACGCTCATCGCCGCCTTCATGGCGCGCGCCGCGATCAGCACTTCCGGAACGTAGAGGATGTTGTGCTTAAAATCCTCACCGACAACACTCATGCCGGCGATCAGACCTTCTTCGAGGACCTCCTTGACGCTGCGACCTTCGGCCAGGGCGTCGCGGGTCATCTGTTCGACTTCCTTGGCTTTGCCCTCGTAGAGGTACTGGTTCATCAACGCGTAATCGGTCATGGGAAAAGGAACGGGGAAGTTTGGGTGACGGAGGGTCGGGAGAAATTGCGCGAGCGATCAGCCAGGGTGTGGCGGTGAAATACGCCAGGGTGATGGACGCGGGCCGCAATACGCCGCGTCTCAGCCGCGGCCGGCGCGCTTGCGGTTGAACTCTTCGAGGGCGGACTGCATCGCCAGAATGTTGGCGCGGGGCATGCCAGGGCTGGTGCCGCCGCCGACTGAAAGAATGATGCCTTCGCCTCCGCTCTTTTCCAGGACGTCGAGGGTGGCGGCGCGCACTTCCTCCGGCGTGCCTCGAACTCCGACCTCCAGGGGATTCACATTTCCCATCAGGCACATCCGGTCGCCGACGCGCGCTTTGACATCCGCGATGTCCGTCTGCTTGCCCCAGTTGAGCACGTTGAACCCAACGTCGGGAAGATGATCGAGACACGCCTCGACCTCCGCGTCGTTGTGATAAATTTTAACCCAATCCTTCGGGAACGCGTCGCAGATGCGCTTGAGGTACGGATGGCAGAATTCGAGATAATGATCCTCGTTCACAAAGCCGACGATGTCGTCGAGAATGAAGATGCCTTCGACGTCCCGACCAATGGCTTTCTCCTGAGCCTTGAGCCAGTCGATGATGACCCGCGTGCAAAGATCGAGC
The DNA here is from genome assembly GCA_039928945.1 of Opitutus sp. Lineage (GTDB taxonomy): Bacteria > Verrucomicrobiota > Verrucomicrobiia > Opitutales > Opitutaceae > Opitutus. Next base: position 32,085 of record JBDSSD010000081.1, on the reverse strand, counting down.
AGCTTGTGCGTCCATTCCGGTTTCTCAACGAGGTCGATCATCAACTCGGTCGTTCCCCGCGCAAAGCCAGCGGTGCACATGGGTCCGCGTGACGTTACGATCGGCATGATTTCGCCGGTATCGAACACGCGCTGCTTCTGCATGCGGATCCGATGCAGGGTCATCGCCATGAAGGCGTCGTTCTCGACCTCGTATTCCGGATACTTGTCCAGATCCTCGATGTTGTAGAGCATCGGGTATTCGCTCGGCGTGTTGTCGCTCCAGAATTTGATTTTCGAACCGAGGACCGAAGGCTCCGCCGCCATGCCGTATTCCATCCACCAGCCGGGGACGAACGTAATGTCCGGAAACTCCTGGTGAATCTTGAGGTGGGACTGAAACCAGACCTCCGGGTCCAGGAAGAAGTCCATGTGCTTGACGCCCACGTAGCCCGGAATCCACGGGCTATCGATGATCATCGCCATCGGGATCTTATCGAGTTTCTCGAGTCGGGCCGCCCGCTTGAAAACGTTCCATTGTTCGCGCGTCATGTTGGCTTCTGGTTGTTGGGTTGGGGTCGGGTCAAAACAGCGCTTGATCAGGGCGCGATGAGGATCTCGGTCTCGCCGACTTGAAGTTCGACGCCGGCGGCCTTCGCCGCCTCCTGCAAAGCGGCCTGGAGCATCACGACCGGGTCGCGACTCACTTCGAGTCGACGCATGATCCCGTCGCCCTTTTTGGTCCCGACACGTAAGATCAGCTTTAGCCCTTTGCGCTTGCAGGAGACCCGCACGTTGTCGGGCAGCGAGACATTCATGGGCGCGATAAACGCGTCGACGTAATGCACGCCGATGCCGGATTTGTCGCGAAACCCTGGCGGGAGTTTTTCCTTCGCCGCCTGATTGATGTCACACAGTTTGATCATGAGCGAGGTGAGGGATGAGACGAATCATTGGCGCCGGCAACGCTGCGCTGAGCCAGCGCATAGTGAATGGCTTCGAGAGCGAGTCCCCACTTGTGAGTTCGGCTGCTCTCGGTGCAGTAGCAGCCTGACGGCGCGGAGTCACGCGACCACGTCAGCACGTGGTCCAGTGGTTGACCCAATAAGGGCGGCGCGACCGCGATTCCTTCCATCAGCCCGTCGGGATCGCTGAGATAGGCACACATCTGTTCGTAGCCGTCTTCGCCTGGTACAGGACTGCAGGATGTCCGCAAAATCCGGTATCCGTCCTTCGGTGAACTGAGCTCGACCTGATAGTCGAAAGCCAGAAAACGGCCCATGTTGGAGCACGTGGTCCCCTCAAATCGAAACGCGGCCTCCACCGATCCGTCGTTGCGCGACGCCAGACGAACGCGTTCGCCCGCCCACTTCGCCAGCGCTTTTGCCCCGACCGTATAGGCCGCTCCGGTGGTGAGCGGTCGTGCCGTCGGTTGCGCCACCGGCGCCGAACGATCATCGAAGCGTTCCGCGTGCTGGTACGACGCGCGGCGGTAAACGCACGGCGTCAGCGCGCAGCTCACACACGGCACCCGGTTGAGGTCCGCGAGACCCTGCTCCGTACGCGGCGCGAGCCCGACGACTGCGAGCAGCGACTTCTTGGGCTTCAACATTCCGCTTGAGAGCACCTGCAAGTCCTCGGGAAAAGGTCGGCTGCGCCCTGCTTCAATCAGTTCAAAAAGACGTTGCTGATCCGTGATGTCCCACCCGGTATAGCCGGGACTGTAATGCGGCACGGCCATCAGCCCGTCGCGATCGGCCAGCTCACAGATCCGTCCGCTCAGTGAGGCGCACAGATGCTCGACGACCGCGGATCCGTAGACCTCGAGAAAAAAGTACTCATCCGGCTTGGCATCCTGCCAAAGCTGACGCGCGTGCTCTTCCGCGGCTCGCCCGGCACTGACCGCCACGAGCATCGCTCGCTGAGCGCCGGACTGCTGGAGGTGGTCGAGCAGGCGCGGCGAAGTGAAAGGCACGTCGTCGAACGAAAGGCCGGTCTCCCCAAGCTTGAGTCCGGTCTGCCGCAGGTACAGCCAGGGGCGGCCATGCTCCGCGTACCACGCGCGAGCCCATGCCGCGAGTTCACGCGCCCGCTCACTCGGCTCGTGGTGCGGCGGATAGCCAAGCAGCCGCCAATACTCGGCCTCGATGACGTTCACTGCCGGCTGCGTATCGAGTAACTCGATGCCGGCAATTTGGCCCGCTTGGATCATGAGCCGGAAACCTCCTCGACCGGGTCGTCGACCGGCGCGAACTGGCACCCATTCACAAAGAAATCGAAGAAGCCGGGATGCGTTTCGAGACGGCAGTGCGTCACACGACGAACCAAGTCTTCCAACTCCGCGCGTTTCGCCCGCGAGAGCAATGCAATGCACGCGCCCTCCACCGCCGCATTTCCCACCTGCACGATCTTCGCCGCCGGGATATTCGGAATGAGGCCGATACGCTTGGAGGATTCGATATCAAGGTGCCGGCCAAAACCACCCGCCAGATAAAACACATCGAGATCGGCGTAGCTGATCCCGTACTCCGCAAAAGCAATCTGCAATCCTGCGACGTTCGCTCCCTTGGCCTGAGCCAGAGCGTTGATGTCGGCTTCGTTGAACGTAATCGGCTGGTCGCCATTGCGGCCGACGACGAAATCCGTCCCAGCATCCTCGAACCGGCCCAGCGTATTCATGCGGCCGGTCCGCAGAAGTTCGCTCATCAAATCGACAAGCCCCGATCCACAGATCCCTTCCGGCGTCTGATCGCCGATGACGGTCGCATGCACCTCGCCATCGTCTGCAATCCTGACCTTCTCAATCGCACCGGGCAGACCGGGCATGCCAAACGTAATCTGGCCACCCTCGAACGCCGGACCTGCGGGACACGATGCCGCGAGAACCTTCCGCCGATTGCCGACGATAAGCTCCGTGTTGGTGCCAATATCCATGACCGCGATCAACCGGTCTTCGTTAGCCACATCGACGGCCAGCATGCACGCGGCCGCATCCGCACCCACGTGTCCGCTGATAATTGGCAAACCGTAGACGCGCGCCTTCGGGTGAATCGGCAATCCCAGCTTTCGCGCGGCTTCACTCAAGCTCGTCGAGGTACGCTTGCCCTCAGCGAGTTCGAGTTCCGTGATCGATTGATACGGACTCTGGCCGATCGAATAGACCGAGAGGCGGAAGAACATGTCCCGCATCGTTGAGTTGCCAGCAATGACGACCTCGTAAATGGAACGCGGATCGACGGGAAACTCCGCGATGGCGCGACTCAAATAGCCCACCAGCGTCCGCTGCAATGTTCGCGTCCGGTCTTCCGTGTCGTACTGGATGCGCGCCATCACGTCCGATCCGCCGAAACGCTGGGGATTTTCGAACGAGGAATCCGCAATCACCTCGCCCGTCTCCAGATTCAGGAGACGAAGCACGATCGTCGTCGTACCCAGGTCGATGGCCAGGCCATGCAACGGCCCCGTACCCTGGGCAATCTCCTGCCCATCGAGCAGGATACGCTCGCCGTCCCGCGTGACCGCTGGATCGAGCACCCACTTCGGTCCGTGCACGGGCAGCTGAAACGCGTGCTTCTCAATGCGCATCGTGCCCCGCCGCATGGTGTGACAGCGTACCGTCCCTTCCTCTTGAACAACCCGGGTGCAGCACGAGAGGCGGAATGAACCTTTGAGGTGTCGTTCCTCGAAAGCGGGTTTCGAAAGGCAGTTCATTCCTTCCGTCACTTCAACGACGCACTCCTTGCATTTCCCGTTCTTGTTGCAGGAGGTCGGTACCGGTATGCCGAGGGTATCGGCGTGCGTGAAAAGGGAGTGCCCCGTGGTCGCGGCAATCGTCCGATCATTGAAATGCAACTGCACGCTCATCCGGTTCAGGTGGCCGCAATGCCGAGCGCCTTCATGGCCGCTTTCATGTAACCCATCGCGTAGGCCATTCCCGCATGCCAGGGCGCAGCGCAGCTCATCGCCGGCGTGTGATCAGGAATCAGCACGCCGTTGAACTTGTTCCGCTGCAGAATCGTCAGCACCCGCAGCATGTCGACATCACCATCGTCGATGAACGTCTCTTTGTACGTCGGGACCTTGCCGGTGATATTACGAAAGTGGATATACCCCAGGCGTTGCTGACGGCTGTACGTGTCAACGGTTTCGTAGATGTCCCCCTCGGTCATCTCCGCGAGTGAACCGATGCAAAATTCAAGGCGGTTGGCCGGGCTGGGATTCAAGTCGAGCAGCTTTTGATAATGCCGCGGTTGATAGACGAGACGCGGTTGCGCGCGCACGGTCGGAGTTGGCGGATCATCCGGATGCGCGGCGAGCGTTACACCCGCGGCCTCCGCCACCGGAAGCACTTCATTCAAAAACGCCTCGAGCCGCCGCCAAAGTTCCTCGTGCGTGATCGACGGGAGAATGCCGTCGCCCGCGGACTCGTCGTAAACCATGTTCCAGACCATGCCTTTGGGCATGGGCAGATCATACGGGCCTTCCATTCCCACCGAAGGCGCGGCACCGCGCGCGTACGGACCCGTGGTGCGACCGGCCACGCCCGCGATGCTGAAATTGTAACCCATGATCGGAATGCCCGCCTCGCCCATCCGGCGCAGGATCGTCTTCACATTTTCGATATGCAGGGCGCGCTTCGGACCATCCAACAGGATGTCGTGCCAGTGGGCGGGGTCGAAGTTCTCGATCGCCTCGAGCGTCAGTCCCTCAGCTTCCGCAGCCCGCCGCAGCGCGACCATCTCCGCGACCGTCCAAAGCTGATTGGGATCGCCCGCGATGCCCCAACCCCGATCGGTTCCGGTCGGCTGGTCGTCACGGTTCTGATGGACGCCGCCGCGAAAGTAATCGACGAAGTGCGCGACGAGGTGGGTCGCTCCGGCCTGACGCGCGAACTGAAAGTTCTCACGCGTCAGCATATGGCGATAGAGGCCGAGGCCTAGTTTCATGGGGAGGAGGAAAGGTTGTCCGCGAGGGAAATTTTGACGAACGGAAAGGAGCTCAACTGTTGACTACCTTTCGCGCGCGGAGCGAGCCGTTGTCAATCCAGCGACTTTCGACCATCTCAATCCGCGGATTCGCCGGGATGCCGAAGTCGCGATTGGCGATTCTTGCGGCCAGGAGTTCCACGGCCCACGCGCCCATCAACGGCTGGTTCTGCTGCAAGCCCGAGAAGTGAGAACCTTCGAGCAGCTGGCTGAGCACCGCGACGCCCAGTTGATCCGGCACCCGGATGCGCTCGCGCCGCAAGAGCGCGTGCAGCTCTGGCAGCATGTCATAGAGGTGCACGAAAATGAGGACGTCTGGTTGCTGCGAAGCCAGCCACTTGAGGAGCGGCTTCTCCTCCACCCCGTCCATCAAATGCACCGCCAGTGCCCGGCCGGAGCCCAGCATCTGCTCACACCAGCCAAGATAAGCCGCCGTATGCGCATGACCGCTGCGCGCCGCCTCGTACCTTCCGAGCACCAACCCCGGGCGGCGGTAGCCCAATTCATGAACGCGGTTGAGCACATTGATCGTATCGTTGAAAAAATGACTGGTCACCCGGTGGAGCGGAGTGCGAATGCTCAAACCCACGGTCACGATCGCGCATTTGCCGAGTTCGGCGGGGAACTGCTGCTCGAAATCCGGGCTGCCGAAACTGAGCAGCCCTTCGATCCCACGTACCTCCAAAATGGAGCGAAAGCGACGGTAGGTCATGCCCGGGGCACGCAACCAGAGGGGCTCGAGCCGGTAGCCAAGCTCCACCGCGCGCTGCTGCATGCCGGCGTAGATTTCGGCGAGGTGGCGCGACTTTTCCCACGCGCGACGCGTTTCATAAAATGAGATGACGCCGAAACACGCCTGCTCGCGCACAGCGCGCGGTTTGCGGAGATGCGTCATCATCGCCACCACGCGCGCGTCCGGGCGATACCCCGCCTTATCCGCGAGTTGTCGCACCCGTTTTTTGGTCACCTCGGAGATCTTCGGGCTGTCCCGCAGCGCCAGCGAAACCGCCGAAGGCGAGAGCTGCGCCAGCCGCGCAAGGTGCCGAAGGTTCATGAGAGTGAACAGTTGACCGCAACCCGGCCGAGCAGCAAGTCACCGCAGCGAAATCAATTCAGCGTTTCGAGGGTCTCGGTCGACTGAGGACGCCCGCGACTACTCCGATCGATTGGGTAAGCGGTGGTAGCTTTCCGGTGGGCCAAGGTAAGTTGGTTTCAGACCGCCGAGGTCAACGACGAGCTTCTGCATGACGACCGCTGGATCCACCATCCATATTTTCAGCGTGTGGTAACCGGGACCAGACAATGAGTGCTTCGAATGCCCTGCATGCGCATTATCAGCGACTGACTTCTCCCAAGCCGCGTTACGGTTCTGCGCTTTGTAGTCGGCTGGGACGAGTTCGACGATCTGCGGAGGCGCGTCGTCAAAGGAAACGCCATAGCGTACCGGCTGGCCGGGTCTGAAATTGAGCGTTGGCGCGGTTATGGCCTGCACTTCCGCAGCGCCCGCGGCGTAAACGTAAATTTGATACTCCAGCGAAGGGGCGTTCTTGCCAGGGGTGACACTCGGCGCGTCCACCGGCGCGGTGGCGCGCATGCCCGAGAGAGTTCGGCCATAATCATCCACCTTCAACCAGCGGTTCGGGCCCACGTCGCGTTTAGACGTCGTGTGTTCGGGCTCAATCGCAACGTGTCCGGCCAGTTCAGCGAAACCGATCAGAGACTCACGCGTGACGTCCCTGGGTTGCACCGCTGCAACCGACACGCGCACCTCACGCCCCGCGCCGGCGATGATCACCTCGCCCGATGACTCGCCCACGGGCGCTTTTTTCCAATCCACGCTCACCCAGATCCGGTGATCGTCGCCGGCGGTACCGCTCGCTTCATTCACCAAAATCCACGGTTCACTCGCGCGGATGGTGAACTCGAACGGAGTCGTGCCGCGGTTGAAGACATCGATGTACCAACGGGGCTGGTTCAAGGCATCGAACCGCGGCAGTGCGGGGCGACTGGCGGGTTCACCGGCCGTGCCCCAAGCCAACTCGGATCCTTCGACCGCCACTCCCAAGGCCACATCGGCGGGCGCCGTCGTCTCCACCAATGGGATCGCATCGAGACTGTTTTTCGGGGGATCGCGCCACGTGGTGTACCCGAGATGGGTTTGATCCATGAAGTGAGCCCACGTTCCCTCGGCGAACTCCGTGTTGTAATACGCCATCAGATCGAGATCGGCTCGGAAAAGTCGCCGCACTTCCGCCGCCATCACCGCCGTGCTCGCCCGCCCCTGTCGCGCGTACAGCGCGTTCTTTCCCGCGGCAAGGTACAGCTGGTTGACCAATGCGCTGGCCTTGGTCGGAAACAATACCACTTGGTAAAACGCATTCCGTTGCGACGCCGGCAAACCGTCGAAGATCGCCTGCGCCTTCGCCGCGAGCTGACGGTAGTCTTCCACGACGCGTTCCGCCTCGCGATAAGCGACCAGGCTGTAGGTCGACGGCGAGAGCAATTCGGGTTTTCGCCGTCCGTTGAACTTCGCGTACTGCGCGAGGATATCCGCGATTTCCGACGCGTGCTCCGGCCCGAAGTCGCGCTCGGCCCAGCGCCGGGTGAACTCCTTCGTGTGTTCGTTGACCGTACTACTCGTGTCCCACCCCAGGCTGAGGAAGTACTCCATCGGCAGCTCGTAGCCTTTGAAGTGACCGACATTGACGATCCAGATCCGGTCCGCGCCATACGCTTTTGCGAGTGACATCTGCTCCCAGATCTTTGGCAGCGGACTGGTGTTGAGCCACTGGTAGCTCCGGGGGCCACCGTGGTAATCGAAATGATAGTACACGCCGGCTCCGCCTGGCCTGCGTCGTTCGGCGGCGGTGGGCAACCGGCGAACATTGCCCCAATTGTCTTCGGCCCAGAGCAGCGTGATGTCGTCCGGCACGCGCATTCCCGCCTCGTAAAAATCCTGCACTTCCTTGTACAGACACCAGAGCTGCGGAATCTGGGTAACGTCCGCGTCGACCTCCTCGCGCAGGATCGTGCGCTGCACGTCGACGATCTGCTCCAGCAGCGCCCGATTGGCCGCGGGGCCGCCCGGCGCCATTTCGGTATCGTTGGCTCCGCGCAATCCCATCGTGACGATGCTCTCGTAGGCCTTGTTCCGGCGAACTCCCTCGCGCCAGAACGTCTGCATCACCGCGGGTTGTTGCGCGTAATTCCAGTTGCCCAGCGTGTCGTGAAACCGCCGGTCCCATTCCTTTTGCGCCCGCAGCATCGGCTCCTGATGCGAGGTCCCCATAACGATGCCGTACTCGTCGGCCAGACGCGGGTTCTCAGGATCGTCTTCGTTGAACGCATTGTTCCACATGGCCGGCCACAGGTAATTGCCGCGCAGTCTTAGGATGAGCTCGAAAAGCCGCTGATAGAATTCCCGGCCATAATTAGCGATTCCGGCCGGGACCGGAGGATTGGCCGTGACGGGCGCGGTGCCGAATTTTTGGCGGATCCAATTCGTCAGGTCCGGAGCCTCGTCATTGAGAAAAATGCCGCGGTACTTCACCGAAGGAGAATCCGTGAGGAATCGTCCGGCGCGGACATAAAGCGCGTCGCGATGGACGGTTGGTACTTCGCTCCACCAGTACCACGGCGAAACGCCGATCTGCTCGGAGAGTTGATACACGCCATAGATCGTTCCGCGTTTATCACTGCCAACGATGACGAGCGCCTGCTCGATGCCGGGGAGCGGTTGATCGACCACCCGCAGCAAAAAGCTTTCCCACTTCCCCTTCATCGACGCGACGTCGAGCTTGCCTGTCGCAACGATCTGATCCACGAGCGAACTTCTGCCGAGCGTACCAATGATCACAGCGAGAGGCGGGGTCTTCGTGTCCCCGCCGACCGACGGTCGGACATTCGTCACGCGAAAAATGTCGGAACTCAAATCACGCGCGGCTCGAACGACCCCTGGGTGATCCGCTGGATTAACCAGCAGTGTGGCCGCGCGTTGTCCCGCCACGAGCGGGAAGCAGCCGGCGGACTCAGCGAAGGCGACGAGTCGCTCGTCCCCGACGGCGCCTGACGCAGGCGTACCGACGACGATGGCTGTGACCATGACAATGAACGCAAAGCATACGATGTGGCGCACGGACCGACGGCCCCCCTGTGCAAAAATTTCGTTCAACATGATGAATATGTTTTCCTCCGTGGCACTCGACAAACGAAGCCAGGCCCAATCATACTTGTTACGTAATACGTAACATTGGGCGAAGCCGCTTGGGCGCGACGGGAGAACATGGGGTGACGCAGTCCATCAGTCGGAAGCGGTTCGGTGGTTCGCGTGTTGGTGCGTTCGACCGTTCGATCGTTCGCAGGATGATGGCACGATCAGGGGTAACGGTAGAGCTTGATGCGCTGAATCGAAAAACGGCCCGACTCCAGTCGGAGATGGCGGCCCTGATGCGTCTGGTCGCCGCCGAGCCACAAGACATTTTGCCAGACGCCATCCACAAAACGCCCTTCCTCTGCACTGAGAATGCCCGCCTGCTTCCCTGATTCGATCGGCGCAAACGTCACGGTCACGCCAGTTCCGGCAAACAGAAACTCGTCCGCGCCGAGCGCAATCACCAGGCCGCCAGCGGGGACATTGGTGCTCTCGCGCATCTCCGCTGCGGGAATCCCGTCTGCCAGCGACGATTGTCGGACTCGCTCATACACCACGCTGAGCACGTAGCCACCAAGTCGGAGCTCGTGAGGCTGGCGTTGTTCGTCCGCGGGTGGACGCAGACCGGCCGTCGTTCCCGTGCCCAGTCGCTCAGCCAACAGGGGCGTGAGTTGCGCGATCAAGTCGAAGCTGCCGGCGAGCAAACTTGCGGCGGGCTCTCTGACCGATTCGATGGCGAAAGGAGCAAATCCAATCGCCCCGTGGGCACCGAAAGCGTAGAGGGCGTTGACGGCCGCGTCCGGACTGCGCAACGCCTCGGGCACAAACAGCGGATTGCCCAAGCGCGCGTACTTCCCGGTCCACTCCGCAAAATTCGGGAAGTAAATATCCGGCGAGAGGAAATCAAGATGCGGCGCTCCTGCGCGCCAAACATCCATCAAGTGCGGCAGCGGACCGGCGCTGGGATACTGGCCGGGTTGGTACGCGGGGCGAATAAGCGCGGCGTTCGCGAACATCGGGAGCGCATACTCCGCTTTTCCCTTCGCCGCGACGACATCGGTGTATCGCGCGAAATACCACGCCATAAACAGCTCGTCGGTGGCCGGGCCGTCACCGAAGATCTCCGTCCACGTGCCCGCCGTCTTTCCGCCGGCCGATGCCCAACGGTCTCGCAACTCCGAGGTGAGGCTGCCCCGCTCCCGCGCAGTCTGGAGCCGCTGCATCAATTCCGTGGGGACGGGCTGTTGAAATTGCGCTGTCGCAGCCGCGCTGTGATCGCGGGCGGTGGGAATCATGCCGATTTCGTTTTCCACCTGAACCATGATGACGGTGTGCTCACGACCATCGGTTTCGCGCAGATGCTGCATCAACGCGGCGAACGCTCGTGCGTCCACCTCTGCGTTTCCGTTATGAAACGGTGAAAGGATTTCGATGTCGTGGCCGAGCCGGTCCTGTGCGCGCGGAAAGCGTGACAGATCGGATTTCACCCAGGCCGGCGCATAACACGACATGCTGTTCTTCCATGAACCAAACCAAAGGAGCACCAGGCGCATTCGGTTTTCGCGCGCCTGCCGGATCAGGCCATCGACCAGCGAAAAATCGAAGCTGCCTTCCTTCGGCTCGATCAGATCCCAGTACACGGGCGCGAGAATCGTGTTGAGATGCATCGCGGTGAACTTCGACCAGAACGGTGCAAGGTACTTCAGGTTGGAAGCGGAAGAGTTACCGAGCTCTCCTCCTCGAATCAGAAACGGTTGGCCATCGACCACGAGCTCCACCGCGGAGCCTTTGGGTCGAAGTTGCGGCAGCGAGGAATCTGTCGCCGCGAGCGCAATCGAGCAGAACCAAACCGCCAGCGCACACCCGACTCGCACCCTGGATCGGATCAAAAACGAAAAGTGGTCAGGCATGTGAGTCGGTTTGGATTTGGTCAGCTATTGCTCGAAGCATGAGCCGCGGTTTCGCGGTTGCTTCAATCACGACGCCGTTCGCTGACCGCGTCGTGACCGTGGGCTGACGAGGTTGGTCACGGCGATGACTGATGATCCAACACGATGCGGTACGCACGATAAAATAAAGGCGCCGAGCGAAAGCTCGACGCCTTGGAAATCAACTCGAAGCGGGGATTATTTCCGCGGTCAAAGGGCGGCGGGCACTTCATTCACGCGCCACCCACTCTGTCGGGTTAGAACGAGAACGTGTTCGTCAGCATCCATTCCTGGACCGGCGAGACACGGGCAGCTGCCCACGTCTTGCCATCCGGCTGGACGGAGATCGGGATGAGCTTATCATTTTTGCCGACGTTGTAGACGTTGAGCTGGATTCTCCAATTGATCTTTCGGGTCAGCTTGCGCTCGTAACCGAGCCACAGATCGAGCGCGTCTTCCGCCGGGCCGTAATAGGGCTTCGAGAGATCGAAGCTCGCCAACGCAGGATTGGTCGGATTCGGGATCGTGGGATAGCCGATCACAACTTTGTCCTGCCACCGATAACCAGCGCCGACACCGACTCCCTTCACAAAGCCATGATCGAACCGGTAATTTGTGATGAAGTTATAGCGCCACTTGCGGAGTTCCGACGCGGCGGTGTTTTCCTGCAACTTCAACAACGTGTACTGTCCACGCCAACCCGCCCATCCGGCGCGCAGCTCATTGCCGGGAGAGTAATCGGAATTGAACCGCACCAAGTCACCGGACGGTCCGGCCATCAAATTATCCATGTAGCCCACCAACTCATCCAAGACGGCGCCGCCGACATTGCTGCGAACAGCGGTGGTTTTCGCCGCGTTGAACGCGATGCGCCAGTTGGGCGTCGGGTTGCCCGTGAACTCAAACTCATAGCCCTTGGAGGCGGTGTCGGACGTCACTGCGAACCCTTGCAGCACAGGAGCGGTGCGATAGTCATACACACTCGCTGGATCAGGCTGCTTGGGGCTCGTCTCGTATTCACCGCGAGTCTGCAACGCGGCCTGCGTGGTCGGTCCCGCGCCGTAGTTCCAGGCTTGGAAGTAGCCTTTGCCCGCAAGCCAGATTTGCGCGTTGTTCAGGCCCTTGATCGCCACATCACGGCGAGCGTCCGCTTCCGCTTGTGTTTCCAAGTGAGAGCCAGCGGGCCCAGCCGCGAGGGCACCTGAAGCGACCGGCCGTCCGTTAGCACCTACCCAGGCTGCGTCCCAAAGGTAACGCTGTCCGGTGTAATGATTGAGGTTCGTCTGTCCGGCGGTGGACCACGCGTAGGCGGACATGTAGTACACCTTGATATTCCGCCAATTCATCGCGTCGCGAATGTTGCCGTAGATGCCGCTGTTATCGAAGCCCTGCACCGTCGCCCCGACGATCGAGGTCTCATACTTCACTGCACGGAACGAGTACTTGCCGTCTTTTGTCGAAAGCAGAACGCCGTAATCCTTGGTTGCGCCGGTCGGATTGGCGATCGGGTTGCCGTAGATGTCGCGACGCGTGTCCGTGACCTGGAAGTTGTTCGATTTGTTATACGACAGACTGACATTGATCGGCAGCACGTCATGTTCGCCGAAGAGCTTGTTGATGTGCAGCACCACGCCGCCGGCGGTCGAATGATCTCTGAAGATCTGGTTCGTCGGGAAAACCTCGGGCAGCTTATAAACATCAGAGTTGATGTTCAACGCACCGCGGTTCGCAGCGACCGGCTGAGCCGTCACACCCTTGCCCTTAACCTCATCGTACCGCCACCCGAGCGTGGCCACGATGGCGTCATTCCACAGGAAGCCCTGCCAGGATCCGGCATATGACTTCGTCTCGCGCAACGTCTTGGCTGCCGCGGTGAGAAGCCTCAAGTCAGTGCCACCGTTGTAGCGGATCAATTCATCGCGAAAGTTGCTGTTCCAGCCCACGTAATTGGCGGGATTAGAAACCTGCGTCAGCTGAGGATACGTGGCACCGGTCGCGGTATTGATCACCGGCGCGCCATTGAAGAACGGCTGCAAATTCGCCGGCACGTTCCACGGGTCGCTAAAGTTAACGCCCGCTGGATTTCTCCAGGTCATGTCGAACTGATAGATATTTCCGTCGGGCAGCGTAACGTTGGAATTGATACCCGAGATGTAGGCATTGGCGGCCGAATTCGCACTGGCCAGCGACGAACCCAGGTAGATGGCCGCCACCGGGGCGAGATTGGTGAGGCCGTCCGGATTTCCCTGGAGCTTGTAGGAGGCATAAGCGGTTGAGTTCGCGTACATCTGCCACCTGCGGTTTTCGGTGCGATACTTCTCGCCGCTATAGACACCGTTGAAACGATGCTTGCCGAGTAGCTTTGTGATGAAGCTGTTTGCGCCGAAGAAATCCGACGCCCGAACCTCTCCGAAGAGCGAGGCACGGACGTACTGGCGATCGCTTTCGTAGGAATTGCCACCACCTGGACCACCGGCGACGAAGGGGCGGCCGAAGTTGGGATTCGCGACGTTGGCGTTGCTCGCGTTGCTGGTCCCTACGACGTAGTCCTGAAAGTTCTGCAGGATATCGATGTTGATCGTGGGATTCGTGATGAGGTTCTCACCTCCGTTTTTATACTTCTGGCGGTCGTAGGTGATCTGGGCACCGAGGCGATCGCCCCAAAACGTTTGCTGCACGTCGATGTTGAGCGCGTTCCATTCCTCGAACTGGGACGCGGTTGGTCCATCGAGCAGGTTTTTGTAGAAATCGAAAACGGTCGGATCCTTCAACGTGGCGTTTCGATACTGACCGTACTGGAAGTTGGGCAGGCGCGCGTTGTTGGCGTACGAGTTCAAGCCGCCCAAAGCAGAGAACGCGTCGGCATACCTTTGGCCAATGATACCGTTCGAGGCACCTTGCGGAACGCCGGCGGCGCTCAGCGCGCCCGTATTAACGAAGCCACCATAGATCCGATAAAGCTGATTGCTTGTGCCATCGATAAACCAGAGCGGTTGCTGCTGGTTGGCAATGCCGCCGATCCACGGACTGAAGGTCGAGCCGGTTGAGCCGATTACGTAGCCGTTGGGAATGGCCAACTTGCCCATCCCGCCGTTCAGACTGGTCGTGTCGACCGGACGGAACCAAGGGGTGATGCTATCATAGGGTGGAAGCGATCGCGGCCGGTCGGCCTTAATATCGCCGTTCTCGAACTTCACCTTGATGCTGGTGTGGAAGTCGGAGCGGTGGAAAAGATCCGGATCGAAGCGGACCGTACCATAAATCCGATGATCATCCTGCCAGGCCTGCTTCTGCTCGTACTTGCGATCGTCCCACACGCCGTCGATTCGGAACGACAGCACTTTGGGAATAAGAACCTCATTCAGGTCGATGCTGCTGCGGAAAGTCCCATAGGAACCGGTGCGGGCCTCGATTGAACCGAGACGCCGAAACTCAGCATTATGGGTGGAGGCATTGACGATGCCGGCCGGGCTGCCCAATCCAAACAGGATCGAGTTTGGCCCGCGCTGAATGTCGATGCGGTCAACGTTGAACCCGTCCCACGGAATATCGGTCACGAAGAAATCGCGGGTGCTGTCGGCTGCAGCCAAACCGCGCACGCGATTGGGAACGCCACCTCCGGAAGAGCGAAGCGTGTCGGTCTCGGTGAGGGTTGTGCCATTGCCCAGACCGGCATAGGTACCGCGCGTACCGGCGACCTCTGCGTTCGTGGTATACTGCAACAAGGTGCCGGTATCCGTCGCGCCGACATCCTGCATGAATTCCTTGGTGATAACCTGGATGGCCGCGCCGACGTCTTTCAAATCCGTCCGGATGCGGGTGCCCGCGAGCGTCTCCGTCGCTTGATAACCCGTGTCCTTGGTCGCGTTGACCTCAAATGGACTCAACTCAATGATCTCGTCGTCCGCCGGTTTGGCGGGCGCGGTCGTCTGCGCCGTGAGGGGCCAAGTCGCTGCGGCAGCGATGAGGGCCAGCAGTTTTCTTGCATCGATATTCATGTGTGGGTGGGCTTGGACTAGCTTCAGCACCAACGTCCCCATTACGCGTGGCTGCATTTGGTAGGTCGACTTGAAGGTAACGAGCGACGCGAACTGACGGGGCACGTCGCTGAGGGCGGGATCATTCGTTCTCCCGGCCATCCAGATCAAAATCCCCAGCGGTCTAATTGTAGACGATAACGTTCGTCATCGGAAACAATCCGCGTCCGCGTGTAGGGCTGGCCACGGTGCGTCAAACCGGAATCCATTCTGACGCGTCGAAAATATTGCATTGGCCGACGTTGCCTCGTGCGAGAAACCAGTGGTATTCGTGCACCTCCTCAAATCTTCCCCATGTCCAAAGCACACATCCTCCAACAGCTTCGAGCCGTCAAAGTCATCGCTCTGATTCGGGCGAACAGTTCCGAAAGTCTCGTGGATTGCGCGCGCGCGCTCGCCGCGGGCGGGCTCAACGCGATCGAACTCACGATGACCACGCCCGGTGCTCTCGAGATGACCGCCAAGGTCGCGCGTGAGTTGCCCAATGTACTCCTGGGTTTGGGCACGGTGCTCGACGCCGAGACGGCTCGAGCCGGCATTGCCGCCGGCGCCAAGTTCATCGTCACTCCGGCGGTTCGGCCGGCGGTCATTGCCGTCTGTCGCGAAACGGATACGCCGATTTTGTGCGGCGCCTTGACGCCAACCGAGGCAATCACCGCGTGGGATCTCGGTGCGGACGTCATCAAAATTTTCCCGGCCGAATATTTTGGGCCGGCTTACATCAAGTCACTCAAAGCGCCCTTCCCTCACCTCGAGTTCCTGCCCACTGGCGGCGTGACACCCGAAACCGTCGGCGACTTTCTCAGGGCTGGCGCCTTCGCCACCGCGGCCGGCAGCGCTTTGGTGTCGCCCGCGGCGCTGAAATCCGGCGATTGGGCCGCGATCACCGCCCGAGCGCGTGAATTCGTGGCCGCCGCAGCCAAAGCCTAAAGATCCCTTCGATGACACGCGTTCTTCTCACCACCACGTCCTTTCAGGACACGCCTGGCATTCATCACGACATGCTCGCCGCGGCGAATTTCGAACTCGTTCGCGAGCGCGGGCCGCTGCCGGAGAGCCGCATGCTGGAGCTCGCCGGTCAATTCGACGCGTACCTTTGCGGCGATGACGCCCTGACACGTGCTGTCATCAAGAAATCACTACCGCGGCTGAAGGTCATCAGCAAATATGGCATCGGCCTGGACAAGATCGACGTCAAGGCCGCGACCGAACTGAACGTACCCGTCCTCTTCACCCCCGGCGTCAATCACACCACGGTCGCGGAGCACACGTTTGCGCTCATGCTCGCCGCGATGCGGAATCTCGTGGTCGAGGCCAATCACGTCGCGGCGGGCCGTTGGACGCGCATCACCGGCAACGAGGTGTGCGGCAAAACCCTCGCAATCGTCGGTTTCGGCCGCATCGGCAAGGAAGTCGCCATCCGCGCCTGCGCGTTCGGGCTGAAAGTCATCGGGTTTGGTAATTACTGGGACGAGGATTTCGCCCGCTGGCACAACATTGAGCGGGTTCAGAACCTGGATGAGGTCCTGCGGCGCGCAGATATCATTTCGCTTCACACAAAACTCACGCCCGCCACCCGCCACCTGATCAACGCCCAGAACTTCCCCTTGATCAAAAAAGGTGCCGTCATTGTGAATACAGGTCGTGGCGAACTGGTTGAACTCTCCGCCCTCGTTGCCGCGCTCAAATCCAAGCAGCTCCTCGCGTACGCGGCGGACGTCCTTGATCAGGAGCCACCCCCACCCGACCACCCATTGCTCGGATTACCGAACGCGATCCTGACGCCGCATATTGGATCTCGCACCCACGAGAGTGTGCAACGGCAGGCGAGCTGCGCCGTTGATAACCTGACGCTCTTTCTCGCGGGCAAGACGCCGATCGCCCAGGCGAACCCTGAAGTCACCGGCGTCGGCTGATCCGCGAGCGCCACTCGTCCCTGTTTCACTCCAATCGCCGTATATTCTCCTCTCATGCCCGAATTATTTCACGTCGTACCTGAGTCCCAGCACAACGCACTCGTTGAGGCAGCCTACCGCCATCGCGGTTATCTCGCGGACGAAGCCGCTGAAGGCGCGCGCTTCTGCGCCGAGGCCTCGCGCCATGGCATCCGCACGCACAACGCCATCAAGGCGCTGCACCTCGACCACCTTTTCGGATCCGGTTCTAAAGGCTGCGTGCCCGGAGCTCAGATTGAGGAAAAGCCATCGCGGTTTTCCGCGACCAGGATTTGGAACGCCAATCGCAAGCTCGGCCAATCCACCGCGTATCGAGCGATGGATACAGCCATCAAACTCGCTGACCAGTACGGCGTCGGCACCGTGTCCGTCGACAACGCCTTCCACTATCTTTGGGGTGGCGGCTACGTGATGGAAGCCGCGAAGAAAGGCTACATCGCGTACACCAACTGCACGGCCGCACTGGCGGAGGTCGTTCCGTTCGGCGGCAAATTCCCCACGCTCGGGACGAATCCCCATTCGTGGGGTTTTCCCACGACCGAGGCAGTCGGCTATCCGATCGTAATAGATTGGGCGACGTCAGTGGTGGCGATGGGCCGCGTGCAGCAGCTCAAGCGGGAGGGCAAACCCCTTCCTCCGCTCGCCGCCGTCGACAAAGATGGTAATCCAACGACGGACCCAAATCAGGCGGTGTCACTTCTCCCGTTCGGAGCCCACAAGGGTTATGGTCTCTCGTTGATCAACGAAATCGTGGGCGGATTCATCGGTGGCTCGCTGCCAACCATTCGTAATCGATGGGACAAAGCCGAGGGCGACAAAGGCACGTGCGTGTTTTTCTTTCAGGTCATTCATCCCGAAGCCATCAATGGCGGCGCCTTCGCGAAGGGCCGCAACCAAGCTCAAAACGTGAAAGCCGTGATCGAAGACGTGTTGGGCCACGGGAACGAGAAATCGATGTTGCCCGGTCAACTCGAAGCCATGTGGGCGAAAAAGACCGCGGCGGCTGGAGGACTTCTCTTCTCCACCGCAGAAGTCGAAGCCTTCAACGAGCTCGCCAGTGAGGCGAAGCAACCGTTGTGGAAGCTGGACCAGCTTAAAACCTTCGAAGCCTGATCGGGCGCACCTGAACCGCTGCGGCCGAGATCCGGCCGCTGCGATCAGGCGGATGCGAGCAGTTCTTTCATCTGCTGCTTGAACTGCAGCTGACGGGCTTCGAATTGACGACTGCGTTCAGCCAGGGCGGTTGCCTCGTTCTTGAACGCGGTCTTTTCGGCGGCGAGTGCGGTGCGTTCAGCAGCGAGTTGCGCCTGAGCTTTCTTCACAACTGAAGACTGGGTCTGCGTCTGGATTTCGAAATCCTCCAGCGACGCCTCGAGTTCGTTGAGCGCTTTGCGTTCTTCCGTCAGCTTGGCCCGCGCTGCCTCTGTCTCCGCTTTTTCCGCGGTGATTTTGGCCAGGGTTTGTTTGAGGACGATGTGCTGGCTGTCGAATTCTTCGCGGTCGATGGCGAGCTGTGCGGCTTTCGGCGCGATCTCCATCTGCAATTTCCGAATTTCGTCTTCACGCACGGCCAACCCCTCGGCGATTTTCCGGCGCTCGTTTTCAAATTGATCGCGTTGGGCCTTCAGGCCCGAGGCCTGGGTCTTCATGGCGGCAAGATGTTCTTCGGCGGCCGCGCGTTCCTTGGCGATTCGCGCCTGGGTCTGCGTGGCCACCAACTGCGCGGCCTCGATCTTTTCCTGTTCGGCCAGCAGCTGTTTTTCCGTCGCGGCAAACCCCTGTTCCTTGGCCGCCAACGCCTGCTCGCGCTGCACCAGTGAGCGTTCCCGCTGGGCAACATTGCCGTCGATTTCCTTCTGAGCCGTCGCTGCGCGCTCGGCTTGGAACTTCAAGTTCGCCTGCGCTTCGCCCAACTCAACGCGCTCCTGCTCCACGCGGGCTTGCGCCTGCGCGAACAGCTTTTGCACGGTCTCAAATTTTTCCTGTTCAGCGCGGAGCCGTTTCTGTTCGACGGCGATCTTCTGCGCATCGGCTGCGAGTTGCGCGAGGGCCTGCTCGCGTTGCGCGAGTTGCGCCTCGTTCTTGGCCGTCTCGGCCTGCCACGCGGCCTGTGCCTTTTTGAATTCTGCACGCGCCTCGGCAAGTGCCGCCTGTTCCACCTGCAAATTATTCAGGCGCTCGCTCTGGGCGGCTTGCGCGATGCGCGTCTGTTCCAGCACCGCACGCTCTTTTTCGAGTTTGGTCTTCGAAGCGACCAGCTGGAGCATTTCGCCTTCGAGCTTCTCC
This sequence comes from Opitutus sp., assembly GCA_039928945.1. Classification (GTDB taxonomy): domain Bacteria; phylum Verrucomicrobiota; class Verrucomicrobiia; order Opitutales; family Opitutaceae; genus Opitutus. The sequence goes on along the minus strand of JBDSSD010000081.1, from coordinate 12,766 downwards.
TGCTCGGCGACGAGTTGACGGTTCTTCGCTTCCATCGCCTTGCGATCGGCGGAAATGGCTTGGGACAGAAATTCGAGTTCCGCTTCCTTCTTGGCGACATCGCCGTCGACGGCTGCGCGCGTGGTGTCGATCTTCTTGCGCGTCTGCGCGAGAATCTGCTGTTCCGTTTCGAGCTTCTCCCGCTCAGCCGTCAGCTCAGCCTTGGCGAGCGCAAGATTGTCCTGCGCTGCCTTGCACTCGGCCGCGAGTTTGACGAGTTCCGCTTTGGCGGATGCCGCCTCCGCCGCCGAAGCGGAATGCTTCTCCTGACCGGCGGTGTGGTGCTGCGCTTGCGCGAGTTCTTCACGCAGCTTCTTCAGCTCGGCCGTCAGCCGATCACGCTCGTTGGTCAGAAATTCCAAGCGTTTGGGATCCGCCGGATCACCGCCGCCATTGGCGAACGGATGTTGCGAAGGCCCGGTGATGGCTCCGTGCGTCAAAAACATCACGAACTCGCTCCACTCCTCCAGTTGCACGCCTGAAGTCCCATGGCCTCGCTGCTCGAGCACCACCTGCACGCGTTCGACGATTGCCCGTAGATCCACGGGCGCCTGGAAAAGATCCTTCACGCCAACGCGGATCGCCTGCACCACACAATCCAGCTGAAGTGGATCGCTGATCAGGAAGACGGTGCGGTTCTTCTGCGCTTCGCCGAGCGACTCAATGAATGCGAGCGGGTCACCGGCAACACCCCGATGATCGAAGATCAACAGGCTAAAGTTTTCTTTCCGCAGCGCGACACCGACGTCGTGAGCGTTCGCAAACGAGCGCCAGTAAAATCCAGCTTCACCGACCACGACGGAGCACGCGCGCGTCTCATCCTTAAGTTTTTTAACGAGGAGGATCTTGTGCGACATCGAACAGTCACTCGGCATTCTTGCTCACGACTTGATATGAACTTGCATAAAATTCATTATTTTCGCGGTATAAGTGGGGTAAAAATAGCCGATTAAGCGGCTTCACGGTTTCCAGCCGGAGTTCAGGTTGCCAGTAGTCTGCCTTAGCGAGTCGAAACCGATACCTGTATCCGTATGTCCAGCGCCCCTCTCTTCTTCTTCGAACAGACAGATTTTTCCCTGCGGTTCGCGCGCTGCGCCGACGCCCAGCGCCCGTTACGGATCGATGAGTTGAAAGAAGTTCCGCTCGATGGCGCAGCGGCACTGATCGCATCGCTGCCAGCGAACGCCGTCGTCTTTTGCGCCGTTCGGCCAAAATCCCGCGCGCTCCATCTGTCGACGGCCGACGAAGCGAAACCGTACGTGGGCCTCGATGGGATCCGGAAATTCGTGGAGCTGACCTCCACCTCGGGCCGCGCGAACACGTGGTTCGCTGCGGCGCAGGCCCGAGACGGCGCCGTCCCTCACGAAGGCACATGGCTGCTGTCCACCTCGAGCGATGCCCAGCCGCAGATCGGCGGCAGCTTGGAAACGCTCAAACTGAAGCCCGTGCGCTGTGCCTCTGCCGCGATCGCGACAGCCGGAGCCCTCGCGCGCACCGCCGTAAACTCAGTTCTGCTGGTCGAGATCGGCGAACTCGCCTCCCATGCACTTCTGGTCGGTCGCGATGGAATGGCTGCAGCGGGCGGCGTCAGTCTCGATTTGAATGCGATCGGAGACGCCATTCAGAATGAACTCGGGCTGAAGTTTCGCGGCTCAGCCGTGAAACTGTTTTTCAATCCGGAATATGATTTCACGGAGATCGGTTCCAAGATCGCGGCGCGCCTCGCCCCCGCCATCAAGGGTGACCTCGACCGGCTCGTCGCCAATCAGACGCCGCCCGCGTCCGTCTTGTTTTCGGGACTTGCGATCACTCAACAATGGCTCGGACAGCAGCTCGCACTTGCGCTCGGCATTCCCTTGCACGTGCCCGACCTCAAAGCCTGGAGCGCATCGACGGGCGTAACGTTTTCAACTGCTGAAATCGGCTCCTCTCCAGCCGCCGTCTGGTATGGCCTGGTTGATTTCGTCAATGCCGCCACCCGCACGAAACCGCCCGCGGCGTCTTCTTGGGTCGCGGAATGGCTGCCCGTTGCGGCACTTGAACCAGCGGCAGCGGCGACCCCAATTGTCTCGCCGCCCGTGACGCAGCCGGTTTCGGCGGCTCCTGCTGCAGCCATCAAAACGGCGCCGCCCTTGCAAGACGTAAGGCGTACCGCTGCGCCCATGCCAGCTCCTTCGGCCGTCGCCGCGACTGCCACTGCGCCAGCGTTTGCAGCCCCATCGGCAACGGTGCCTGCGCCGAACGCCGTGACCTCGGCCCCCATACCGACAGCCAGCACCACCGCACCGACAGGGCAAACGGCAGCGCCCTCCGCCGCGAAGTACTCGACGAAGTCCGCCACCAACATTTTCGGACTCGATCCGGCGGAAGCCGCGAAAAAGCCAGCCACGACCGCAAAGACCGGCACCGCTCCGAAACTCGTCGAGCCACCCAAAGCGCCCGCTGCACCGAAGCCGCTTGTCACTGCCGCAATGGCGAAAGTGTCCGCGCCGGTCGTGCTCAAGCCATTTACGCCCGAGCCGCTGAAACCGATGCGGAAGAAGAGGAGTCCGGTGAAGCTCGCCCTCATCGGGGCGATTGCCGTCGCGGTCTTGATCGGCGGGTATCTTCTCATCGAGTCGCAGAATCAGGTCACATCGCAGCTTACGCTCGAGAAGCAGCAAGCGGAGCAACGCTTGCGCACCGAACAGCAAAAGGCCCGGGCCGCCGAAAAGAAAGCGCATGAGGAAGCTGAGTCCCGCAAGAAAACCGAGAGCGAGTTGTCCCAGAAGTTGGTCGACGCCGAGGCGGCACGACAGCAGGCGGAAGCAGAGGCCGTTGCGCAAACCGCCGCACGTCTCGCTGCTGCCCGCGGTTCGCTCGTGATCGCGACCAATCCAGCCGGTGCCACCATCAAAGTCGGGAATCTTCCTCCACGCACGTCGCCGTTCACCTTCTCGGACCTGAAGATTGGTACGTATGCTGTCACAATCTCACTGCCGCACTACGAAGAGATGAAACTCGATCTCGTCGTGAACGAGAATGCTACGACCGACACCGGCGTGCTTTCGCTTAACCGCCTGGTCGGTGGATTAAAAATCTCCAGTGAACCGGGCACGGCGACCTACGAGCTTTCTCCCGCCAACCAACTGATGGTGGCGCCCGAATCGCGACGATCTGGTTCCACGCCCGCGACGCTCGATGATCTTACCGCCGGCGATTACAACGTGACGATTACGCGCGACGGTTGGTCGCCGCATTCTCAGATTGTCTCCATCGCCCGGAACGCGACCACCGTGCTGCGCTGGGAATGGCCCAACGGTTTGGTGAAAATCACCAGCACGCCGACGGCCGCAACCGTGCTCAAGGACGGCACCGTCATTGGCGTCACTCCGCTTTCCATTCCGGATCAACCCGCCGGTGAAGTCCGCTACACCGTTACGCTCGATCACTATGATCCTGTGCCGCTCGTCGCGCGGATCGAAGCCGGACACACCGCGGAACTTTCTGCGCAATTCCGGCCCGAAGATCGCTTTTATACCCTGGAAGAAGTGGATCGGAAGCCGGACGCGATCAGCGCCCGACAACCCGAACTTCCGTACTACCTCACGTTGGAAAACGGCCGAGTCGAGCTCGAGCTCACCGTGGGTCGCGACGGCGCGACGAAGAATGTCACGGTTGTCCAAGCGTCGAATCCTGAACTGGGTAAATTCTGCGCGGCCGCCGTCTCCAAGTGGCAATATCGGCCCGGGACAAAAAGCGGCTCATCCGTGAACGTGAAGCTCAAGGTGCCGTTCGTTTTCAAAGCGGCGAAGTAGTCCGCGCAGTTGTCTTCGGCGGATGGGGTCCAGCTCTGTTGAGCATCGAGTCGTACCTCGGAATACCGGCGCGAGAGCCGTCGCGTCCGCCCAATCGGACGCGTGGTCATCACCGTTGAGCTGCTTTCCTGGCTGCCGCCAAACGCGATGATTGACCCTGCGCATTGGTCCTTCTTCGCTTCTCAGCTCAACCCCCAACTCTGCCCATTTTTTCGCCACCATGAGCCTAAATATTCGCTCCGCCCAATCGGCCGTCTTCGATCAAGTTTCCCTCGGTGAGGTCATGCTCCGGCTCGACCCCGGCGAGGGCCGCATTCGCACCGCGCGTGAGTTCAAAGCGTGGGAAGGCGGCGGCGAATACAACACGTCACGCGGTCTGCGGAAATGCTTCGGGTACAAGACCGCGGTCTGTACCGCGTTCGTCGACAACGAAGTCGGACACCTCATCGAAGATTTCATCATGCAGGGCGGCGTCGCCACGGATTTCATCAAATGGCGGGACGACGACGGCATCGGCCGAAATGTCCGCAACGGCCTCAACTTCACGGAACGCGGATTTGGCGTCCGCGGTGCTGTAGGTAATCCAGACCGGGGCAATACCGCCGCGTCCCAGCTCAAACCAGGCGATTTCGACTGGGATCATATCTTCGGCAAACTGGGCGTGCGATGGTTTCACACCGGCGGAATTTTCGCCGCCCTCTCGGAGTCAACGGCGCAACTCACAGTCGAAGCGGTGAAGGCCGCCAACCGGCATGGCACGGTCGTGTCCTACGATTTGAACTACAGGCCTTCCCTCTGGAAAACCATTGGCGGTCTGAAAAAAGCCCAGGAGGTGAACCGCGAAATTGCGAAGTACGTCGACGTGATGATCGGCAACGAAGAGGACTTCACCGCCTCACTCGGCTTCGAAGTCAAAGGCGCGGATCACTCGCTCAGCGCGATCGAAACCGATGCATTCAAAGCGATGATCGAAACCGCGGTGAAAGAGTTTCCGAACTTCAAAGTTGCCGCCACGACGCTCCGGCGCGTCATCACGGCGACCAAGAATGACTGGAGCGCGATCCTGTGGCATGACGGAAAATTTCACGAGAGTCGGAAATATCCTGAGCTCGAGATCCTCGATCGCGTGGGCGGCGGCGACAGCTTTGCTTCCGGCCTCCAGTTCGGCTTCCTCCAGTTCAACGATGCCCAAAAAGCAGTTGAGTATGGCGCGGCCCACGGTGCTCTCGCTTCCACCACCCCCGGCGACACCTCGATGGCCACGCGCAAGGAAGTCGAGAAGCAGATTAGCGGTGGCGGCGCCCGCGTGGTGCGCTGAGCCCACGCATCCTCAAGGTAACAACGAGAAAGGCCCGCCGCGAGTTTCGCGAGCGGGCCTGCGGACTGCGTTCAACTGCCAGCGACGCTACGGGCCTTTCTTCTTGGTGTCCTGCGTCTTCGTTTCTTCGCGCGTTGCGCCAACCGTGTCCGCGGAATAGGCGCCGCGTTGCCCGAGCGGAAGGTCGGGCCCCTTGGTCGTATCCTTCACGGTCTGACGCTCCATTTCGGAATTTAGCTCTGCGCCGATCAATACGACATAAGCGGTCAGAAAGAGCCAGAACAGGAATATAACCAGCGCGCCAAGTGAACCATAGGTTTTGTCGTAGTTGCCAAACGTTGACGCGTAGAGGCCGAACACCGCCGAGCCCAGGATCCATAGCGCAGTGCCCACTCCTGCGCCTGCACTGAGCCATTTCCATTTCGGTTCATCACGGCTCGGCGCGTAGCGGTAAAGCACCGCCAGCGCCAACATGAAGCCTCCAATCAATATCGGCCAACGCGCAACGGACGCCAAAATTTCCGCGCCTTTCCCGAGATGCAGATGGTCCAGAACGCCCGGCAATATCGCCACCAAACCGATTGCAACCACCGCTCCGACGACACCGCCGAGCGTCAGGAGCAGTGCAATCGCTTGAAGCTTAAAAAATCCGCGTTTCTCCTCTTCGTCGTAGGCGATGTTCAATCCTTGAATAAGCGCCGTAGCTGCTTTGGAACTGCTGTAGAGTGCGAGCAGCAGGCTCACAACTGCACTGATACCAGCCGTCTGGTCTTGCTCCGACAGACGGGTCAACTGCTCCTTCAGCATCGGAATGATCTCTCCGGGCATGATCTGCGCCAGCGCGGCCAAATGGTCACTCACCTGCGCCGGATCAGCAAAGAGTGCGTAGACCGACAACACCGCCCCGAGCGCCGGGACAAATGCGAGAAACCAATAGAAAGCGACACCTGCTGCAACAATCGACAGGTTATCCTGATCAAGTTCGCGCTTCGTCCGGGACAGAATGTCCAGCCAACCCTTTTTCGGAATCTCGGTTGGAGAATCAGCTTTCCGTCCTCGTCCAGATTCGTGGGGTCGAGCCGTATCGGAGTGGCGGCGAGGCAACGCAGCTTCCTGAGACATGATGGATTCGCGCGGTGATGGTACGGTCGTACTCGGACCGAGCGCGGACGCCCGCTCCGAGTACGAAACCTGATTCTTTATACCGATGGCCGCGCTGACGTAGGGTCCGACGCGGACTGTCCTCCGGTCGTGATCCCCTCCTGGCGGGCACTATCTTTTGCTGCCTCACCGGCGCGCTGAGCGACCGCTGAAGCTTGGTCACGCACCCGGTCGAGAGTAAGGCCCTGGGTCTTGGCCTCCGCTCGAGCGGCTTCGGTCGCGGCTTGAGCAATGCGTTTGCCCTTCTCCACGAGATCGGTGCCGGCCTGGCGGAGCTTGCCGGCTGCCGGATTTAAGCGACGAGTGACGGCCTCCGGCGTTGGGATGGCCATGCCAGCAATAACGCCGAGAGCAAGGAAACCGATGCCCAATTCGAGCGGATGCTGGTTGGCCGTATTGGCAACCTGGTCACGCGTACGGCTGTAAAGTTGACGACCGCGTTCCTTCGCGTCTTGTCCGAGCTGAGATGCTTTCTCGCGCGCGGCCTCGAGTTTCTCGCGGCCACGTTCGGTGAGATTGGAAACTTTCTCACGGGCCTGGCTGCCGAGTTCAGAGAGTTTTTCCTTCGCCTGGCCCGCGACCGAGCTCGCGCTGCTGCTGATATCTTCGCCCGTAGAGCCAAACGCGCCTTTTGAGCCGTACGCTCCTGCGCCCGATTCAAGCCCACTCGACGAGCTGCCATAGCTCTCATAACCGCTGGAAAGATAATCGTCGTCGGTGTAATCGTAGTCTCGGGTACTGGAGCTGCGCGAGACACGGTTCTGGTAGATCAACCAGCCCACGCCTGCTCCAATCAGGATGAGCGGCAGCGGATGGGCCTTGACGGAGTCCACCACCGTGCCGGCAGAGCGGCCGATTTTTTCCCGCCACTCACCCATTTTTCCGTCGTCGTCTCCCCGCCGAAAGAAGCCAACAATTTCGTCGAGCAGATGGCGGCCCTGCAGGCGGTTTTCGAGTTGATCAATCGTGTCATCCATCCGGCCACGGGTGGAGTCGATTTCAGAGCGGATGGATTCGGATTCGAGGTCAGGTTCTTGATTCATGGGAGGGTTGGAGTTTATTTTGGGCCCATTCTTGATCGGCCTTCAAAGTTTCGATGGTTTGGCGCGGAGCGACCGATTCGGTAGTCAGTGCCTTTTTCGCCTTCGCGAGCATCAGCCAGCCGATGACGGCGACGATCAGGCCGACGATGACCGGCCCGAGCCAGTCCGCCGTGTCGTCGCTCAGCCCGGCGGCCTGCAGCATAACGCCGAGGAGATGGCCGACGCCAATCAGCAGCACGGTTGCACCGAGTAACGTCACCACGCCGCCGATCGCAATCTGGGCCACGTGAGAGCCCACCCGCGAGATGTTTTCCTTGAGCTCCACCTTGGCCAAAGTCACCTGCTGCTTTACGAGCGTGGTGGCTTCATCGCGGAGCTCGCGAAGTAATCCCGCGATTGAATTGGGTTGTGGAGAGGTAGATGTGTCAGAGTTCATAGCGAACGGAGGGACCGACTAAATTTCTGCCGAGCTCGCGCCCTGATTCGGGATATCTTCGAGCGAGACATCGCGGTTTCCAATGTAGCTGGAATTGTCGTTCGCGCGCTCGGACTCAGATCCAGCTCCGGTTGGGTTATCGCCCGAACCCGACATCGATTCACCGCCGTTGGACGACGAAGCCTGACGCGCGGCGCGGATGACGCTGCCCAGCACCAAGCCAGCCACGCACATTCCGCCAAAAAACGCCGCCGGGTGACGCCGGGCCAGATCTTCAGCATCTTTGCGCAGTCCGCGAAAATCGCGGGTGCGGACATAATTTGCGACGCTTTCCAACCGGTCCGCCGCACGATGCGTGAGCCACGCGATGTTGGGGTCCTGCTGCTCCAGCGATTTTGCTGATTCATGAATCGCTGAGCTGTACGCCCCAACGCGATCAGCCGCGCTTTGCTTGTGGTCAGTCACCAGCTTTTCAGCGCTCTGCTTCATCTTGCTCGCGGTTTCGCTCGCAGCCTGCTTTACCTTGCTGGCAGTCTCGCTCGCCGCCGCTCCCACCTTGGAGGCGGTGTCGCGGGCGGCTTGAGCAACAGAGGAGCGGGATTCGCCGCCAAAGGATTGATCTGGGTCTTGAGAAAATTTCGGTGAGTTCATGGGGGTGGTTATGGTTCGCACAAAAAAACGAGAGTTCTCTTGAGCAGCGCTCGTACCCTATCCCACCATTCTCGAGTGCTTCGGACTAAGCCGTTGGCCGTGAGCAGTAAAAAATCCCTGCGCACCAAAATCGTCCTAGGAAAATCGATACCTCTGGGCATGCAATGTGCCGAGAACGACGCGGTACGCATTGCAAACTGCACCGACAACCGCGCCACGGTTAACCCGCTTCCCCCACATCAGCAGGAAGTAGCATAGGTGAAACTGTCACGGGCAAATCCCTATGCGCTGCACCGCCCGGCCGCGTTTCCGCATCGACCTCACCCCTCAGCCAACACGCGCACGCGTTACTGGAATCACGAAACACCCGCGATCTGGGCCACGTTGCTGAATCCGCTTTCGACTTCAGCTGTTGCCGCAACTCGCGCGTCGTCTGCAGCACCGATCGCCAGTTCACGCGCAAAAAAAAGCGCCCCGAAAATGGGGCGCTGAAAACTGTCTGCGATGATGGGAGCTCAGGCGCCCAGCTGAAACCGTGTGAAGCGGCGGATCTGGATGTTCTCTCCGATCTTGGTGATCTTCTCTGTGATGATCTCTTTGACGGTCTTCTCCGGGACCTTCACGAACGGCTGATCGATCAAGCAGATCGTCGAGTAAAACTTTTCGAGTTTTCCATCGACGATCTTCTGCACCGCTGCCGGTGGCTTGCCCAAAACCTGGGCGGCCGCGATCTCACGCTCTTTGGCGAGGTCCGCTTCTGGAACCTGGTCACGGCTGACGTACAGAGGATTCGCAGCGGCGATCTGCAAGCAAAGATCCTTGCAGAGCTGCTTGAAGTCATCGTTACGGGCCACGAAGTCGGTCTCGCAATTGACCTCAATCAGCACGCCGACTTTTCCACCCACGTGGATGTAGCTTTCGATCAAGCCTTCCTTGGTGGTGCGATCGGCCTTCTTGGCCGCGGACGCCGCACCCTTCTTGCGCAGGATGGTGGTGGCTTCCTCGACGTTACCGTTGGCTTCGGTCAGTGCCTTTTTGCAATCCAGCAGGCCGGCGCCCGTGGAGGAGCGCAGCTCGTTGACCATTTGCGCGGAAATGATGGTACTCATTCAGTAATATCCAGAGTTATTCAGCCTTCACGACCGCCCGTTTTGGACGTGTGACTTTTTTGGGAGCGACGATGGCTTCGCCTTCGCCTTCCACAACCGCCACGACATCAGGCGGGAGTTCAACCTTCGACAGGTCGATCTCATCAGCCGAAGTTGGAGCCGAGATGCCGGCGGCAGCATTCGCCGCAGCCTTCATGTCGGCAGCACCACGGGCCGCGCGACGGGAATCCCGCTGCGACAAACCGTTTTGCACCGCCGCAACGATCGCTTCGACGATGATGCGGATCGACTTCACTGCGTCGTCATTGCCGGGAATGGGGTGCGACAGCGTCGTTGGATCCGAATTTGTATCGGCGATGCCGACACAAGGAATGCCGGCGCGAGCTGCTTCGGCGACCGCGATCTTTTCGTGGTTAACGTCGACGACAAACATGGCGGTCGGGAGACCGGGCATGTCGACGATGCCGCTGAAATTCTTCTGCATGCGGACCATTTCGCGTTTGATCGCCGCGACTTCCTTGGAAGCGAGCTTGGCCATTTCGCCGCTCGTCTCCTGCTGCTGGTACTTTTTGTACTTCGCGATGGAGCGTTTGACGGTCTCGTAGTTGGTCAGCGTGCCGCCGAGCCAGCGATCGACGCAGAACGGCATGCTGGTGGACGTGGCGGCTTCGCGCACGATTTCCTTGGCCTGGCGCTTGGTTCCGACGAACAGCAGGTTGCCGCCGTTGCCGACGATGTCTTCGACAAAGGCGCAGGCCTTTTCGAGCGCGGCATGGGTCTTGCCCAAATCGATGATGCTGATGCCCTGGCGATGATCGAAGACGAAAGGCTTCGAGCGTGGATTCCAGCGGCGCGTTTGATGCCCGAAATGCACACCGGCATCCAGGAGGTCTTTAGGAGTTACGTTCATTTGATCTATGTTTCTCAAAACACAGGTCGGCCGATGGGCCGCCTTGCGATCTGATGGTTGATGGTTGTTAACTAACGGAGCGGTCCAAAACAGAGATCGGCCCGAGCACTGGCAAGCGCGAATTCGGACTTTTTGGAAATCGAGGTTGACAGTGAAAATTGCGGCGAGCACGTTGCGCCCTCACCTGTTGCAGGGTGGAGCAGCCTGGTAGCTCGTCAGGCTCATAACCTGAAGGTCGCTGGTTCAAATCCAGCCCCTGCACCCAATTTATAGCCCTCCCAACTGCTCGGGAGGGCTTTTTTGTGCAAGTGCATGTACCACGTTTACGTCATCCAAAATGATGAAGGCCGATTCTATATCGGCCTGACTGATGACGTGATCCGCCGGCTGAGTGATCACAATAGCGGTGTAAGCACGTGGACACGACACCGCGGCCCATGGCAGCTCCGATGGACAAGCGAAGCGATGTCCATCACTGACGCCCGAAAGCTCGAAAATTTTCTCAAACGTCAGAAGGGCGGTGGTGGCTTTTATCAGTACGCCGGGATCCCGCGCAGCTCATCAGGCTCATAATCCCGCTTCAGCGGGAACGCTGGTCCCGCAAGGCGGGATCCAGCCCCTGCACCCAATTTATAGCCCTCCCAACTGCTCGGGAGGGCTTTTTATTGAGCGATTTGCGCGTCTTCGAAGGAGCTCCACCTCGTATCCTTTGTCAGGAAACACGCGGCAACTCGGATCGCTCAAGGTGTACATCGATGCTCAACGTTTTCCGAAGCATCCGGCAGAGTGTCGGCAAGCGGGGTCGCGTGGTTCACCGGAATGGCCGTTTCTGGGACGCGCGATTATTCGATCCGAAGTCCGTACGCGTCTATCGAGCGGTTCGTTTCCTCGTGCTGCAACAGAAGCTGGGTTGGAACTGCGTTCACCAGTCGATGATCTCATTCGCCTTAGTCAGGCATTGCCTCCGTGCCGAAAACCCCGCGGCGCATTGCCCTGCCGCTATTCCAATCCCGTCTCGTCAACGATCTCTAGCTAAACTGCCGGACATCGATGTCAGTCCACGTGCTGGGAAGGTGTTCGGGACTGGCGGTCACGAGCTCTTTTGCCCGGGCCGCTCCGACCGTTTTCGCCTTTCGCGTATCGGAGACCTGCACCCAAAGCGCGGGGAGCGTTTGCAGTATGATCTTCACGTCCAAACCCAGCGAACGGTTCTTCGCATAACGAATGTCCAGGCGGATCATCTCATCGAAGGTCGTTCGGTTTTTCCCAGAAACCTGCCACAGGCCGGTCAATCCTGGAACGGTGCTGAAGCGCTCGCGCTGTGCGGGTGAGTACTGCGCATATTCATACGGGATGCAGGGCCGCGGACCCACCAGGCTCATTTCCCCCAGCAGCACGTTGATGATCTGCGGCAGTTCATCCATGCCCGACGCACGGAGGAGCCATCCCCCCGGGACGAGCCGGCGATCACCCCGCGTGTCGAGCTTGTCCATCGGGACGTTCGAGCGGACGAGCTCGGCAAAATGTGTCTGATGAGTCGTGACGTCCGCCGTGACGTGCATCGTACGAAATTTATACAGGTTGAACCGACGGCCGCGGTAGCCAACGCGTTCCTGCAGGAAAAAAATCGGTCCGGGAGATGCGATCCTGATCAGGACCGCTGCAAAAAAGGTGCTGAGGGCGAGCAACGGCAGTGCCGCCAGGCAACCGAGGATATCCAACCCACGCTTCCAGGCCGGAAGGGGCGCCGCACGGCGATCGCTGGAATCGTGATCAGGCGGATGGCCGACCTTGGAGGAAGGCGGAGCGGAAAACATCTTCATAATGCGATCTCTGACCGCCCCGCAGCCTAGCTGAAATGGCTTCATCCGGGCATGGGCCAATCGGAGACTAGCCGTTTGGCCCATGGACAGCGGGGGCGATGCACGTCAGGTCTCGGCTCTGTACAGAGTGACGGAGGCCGAACCATTCGGTCAAAGGTCAAGGGGTCTATTGCCCAAAGGGTCGTTCCAACGGCGGTCAGGGCGTTGATTGTCAATCGCGCTTTCGTGAGCTGAGGGGCGTCGCGTCGAGCCGCGACGTCGAACGCGGTGTCGAGACCACCGCACTCCATGGTTCGGATCAACTACGCCGTTCCTACGGTTGGGTGCCGAGTCACCCTTCAGAGTCGTCCGCGATCGGAAGGCAATTCCGTCTGCTTCCTGATTTCCTGAGTTCCACATAGCACCTGCCTCCGACCGGCTCCTTCGCCACAGCCACTTGAACCGGCATAGCGCCGTTAAATTACGAGCATCCGCCTCTA
>JBDSSD010000080.1:0-5036 GCA_039928945.1 Opitutus sp. | reverse complement strand
AAGGTTCCAGTGCTTGGACTGTTTGCCAAAAGCCATTTTCGGATGAAGCCGTATTCTGAAAATTCTTCCGCGTACTTTCCCCTCCCCCCTTTGCTCTCCCCAGCGGAGAGGGAGCCACGGTTTCTTGTCTGCTGCGTGGCAAAACGTTTTGATGATTCACATTGCGGATTAAGATTCCCCCTCTCGCCGAGGGAGAGGGCCGGGGTGAGGGGAAGGGATCGTTTCTTCGATGAACACGGAAATCACTTCTGACAATCACTCTGGCCAGGAAGCCCACCTCACTCAGGAACCTGAATATAGGGACTCAGGCTGCTCCTCAGGGTCTCGATCAGTTCAGGGTCCATGAATGCAAAATCATCGGGGACACGCAGGCAATGCACCGGCTTGCCGGCCACGGCTTCGGCGAAGCGCTGATGGAGATACTCGGCGTGCTTGCGTTCCATGACAAAAATCACATCAGCCCAGCCGAGCAGTCCGGCCGTCACCCGGACGCGCGCGCCGGGTTCCGTGCCGGCGGATTTCACATCGTAGCCGGAAAAGCCCCGGAACATTTCCTCTGCCGTCCGGCTCCGCCATTTATTACGGCTGCAGATGAACAACAGTTTGCGGGGGGCATTCATTGGGGCATCACATAGCCTGATTCGCCAATCCGACTTGCACCGCCAGCATGACTGGCTTCGATTAAATTTTCTCGGTCAGATTTGATGAGCGGTTTGAGCGGAAGTATTGGCATTTATTTAGTTTCTGGCCGGAAACTCCCGATTTTGAAAACAGCTTGGGGGGTTGAGACCGCTGGGGCGCGCGGCGGCAGGTTGATTTTTGCTCCCCACCGATCAAAACGTCAAAATTCTCCGGGGACGCCGACACTGCTCCTGTCGGACTGGGCGGGTGGGGGCTTGCTTGGCAGTTTCAGGCGGGCGTTCGCGCCAGCAACTCCCGGCCGATCATGTGCAGGTTGTAGCTCATCACGCCGTAGCCCACATAGCGCAGATACCCTTGGATCCCCACGTCCAGGCAGCGGTTCAGGCCGTGATGTTCCAGACTGTTGATCTGGCTTTCCACCGCGCTGTGTTGCCGTCGCAGGGCCACAAACTGCTTTTCGCTTTCGCGCTCCGTCTCCGCCGCGTTCTTTTTCCCGCGCTTGGGCATCACCACCACCGGCACATACAGGCTCAACAACTCCCGGTCTTCCGTCCGCGTAAACCCTTTGTCGAAACTCAAACTGGCGACACTCCCCGCTCCATATCTTCCCAGCACCCGGTCGGCCACCGGCACGCTCCGATCCACGTCGGCCACGCCCGCCGCCACCTCGTAGTCCTGGATCAACTGGTGCTGGTCGGTCGCGATCAGCAGGCGGTGGCCCAGTTCCACGTTCGGACGTTGCTTGCCCTTTTGAATCCACTCGGTGTGCGGCTCGAAGAGTGAAAAAACTTTCTCGTGCGCCGGAATGGCTTCCTCCTGCAACAATCGGCGGTCCACCAAATCCAGATGTTTGTCCAGCATCCGGTGGAAGTATTCGAGCGCTTCCCAGTGGGCCAGCTCCACCGGTTGGTCGCACAGGCCCGAAAGGCTCGCCCGCACTTTGGCGGAGAGGTCGCGGCCCACAGTCAGATACTCGCGCACGGCGCGTTTCATCCGCGTTTCCTTGTTCGGCCCGCCGCGATAAACGATGTGGCTGGCGGTGCGCTCCAGGTTCTTGAGTTGCCGCCGCCAGGCCTTGGCTTTGCGCCAGCCGGTCAGGGCGTAACCAAACTGGTCGCGATACTTCACGATCAAGTCCACACACTTGCGGCCCGCGTCCCACAACAGATTCAAGTCGGTGGGGAAGTGGACATCGGTTTCAAGGACGTAGGTGTCCACCTTGACTGCCAGCGCCGCGAGGGGCGCGCCGCCTTTTTTTGCGAACACCTCGCGTCCGGCGGCGGCGATGCGCGCATTGATCTGTTGCAACAGTTCGTCGTCGAGCAGCGCGACGTTGTCCCGCAGGGTTTGATGGCCGAACAGTTTGGACGCGTCAGCCCAAGGTGTGGCGGGCAGGCCCAGCATCTGGCGCACGAGCGTGTCGTAGTTGGCGACGTGTTCCAGCCGATCCCAGTCGGCATCCAGACCCAGGCGCACGACGCCCAGCACGAGGATTTGCCAGAGGTCCATGCCCGTGCGCCCGGTGGCCTTCTTGCCCGCGAGGATTTTGGCTTCCAGCAGCACAAAGATCTCGGCCTTGAGCGTGGGATGCATCCAAATCCATTGCAGCCCGGCGAGGATCGGTGGGAGTTCGTCCCGGCTCTGGAGCGGCAGCCGAATCTTTTCGATGGGTGTGATCTGGAGCTCGGGCTGGGGTTGGAAGGGGTGGCGCATGGCGGCGAATGTTGCGGGTTGAGACACCGAAAGCCCCGCAATCATTCAGTCATACCCCAAACATTCGCACCCTCACGCATCGCCGATCTCCCATGCCTGCTTGCTCAAAGTCTCTCGCCTGCCGCTCACTAAGTAACGCTCCCACGGGTTTATTCGTGGCGGAGACAAACAAGAAAGGTTGGCCGGGGGCTGTATCGAAATGTGCCAAGAACTGGGTGTCGTCTCGCACGGATAGCCAGAATGTCTTCAAATGATCTGGCCCTTTGAAATCAACTCGATTTCCTGAAATGGCTCTTGCTCCCGTTGCTGAAATCGGAAGAAACACCTCAAGTTGGATGGGAGCAGAAAAGACGACGATGCTTCTGCCTAAGGCAAGAAACTCCAGGAATTCGCCACGCCGGAACTGGATTGTTTTGGGTTTTATTCCAACGCCTTCAACTAAGCCGGCGGAGTCAATAAACACCGCGTCGAAATCCAAAATGGTTCGAGTAGAATTAAACTCGATTTTACTCACTCCATCAAAGGCTCTGCCCAGCGAACAAATGTTCATTCTATATTCACTTTTGTCACAACTTCAAATCAGCATCCGTCACCGCGCCGGGCGGCGCGGCTTTAGAACGGCGCGGCCAGTCCATAAACACGTTGGTAGAGCTGGCGTTTTAATTCGTCCGGTGAAAGCCCCGGCGGGAGCGAGGCCAAGACCACCGTGCGCGCGGCGTCGAACATCCGTGAGCCCATGACAAAGCGTTCCGACCCGGAGCGGGCCATCAGCTTTTGCCGGACGAGTTCGGCGATTTCTGGCGAGGTGTCATTCATGCGCAACTTCCGACCACAGATTAACCAAGTCCAGTTCCCGCGTCCATTGTTCGATGTAGGCGCGGTTGCTGCCGGTGGAAATGAGATTCTTCACGTCGCGCAGTTGCTGTTCAGAGTGTGAGTCTTTCGCCCAAAACAATTTTGAGAGGATGAGGTCTTCCTTGCTGACGATCCACGTCTCGAAGTTCTCAATCTTGATGCGCTGCCGCCGGTTGAATTCCGTGAGCCGGTATTCGTTCTGCTTGCGGACGATGCAATCCACTTTGATGACGCTCTCGTTGTGGATGAGGTTGAACAGCGATTGATGCGCGATGGAACTGTCCACCGCCTCGCGCGAAACGTAATAGTCCGGGCTGAACAAACTGACGACGCGCGCGGCATCGGCCGGACGCAACGCAACCACGACATCAATATCGCGCGTCATGCGCGGCTGCGCGTAGTAGTTCATCGCCATTGAACCTGTGAGCATGTAGGCGAGGCCGCCTTGCTCCAGCCTCAGCGAAACGTCGCGGACGATGTCGAGTTCGTTTTGCATCCATCACAACTTCAAATCCGCATCCGTCACTGCGCCGAGGGAGGCGCTGGTGACGTGGGCGGCATATTTCGCCAGCACACCACGGGTGTAGCGGGGCTTGGGTTGTTTCCACGCCTTGCGGCGGGCGGCCAGTTCTTTGGCAGTGACCTGAAGCGTCAACTCCCGCTTCTCAGCATCAATGACGATGGCGTCGCCGTTTTTGACCAAGGCAATCGCACCGCCCACGTAAGCTTCGGGCGTGACGTGGCCGACCACGAAGCCGTGGCTGCCGCCGCTGAAGCGTCCGTCGGTGATGAGCGCGACGTCTTTGCCGAGTCCGCGGCCCATGATGGCGGCGGTGGGCGACAGCATTTCGCGCATGCCCGGTCCGCCCTTTGGGCCTTCACTGCGGATGACGATGACGTGGCCTTTCTTGACCGTGCCTTTGAGGATGGCTTGCAACGCTTTCTCTTCGCCTTCAAATACGATGGCTTTGCCGGAGAATTGCATTCCTTCTTTGCCCGTGATTTTCCCGACCGCGCCTTCGGGGGCGAGGTTGCCGTAGAAGACAACGAGGTGGCTGTCTTTTTTGATCGGTTTGTCGAGCGGTTGAATGATCGTCTGGCCTTGCGGATAGGGTTTCACGCTCGCCAACGATTCGGCCATCGTCTCGCCGGTGACGGTGAGGCAATCGCCGTGGAGCAATCCGGCGTCGAGCAGCGTCTTCATCAGCGGGCGGATGCCGCCGATGGCGACGAGCGCGCTCATGCTGAACTTGCCGCTGGGCTTGAGGTCGGCGAGCACGGGCACGCGTTTGCCGATGCGTGTGAAGTCGTCAATGGTGAGCTTCACCTTGGCGGCGTGCGCGATGGCGAGCAGGTGCAACACGGCATTGGTCGAACCACCGAGCGCGATGACGACGGTGATGGCGTTCTCAAACGCTTTCTTCGTGAGGATGTCGAGTGGCTTGATGCCCTGGCGCAACATGTTCACGACAGCCGCACCAGCGCGGCGGCAGTCTTCGAGTTTCGCGGGTGAAATGGCGTTTTGCGCGGAGCTGTTGGGCAGGCTCATGCCGAGCGCTTCAATCGCGCTGGCCATGGTGTTCGCGGTGTACATGCCGCCACACGAACCCGGTCCGGGAATCGCGCAAGATTCCACGGCGTGAAGTTCTTCGTTGCTGATTTTTCCCGCCGCGTGCTGGCCGATGGCTTCGAACACGGAGACGACGTCGAGGTCTTTGCCTTTGTTCGGCGAATTCGGCAACGGGTTGGTGAGGCAGCCGGGAAGAATCGTGCCGCCATAAACAAACACTGACGGACGATTCATGCGCGCCATGACAATGAGACAG
>JBDSSD010000079.1:0-3524 GCA_039928945.1 Opitutus sp. | reverse complement strand
GACCGCACGCGACGCGGATATTCTTCGTGCCGTGAACCGACACCGTTTTTTGCGCTCGCTGGAAATCGCTGACCTCGTTGGCGGCAGTCGGCAGCAGGTGCTTCGTCGTCTGCAAAAGCTCTACCATCATGGCTACGTCGAACGCCCTCTCTGCCAGCTCGACTACTACCAGCGCGCCGGTTCCCGCAGCATCGCCTACGGGCTCGCCAGCCGTGGAGCCGCGCATCTTCGCCGTGTGGACAACACGCCGTTCTCCCGCCTGGACTGGACTTCGCGCAATCGCGCCATCAAACGCCTCTTTCTTGAGCACGCGCTGATGGTTTCCGACATCATGGTCGCTCTCGAAATAGCGTGTCGAAAACGCAGCGACGTGCGGCTCCTAATCGAGCACGAAATCCCACTTCCCGAGTCCACACGCGCACTGCGCGACCCATTCCGCTGGACGGTGAATGTTTCAGGAAAGGAAAAACTTGGGGTCATCCCCGACCGTGTTTTTGCACTGGAATTGTTCGAGAAGAACGAACGCATCCTCTGCTTCCTCGAAGCCGACCGAGGGACGATGCCCGTCGAGCGAGCGAAGAACGATGCGAGTTCCATCTCCCGCAAACTCCTCGCCTATGCGGCGACGTGGAGAGCCGGAATCCATCGCTCCCGATTCGCCGCTTCGCGACTTCGCGTCCTCACAGTGACATCGAGCGCGACCCGTTGCGAACGCATCCGCAGCGCAGCCTCAGCTATCTCCTGCGCGAACGGCATCTTTTTGCAAACTCACTTAGCGTCCGGCTTCACAGGGAAGAACTGCCTGGGTTCCGTTTGGTGGAGCACCGCAAATGAGTCCGTGAGCCTTTTGAATTGAGCAATTCCTTTGGCGGCCCTCCGTCAGACTTCCGGCGTTTCAACGCGGTTCAGACGGCTTTTCCAGATGTCCGCGAGTTCGTGAAATTCGCTGCGGTCGGCGGCTTCGAGCGCGCTGAAGTAGGACGCCCGTCCGGCATCTGTATCGGGCTCAAGAATCACCCGCGGAAAATCCATTCGCCGGAGAACTTCGCGACGGAACAGGCGAATGGTCCGGCCATTGAAGTCGCTGAAAGGATGGATGGTCAGGAAACGGCCTTCAATGAATGCGAGCAATTCGAGGGTAAGATCGGAAAGACTCGCTGTCGCCTCTGGCCAGCGGGCCTGACCCGCGTCTTGAAGGACACCAGCGCGAAGGGCGTCTATATCCAGAACCGCACCAAGCGCGTCGGCAACTGGAAATCCGAGCCGAAACCGGAGAGTGAATGGGGCATCATTGAAGTTGAACCGATTGTTTCCGAATCCATGTGGAACGAGGTCAACCGCATCATCGAGGAGCAGCGCAAGGCGATGACCAAACCCGCGAGGCGACCGAAGCACATCTTCGCGGGCAAACTCCGCTGCAAATGCGGCCTCGCGATGTATGTCCTTTCCTCAACGCCGAAATACTTCTGCGAAAAATGCCGGACGCGCATTCCCGTCGTGGATTTGGAGGCCATCTTTCTTGAGCAGTTGAAACATTTCTTCGCCGACCCCGAGCGCATCGCCGGACACATTCGGAAAGCAAACGACACGGTTTCGGAAAAGGAACAACTGCTTGCCGTCCACCAAAGCGAGGCAGCCAAGGCCAAGGAGCAGATGACCCGGACGCACCAACTCTACCTTGACCAAGCGATTGACTCCGCCGGTTTCAAGGAACTCTACACCCCGCAGCAGGAGCGTCTTCGCCAGCTCCAGGAACACGTCTTGCGCGTCCAAGCCGACCTCGACATCTGCCGTATCAATACGCTGTCCTCCGAGGTCGTTGTCAGCGAAGCCCTCGATTTGCAAAAACGGTGGCCCGACCTCGACCTTGAGGAAAAGCGCCGGGTCGTGGAGAGCCTTGTCGAGTCCATCACCGTGGACAACGACACCAAGGAAATCGAGATAACCCTCTCATGGATCCCTTCTTCCGAAGGAACTACAAAATCCCAGCAGACGGTGTGCGCTCTGCTGGGACTTCGTGACCGGGTAATCCGAGTGAAAATTCCGAAGGCATCGGTTCATCGAAGGGTGTGGAGGAAGGTGGTAGCAGAGCCGAAAACGATTGGCGAGCACTTGCGGAGAATGCGTGTGGATATGGGGCTGACGAATCTCCAAGCGGCTCAGTCATTAGGGCGTGTTTGTAAACATGGTTTTGTGCTTGAGACTGCAGTGGAAAGCTGAGAGGAAGGGCGCGTGATCCTTGAAGCCAAGGACGAAGCGTTGGTTCCACAAATTGCGGAAGTCATAAAGGCCATAGGCATCTAAATACGAGAAGTCCGGGGGGCGTCGAAAACGCAGGCGACGGGGGCGTGGCGGGCGGCCTCCGCCGGCCTTGGCCGTGGTGCTGCGCGGGATTCTCACGGGGCCCAGCCAGGTCTGCAAAGGGCGCGCGATTGATGGCCCTGCGGCGAGTTGGAACAGCATCTATCAATACTACCGGGACTGGGCACGCCGCGGGTTGTGGGCAGAACTGTTCAGCGTCGTGGAGCCCAAGCTCAAAGGTCGGCGTCGTTTCCTTGATGCCACCCACCTCAAAGTCCACCGCTGTGCGAGCAACCCGCCCGGTGGCCAGGACGGGCAGGCCCTCGGGCGCACCAAAGGCGGGATGAACACCAAACTTCACGCGGTGGTCGATGAAGCGGGCCAGGCCGCCGCTCTCTTTCTGAGTCCAGGCAACGAGGCCGACATCTCCCACGCCCAAACCGTGCTGGAAGAAATCCCGGCGGCCATGGTGGTGGCTGACCAAGGCTCCGACAGCGATCCCTTCCGCCAATGGCTCACGACTCGCGGCCTCGTGCCTTGCATTCCTCCCCGCCGCAATCGAAAGACCCCGGGACGTTTCAGCAAGGCCAGCTACCGCAAGCGCCACCTCGTCGAGAACTTCTTCGAGCGAATCAAAAACTTCCGACGAGTCGCCACTCGCCATGGCAAACTCGCCCAAACCTTCTTTGGCTTCGCCTGCCTCGCCGCAACCCCGAGCTCCCTGCTCTGGTGCGTTTACAAACACGCCCTAGGAGGGATGAATTCTTTGAACAACCGGCTTCGGCAGCCCGTCGAAGATCGTGACGCATGAAAAAGAGTCATTTCCATCAGGAGTTCGACCCCCTCGGGGTCAAAACTGTGCTCGAACTTACTATTGCAGGAATCGTGGCCCTCTGGCTGATGCACTGGCTGGGAATGTGGTAGGTTCTTGAAATAGTTCGCGTGGGGTTTAATCCGACCGGTGGGAAGAGATACGAGAGGCAGAACGTAGTCCCCGCTTTTCTGCACGCGGAGGCAGCCATGGCGGTATGTTGGCGCGAAAGAGAGGTATGAATCCAAAGACGCCACAATCAGACGACAGCGGAGAGATTGACCCCGCAGAAGTTCAAGCCGCAGTGGAAGAATCGGCGCTATCAGAAATTCCAGCGGAAATAACGCCTGCGACCGAGAAACTCACTTCTTGGGACGAACCACCCACTGCGACTGGAACCCAAGGACCGAAG
>JBDSSD010000078.1:0-6485 GCA_039928945.1 Opitutus sp. | reverse complement strand
TCGAAGGCTACTTGCTCACCGGGCGGCATGGTCTCTTCAACTGCTACGAGGCGTTCATCCACATCATTGACTCGATGTTCAATCAGCACGCCAAGTGGTTGGAGGTGACGTCGCACCTGCCATGGCGGCGGAAGATTGCCTCCTTGAACTACCTTTTGGCGTCGCACGTCTGGCGCCAGGATCACAACGGCTTCACGCACCAGGATCCCGGTTTTATCAATCACGTCATGACCAAGAAGGCGGAGGTCATACGGGTTTATCTGCCGCCGGATGCCAACTGCCTGCTGTCGGTGATGGACCATTGCCTTCGCAGCCGCCATTACGTCAATGTCGTGATCGCGGGCAAACATCCCGCGCCGCAGTGGCTTACGATGGACGCCGCCGTCAAGCACTGCACCGAAGGCATCAGCATCTGGCAGTGGGCCAGCAATGACCAGGGAGCGGCCCCCGACGTGGTCATGACCTGTTGCGGCGACGTGCCAACCCTCGAGACGCTCGCCGCCGTCTCTATCATGCGCGAGCATTTGCCCGAGCTGAAAATCCGCGTGGTTAATGTCGTGGATTTGATGCGTCTGCTGCCGCACACCGAGCATCCGCATG
The DNA here is from genome assembly GCA_039928945.1 of Opitutus sp. Classification (GTDB taxonomy): domain Bacteria; phylum Verrucomicrobiota; class Verrucomicrobiia; order Opitutales; family Opitutaceae; genus Opitutus. The sequence continues at coordinate 5,885 of JBDSSD010000078.1, read as the reverse complement.
GCTTGAGCGACACGGATTACGACGAAATCTTCACCAAGGACAAGCCGCTCATCTTCGCTTTCCATGGCTACCCATGGTTGATCCACCGGCTGACCTACCGCCGCGCGAATCATCACAATATCCATGTCCGCGGCTACAAGGAAGAAGGCACGATCACCACGCCCTTCGACATGACGGTGTTGAACGACCTGGATCGCTGGCACCTCGCGATGGACACCATTGATCGCCTCCCGCAGACCGGCGACAAGGGCATCTACCTAAAGCAGCAACTTGAGGACAAGCTGGTCGCGCACAAGCAATACATCAACAAGAACGGCCAGGACCTGCCGGAAATCCGCGACTGGAAATGGGGCAACCCAAAATGAACACACCAGAGCTTATAGACACCGCAAGGAAGCTAGTCGCCGACGACAAGGGACTGCTGGCGATGGATGAAAGTGATCCTACCTGCAATAAACGCTTTGCCAAGTTGGGCATTCCCCAGACCGAGGAGGCCCGGCGTGCTTATCGGGAGTTGATCGTGACTACGCCGGGTCTCGGCGAGTCAATCAGCGGCGCGATCCTTTATGACGAGACGATTCGACAGCAGACGAAGAAGGGCACTTCGTTTCTCGAAGTTCTCGGCGATGCGGGAATCATTCCCGGCATCAAGGTGGACACCGGCGCGAAGGACCTGGCCGGTCATCCCGGAGAGAAAATCACGGAAGGTCTGGATGGCTTGCGTGATCGGTTGCTGGAATATTTTCAAATGGGCGCCCGTTTCGCCAAATGGCGCGCGGTGATTACCATCGGTGCCAGCATTCCCAGTCGGGGTTGCATCGAAGCCAACGCGCACGCGCTGGCGCGCTATGCCGCGTTGTGTCAGGAAGCCGGACTGGTTCCCGTCGTCGAACCAGAAGTTCTCATGGACGGCGGGCATACTTTGGAGCGTAGCGGCGAGGTAACGGAGGAAGTATTGCGGACGGTTTTCAATCAGCTTTACACCCAGCGCGTGATGCTGGAGGGAATGATTTTGAAGCCCAACATGGTGCTGTCGGGATTGACCTGTCCGAAGCAGCCATCCGTGGAAGAGGTGGCCAACGCCACGGTGAAATGTCTATTCCGATCCGTCCCCGCCGCGGTTCCGGGAATCGCGTTTTTGTCCGGCGGCCAATCTGCCGAGCTGGCTTCGGCCCGCTTGGATGCGATGAATTTTCGCTTCAAATCGCAACTGCCCTGGGCGATGGCGTTTTCATTTGCCCGCGCCATCCAGCAACCGGCTTTGGAGATTTGGCAGGGTAAAGAGGCGAATGTGAAAGCGGCCCAAGAGGCCCTGCGGCGTCGGGCCCGATACAATCGGGCCGCGCGCCGTGGCGAATACAGTGCCGCGATGGAAAGGATTTGAGTATGACAAGCACTTCAAATCTCGATCCAGGGCAATTGGATCAGCAGTCGATCAACACCATTCGATTCCTGTCGGTGGACGCGGTGGAGAAAGCCAACAGCGGCCACCCCGGTCTGCCAATGGGCGCTGCACCGATGGCCTATGTATTGTGGACGCTCTTCCTTAGGCACAACCCGACCAATCCGCATTGGATTAATCGAGACCGGTTCGTCCTGTCGGCCGGTCACGGTTCGATGTTGCTCTACAGTTTGCTGCATCTGACGGGCTACGATTTGCCGCTGGATCAAATCAAACAATTTCGCCAGTGGAACAGCCAGTGTCCGGGCCACCCGGATCGCGGGCTGACGCCGGGAGTGGAGACGACAACCGGTCCCCTCGGCCAGGGATTCGCCAATAGCGTCGGCCTCGCGATGGCGGAAAGCCATCTGGCGGCGCGCTACAACCGTCCGGGCCACACGATTGTCAATCATCACACTTACACGCTCGTCAGCGACGGCGACTTGATGGAAGGCGTCGCGTCCGAGGCCGCCTCGCTCGCCGGTCATTTGAAGCTGGGAAAACTGGTGTGCCTCTACGACGACAACCACATCACACTCTCCGCAGGAACTCACATCACCTTCACCGAGGATCGCGCCCTGCGGTTCGAGGCGTATGGCTGGCATACGCAGACCGTTGAAAATGGAAACGATCTTGCAGCGATTGACCGTGCGCTGCGTTCGGCGCAAGCCGAGCGGGAGCGTCCCTCGCTGATTCTCGTGCGCACGCATATCGGGTATGGCTCACCGAACAAGGAGGACACTATTGGAGCGCACGGCTCGCCGCTGGGTGACAAGGAAGTGAAGTTGACGAAACAAGCGATGGGCTGGCCGCTCGATCCGCCCTTCTACATTCCTGCCCAAGCGCTCGCGCATTTCCGTCTCGCACTTGAACGGGGCAAACAGGCAAACGTGGAATGGGACGCCATATTCTCGGATTACGCGAAAGCGTTTCCCGACCTCGCTAGTGAATTCCAGCAGGCGATGGCTGGTGAGTTGCCGAAAGGCTGGGACGCCGACATCCCGATCTTTCCAGCCGACCCCAAAGGTATGGCCACCCGGGTTGCGTCGGGCAAAGTGCTGAACGTCATTTCCGCCAACCTTCCCGCGTTGATCGGCGGCTCGGCGGATTTGGATCCTTCCACTCACACGGCCCTCAAAGCGCTGGGCGATTTTGAAAACCCGTGCGACGAGGCCGGCAACCTGCAGGGATCGGCTGGCGGCGGCTGGAGTTATGCCGGACGCAACCTGCACTTCGGGGTGCGCGAGCACGCGATGGGAGCCATCGCGAATGGACTGGCGGTGCATGGCGGCGTCATTCCGTTCACGGCGACATTCTTCACGTTCTCGGACTACCTGCGGCCCGCGATTCGACTGGCAGCGCTGATGGAACAGGGAGTAATCTTCGTTTTCACCCACGACAGCCTCGCGGTGGGCGAAGATGGCGCAACCCATCAGCCGGTCGAGCAACTGGCCTCGCTGCGTGCGATCCCAAACCTGATTGTCATCCGCCCAGGAGATGCGAACGAGACCGCCGTGGCGTGGCGCGTAGCAATTGAGTCCCGCAATCGCCCGGTTGCGCTGGTCTTGACGCGGCAGGATGTGCCCACGCTGGATCGCACTGAATTTTTCCCGGCGGATGGTTTGCGGCGTGGAGCGTATATTTTGACCGATGCTCCCGACGGCAAGCCTGACGTCATCCTCATCGCGACCGGTTCGGAAGTCGGTTTGATCGTAGAAGCGCGACAAAAATTGCAGGAGCAGAAAATTGCAGTGCGGCTCATTTCGATGCCGAGCTGGAAGTTGTTTGAGACTCAATCCCAGGAATATCGCGACTCGGTGTTGCCACCATCGGTCCACGCACGGCTCGCGGTCGAGGCGGGAGTGACCCAAGGGTGGCATCGCTACATCGGAGATCGGGGCGATGTCATCGGCGTGGATCGTTTTGGCGCATCGGCGCCGGGGCCCGTCGTGATGAGCGAATACGGATTCAGAGTCGAAAACGTCTGCCAGCGCGCGCTGGCCTTGCTCGAAAGGGAACATGTCTGACCACCCGAACATTTTGCCTAAGACGCCAAAACTCGTCGGCCTTGCCGCGGATCACGGCGGCTACGAGCTGAAGCAATACTTGATCGGGAGGTTGCGCGAGACCGGCCATGAGGTCGTTGACTTTGACGATGGTCCGCCAAAGCCGGATGATGACTATCCGGATTTTGTCGTGCCGCTCGCCCGCGCAGTGGCCGCAGGGAAAGTGGATCGCGGCATCGCCATTTGCGGGAGTGGCGTAGGAGCATCGGTCGCCGCCAGCAAAGTGCCGGGAGTCCGGGCCTGCTTGATTCACGAGAATTTTTCGGCGCATCAAGGCGTCGAGGATGACGATTTGAACCTTATCTGCTTCGGGGGCTTGGTCGTGGGCCATGCGCTCGCTTGGGAGTTAACCCAAACCTTCCTCGCCGCGCGATTCAGTGGCGCGAAGCGGCACCGACGCCGCTTGGCGAAAGTCGCGGATCTGGAAAACAACCCTAAAGGGAAAAGCATATGAACTATCGCAAAGAATTTCGCGTCACGCTGGGCAGCAACGTCAGGCTGAAGGACCACGATCCCGATTATTCAGACCCCGACGAGAAGAAGAAATCATCAGGGAAGGAGGTCGCAAAGCTCCAGGAGCGGATGGACGCGTTGCAATTTCGACTCTACGCCGAACAGAAACATTCGCTGCTGATTTGTCTGCAAGCACCCGACGCGGGTGGCAAGGATGGCGTCGTCCGGCATGTCATCGGCTCGATGAATCCGCAAGGCTGCCACGTGGCCAGCTTCAAGCAACCGTCGGCGGACGAACTGGCGCACAATTTTTTGTGGCGCGTGGAAGACCAGACCCCCAAGCGCGGCGAGGTCGTGATTTTCAACCGTTCACACTACGAGGATGTGCTCATCGTGCGCGTTCACGATCTGGTGCCCAAAAAGGTCTGGTCGGAGCGCTACAAGCAGATCAACGATTTCGAGCAGCGCCTCGCCGCGAACCATACGCATATTTTGAAATTCTTCCTGCACATCAGCAAGGAAGAGCAATTGGAGCGCTTCAAGCGGCGGCTCGACGATCCCGAGCGCCATTGGAAAATCAGCGAGGCGGATTATTCGGAAAGAGAACACGGGGCTGACTACGAGGCGGCCTATGAAGACGCCCTCAGCAAATGCAGCACCGACGACGCGCCATGGTTCGTGATCCCCTCCGATCACAAATGGTTCCGCAATCTCGCCATATCACAGATCATCGTCGAAACGATGGAAAGACTGGGCATCAAGGTTCCCGAGCCGACCGCGAATCTTGCCGCGATCCGCCGGAAATACCACAAGGCGGTTAAGCGAGCGAGGACGAAGAAAATGGGAGACCAAAGGTGAGGACAAAATGAAAGTGAGCCCATTCGCCGGGAAGCCGGCCGAGCCATCGATGCTGGTCAACGTGCCCAAGCTCGTGACGGCCTATTATTCCGAAGTGCCCGATCCGTCAGTCCCGGCGCAACGGGTGGCCTTTGGCACTTCAGGACATCGCGGTTCCTCGTTCGACAGTTCGTTCAACGAAAGGCACGTCCTCGCCATCACGCAGGCGATCTGCCTCTACCGGCGCGCGCACCGCATCACCGGACCGTTATTTCTCGGCATCGACACGCACGCGTTATCCGCACCGGCCTGTGCGACGGCGCTCGAGGTTCTCGCGGCCAACGACGTTGAGGTGATGATCGCGAAGGGAGACGAGTACACACCGACGCCCGTGATTTCGCACGCGATCCTGACTCACAATCGCGATCGGAAAGATGGCCTCGCCGACGGCATCGTCATCACGCCGTCGCACAACCCGCCCCATGACGGCGGGTTCAAATACAATCCCCCAAACGGCGGGCCGGCGGAATCCGCCGTCACCGACTGGATCGGGGCGAAGGCGAATGAACTCCTCGAAGCCGGGTTCCGATACGTGAAAAGGATCCCTCTCGAAAGAGCACTTCGCGCTTCCACGACGCATCGGCACGACTACCTCAACGGCTACATCAGCGATCTTGGTAACGTGATAGACATGGAAGTCATCCGTGACTCGAAGATCAGTCTCGGGGTTGATCCGCTTGGCGGCGCCGGGGTTCATTACTGGGGACCAATCGCCGAGCGTTACGGGCTGAACCTGACCGTCGTCAACGACGCCGTTGACCCGACCTTCCGTTTTATGACGGTGGATTGGGACGGCCAGATTCGCATGGATCCGTCCTCGTCTTATGCCATGCAGCGATTGATCGCGATGAAGGACCGCTTTGACCTCTCCTTCGCGTGCGATACTGACCATGACCGGCACGGCATTGTCACCAAAAGCAAAGGATTGCTGCCGCCCAATCACTACCTTTCCGCCGCCATATTCTACCTCTTTCAACACCGCCCGAATTGGCGCAAGGAAGCGGCGGTCGGCAAAACGGTGGTGAGCA
>JBDSSD010000077.1:0-10336 GCA_039928945.1 Opitutus sp. | reverse complement strand
TCTGACTCCGGCGCGAGTCAGCCACCCGCGCCGGTCTCTCCACTTATCCCATGCTCCCTTCCAGACGTTCCCGCTCCACCCACACTTGCACCGACCGGTCTCCAGTTTTGGCAGTCCCCGCACCGGGACCGATTTGCCGCTCGCGCGGCAGGCTTCGCCCTGACCTAGCAGGCTCGCCCGTTGCACTTGCCGTATCGAGTTCACTTGCGTTCGGGACCATCTTTCCGTCTCCAGCTGCTCCCCACCTCGCATTGCTGCGACGCAGTTGCCTTCGACTGCATGCCGGTCTCTGCCTCCGGCACGGTAATGACTTTCACATTCTGAGTTCATGGGTTCATGGACGCACTAGGCCAGCGCGCTTGCGCGCGCTCCGAAGGATTGCCTCACGCCAAGGCCGAATGTGGAAATCACGAAATCAGAAACGGAGGTCAGAGAGCATTGATCTGGAAGCCTGGACCTCTGGGACGAACGATAACTTCTGACCTTTCCGAGCTGGCAGATGTTCGTGCCAGGTGGAGTGCGGCGGCTTGACGCCACTTTTCCAGGTGCCGGCTCGACGGCCCGGTCGGGGCGGCGCGTCAGGTCGCGCCGTTCCCGCTTCAGCGGGACGGTGTCGAGACCACCGCACTCCATAGCAGCACGGACGGGTCGTCGGGTTTTAAGATCCCACGTAGGCCAGCGCGCTTGCGCGCGCTCCGAAGGATTGCCTCACGCCAAGGCCGCCAAGGACGCAAAGAGTCAAACCGCTTTGCGACCGGACGTTCACTTCACCGTGCCGCGCTCGAACTTCACGACAAACACCCGTTTTGCCTCACCCGGCGCTTGCAGCTAAAACTCCAGCTGAGTCCCGGGTTCATGCTCCCGTTCCAACAACCCACGCAGCGAAAGCCCATTCAGGCGGAGATAGGGACAGGTCAATAATAGGCGGTGATTGCCCAAGAGATCTACCGCTCTGGCGGAAATCCGCTAGACGCAGTGCGTGGTGCGGCCTCGGCTATCCGCTCGCCCTCGCCCTGCCCATCCGTCGCGCATGGCCGAACGCCCGACTCAACACGGCAACCGGTGGCTGGTCAGAAAGTCAGCAGACGCCACTCAGCCGATGGATCCGGAGATAGGGACAGGTCAATTATAGGCGGCGACTGCCCAAGAGAATGTACGGCTCTGGCGGAATTCGCTAGACGCAGTGCGTGGTGCGGCTGCGGGTACCCTCTCGCCTTCGCTCTGCCCATCCGTGGCGCATGGCCGAACGCCCCACTCAACACAGGAACCGTTGGCGGGTCAGGGAATCAGCAAACGCCGCTCAACCGATGGGATTGCGGCGCAAACCGCGCAGCGTTGTCAGATCGCCCCAGTCAGTACATGAGGGCAGCAAATGCGGTGGCGTTTGTTCCCGCCGGCCGGTGCGCTGTCGATAGCGCGCCAAGTGGATGGCGACAAACGCCTGACTGCCCAGCACCGCTCCATCGCTGAAATAGCGTATCCGGCAGCGCAGCACGTCAGGCATGGGCAGTTTGCCTCCTTCGCGCATCACTCGCTGGAAGTCTTCAAGGCTGATCGCCTGCTTGGACTCACGCGTTTCGGTTCCGGTACCGAAGAGTAGTTGCCGGTACGCGGACTGGGCCTCGCTCCAGTCCGGCAATCCGATGACGGTTACGATGCCACGCCGGGCTTGCTCGCTGCCCGCCACCGCTTCGGCATAGCCGCAAAAACGTCCGTCCTTAGGGTCCGCTGCCAGACCGGCCCGGACCAGATTCAAGTCGATGTACGCGGCCATGACCAGAAGGGCTGCGCCCCTGGGCTCGACCAGGACGCTTTTGAAGCGCTCGCACCAGAGGGTACCGATGCGTCTGTGGCTCTTATTGAACCAGATGGAAAATCGCTGCTTCACGAGCTTCATGTATTGAGAGACATCGCCCATGAGCGACAACTGACGCCGACGCCACGCGACTGCCTCGGGCCCGTTGGTCGCCAACTGGGATTGGATGACCGACAGGCGTGCCGCCTGGTACCGAGTCGGTTTCGGATAGAGCAGTCGATATCGTCGTAGCAGCTCGGAGTCCGAGGGCGTCTCGCGGCGGGGCACGCGCGTCAGCACGTGAAAGTGGTTCGAGAGGATGGCATAGGTCAGAACCTCTACGCCGCAGTATTCTGCGACCAGCCAGAGCTGCCGGCGCAGGATTTCTCGGGCGGTTTCATCGAAGAGCCGCTCTTTGTTTACCACCCGGGTCATGCAGTGATAAATTGCCTGGTCGACTTCCGGATCCACCTTGATGCGCGCCTGCCTCATGCGTCGACACGATCATTTGCGTCCCCGTCTACCAACTCCGGTCTTTACGTATTCCTACGTGTTTTTGACCTGTCTCTTTTGACTCTTTTGACTACCCGCGAAACTCCCGTGCTCTCGCCTGGATGAGTCGGCTCGCGTTCATGGCTGCGGCGCGCTGCGTTGTCCGCTCTAGAAAGTGCCTGCACGATCAGCGTGGATGAGTGTGGTCGCCGGTTACGGGGTCACGGCGTTACTTGTTAATTCCGGTCCTCAGACCTACGCGAAACAGATGAGTTTTAGACGACGGCTTCTCGATCCGTCGGCCAAGGAATTAACATCTAACGCCGTCCCGCTTCTGAACTTTGCACACTCTGCGTACTTTGCGTGAGGCAATCTGCGGAGCGCGCGCAAGCGCGCTGACCTACGTGCGATCCTCCCGCTCCTTCCAGAGCGGGCTACGTCGGAGCGAGGGGGCTACACTCAGCGCCTCCATCCGTGCCCATCTGCGAAATCCGTGGTCGGATCGAATGTTTGAATTGAGTGGTTGCGGTTCGAGTTGCTCGTTTCGAATCGTCAACCTCCCCCTGCTCACGCAGCGGGCTACGTCGGAACGTTACGGCGGCTGCGGGACCGGTTCGGGCATTCCCGGAGCAAACGGGTAAAGGAAGACGAACTTGCCCGAGGCTTCGGGCAGGAGGAATTTCACGGGGTTCACCTCGATTTTCCGGGTGGGTCGGATCAGCTGTTCCAGCTTTTCGACCACCGCCTGTATCGCGGTTTTGGTAACGCCGTCGCCCTCTGAAACGGTGTTCAGCACGAAACGTCCCGGACTGATTTCGTGCAGGCGATAGTGCGCCAGATCCGTCGCACCGACAAAGCACTGATCGACATCGCGGGTCGTGATGCGGCGGCCATCCGGAGCCTTCAGCGCATCAGGTGCGCGGCCGTGGAGAATGTAGGTGACGCCGTCGCCGCTCGCGTTCCCGCGAGCTTCCACGAGGTCGCCGATCCGGTACTTCAGCAGCGGCATGTAGTCATTGCTGAGCGTAGAGACCACCAACTCGCCAATCCCGCGCTCGTCCTGATTGATGACGTCAAGATGAGCGACGTTCCTGCTGGCCACCATTTCGCCGGCGCCTTGCTCGATCATGAGGTGGCCCGTTTCGGTCGATCCGTAGAGATTGCACACAGGCACGCCGAAGACTCGCTCAAGTATCCGCTGATGTAGAACGCTCGTATACTCGTAGGTCGTAAGGATGAACTTCAGCCGCGGAAATTTCACCTTCCGGCGTTCGCAGTGAAGCGCGAAAACCGTCGCGTAAACGGGATCAGTATCCAAAAACACCGGATCCCAATCCAGCGCCTCCGCCACCATTTGGTCCAGGTCGTCGGTGCTGAGTAAAAACGGAAACCGCGAAAGACTCAAAAACCGCGTGTTGCCCAGGGTCCGGCGTTTGGCGGATGGTGTCCCATTGTACGTGATGTCACCGTTGCAAGCCGGCGACGAGATCGTCACGCGATGAGCCCCTGGATTTTCCGCCAGAACGCGCGCGATGCCGGCATTGAGCGACAACGCCCACATCTCCTGGCGCGCCCACCATCCATACTCGAGCAGCAGATCGGCGCGGTTATCGGTGGTGCCGGCGGTATGTTCGATCTCCACCAATTTCCTGGCGACGAGGTCGTCGAGGGACTGACCCGCCCGGAGAAAGTTATTGGGAAAATCTTTTTTGACGTCCTGCTTGGTGATGAAAGGGAGGGCGGCCAGCAGCTCCGTCCACGTTGACGTGTCGGTCGCCTGGGTCGCTGACCGATAGAGCGGCACCTCACGGACATATTCCCGCAGTTTCTCGTCCACGCTTTTCGCCCGGGCTGGCTGTTGGTCAATTTCAGTCACGGTGATTCCTTGGTTCCTATCACACGGGTTGAGCGACGAGTTTGGAACCAAGGGATCGTGCGGCCAATCGAGGAGAAGCCGCCGCCCTGAGTTCAGCCACCACTCGTGGCAGATGGCTCATCAGGTAGGCGACGTCCTCGTCGGACGTATCGTAGTCGAGACTGAAGCGAAGCGTACTGCGCGCCTCCGCCGGACTGAGCCCCATCGCGGTCAAAACGTGTGAGGGCGCGACGGAGCCGGTCGTGCAGGCTGACCCACTCGACGCACAGATGCTGAGTTGATCCAGCATCATGAGAAGCGCTTCCGCTTCCACGCCCGCAAAGGCGATGCTCGTGGTGTTCGGGAGACGCGGCGCCTTCGCGCCGTTGCGCACCGTGTTCGGGATCCTGGCAAAAATCTCGCTTTCGAGCGTATCTCGCAGGCTAGCGAGTTTCCGCTGCGCTTCAACCGTGACCGCGCCGGCCAGCTCGGCAGCCCGGCCGAAGGCAATAATGTAAGGCACATTCTCGGTGCCGCCCCGATTACCTTCCTCCTGATGCCCTCCGATGATCAGCCCTTGGAAAGGAGTGTCTTTGCGAACATAGAGCAGGCCGATGCCTTTTGGCCCGTGGAGCTTGTGCGCTGAAAGTGAAAGCAGGTCGACGCCGAGTTCGTTGACATCGAGCTTCAATTTACCCGGCACCTGCACGGCGTCCGTGTGGATGAGAATCCCACGCTCACGGCAAATGGCCGCGATTTTTTGAATGGGAAACAGGACGCCGGTTTCGTTGTTGGCCCACATGATCGAGACGACCGCCGTGTCTGGCCGCAATGATTGTTCAAACCGGATGAGGTCGAGTGAGCCGTCAGGGCTCACCGGGAGGTAAGTGACCTCGTAGCCTCGCTCCTCAAGGGCGGCGCAGCAGTTTTTGGTCGCGGAGTGTTCGACCGCGGTCGTGACGATGTGCCGCCTGGCCGGCTGTGTGTAGAGGCAGCTCGTGATTGCGGTGTTGATACTCTCGGTCCCGCAGCTCGTGAAAATGATTTCCGTGGAGTCGGCGCCGATGAGAGCAGCCACGGATTCGCGCGCGGCTTCGATCGGTTCAACGAGCTTTTTGCCCATTCGGTAAGGGCTCGAGGGATTGCCCCATTTTTCGGTCAAATACGGCAGCATCGCTTGCAGTACCTCAGGGGCGACACTCGTGGTGGCATTGCTGTCAAAATAGTAGGTCTTGGCTGCGGTCATGGCGAAAGCTGGATTCAGGTACGACGATTCGAGAGACGGGAGCGAGTGGATGCTTTAAAGCGACGGAACGCCGACGTGACTTCTATTTCTCAAATCCGTCAACTTCTCACATCGAAACACCGGGCCGGAATGAATACTGAATGGGTTGAATCAGAGGCATAGAGCGCAACAGAGACCAAACCGGACGACACGGAGGTCGTCCCTCCATTTCGATCAACGACCTGCGCGCGCAAGCGCGCTGGCCTACGCGCAGCTTCACCTCTTCGTCGGTGTAACGTCGCCGTTGGTCCGCGGCACGGCGACGGGTGGATTGATCCTTTCCCGTGCATCGGGCTGTTCGTCGCCATAGGTCCTCGCGAGGTAGTCGACGATGTCGTCGATCAGATCCTCGGGAATCGGAGCGCCAAACGTGGCCCGCATTTTCGTGACGGTCGCTTTCCACGCGGCGCGAGGCAGCAGGGGTTGAATGCTGACGTAGTCCCAGGAATGACAGGTCACGCAGTTCGCCGCCGCGGCCTCAGCATGTGGGCCGGCCTTTAACTCCGTGCGCTCGGGTGGGAGCTCGATTTTGAGCTCGGCGGCAAGCGCAGTCGATGCGGCCCACCACGCCAGCAGAGAAACGAGAGGGGGAATCTTCATGGGCACCGGGTCAATTGGGCTGGTCAGCTCGCGACGACGTTGACGGTCTCCACCACATTGCGCATGTAGCCCGCCGGATTCCATCCGGGCGTCGACGGCTGGGTTTCACCGGCCGCGCTCGTCGCCCGACATTTCAGTTCGTAGTTGCCGGCGCGATCCGGAGTGAAGGTCGCGTTCCATTCACGGAACGAATACCGGCCAAGATCCTGGCCCAGCTTTGCTTCACGCCAGGTGCGGCCTCCGTCAGCGGAAAAACTTATTTCGCGAATCCCGGTCCCACCGTCGAAGGCAATCCCACGCAGCGGCGTCGGGCGACCCACGGGGATGGCCGCGCCCTCGCCCAGGTTGGTGAGGAACGACCGGACATTGAAACGTGCGATCGGCACGGTCGTTTTCGGCACGGTGCCGGGCGCGATCGAGGCACCCGCTGTATCAGGTATCCGATACGCCTTCGCCATCCAAAATCCGGTGAAAGGTTCGTTGACCACGGTGACAGCGTTCAGGTGCTTGATCCAATAGGTGCCGTAGTAGCCCGGCACGACCAGGCGGAGCGGATAGCCATTCAACAGCGGGAGGTCGCCACCGTTCATCTCGTACGCGATCATGACTTCGCCATCACGGGCATGATCGACCTCCAGCGCTTTGATGAAATCCGGCGTGGCAGGGATCACCGGTTCATCGGCGCCGTTGAAGGTGACCTGGCGGGCGCCCGCCCCCACGCCGGCCCGATCCAGCAGATCGCGCAGCCGAACGCCTTTCCACCGCGCGTTGCCCATCGCGCCATTGCCCAGCTGACCTCCGGACACCCGCGGGTTGAACAAGGCGCGGCTGTTACCCGAACATTGATTGACCGCGATGACCTCGACCGGATCAAACTGAGTTTTCAGGTCGGCAACGGTGAAACGGGTCGGCGTCCGGACGTTGCCACCGAGCGCGAGTTCGAAGGTTCCACCATCGATCGCGGTGGGGATGTTCGCCAGATGGTACCGGACGAAGAAGGCGTCGTTGGGGGTGATCACGCCCTCGTTGAAAACGTTGAAGGGGGTCTCGAGTTGCGGTGGTCGACTGGTGACGCGAATGAGCGGCCGCTTCTGCGGATAGGTCACCATCGGCCGCGTGCCGTTGGCGAAAGGCAAGGTGACGATGTCCGGACTTTCAGCGGCGATCGCTCGCGACAGCAGCGGCCCCGATAACAACGCGCTCACTCCAAGCCACGTCGTCTGCTGGAGAAACTGCCGGCGGTTGAGGGAATGGGACGAGTTTGGATCAGAAAGCATTTGAATGATTCCCCTTTGCGAAGCGGAACCACGCTCGCAGAACCGTCAACCCAAGTTGCACGTTTTTCGGACTGAATCGGGAAATTCATCGACAAAACGATGGAAAACGAAGGTGCAGAAAAGGGGCAGTTCTTAAGGATTCAGTCGATTGGGCGGGAGCGGTTGGGGTAGGAGCGCGGGTGCGCGGGTCCGGTCCTGCTGAAGCGGGACGGCGACGAGCCACCGCACCCAAAAACGATCTCGATCTATCCGCCCTCGTTCCACCACGGATTTCACGGATCAACGCGGATTGCAAAGCTACAGACATCTGACCGTCGACGCAGCTGAGTGACACTACCTTGCTCCGTGGCTCGGACAGGTTCGAAAGCCGGAGCGATGCGTCGAGCCGCATCTTGCAAAAAGCGGCGTCGAGCCGCCGCACTCCAGAACAATCCGCTCGTTCCTGAGTTCCAGAGTTCCAGATTAAACTCTTCCGGCCGCCACCGATGGTCGCGATCACCGGGTGCCGGTGGCGTTCACAGAGGCTTTCGCCAAATCAAAGACGAAGATGCCGTGACCGATGCCCGCGGCCTCTCCCGCCTTGCCCATTTGAAAGGCGATCAGGCGGCCATCATCACTCACCACCCCATTGGACGCTTTGTATCCCGGGAAATCGCTGAAGAACGTGAGGCGCGTCGAGCGGCCGCTGCCATCCAGCGCGAGCTTCCAAAGATCGATATTACCGGGGCCGAGTTTGTTCTGCACATCACATTCGACCAGGGTGTGCTGGCCGTCCGGAAAAATTCCTTCTGGTTCGTCGTAGATGTCGGCCGTATCCGTGTACTTGATAATGGCTTTGGATTGAAGGTTGATGCCCACCACGTCGCATTTGCGCCCGCCCTCGGTGTACGCGCTGAAGATCAACTCCTGCTCAGCGGGCCGGCGATAATTCTGCGGCTCCATGGTACAACGAAACGGCAGTTCCGCCCCGTCAATGATTTGCCGCTTGTTCGCCAAAGCGGGCAGCACCCCGTCGGTGTAGGCAATGTCCGCGTCAAACAAGACGGAGGTCGAAAGATTGCCCGCGCCCGGCTTCGGATCACTCCACTCGGCCCACGCCAGATGCAGGCGCTTTCGCGACACGGCGGGACCTTCATTACAGCGCACGCCAAGCGCCACGGGAGCTTTGCGACCGTCGCGACCGAGCACGAAGAGGAAACAATTTCTCCGCGCCTGGCTGACGTTCTTCAGGTCGTACGATTGCGGACCCGAAAGGAGGATGTCGCCGTTCGCAAGGTACATCGCCCGCGTGTACCCATAATGCGGATAATGCTGGGTGAGGTTGCGGATGGCGCCGGAAGCGACGTCGAGTTCCATGGCGTCACCGAACGTTTTGCTTAGGAACAAAATCCTCGTTCCATCGGCCGACCAGTCGGCCCGTTCCCCGAAGGTGGTGAGGTGCCTGATATGTGGGGGCAACTGATCGGCGGGATTCGGGCCGGTGGGAGCCTGAGCCAACATCGTACCAGTGAAAACGAGACTCGTGGCGAAGAGACGAAAAGCATTCATGGGGTATCCGAAAGCGTACTGCGGATCGACGCCGCGGCGAGTTTCCCGCATGGATTTCCATCCCCGCTATAGAATGCGGGGCTGCGCTGCCGTGCGACGCGTCGAGCCGCGTCGTCGAAGGCGGCGTCGAGCCGCCGCACTCCATATTGTGGGCTTCACTTGCACCTTGGCTCCATGGGTTCCATCAACTTGGAATGTCGCGCGACCTGACGTTCCTCGTCACCGCCCGACCCGCTGTCACTGATTACCCCGCGCAATCCCATGAAGCTATTTTCCATCGCACTTGTCCTGTTCGCCACGACCGCCCTGGCCCAGCCCCGCGAAAAGGGACCGTATACCCTTTATCCGATCATCCCCGGAGTGACGCGCATTGAAGATTCGAATCAGAGCAATCCGCCCGGCGTTCACCGCGATGCGCAGGGCAAACCGGCAGGGCTCAACAATTGCTCCGACATGTACCTCATCGTCGGACAGGACCAGGCGCTGCTGATCGATCTCTCCAATTTCGTGAAATGGGATCCCACCGCCGTTACGTCGCTCCAGGCGCTCGTGGCGGAGGAGATTGGGCCAAGAAAACTGTTCATCGCCGTGACGCACTATCACGGCGACCACACCGGCATGTTACCGGTCTTTCGGGACAATCAGAAGGTGACGTTCTGGATTCAGACCGACGAATTTAAGGGGAAGGAACTATTCCCCGCTGAGCGGACCACGCCGATTGCCGCCCACCCCACGCTGGATCTCGGCGGAGGCTTCGTGGTGAACGCGCTGGAGATCCCCGGCCACACCGATCACTCCACCGCGTACTTCTTGAAAGGAAAGAATCTGCTGTTCAGCGGCGACGGCGTGGGCTCCGGGAACGGGGTGTGGATTTTCTCCGCTCAAGGATTCGCGCAGTACCGTCAAAGCATCGACCAGCTGATTGCCTACATCCGGACACCGTCGAGTGCGATCGACGAAAGCAAGCTGCTCATTTTCGGGGGCCATTACTGGCAGAAGCGCGAAAAGGAAAAGCTCACGATGCAGTACCTCCTGGATATGAAGAAGCTGATTGCTGAGATCAAAACCGGCCAGGCCCGGGAGGAAAAAGTCACGTTCAATAAATACCTGGACACCAATTTCATTTCCGGCGAGGCGACCATCACCTGGAACAAAGCGGACGCGGAAAAGTATAAGGCGGAATAGTACGAGAGGAGCGCGTCAGGCCGGAATGGGCCCCGGCGTCGTCGAAATCGAAGTTCGAACGGGCTCGGCAATTGTCAGTGGCGCCACGGGCGAGGTGCTACACCGGAAGGGCGTAAGCATCTGCTGATTCATTTCGCCGATCGGATCAAAACGGCCGTGAGGTCGACGATCGGGCTTTGGTCTTGTCGGGCATAGGCCTCGGCATAGGTGCAGTGGGCTTCATTGCCCCGGAACCGTTCCATCTGGCCGTGGAGCAGATCGCCCTCGTAGGTCACGGGCGTGATGCCCTGGCTGACGTG
>JBDSSD010000076.1:0-20051 GCA_039928945.1 Opitutus sp. | reverse complement strand
CCGAAATGACATCGCGAGTAACCCCAGGCTGGTCGTGGACGATGGAAATGCGCTTCCGCGCGAGCCGGTTGAACAGGCGGCTCTTGCCGACATTTGGTCGGCCAACGATGGCAACGGTGCGATTCATGACAAAAGGTGTGAGGTGCGAGGAGGGGCTAGCGAGGAGGAAACAAGCTGACGCACGAGCGCCAGCTCGCTGCCTGCAATCCTGTCGCGCTACTTTGAATTGACGAACCGCTCGACGCGATCACACGCGTCGACGATTTGCTCGTAGCTAGTGGCGAAACAGGCGCGAACGTGACCGATGCCACCCTCGCCGAAGGCGGTGCCGGGCACGACTGCAACCTTCTGCTGCTGAAGCAATCCAACCGCGAACTCCTTCTCCGTCAGGCCGCTCGCCGTAACGTTGGGAAACGCGTAAAAGCTGCCGCGTGGAGAATGACACGTCAGCCCGATTTCGTTGAAACGACGGACGATGAGATCGCGTCGACGATGATACTGCTCGCGCATCTTGAGCACGCTGTCCCAACCGCGAAGCAATGCTTCCAACGCCGCCTCTTGCGCGATGATCGAGGCGCACAACATCGAGTATTGATGCACTTTCATCATCGCATCGATCAAGGCCGCCGGCCCGCAGGCGTATCCAATTCTCCAGCCCGTCATGGCGAACGCCTTGGAAAAGCCGTGCAGGAAGATCGTTCGCTCCGCCATGCCGGGAAGGCTGGCGATACTCGTATGCACACCATCAAAGGTGAGCTCCGAATAAATTTCGTCAGTTAAAACAAGGAGGTCTTTCTCGATGCAAAACGCAGCGATCTTCTCGAGCTGTTCGCGTGTGCACGTTCCGCCCGTCGGGTTGCACGGCAGATTCAGCATCAGCATCTTGGCGCCCGGTTGCCACGCCGCCCGGAGAGCTTCCGCGGTCAGCGCAAAGCCATCTTTTGCATACGTTGGCACTGCGATGGCCTGTCCGTGGACCAGCGTGATGCTAGGACTGTAACTCACGTAACAAGGCTGATGAAACATCACCTTGTCGCCCGGGTTTACGAAGGCGCGACACGCGAGGTCCAAAGCCTCACTGACACCGACCGTCACGATGATCTGATCGTCCGGTCGATAACTCACGTTGAAGTGTTCTTCAACGTAGGTGGAGATCGCCCGACGCAGTTCAATCAAACCAAGATTCGAGGTGTAATACGTCTTGCCGCGCTCGAGCGCGAAAATCGCCGCTTCGCGAATGTGCCACGGCGTTACGAAATCGGGTTCGCCCACGCCGAGAGAAATCACGTCCTGGCCCTTCATCTTGGCCACGAGTTCGAAGAAATCTCGAATACCGCTCTTAGGCAGCGCGGACACGTGTCCGGCCACCCAACGTTTTGGGTCGTTGCTCATGTGAGTTAGGCCCGCCGGTTAAGGCGCAACGTTGAGGCGTGCACTGGGCGCTTCGTCGCCACCGAGCAGGAAACCCTGCTCCTTGTAGCAACGGAGCATGAAATGGGTGGAGGTCGAAAGCACGCCTTCGATCGTCGACAGTTTCTCCGAGACGAAACCGGCAACCTTTTGGAGGGACGAACCCTTCACAAAGACCAGCAGGTCGTAACCGCCCGACATGAGATAGCACGACTCGACCTCATCGAATCGGGCCAGGCGGTCAGCCAGCCGGTTGAACCCACCGCCACGTTCGGGCGTGATCTTGACCTCAATAACGGCGCGAACGGCGTTAGCGGCGGCGGCCTCATGCGAAAGATCGAGCACCGGACGCCAGCCGAGGAAGATTTTATCTTTTTTCAGCTGTTCCAGGTGCTGTTGAACTTCGGCTTCAGAAATCCCCGCGACTTGGGCCATCTGGCCGGTCGTGAGGCTGCCGCCTTCGATCAATAGCTTGAGAACAGGGTTCATAGGGACGGCGTTTATCCGGCACTTGAGCCGTCTTGACGAGTGCGAAATCGCACCTGAAAGAAAACCACGCCCACTGTGCTGGAACGGGGTGTGGAAGTGGTCATGAGGATGGAATGTGGAAATCAGGAAATCAGGAATCGAAAGCAGAAGCTGACCTGTATTTAATCTGGAACTCTGGAACGCTGGAAAATGCCACCGAGCCTCAGGTTAAAGGTTTAGGATCGAGCTCGTTCCTGAGTTCCAGAGTTCCAGATTAATCCACCCGTTTTCCTTCTTACCCATTCATTCCTGATTTCCTGATTTCCACATTCGAGTTCTCCGATCGTCGTTCCACAGCTCCGGCTGGAAATTTGTGTGCATTCGTGTCCATTCGTGGTTTCACCTTTCCCTCTCATGTTCGAATCGCTCACCGAAAAACTTGGCCAGGCACTCCGGAATCTTCGTGGCGTGGGCACGCTCACGGAGGAGAACATGGCCGAAGCGCTCAAGGAAGTGCGCACCGCGCTGCTTTCGGCGGACGTCCATTTCAAGGTCGCCCGTGAGTTCGTTGAACGCGTTCAACAGCAATGCGTCGGACAGGAAGTGACCAAGGGCGTGGCGCCCGGCCAGCAGATCGTCAAAATCATCAATGACGAACTCGTTCGGTTGCTCGGCGAAGGCAGCACGGCTCTCTCTGAAGTCCGCCCTCTCAAGATCCTGATGGTCGGATTGCACGGCTCGGGCAAAACCACCTCGAGCGCGAAGCTGGGAAAGCTCCTCAAAAAGCGGGGTTACCGGCCGTTCGTCGTCGCGTGCGACGTGTACCGTCCCGCCGCCATCGATCAGCTCGAGATTCTCGCGAAACAGGAAGAACTCGGGTTCTACGCCGATCGCGTGTCCAAAGACGTGCCGGCAATCGGCTCAGCCGGACTGGCAGCTGCGACTGCAGCCCACGCCGATTGCATCATTTTCGATACCGCGGGCCGGCTCCAAATCGATGCCGACCTGATCGAGGAAGTGAAAAAACTCCGCGCCCGGATTCAACCCGACGAGGTCCTGCTTGTGGCGGACGGAGCGCTCGGCCAGGAAGCCGTAAATGTCGCGAAGGCCTTCCACGACGCTCTTCAGCTCACGGGTCTGATCCTGACCAAAATGGACGGAGATGCCCGCGGTGGTGCGGCGCTCTCGATCAAGTCGATCACCGGCGTTCCCATCAAATTCGTGGGCACCGGCGAGAAAACAGCCGACTTTGAACCGTTCTACCCTGACCGCCTCGCATCGCGCATTCTCGGGATGGGCGACGTCGTCACGTTGGTTGAAAAAGCGCAGGAAACGATCGACCAAAAAGACGCTGAGAAGATGGCTGAGAAGCTCCGCAAGGCGGACTTCAATCTCGAGGACTTCCTCGCGCAGATGCAGCAGGTGAAAAAGATGGGCTCGATGCAGAGCATCGTCGGCATGATTCCAGGCATGAGCGGCATGCAACTTCCCGATGGTGCGGATCAGCAAATGGCGCGGACCGAAGCGATCATCAAATCGATGACGATTCAGGAGCGGCGAAAGCCAGAGATTCTAAACGGCAGCCGGCGCAAACGGATCGCCGACGGTTCCGGCGTGAAGATCGTCGAGGTGAATCAATTGCTGAAACAATTCCAGGAAATGCAGAAGATGATGAAGATGTTCAAAGGCGGCGGCGGCAAAAAGATGATGCGCCAGATGGAGGCCATGCGCGGCAAGGGCGGCTTTCCGGGAATGTAAGCCGGCGCTCCGACCCAACGAGCGCGCCATCGGACCGTTCTCAGCTGATCGCCCAATCGTCAGCTCAACGGCTTCAATCCGGCCTCGATTTCTTTGCGCCGTGATTCGAGGAACGGTGGCAGCGCCAGTTTCTCGCCGAGGCGATCCATTGGCTCGTCTACGGCAAATCCCGGTTCGTCGGTGGCCAACTCGAACAGAATCCCGTTCGGCTCCCGGAAATAGAGGCTCTTGAAATAAAACCGATCCACCGGGCCGCTCGACGGAACCTGCATCAGTTCGAGTCGACTCGCCCACGCGTCATATTCGGCCAGCGTGGTCCGGAATGCGACATGATGGACGCCACCGGCACCCGGCCTGCCGGGAGGAGCCGCGGGCTCGACCACCACGTGTAACTCGGCCGCCGCGCCACCCGGTCCCATTTCATAAACGTGAACAGTGCCGGGCCCTGGCAGTGCGTAGTCACGAACCCGGCGCATATTCATGACGGTGGTCAGCACGCGTTCGGTCGGCTCAAGCGCAGGAATGCTGATGGTAATCGGACCGAGCCCAAGAATCTGATGTTCGGCCGGCACCGAACTCTTCGACCACGGATGCGACGGTTCCGCCGGCGTCGAATCCACGACCAAACTCAACCGCTGGCCCTCAAAATCCTCGAAATCCAACGTGAGCCGACCGTCGCGCACTCCCATCGGAGCCTGAGTAACCGCACCTGCCGCGAAACGCTGAGCCCACCACTTGAGCGTGGCATCACTTCCAACGCGCAAGCCGGTGCGCACGATGCTCCTCGTCCCGCGCCGTTCTCGGGCGGCGGGCCAGTCGAAAAAGGTCAGATCGCTTCCCGGTGTCGCGTTCCCGTCGGCATAAAACAAATGATAGGCAGACACGTCGTCCTGGTTCACGGATTTCTTCACTAAACGAAGGCCTAGCGTCTCAGTGTAGAAGGCGTAATTTTTGGACGCGTGGGCCGTGACTGCGGTCAGGTGATGGATCCCTCCGAGTTGCATAGGGGCCAACGTGTTCAGGAATTTAGTTTCGTCCAGTTCTCATCCACTCCGGCGAAACCAATCCAGTACCGTCAACTCCACATGAGCTTCGGGTCGGCGGAGTATGTGATCGCAACCCGAGATCGGGCAAAGTCCGCGGGGCGTTAAGCCCGCGCCGCCGCCTCAGTGCCGCTTCCGCTGAGCTTCAACCGCGGCAACCAGCGCGCTCAGTGCAGCGCGGATTGTGCCGGCAAGTTCGCGGTCTGCGGCGATCGCTTCCGCCGCGAGATTTCTTCCCAGCAAAGGAACCGCGATCGTGGCGTCGGTCACGAGCGTTGCGTCCATCGTCACGATGATTTCCGCGAGTGAGGCATGAGCGATCGTGGCCCGTGGCGAAGCGTTGAACAGAGCCACGGGTTTGCCGCTGAATTCTCCGCTGCCGACGACCCAATCCAGCGCGTCTTTCAAGGCTCCCGCGACGCCGTGAGCATACTCAGGACTGGAAATGATGATCGCTTCCGCGTTCCGCAGCCGCTCTCGAAAGCGCACGACCGAAGCTGGCTCCTGCCCTTCCAAATCCGGATTGAAATGGGGCAGCTCGCTCATCGCAGGCTCAAGCGCCACCTCGACGCCGGGCCCGGCCAGCAGTGCCGCGGCCTTCAATAACTCGGTGTTGGACGACGTCCGTCGGAGGCTGCCTGATATCGCCAGGATCTTGATCACAAGTGAATCAGTTATCTCGCCGGACGCCGGGTCAATGCCACACTCGCAGTTCCGTTTGCGCCCGACTCGGTGAAGCATATCACTGCGTCACCGCACCATGCAATTTCCCGCATCCCTGCTTTTCGCGAGCCTCCTGTTCACCGCGTCTGCCGTCAGCACCGCCACCGCCGAACCCGCGAATGCAAAATCAAATGAGCGCGTCCGAGCCGTTTTGTCTTACCTGACGCAATTGGAACCACGCACCGAGAAGCGCGTGCTTTCAGGTCAGTTTACCGACTTCGGCAGCTCAGGAACTTTGTCGGTCCTGCGCGAGATCCACGAGAAAACCGGCCACTGGCCCGCACTCGCCGGATTTGACTATGTCGATTTTTCGAGCGGCGGACTTACCACAAAAGTCCCGAACCAAAGCGCGATCACCTATTGGCGCGAAGGCGGACTCGTCACGGTCGGGGTTCACCTCTACAATCCGGCGAATCCCAAGGGCGGTGGTTTGCGGGACAAGGGCGTTGATTTGAATGATCTGCTGCGCGCGGGCAGTGAAACCCACGATCGATGGATGAAGGAACTGGATGAACTCGCGGCCGGTTTACAGGGGCTGAAGGCGGCCGGCGTCGTCGTCTTGTGGCGACCGTTCCACGAGATGAATGGGGAGTGGTTTTGGTGGGGCGCAAAACCGCCGGCTGATTTTGTCAAGGTGTGGCGCCATATGTTCGACTACTTCACCGGCACCAAGCAGCTCGACAATTTACTTTGGGTCTACGGCCCGAATCATCGTGAGAACGCCGCCGATTATTACCCGGGCGATCAGTACGTCGACGTCGTCGGCTTGGACGCGTACACCGACCACATCGACCGCACCCACATCAAGGGCTATCCCGCCGTGGCGAAACTGCCGAAGCCGTTTGGCTTCACGGAATATGGACCGCATGGCGCGGAGCATCCACCCGGCGACTACGACTACCGCCAGCTCATTGCCGGCTTACAGAGCAATTTTCCACGGAGCACATTCTTCATGTCGTGGAATAAAAAATGGAGCCTGGCCTCGAACGAAAACGTTCCGGAGCTGCTGGAACACCCCTGGATCGTCAATCGCGAGGATCTTCCGCGAGGGCTCGCGGGCGACGTAGCCAAATAAACGTCAGCGCTTTTTCGGCGGCTCCCACGGAAACAAAGGTCCGGTCGGTGCGGCAGGCGCCGTCGGCAGACTCCCTCGGGCAGCGGCCTCTCTGAGCCGGTCCTTCTTGCTTTTCCGCGCACCTTTGACGCCGCCATTTACGTCCCGCGGCGGCACGGCCAACGTCAGCGGCTCGAATCCCTCGATCTGCTCGCGCTCAATCGCCAGCCGGTTCTTTTTCTCAATAACGCGAAAATGTGCGTCCGTCGCCGCAGTCACGAAACTGATCGCCACGCCCGCTTCGCCCGCGCGACCCGTGCGGCCGATCCGATGCACGTAATCCACGGGCGATCGCGGCAGGTCGTAGTTTACCACCGCCGCAAGTCCCACGATGTCGAGTCCTCGTGCTGCGACGTCCGTCGCCACGAGCACATTGGCCCGCTTCGCCTTGAAGTCGGCGAGCGCCGTTGTCCGAGCGCCCTGGCTCAGCTCTCCATGCAACGCCGCCGCATTGATGCCGGCGCGATTTAATTTCATCGCGACGTGATCCGCCGCGTACTTCGTCGCGACAAAAACCAAAACCTGCGCCCACTGGCTCGTTCCGATCAGGTGGCGTAGCAGCATCGTGCGTTTCTCCTCATCCACTTCAATCGCGCGTTGCCGAAGGATGATCGCTGCGGGCGTCGTCCCGGCGTCGAGATTTACTTCCAATGGATCCGAGAGATTTTGACGCGCCAGAGTTGCGACCGCGGGCGGAAACGTGGCGGAAAAAAGCAGGCTTTGGCGTCGGGCCGGAAGCAGCGCGACCACGCGGGAAAGTTCTTCCGCGAAGCCCAGCGAGAGCAGTCGATCCGCTTCGTCCAAAACGAAAATCTCCACCGCCGAGAGCCGCACGGCGTTCTGGGCCACGAGATCAAGCAGACGGCCCGGAGTCGCGACCACGAGATCGGCGCCACCCCGCAGCGCCATCATTTGCGGATTGATCGAAACGCCGCCAATGCCGACGCAGGTCTTGATGGGTTCAGCCAACCGACAACCGAAATTGCGCACCGCTTCGACCACCTGCAGCGCGAGTTCTCGCGTGGGCACGAGAATGAGCCCACGAACGTGACGCGGTCCACCGCGGCGCCGGCCTGCGATCAAGTCGAGCATCGGCAACAGGAATGCCGCGGTCTTGCCCGTTCCCGTCTGTGCAGATGCCCACACATCGCGACCCCGCAAAATCGCCGGGATCACCGCGGCTTGAATTGCCGTGGGTTTTTCGAAACCAAGATCGTCCACCGCGCGCACCAGGGGTGGCGTGAGTCCCAACGCGGCGAACGAATTCCCGCTGCCATCAACCAATGAAGCACTCATGCGGGGAAAGCAGCCGACGATCCTGCGAGCGGACTCGTCTTAGACATACAGATACACGTAAACGGCGAACGCGATGGCGGCCGTTCCCGCCACGGCGGCGATCGTCCAAAGGACATTCCGCTTCCGGGCCGCGATCGCGAAAGTTGCAATGATCACGGCCATTTGGGCAGCGAGCATTCCATAAAAGAAATTTCCACTCCGCTTATGATGACGTTCGGCCGAGATGTTGTTCTTCCGCACCTGCAACTCATACAAGCTGGCAATCGCCTGATTATGCCTCGCTTCCAGATCGTAACGCCGTGCGTTATAATTCAATCGAGCCACGGTGAATTCTCGCGCCGGACTGGCCGGCTGGGCGGCGGCACTTGGGACCGGGTCGGCTGATTTGAGTCGTGCTTCCATCGCGTCAACAGCCCGGCTCAGCGGAGCCGTCAGCAAATCCTGCGCGAGCGCACGCTCACGTGCTGCGCGCAAGGTCGTAGCGAGCACGGTGTTGTCGACGTCATTGACGCGCTCCGTCAGCTCAGCGTCGGGTCGGGATTTCTCGAGCGCTTCCAGCGCAGCGGCAACTTTGGGATCAAGCGCAGGGCTCGCGGCAGGTTCGGGCAACTTGTCACCGGCCAGCACAGCGAGCGCCGCACTCGTATCGGCCGGTTCAACGCCATCAGACCGGGTTCCAGCAGCGGTTTCCGGTTTGAACGCACTCGCATCGAAACGACCCACGGCTCCGGTCGCTGCGATCGTATCGAGGGTCGTATGCTGCATCGCACTCCGCAATTTTTTCGCCTGGAAAAAACTCCACTGGTCACCGGCCTTCGACTGTAGCTGGGCCGCGAGCGAACGATCATACTGCGCTCGCGTCATCTCACTCGACGCCAAGCCGGCGAGCATCGTGGCCACGACCGTCATGACGACAGGCGTAGAGCCCAAAATCTTGCCCCACAAGTTCTGCGGCAAGTCAGCGACCGGTGTACCAGGAGGAAGCGTTTTCAAAGAATTGCGGCCCCCTCAACCAATCGAGAGCAGCTCGACTTCAAAAATCAGCGTCGCGTTGGGCGGAATCGCTCCGGGATACCCGCGCGCACCGTACGCCAGTTCCGGCGGGATCGTCATCGTGACCTTGTCGCCGATCTTCATCGCCGCGACCCCTTGATCCCAACCCGCAATTACTTCGCCCGCGCCCAGGGTGAAGGCGAATGGATCGTCGCGGTCCACCGAGCTGTCGAACGTCTTTCCATCCATAAAGCGACCGGTATAGTGGACCGTCACCAAGTCACCCGACTTCGGCGCCGCTCCGGCACCTTGCTTGATTGATTCGATTTTCAGTTCCGATTTGGCCATTCAGGAACGTCAACCGCTCTTCCAGTACGGTCAAGGCTGGCGCTGCGGGCGACAATCTCCGCAACTTTCTCCGGCCGTAACCGTATTCTGTTTTCAGCCCCTCCCCTGTCACTCGTCCCTCCGATCCCCTTTCCCCATGCTTTTTCGTCGCTGCCTTTTCCTCATGGCTCTTCTTCCGCTCCAACCCTTTGGTTTCGCGCAAGGCACCGCACCCACCGACCAACCGAAAAAACTGGGGTCGTCTGCCTTCATCCCTGATCAGCTGGTCCTGCAGAAAACGCCCGTCGGCGAGCGCCGAGATGTTGCGCGAAATCCAACCGCGACGTTCGAGGAGTTCGAATCCCACATCAGCACGCTCAACCCCGGTCAGCCGTCTCACCCGCCTCACCGTCACCCGCAGGAAGAGCTGATCATCCTCATGGAAGGCACGCTGTCCGTGCATATCAACGGCACCGAGCAGCGCGTGGGTCCGGGCTCACTGTTTTTCTTTGCGTCCTACGATGCGCATGCCGTGCGCAATGTAGGCACCGTTCCCGCGACGTATTATGTTTTCAACTTCGCCACCGCGGCAACAAAGACCATTCCTGCAACCCCCGCGACCGAGGTGGCTGCGCCGGGTAAACTTGTCTCCACCGTTTTCGATTGGACCAAGCTGCCGGTCAAACCGACGGCCAAGGGTGAGCGCCGGGACGTGGTGGATTCACCGACGACGACGCTCACCAATTTCGAAAGCCACGTGACGACGCTTCGCGCTGGTGAGGAGGCGCACCCGAGTCATCGCCACCCAGACGAGGAGCTGATCCTGGTCAAGGAAGGGACGGTGCAAGCGACGGTGAACGGCGTTGTTCACCGCGGCGGTCCGGGCACGATCTTCTTCTATGGTTCAAATGATGACCACGGCATGCGTAATGTCGGGACGACGAATGCGACTTACTTCGTGATCCGGATCGTGACCGCAGCTACGCCCAAGCCGTAGCCGCCCCCTCGATCATCGTTTCGTCGGATCGCGCGAGCGAAACGTTGCGCGTGGCTGGTGAGCCAATCATCACTTCGGCGATGAGTCGCGAGACGTGCTATCGTTGCTTTTGGCCCAAGGCGCTTTGCTGGTGTCCGTCGATCACACCGATCACGACCCGGACGAAGTTCGTGTTCCTCATGCATCCGAAGGAGTTCAAGCAGGAGAAGGCCGGCACCGGACGGCTGACCCATCTTTGCCTGGCAGGAAGCGAAATTCACATGGGTGTCGCTTTCGATGAACACGAGAGCGTCCAGGCGCTACTCACCGATCCGCAGTTTTATCCCGTTCTCCTTTATCCCGGTGAGCAGGCGCACAATTTATCGCGTGGTCCGCTGCCCGTTTCCGAGTTGGGTGATCGTCAGTTGCTCGTCGTTTTGCTCGACGCGACCTGGAGTGGAGCCCGCAAGATGTTGCGGCTCAGTCCCAGTTTGCAGCGATTGCCGCGCGTGATGTTCACGCCGTCCGCCCCGAGCCGATACGTCATCAAGCAGCAGCCGCAACCCGGTTGTTTGTCGACGCTGGAAGCCACGCACGAGATTCTGTCGGCGCTTCACGAAGCCGGCATGGACGAGTACACGCTGCCGACGCAACTGCACAGTCTCTTCGACCGCATGCAGGAGTATCAGATTCGCTGTGCGCAGGATCCGGCGCGTGGCGGTTATCGTCGCCGGCCCTACAGCGAGCCAGCTGAACGGGCAGCGGTCCACGGCCGGAGTGGAGCGCGTCGCACGCACTACCTGCGTCAGCCGTCGACCAGCCCAACGGCGATCTGAGGCGTTTCAGGCCTAGCCGTACCGATGCATTTGAACCGCGGATTTCACCGATTAGCGCGGATAATTCGGAGGCAGAACCAATTCGAGGAAAACGGAACCCATCACTTCTGAAAGGTGAATTCGATCGAGATTTCTCTTGTTAGCGCTCGATGCCTTGATCCGCGTCAATCGGCGTAATCAGCGGTTGGTTTCGTCTGAATCGTACGGCTTAGCTGAGTTGGACCTCAATCGTCTCAGCGCCGAGCGTGACTTTGTCGCCGGCCATCACCTTTTTGCGCTTCTGAGTTTCAACTACGCCGTTTAGTAGCACCGCACCCTCCGCGATGGTCTGCTTCGCCTGGCCCCCACTTTCTGAGAGACCGGCGAACTTCAAAAGCTGACACAGCTCGATCGGTTGCGCGCGGACGGTGACGACGCGCGCACTCGGCGTGGCGGCAGGAGCTGGGGTGGGTTTTCGGGAGGTTTTTCGGGGAGGCGCGCGCATGAGAAACGATCATGAAAAGCCTCGAACGATGAACACCGCAAGTGCAGAGCAGCCGAGCGCGTGGCATGCTCCGAGCTTCAGCGAAAGCTTCGACGAACTGTTTCCTGTCTCACCGGTCAGTGACCCGCAAAACATGTCCCTTTCTCAAGCTGAATCCCGAGGCGCCACGGCGCAATCGGATGACCCTCGGGCTGAGCCGCACGCGGACGATCGGATTCCCGGCGCGGCGGTCGAACCAAACGCGCACGCAGTCGCGCAGTTTACGGCGAATCCCGACGGTGAGTCGGCGCACGCACAAGAAACGATGCTCACCGTCCGGGTCGGTTGCGATCTCGTGTACGAGACGATCGCTGAGACCTCATTCCTGCTCGACGTTCTGCCGCAACTTGAAGGCGTTCAGGTGATGGTCGGTGAACGCTTGACGCTGGGTGAAGGTATGACCGCGGAGCCGATCCACAACAGCCACGGCAATCGCCTGCTCCGCGTATTGCTGCCGCCGGGACGCACGGAATTTCGCCACGACGCAATTCTCCTCACGCCACCCAGGCCGGACCTTGCGGGCATTGAGTCGGCAGAGATTGTGCCGCCGGAGGAACTTCCAGCAGAGGTTTTGCGCTACACCCTTCCCAGTCGATACTGCGAGTCAGACAAACTCCTCGGGTTTGCGTGGGCGACGTTTGGCACCATTGAGGGCGGGTGGCCTCGCGTTCGCTCCGTCTCGCAATGGGTGCACGAGAACATCGAATACCGGTTCGGTTCCGGGCAGGCCGATCTGTCGGCGCTGGACATCTTCCAACGCAAATTTGGGGTCTGCCGCGACTTTGCCCACCTGACGATCGCACTTTGCCGGGCGCTCAATATTCCCGCGCGCTATGTCACCGGACATCTGCCGGACATTGTTTACATCGATCCCGGCACCGCGATGGATTTTCACGCCTATGCCGAGGTGTTCCTCGGCGGCCGATGGTTCGCGCTCGATGCCCGCTATAACGTGCCGCGAATCGGACGCGTCAAAATCAGTCACGGTCTCGACGCCGTCGATTGCGCATTCGGAACGAGTTACGGCCAGGTCTTTCTCTCCCACTTCGAAGTCTGGGCCTATCAAGTCGAACTGGGGACCGTCGCGCTGGGTGATCCCATCGACCTGAGCAAGCGTCTCGACGGCACGCTTGAGTTGCGGCTTCGCATGGCCCGGTGATCGAAATTGGGACGCTGATCGCGGCAAAAGGAACGCGAGGCGCTGCCGCTTTTCGGCATTCGAGATACGTACGGCCGTTTGAGGTCTGGGAATACGCGGCTATCTCTCAGTCATGAAACTGCCATTTTCATTTCTCGCGCTGTTCGCTCTGGCAGCAGCCTGTTCAATCCACGCCGAGACAGGGGGCGAACCCCGGCTGGCGGACTTCGATGATCCTTTTCCGCTCAAATTCTTCACGTTCCGAAGTCAGCAGCAGAGTTTGGAAATGGCCTACATGGACCTGTCACCGAAGGGCCGTGACCTTGGCTCGGTCGTGCTGCTGCACGGGAAAAATTTCAGCGGGGCGTACTGGCAGGAAACGGCGGAGGCCTTGGCGGCCACAGGGTACCGCGTGATCATGCCTGACCAGATTGGCTTCGGGAAGTCGTCGAAACCAGCCCACTACCAATTCACGTTCCAGCAACTCGCGACCAACACTCACGCGTTGCTGGAGAGCCTCGGCATCAAACGCGCAAACATTCTGGGGCACTCCATGGGCGGAATGATCGCAGCGCGGTACGCTTTGATGTTCCCCGACGCAGTCACGACCTTGACGCTCACGAACCCGCTCGGGCTGGAAGATTGGAAAGCCAAAGGCGTTCCCTACACGAGCATCGACGCAGCGTATCAGCAGGAGTTGAAGCAAACTCCTGCGAAGATCCGCGAGTATCAGCGTCAGAATTACTACGATGGAAAATGGCAGCCCGCTTACGATCGATGGGTGGAGATGCTGACGCACTTCACCGCCAGTCCGGACTATTCGCGCATGGCGTGGAATCAGGCGCTGACCTCGGAGATGATCTACACTCAGCCGGTCGTCTATGAATTTCCGCAGATCTCGTCGCCAACTCTGCTCATCATTGGCCAGCGAGATCGAACGGCGCCGGGCCGGAATTTCGCACCCGCCGATCGTCGGGACGCGCTCGGCGACTACCCGAAGCTTGGACGCGCCGCCGCCGCCGCAATCCCGCACGCGAAGCTGATCGAATTGGACGGCTTGGGACACCTGCCACAGATCGAGGCATTCGCGCGCTTCATCACACCACTGAAGGAATTTCTGGCCGAACACGCCGGCCGATGAAACTCGGCCGCTTAAAATCAATTCGAGCGTAATGCCTCGACGGGCTCGATGCGCGCGGCGCGATGCGACGGAAGAAAACAGGCCAGCATCGCGACAGCTCCCAAAAGCAGCGCGGTCCCGCCAAGGACGATGAGGTTGTTCGGCGTCACGCCAAACAGGAGACCGCTCATTGCTTTGCCGGCCAACCACGCGCCCAGTATTCCCAGCGGAATACCGATGAGCAGCAATCGACTGCCCAACCCAAGGAACTGACGCAGGATTTGCTCGGGCTGCGCTCCCAACGCCATGCGCACACCGATCTCGCGCTGGCGTTGGGCAACCGTGTAGGCGAGCACGCCATAAATTCCCACGGCCGCAAGGACCAGCGCGACCCCAGCAAAAATTCCGGCGAGCAGCAACGGGACACGTCGGGCGGCGAGACTGTCTTTCACTCGTGCCGACATCGTTTTCAAATCGTTGAGTGCGAGTTCTGGGTCGGCCCGCAGAACGGCCGCTCGCAACGCCGTTCCCGCCAGTTCCGGCGCCTGGGTGGTACGCACCACCACCGAAAACCCGAGACTCGCGTAATGAGAGTACGGAAAATAGACAGCGCCTTGGGCATGATGGTCGGCGAGATCGTTCTGTTTCACCGCGCCGACGACGCCGACAATCGTGAAGTATTCATCGGGCTTGGTGGGGGGACCATTCGCGAGGCGGTGACCGAGGGCGCTCTCCTTCGGCCAGTAGCGCCGAGCCACGTCTTCGTCGATCACGCAGACTTTGGACGTACCTCGTAAATCATGCTGATCGATGAATCGACCGTCCTTCAAGGCCACTCCCATGGTCTGAAGATAATCCGCCGCAATGCCGCTCGTGAAATGAGCCTGCAGCGATTCTCCTTCGGCCAAGGGCCGGCCTTCGATCGAGATGGCGTTGTTATCCCCTCCTCCGTTAAAGGGCAGATTCGAACTCACCCCGACCGACACCACACCCGGGAGAGCCCGCACTTCGCCCACCAGCTTTTCGACGAAGGAGATCCGATCCTTCTCTTCCTTGTATTTCGACCACGGCAGCGCGACGCCGCCACTGAGCACGTTCTCGGGACGAAATCCGGGATCGACTGAAAGCACGCGCGTGAAGCTCAGGCCCAACAGGCCGGTCGCCGCCAGCAGGATAAACGCGAGCGCGATTTGCGCGACGATGAGCGTATGGCGCAAGCGATGAACGGAACGCGTCGTCGTGCCACCGCGGGATTCCACGGACAGCGCGGACGTGAGATTCCCCTGAAAGCTGTGCCATATCACCGGCACCACGAGCACCAGCCCGAGGACCATCGAGGCCACGAGCGCAAATCCGCACACGGAACGGTCAACGCCCTGCGTGAGATTCATCGGCAGCTGATCCGCGGCGAGCAGCGACAGTCCGCGTAGCGCGGCAGCACCGAAAGCCAACCCAAGGATTCCGCCTATGAGCGACAACAGAAGGGTTTCGGTTAACAGCGAACGGATGAGTTGCGAACGGCTCGCGCCCAGTGCTTGCCGCACGCTTTGCTCCTTCGCTCGGCCCGTCGCGCGTACGAGCAGCAAGTTCGCGAGGTTCACCATCCCAATCAGCAAAAGAAACAAGACGCCGGCCTGCAGCAGGAGGAGAACGGGACGCAGCTTTGCAATGAAGTCATCGCCCAGATCGAAGACGCCCACGCGAAATCCTGCATCCGCCACGAGCTTCGCGTAGGGATCAATTTTCCGCGTCTGCTCGAGCAGCGCGTCAAGTTGCGCTTGAGCTTGGCCGATCGTGACGCCGGGTCGAAGCCGCGCGATCATCTGCATGTTGTTCGAGTGGCGCCGATCCGGTTTCCGGTCGTCGTCCGAGAAACACATCGGGGTCCATAGATTCGTCTTTTCGGACAAGTAGCGAAAACCCGGTGGCATCACCCCCACAATGGTGTGCAGGACGGTATTGACGCGCAGGGTACGTCCGATCACGGCCGGATCTCCACCGAAGCGTTGGCGCCACAGGTTATCACTCAAGACCACGACTTCGTGCTTTCCGTAGACACCTTCTTCGTCGGAGAAGGTTCGGCCGAGCGCTGCATTGACTCCGAGCACGCGGAAGAACGACGGCGTCACATTGGAGGCATCCACCCGTTCAGGTGAGCCGGTTTCGCCGATCGTTAAACCTTGGCCGCGGACTGCGGCCGCCTCGGCGAAAGCCGCGATCTCCGCTTTGCGCTCCAGGTAATGGGGAACCGATGACCCCGCTCGTTCCACTCCGGCCTTCGGGTATGAATTGGCCACGACAACCAGCTGATGCGGATCTCGAAACGGCAGTGGCTTCAGCAACACGCCGTTCACCACGGCAAAAATCGCGACGTTCGCCGCCAGGCAAAGCGCGATAATAGTGAGCACCGTAACGGTGAAGCTGCGTTCGCGCAGGAGCCCGCGAGCCGATTGCCGAACATCTCGAGAGAGCGAGTCGAAGAAGCGCATGCGTTCCTAAAACTCTGCAGTGATCGAAAAGTTTCAGAAAATAGCGGCGGACGTCTTCGGCGAACGGACCGCATTCACGATCAGGCTCCGCGCCGATGTGCGTGCACCATGCTCACCGCCACTCGTGACGCGGGTAGCGACGCGAAAGCTCCGCTTTCACTTTGGGATACATGTCGCGCCAAAAGGCCGTGAGGTCGTCGGTCACCTGAATCGGGCGTTGATTTGGGGCCAAGACCTCAATCTTCACTGGCACGCGGCCATGGCCGATGGTGAACCTCCCCACGATTCCATAGAGCTCTTGGATGCGTGCGCTCAGGATCGGCGGACCCTCCTTGGCGTACTTCAGGCGCGACCGCCGGCCATTCGCCATTTCCAAGCGCTCGGGCAAATAGTCGTCGAGCACCGCGAATTGCTCAGCCGTGAGCCAATCTCGCAACACCGGCATGACGGGCTTGTCCTTGATGCCCCGATAGCCGAGTTCCCCGTAGCAAATTTGTTCAATCAGGGTCGCCCGGTCCGCATCCGTGAGCGGGTTGACCTCGAGTTCGGGAAACCATTCAGCGAGTCGATTCACCCGGATGATCCACTGCTCGACGGACTCGTCCCACGCCTCGAGCTTGAGCCGCCCTGCGACGACTTCAGCAGTCAACAATGCCGCCGCTTCGTTGAGTGGCGCTTCATCACTGCTGACTTTGGCTTCAAGCACCAGATCACGGAAGCGGCGTTCACGACGGGAGACGACGCGCTTCGCCTGCTCATCGTAGGTCACGCCACGAACTTCCCGGTAATCCTCGGGAAAGACCTCCTTCAACCAGGGTTCCTCGATCGCCGTCGCGAGGGAAAGCAGGACGTTCACCTCTCCCCCGCGACCTTCAATTTCGCTGATCTCGGCGGCAACCAGCAGAGTCGCCTTTTGAATCGAACTTTCCCGCGCGAGCACGCCTCGGCGCCGGTGAACGAGTTCGCACCGCAGGGTTCCGGCGTCGAGTCGTCGGGCCAGCTGATCCGAAAAACCCGCGAGCACGCATTTCCGCACGTCGGCTCCATCGATCCGGCCCTCGGTCACGTCGAGCCCTTCCTTCCTGGCGATCTCGAGAAACTGTTCGAACAACGGACCGACCTGACGAGCGCCCTGTGCGTGAACTCCGACGCGCCGGCATGCGTCGACGGAATAATTGTTCTTGGCCGCAAAACTCCACGCCCGTATCAGCAGGAAGAAATCACTTTCGTGTTCCTCCCCCAGCACGTCTTCGCGCGCTTGTTCCACTTCCTTGGATGCGCCGCGCAGCAAGAAATTCCGCCCCTGCGTCAGCGCGGCCATGAGCGCGACGGGCCGGACGCAGCCGCGTTCCTGGGCCGCAATCAGCATTCGCGCGTAACGCGGATGAACCGGAAACCGGAGCATCTTGCGCCCCATCGGTGTGATGGTCGCCAACCCTGATGCGTTCGCCGTCTGGCCTGGAGCCGCTTCGTCCCTTACAGCTGACGCAATCGCGCCGAGGTCACTGAGCAACATCTCGGCTCGCTCGAGCGCCTTCTGCTCCGGTTTTTCGAGCCAGGGGAAACTGAAGATGTCGTCGATGCCGCTCGCCTTCAGGGTCAGCACCACCTCCGACAGATCGAGGCGTTTCACTTCCGGCAATTCCTGTGGCGCGCGTTGACCATGCTCGCGTTCCGTCCACAACCGCACACAGACACCCGGAGCGGTGCGGCCCGCGCGACCGGCCCGTTGGTCAGCACTCGCCGCGGAAATCTTTTCGACCAGCAGCGTATTGATCCCGCGATGCGGATCGAAACGCGCCATGCGCGCCAGTCCCGCATCGATCACCGCGGTCACGCCTTCGATCGTAAGCGAGGTTTCGGCGACGTTTGTCGACACGATGATCTTGCGCGCTTCGTAGCGCGCCACCGCACGGTCCTGTTGGTCAGGCGGCAACTCGCCGTGGAGCGGGAAACAAATAAAGTCGCGCAAGGCGCGTGAGGCCTGGATCGCCTGGACGGTACGACTGATCTCATACGCGCCGGGCATGAACACGAGCATGTCTCCCATCACGCTCGCCGCGAGCCGCTCACATTCGCGCGCTGCCACGTCCCACACGGAGTCGATTTCGAAATTAACGGACTTTGGCAGATACTCGATTCGCACCGGAAAACTCCGTCCTTGCGAAACCAGTACATCGCAGGGAGCGAGGTACGTTTTCAATGCGCCGGCATCGAGGGTGGCCGACATGACGATGATCTTCAGGTCCGGTCGGGTCGTTTGCTGAATCTGCAAGGCGCGTGCGAGGGAGATGTCGCCGTACAGATGACGCTCATGAAATTCATCGAACACGACGGCGGTGATGCCACCGAGCTGGGCATCAAAGGACATCTGGCGGAGAAGAATTCCTTCGGTGACGAAACGGATGCGGGTTTTCGCGCTGACGCGCGATTCGAGTCTGATCTGGTAGCCGACGATTTCACCCAGCGGTGTATCCATTTCTTCGGCGACGCGTTTCGCGAGCATGCGCGCGGCGAGGCGGCGCGGCTGGAGCACGACGACTTCCCCGGCGAGCAAGCCGTGGCGCAGCAGCATCTGGGGAATTTGCGTCGACTTGCCGGAGCCCGTCGGTGCCTGCACGATGAGCCTGCCCTGGGCCCGCAACGAGGCGACGACGGCAGACTCCAGTTCATAGATGGGCAGATCGCGCGGCGCAGGCATGGACAGAGACGAGCAGCCAAAGCGGCGCGCTGCGCGCGAGACAAATTATTTCAAGCAGGTCAGCGCGCTTGCGCGCGCTCCGCAGTTACCAAAATCACCAGGAGAATTCCGCGAGGTAACGCGAATTTTTCGGAGCGCGCGCAAGCGCGCTGGCCTACTTCAGAGGGAGGACTTGTGAACAACCCGTGAGTATGTTTGCTCGCAAGTTACTCACCGATTTGAGCGGTGCAGAAGTTGTGAAGAACATTGCCTTCCTTTTTTCGAAACCGTTTCGCACTCTCTTCCTCGTTCCTTGATAGAACAGTCGAAGCGCAGCGGCCTGAAAAACCCGTTGAGAGCACGACTGAGATAATCCCGGGCGACCGGGGAACGGTGAGCGGCAGCTGGTGCCGCTTTCCCCTCCAGATTGCGCAAGCAATTCGGCAGGCAGATATCACCAGCTCCTCTGGCCGGAGTCGTGTCCGGTCAGTTCACACGAAATAGGAGCTGAGCGGCAAGGCGCGATTAGAAACCGTGCCCGAGCCGAGTCAGGTTTGTCGGACGTTTCGACTGACAAATCAGACGCAGTTACCCCAGAGGGTTATGGTTGCTACTGCGCAGACCAGAACGCCGTTGCGTTTCCCGGTGGGCCGACCCCACCAAAAGGCCCAGCTCGCTCGCACGAGCAGGGCGCGTAAGGGAGACGTGATGGCGGGGAGTGAGCGAGCCTGGCAAAGCTCGTCAACCTCCTCAATTGAGGCGGCGTGAAAAACGCGTCACCTCACTGCAAAAGCGAATGCAACCTGAGAGTTAAGAGGTCAGACCCGTAACGCGGGGCAAACGTCCGGTCAAAAGCTGGAGCCGTCCCCGTGGCAAAGGTGCCGACGCGAGAGATTAGGATTTGCAGGCGTGTCCGCACCACGTCCGGCGAGCCACTTCCGGCAGGAAGTGTCCGAACCGGGCGAAAAGACCTCACTCGATAGATTCCCACCGGAAACGGTTGGAACGGTCCCGTCATGAGACCGAAACCTCTGCATGCCGCAGAGAGTGGCGTCGGGAAGCACAAGGCCCGCGAAAGCGAGGCGCCCAACAATGTGCCGTCGGGAAAGAGCGCGTGGCGAACGCCCACCCCCAAATTTGGCCCCGGGACCGCAAGG
>JBDSSD010000075.1:0-12689 GCA_039928945.1 Opitutus sp. | reverse complement strand
CCCTCTTACGCTGTCCCTCATTCCCTGATTTCCACATTCTCCGTCTTCATCCGACCTTTGCCGCTTCGCGTCTTTGCGCTTAATTCCGATTCCTCCTCAGAGCGCGCGCAAGCGCGCTGACCTACGTCGATCCCCCAAACTCCGTTCCTGATTTCCTGATTTCCACATTAGTCCTTGTTGGAGATTAGCCCCGCCCCTCCGCCCCGCCATGGCCACTCAACCACTCGACGTTTTCTCCACCAAGCTTGCTCCGGACAAGCGCGCCTCCGTCTATCAAAGCACCAAGGCGACGCACGAGAAGCGGACGAAGATGCTCTTCGACCAGTTCGCTGATCCGAATCGACTCCGTCAGATCGCCGGCGAGATCAAGCAGCACGTCATCGAGAATCTGGATACCTATCTGCCGCAAGTGGAGGCCAAGCTGCAGGCGAACGGTGCGCAGGTGCATTGGGCGGCGACCGGAGAAGACGCCTGCGCTGCCGTTCTCAAAATCATGCAGGCGCGAGGCGCGACCAAGATGGTCAAGGCCAAGACGATGGTCAGCGAGGAAATCGAACTCGCGCACTACCTCGAGAAGCACGGGATGGAAGCGCTCGAAACCGATCTCGGCGAATTCATCGTGCAGATCGATCACGATCACCCGAGTCACATCGTTCGCCCCATCATCCACAAGAATCGGCGCGAGATCGCGCAGAGTTTCGAACGCGAAGGGCTCGGCGCGTACAACGACGATCCGCAAACCATCACCCGCCGCGCCCGGAATTTTCTCCGCCAGAAATATCTTGAGGCAGACGTCGGTCTGACCGGCGCCAATTTTGTTTCGGTCGAAAGCGGCCGTCTCGTCCTCGTCACGAACGAGGGTAACTCGCGCTTCTGTCTGGCCGCCACGAAGTGTCACATCGCCCTCGTCGGCATCGAAAAACTTGTACCGCGCGACAAGGACCTGAGCCTCCTGCTCAACCTGCTGGCCCGCTCCGGCACGGCGCAGCAGCTCACTGTCTACACGGAATTCATCACCGGACCGAAGTCTCCCACTCAGACCGATGGACCGGAAGAGATGCACGTGATCTTCGTCGATAACGGACGGACGGACGTGCTCGCGACCGAATGCCGCGATATCCTCCGCTGCATCCGGTGCGGTGCGTGCCTGAACGTCTGTCCCGTTTATCGTCAGGCGAGCGGACACGCTTACCGCAGCGTTTACCCGGGCCCGGTCGGCGCCGTGCTTTCGCCGCTGCTGGCCGGCGAGAAATTCTCCGCCCTCGCCGATTTGCCCAAAGCGTCCTCCCTCTGCGGCGCGTGCAATGAAGTGTGTCCCGTTAACATTCCGATTCCGGATTTGCTGCTCCGTTTGCGCGATAAAGGTAAACGCGAGCATGCTCCGCTCGCTTCGGCCAGCAGTCCACCGATGGGCGCGTGGTCCGTACTCGCCTCCCAACCTTCGGCTTGGAAAGCAGCGCTGTTCGGCGGCAAGCTGATCAATTACCTTCCCACCAAACTGCTGCCCATTCCGGCGCTGCGAGCATGGGAGAATGAACGCACCCTCCCCAAATGGCGCGGTGGCGAATTCCGCCAATGGATGAAGTCCCGAAAAGCGCCGACCGCTTCTCCGACCCGTCCACTCACGCCACCCCCGTCGTAACGCGTCTCGGCCCCACCGAATGACTCGCTGCGCTCTCGTTCGCGCTCTCGAATTCGTGTCACTTCGTTTCCATTCGTGGTTCTGACTGCCTTATTAAGAATCAACCGACGACTCCTCCGATCGCCCCTTCCATGTCTTCTCGCGACTTGATTCTCTCCCGCGTGCGCAACGCGCTCGCGCCTTTGCCAAAACGCGCCCCGCTCCCGAACTGGGATGGCGATCTCGTCGTTTTGCGTGAGGCTCACGGCGATGTGGATCGTTGGACACTGTTCAGCGAACGGATGACCGCCGTCAATGGTCGCCCCCTCTCGACCATCGCCGAACTCGTCGCGTATTTGATCGAGCACAATAGCCTGAACGGCTACTGCGATCCGAAGTTGTGGCCGTCCCTTCAGTCCGCTTTCCCCGCCCAATTCAACGTCGCCACGGAATTTGATCGCACGCGGGTCGATGATTTCCAGTTCGGAATCACCGCGGCGCTCGGCGCGATCGCCGAGACCGGCACTATCATCCTCTCCGATTCAAGCACGTCTCGCCGTTTGGGTGCGCTCGCCCCCTGGATCCACATTGCGGTTGTCCGACGCTCCACCATCTTCCTCGATCTACCCGCCGCCGTTTCATCGATGCCCAACGATCCCAATATCATTTGGTGCACGGGCCCGTCCAAAACCGCCGA
This sequence comes from Opitutus sp., assembly GCA_039928945.1. Classification (GTDB taxonomy): domain Bacteria; phylum Verrucomicrobiota; class Verrucomicrobiia; order Opitutales; family Opitutaceae; genus Opitutus. The sequence continues at coordinate 10,371 of JBDSSD010000075.1, read as the reverse complement.
CGTTGAAGGCATTCTGATCGAGGGTGTCCACGGTCCTGGTATCCAGATCGCGCTGTTGGCCGATTGAGAACACGGTAGGGCGAGGCCTCCGGCCGAGCCGTGCCCGCCTTCGGCTGCCCAAATCGGATTTCGAACCGGCTCGGCGGGGACGCCTCGCCCTACCTCCTCTTTCGATCAAACGTCTTCAAAGGCGGTCCACTAATCCGCGCCTCGCCTTTCCCTGCATTTCAATAATTGTACGGAGTCTTACCTTTCCCATGCGATCACACGTTTCTCGCCCCGCCGTCGCCATCCTTCTCGCTGGCGCCTTCCTGTTCGCCGGCTGCAGTAAAAAATCGGTGGCTCCTGCCGCCTCAGCTTCCGCTGGCGCCGTCAAGATCGGCTATCTCGTCAAGCAACCCGAAGAGCCGTGGTTTCAATTCGAGTGGCAGGGCGCCGACGAGGCGGCGAAGAAATATCAGTTTCAACTCGTGAAGCTCGGCGTCACCGACGGAGAAAAGGTCCTTGCCGCGATCGAGAATCTCGCGGCCAGCGGCGCGCAGGGTTTTGTGATTTGCACCCCTGACGTCCGACTTGGGCCGGCCATTGTTGCGCAGGCCAAGGCCCGAAACTTGAAGGTGATCGCGGTCGATGACCGGTTCATCGGCTCCGACGGCAAGCCGATGACCAGCGTTCCTTACATGGGCATGTCGGCGAACGCCATTGGCCAGGACCAGGGCAAAGCGCTCTACGCCGAGATGCAGCGCCGTCAGTGGCCAATCGAAGAAACCGCGGTTTGTGTCGTGACCTTTGAGGAACTGGACACCGCGCGTGAACGCACCGACGGCGCGATCGCGGCACTCAAGGCGGCAGGTTTTCCCGCTGATCGGATTTTCAAGACTCCACAGAAGACGACCGACGTCCCCGGCAGTTTCGATGCAGCCAACGTCTTGCTCACGCAGAAACCGGCCTTCAAGCGCTGGCTGATCAGCGGCATGAACGACAGCGCCGTCTTGGGCGCCGTCCGCGCCACAGAACAGCGCGCGCTCGACGCCGATCACGTCATCGGCGTTGGCATCAACGGCACGGACTGCATCGACGAATTGCGGAAGACCAAGCCGACCGGTTTCTTCGGCTCAATGCTGGTGTCCGCCCCACAGGAGGGTTTCCGTACCGCAGAGATGATGTACCAGTGGATCAAGGACGGCACCGTGCCGCCGGCCGATACTCGCACGCAAGGCATCCTCATTACCCGAACCAATTTCGAGGAAGTCCTTCGCCGCGAAGGTATCATCAAGTAGAGCCGCCAACGACCAGGTCGACGGCGCTCTCGGCCACAGCCGGGTTGGCTCTCGCTCAGCCGCTATCAGAGTTGTCGCCCGGTCCTGCCCGTACGCAGGTTCGGTCGGCGAAGTGAGTCGCCTCATTCAACGCACGATGGGCGCCCAAAAATCGGCAGTCCCGCGGCATCCCACTTCAAAGGCTTCACAAAGGTGTGGCGGTCGGGGTTCCACAACGGATCACCCACGATCTCCCGATACGTGCGAGCATGGTAAACCAACAGATCCGTGTGTCCGTCTTCCGCCACGGTGAAGCTGTTGTGCCCCGGCCCGAACACGCTGTGCTCATAGCAGGTCCTAAACACCGGCTCTGGCGATTTATGCCAGCTCTGGGGGTTCAACAGATCCGCCTGATCCGCGGCGTATAAGAGCCCGACGCAATAATTTTCATCCGTCGCACTCGCCGAATAGCTGATGAAAACTTTCCCATGGCTGATCAAAACGGCCGGTCCTTCGTTGACCGAAAATCCGCGCGTCTCCCACTCCAGCTCCGGTCGCGAGATGCAGACCGGTCGACCCGTGATCCGGTACGGCGTTTCCATGCGGGCGATGTAGAGATTCGAGTTTCCGGGAATCGCCAGATCCTTCTGGGCCCAGACATAGTACAACACGTCGCGATGCTCGAACGTCGTCGCATCGAGACAAAAGCTGGCCACGCCGGTGTCCACCTGACCGCCAAACGTCCATTCACCGGTCAGTGGATTTTCCGCCGCCGTGGAAATCACGTACATCCGATGCTGAAACAGATCATCTTTGATTTCACGCGAGGGCGCCGCGGCGAAATAAATAAACCACGTGCTGCGATGGTAATGAATCTCCGGCGCCCAAATTAATTCGCTGTAAGGTCCCGTGTCCGGTTTCCGCCATACGTCGACCTTTTCCGCCGTAGGCAATCCCGCAATGGTGCGCGCGCGGCGCAACTCGATCCGGTCGTACTGCGGCACCGACGCCGTGAAGTAATACCAGCCGTCAGCGTGGCGGTAGATGCACGGATCGGCGCGTTGTTGAATGAGCGGCTGCAGCGGTTTCATGGCAGGACGACGTCAACGAGTTTTCCAAACGCTAGGCCACGGGCGCCAGACTGCGGTTACGTTTCATGGCTTCATAGAACGCATCGGTGATCCGGTACTTGAACATCAACAGTCCCATCCCGAGGTGAAACACTCCGGGGATGATCGAGAGCAGCAACGCCAGTCCGTTCAGCGTGAATGCACTCTGCACCTGATCCGGCACATAGTTGTAATAGGTGAGCAACCATCCCACCGCCGCACCCGCGATGCTCATGCCCATTTTCTGACAAAATGAAATTCCGCCGAACGCGAGACCGGCCACGCGCTTGCCGCTCTTCACCTCGCCGTAATCCACCGCTTCTGAAATGGCCGACCAAAAGACCGGCGCATGCAGATCGACGACGAATTGGATCAGGAAAAACAAAACGAAGGCCAGCGTGAGGTCGCTCGGCTTGACCAGGAAATAGAGGAGCACGCTCAACACGAAAACCAGCACCTGCGTCCAGCGGAACAGCTGGATCTTGCAGAATTTTTTCGTGATCCAAGTCGACGCCACCATCGCCAAAATATTGGCCACCACGCCGGTGGTGATGAACGACGCCTGCACCTGATCGCTGCCGTGCAGGTAATATTTCGCGTAATACAGCGCGACCGAACCACGAATCACGTACCCGACGGTCCCGACCACACACACCGCGGCCAGCACGAGCCACTGGTCATTGCGAAACAGCAGACGCAGCTGCAGACCAAGTGGCTTGTGATCGATCGTATGCGTCACGCGCTCCGTGGTCGTGAAAAAGCAGAAGATGAAAAGCGCGGTCGCCAGGCCGGCCATCACCGCCATCGAAACTTGATAGCCTCGCGCAAGATGATCGTGGCCCCAGCGTGACGCAAAAAGCGGCACGAAGAACGTCACCATCAGCGCCGCGCCTTTGGCGAAAAAAAGCCGATAACCGTTCGCCGATAGCCGCTCTTTCGAATCGTCGGTCAGAACACCCGGCAACGAGATGTACGGGATCGTGACGGCGGTGAACACGATCATCATCACAATGTAGGTGCCGTACGCCCAGAGCAGCTTGCCGTTGTACGTGAGCTCCGGAGTCGTGAAGACCAGCATGATCGAAAGCCCAAACGGCACTGAGAAAAACAGGAGATAAGGCCGGTAACGTCCCCAGCGCGTCGTATGGCTGTCCGTGTACATGCCCATCGCCACGTCAGCGAAAGCGTCGATCAGACGTGGGACGAAAATCAGCATCGCGATGTCCGACGTCTTCAGCCCGAACACGTCCGTATAGAAGAACGTCAGGATCAGCGCCATCGACGACCACACGACGTTGACGGCTGCATCGCCGGCCCCGAAGCCGATCTTCTCCAGCACAGAAAGCTTGGCGGATGATGCAGTCATATTATGGAGTGCGGCGGCTTGACGCCGCTTTTGAACGACCGGCTCGACGGTCGCTCGGCCCGAACGACACTGCGTCGAGCCGCATCGTCCCTAAAGCGGCGTCGTGCCGCCGCACTCCAAAAATGAACCGGGTCTGCATGGTCATTGTTCGAGTACGCTCTGGTAATCGTGGAGTACGCCTGGATCGACATTTGGCCAACCCGCTTCGTCCCACTTCAACTCGGCGATTTTCAGTTTCTGCAGCCCGTTATCCGCGTTCTCGTACGCGTGAAACACGAGGTAGTCCTTTCCATCGAAGGTATAGGTACTGTTGTGACCCACGCCTGCCCACTCGGCGTTGCCCGCCAGCACCAGCGTGCCTCCGCCCGCGGCCATATCGCGGCCCACGCGATCGAGAAAAGGGCCCGTGAGCTCTTTCGAGCGGCCTACGACCATCTTGTACGTGCTGTCTTTCCCGCGACAGCACTTATCCCACGAAGCGAACAAGTAATAATAGTCGCCTTTGCGGAAAATAAACGGCGCCTCAATTTCCGCGGTGCCGGCATTGGCATCGTCGATTCCGAGCGCGCGTTCGCGCTTTGCAATCGTTCGCCATTCCTGCGGTTCCGCCAACGTGATCCAGTCGGGCGCCAGCTTGACCAGCTTCAATCCTTCCCAGAAGGAACCAAACGCGAGCCACGCCACGCCGTCGGCGCCCACGACCAAATTGGGATCGATCGCGTTCCAAAGATCTCGATACGGGACCGATCTCACGACGATGCCTTGGTCCTCCCATCGGTAATCCGGCGACGCTGGGTCCAACGTGCGGTTCACGGTCACACCAATCGCGGACGTGTTCTTCCCAAATGCAGAAACCGAATAGTAGAGGTAGTATCGGCCATCGTGATGCGCGATGTCAGGCGCCCAGATATGTCCGTTGAACTTCGGCGACACGTCCTTCGCCCAGACCGGATCGTTTGGAAACACGCGGCCGCGCAGCTTCCACGTCGTCAGATCAGTGCTGCTATAAAACGTGATGCCCGGTCCCGTGCTGAAGAGGTAAAACGTGCCACCCTCTTTGGCCATCACGGGATCGTGGATGCTGACCTGCTTCGCGTTTGCAACGGCACCCAGGAGGCCGAGGAGAACGCACCACCCGACATGTTTTACGGCAACACGCATGATCTTAGCTGAAGCGAAACTGTTAACCGAGTTGACGGACCGACGCGCTGGCTCGAGCCAACGCTTCCGCATTCGTTTTCATCCGCGGTTCAAATTGGATGATTCTGGGTTTAACAGCGTCGCAGCCGGACGTTCGCGGAACGGTTCCCCGCTGCCGGCCCTGCCAGGCCGATTCAGCACGTCCGACTGCAGCGCTGGGTGAGTTAGAAGCGGTACCGCGCACCAACCTCGATTGTGCGATCGTAGGCGCGGGTATCACGCGGGTACCGAGACGCGTCATAGAAATAATCGTGGTACTCCTCTTGCAGGATGTTGGTCGCGTCGAGGGTCACCGTGAAGTTCCTGGTGAACGCATAGCTGACTGAGAAATCGAGCGTGCCCAGCGGTTTCGCGACGATCTGCCGCAGCGGACTGCCCGCGGCGTTGGGTCCGTCGAATGTATCCGTGTATTCGCCACGATAGTTGTAGGCCAGGCGCGAGGAGAATTTGCCGGCCTCGTAAACCAGGATCACGTTGGCCGACTGCTTCGACACCTGCGCGTAGGGTTTGCGCACGCGCGCTCCCACCGCCGCGCCCGGCGAAGAGTCAGGCGCATCGGTGTCTCCCTTGATGTAGGTGTAGTTGGTCATCCAGCCAAAGCCCCGCAGTGCTTCCGGAAACTGCTGATAGCTGAACTCGAATCCATCGAGTTTGCCCTTCCCGGAGTTACGCGGACGCACCACCGTGTAATTGACGCCGCCGATCGATTCCGTGGCGGCAAAACTCTGGACGTAGCCGTCGATGTCACGATGGAAAGCTGTGACCGACACATAGCTGGCCTTCGCGAAGTAGTACTCAAGGGCCAGATCATAGTTGTCCGACTTGATGGTATCGAGGTCGGGATTACCTCCGCTGCCCGAGCCGGCGGCGCCACCGGTGGTGGTCGGTGCGTTGAGGGTCACGGCCGGATTCAAATCGCCGAAGTTCGGGCGGGTCATCGTGCGACCGGCCGCGAAGCGCAGCTGCCATTGATCGGTGAGCTTCAGACGCGAGTTGAACACCGGCAGAACATCCGTCTGTGACTTGCTGCTGTTGATGGCGGTGCCGTCCGTCCGAAAGCCGCGCAGGTCCTGGCTGGTCCGCGCCACCCGCGCGCCAATCGAGCCATCAAATGCTTTGCCGTCGATGATCGAACCGAAAAGCGCATTCACGTAGCCGGCGGTCACAGTCTCCTTGTCCGTGAATCCCAACGTCGGATTGAATCCAGCGGGACCGGCGGGCAAACCGAACAACGCGCGCACCGCATCCTTGTTGGCGTAGAGATAGTCAGCGTTGGCACCCCACCACTTGGGCGTGCTGTAGTAGGAAAGCGGACCGTCGTCATTCACGCTGCCGAATCCAGGAATTGAAGACGTCTTCGGCACGCTCGGCGCAAAACGGTCACCGTTGGTCGCACCGGCAGGTGAGACGTCGTTGCGGCTCGTGCCGCGGAACGCCACATCGCGATCGCTCCAGCGGACGCCGCCGATGAGCTTTTGCAGGAAACCGCCGCGCATCGACTGCTCAATCTCCGCCTTCAGCCCATTCTGCTTGGAGGTGGAGTAATCACGATTGTCGAACAGTCCCCAGAGATAGTAGTTACTTCCGTTCGTGATGTCAGAACCCGGGATGGAAAGATTGGCCCGGCCACCATCGTTGAAGGTGAAGGTAAACGTGCTCGGCGTGGCCGGGCCGTAACGGGTGTCCACGATGAAGGCCTGGTTTTTGAAGCTGTTCCAGTTGTAGAGGTATTCGGCCGTGAGCTTGGTGTCGTTATGTTTCCATTTCGCTCCGAACACGTTTTGATAACCGTCCGTCCGCTGCTGGAACGCCTGCGTGCTCGTCAGATGAAAGTTGTTCGTCGTCGTCTCCGTGATGGGAACATTTGAACCCGGATACACCTGCGCGCTGGTGTAGGCGCCGAACCGCGGAAATCCGATCAGGAAATTGACGTGGTGCTTGTCGCGGTAGCTGGTGTTGAGAAAATCATTATAGATCTCGAGCTCGTCATTCACCTTCCACTGCAGTGAAAGATTGTGCGCCGTCCGCTTGCGGGAGCCCGGAATGATCAGCGATCCCTGGGTGAACGGAAGCTGGAGTCGAGTCTGACCGGGTACGAGAGTCGCCGGCACGTCCACCGGTTCGAAGAGGAAGTTGAATGCCGTTTGATCGACGAAATAGCGCTGCTGGTAGGCTCCGGAATAGAGCACGCCGAATTGTCCATCGCCGACCTTCCAGTTGTTGCTGACGAGGACGCTGGCGACGTAACCCATTTTATCCGCGGCTTCGCCTTGAATCGCTCGTGCGCTTGCGGCCAGTTGCGGCCGGTGGAAATCGAGCGGCTTGCGGGTGCGGATATCGATCAGGCCAGCAATTCCGCCCTCGATTTTTTCGGGCGAGGTCGACTTGTAAACGTCCACGCCGGCGACCAACTCTGCCGGGATGTCCTGCAACGCCACGCCGCGGGACGTTCCCGTAAAGATTTCATTGCCGTTCAACGTGGTGGCCAGATTGGGCAGACCACGAATGAGGACGGTGTTCACTTCGCCGTTGCTCCGGCCGACCTGGATTCCGGGCAGATGCTGCAAGGCGTCAGCCACAGTGTTGTCCGGCAGCTTGCCAATGTCCTCTGCGACGATCGAGTCCACGAGGGTCACGGCGTTCTGCTTGATCTCCTGGGCGCGAATCATACTGCCGCGCACACCTGCGACCACGTATTCGTCGAGCAGGACGGCCTGCTCATCGTTGGATTTGGCCGCGGGCGTGGCGACGGTTTGCGCCTGAAGAAGCGCCGGCTGGATTGAAAGAACGGCAAAAGCGCAAAGGGCCGCTAAATTCCGGCGACGGTTCGGAAGCTGCGCCCGATCGATGTGCTGGGGGGTCGAGGTCATAGGTCAGTGAGACGGGGTGGTTATGAGCCTCCAGACGAGAGACTCAGGGTTTGCTTGCACTCCTACATGCGCCATCCCGCGCTCAAACCCGACAACCATGCTGAATTTAATCGCGGACGTAGGCAGCGCGCTCGCGCGCGCTCCAAGTTTCACCGTGCCGCCTTCTTGCCGAGCCAAGCTCAATGTCGGAGCGTCCGCAAGCGGACTACCTACGGGAAAAAGGCGCGCGCCCGCTCAAGCCCCACGTGGCGTTTCGATCAACGCGGCCGACTCGCGCAGCAAGATCCGCGCAAAAGCCCAGTCGAACCAGAAGCCCTGGATCGGTGTACCGCGATCCAGCTTCCCCTTACTCAGCTTGCTCTCGACGATTTCCCGGCCCGTCTTGAACTCGATCTGGGCCTCGGCTTCACGCCCGAGTTGATGATAAGCCATGGCGAGAATCACCCGGGCCGTCGCGGTTCGGGGCGCGTTGCTTTCGGGATAGGCAAGACAGCGCTGCAGCCATTCCACCGCTTGCGCGAAATTCCCCCGGCGGTACTCCATCAGTCCCAACGAGAGTGAGCGCCAGGCCGCCGTGAACACGTCGCCACCGGCGTCCGCTTCCCTCAGATAACGGGTGGTCGCATCCGCCAGTCTCTCCAGCGAATCAATGACGCGCCGGTTCGCCGGCATCAGCAGGCTGATCTTCACGATTCGATCGGCAAACACGCAGGGCGTTTCGGAGAACCGCGCAATCGCCTCCTGACGAAAGCGCTCGTATCCGCTGGCGTCGCCCATTTCCAGAAGCGCGGGACCACACCGCAGATAATCCAGCGTCGCCGTATCCGAATTCTCGAGCTGGTTTACCTGCAGCAGAAGAACCGACCGCTCCGCGGCCTGTTTCCAGCGAACCTGCAGGGCGTGCCATTCTCCGAGCGATCGGAACACCGCCGCGCCCTCCATCGAAGGCTGCGTCAATGTCATCGTCCGCAAGAGCGCATCCGCTTCATCGAACCGCTCCTGGCTCACCAGCAACGCCACCTGGGTGATGCGCTCACGCATTTCGGCTTCATGGCGCAAGCGCGCCTGTTGCTGCTCCGCCGCCACCGCCCGCTGACGCGCCTCGCGCTCTTTCAGGAACAAGTACGTCGACGTACTCATGCCCGCGACCAACGCCACCGCGACTGCGCCACCCGCGATGAAGACCACCCGGTTGCGCCGCACCAATTTCAAAAACCGATACGACCAACTCGGCGGCCGTGCCACGACCGGCTCGTTGTCGAGGTGCCGCTGGAGATCCATCGCAATGCCGTTCGCCGTCTCGTAGCGACGCGCGCGATCCTTCTCCAGGGCCTTCATCACGATCCAGTCCAGGTCGCCTCGCACCAGCGGTGCGAGCCTCGCGGGCTCCACCATGCGGTCGTACGTCACTTTCTTCAGTTCGTCCGCCGACAAATTCAGGAGACGCACAGAGGGGCGCTCCGGCTCCTGCTCGCGCAGAATCTTCCGCATCTGATCCAGTCCGCCCGCCACCAGTTCTTTCCCGTCAAAGGGCGTTCGCCCCGTCAGCAATTCGTATAACAAAACGCCCAAGCTGTAGATGTCGCTCCGCGTATCGATGTCCAACCCACCCATCTCCGCCTGTTCCGGACTCATGTACGCCGGCGTACCCACCAACTGAGCATACGCCGTGAACAACTGCCGATCGGTCAAGCGGGCTTCCGTCGCCTTCGAAATTCCGAAATCGATGACCTTGGGCACCGGCTTACCATCGTGCAGGGCCACGATGATGTTCGATGGCTTGATGTCGCCGTGGATGATTCCTTTTTGATGCGCGTGCTGGATGGCGTGGCAGATCTGTACGAGGAGATCGAGTCGCTGCCGCGTATCCAGGCGGTTCTCATCGCAGTACTTCGTGATCCTGACGCCATGAACGAGCTCCATCACGAAATACGGCGGACCCCGATCGGTCGCACCCGCGTCGAACACGCGCGCGATGTTCGGATGATCCATCATCGCGAGCGCTTGTCGCTCGGCCTCGAACCGCGCGATCACACTCTTCGTCTCCATCCCGAGCTTGATGATCTTCAACGCGACCTGGCGCCGCACGGGTTCTTCCTGTTCAGCGCGGTAAACCACACCGCATCCGCCTTCACCGATTTTTTCCAGGAGCTTGTACCGGCCAATCTTGGTTCCGATGGGTTCTTCGCCAAGCTGGTCCGCACCGTTCGTCGCCGGCGGAAATGCGAGGGCCCCCGGAGCACTGACAATCGAGCGTCCCTCCGCAAAGAAATCATCCGCCGCCGCTGCCGCCTTCAACAGGTCGTCCATGCGCTGGCGCAACGCCGGATCACCGTCACACGCGCCATCCAAAAACGCCGTGCGGGCTGCGGGATCCACAATTTTCCGTGCTGCATCGAATAACTCCTCCTCGCGTTGGCTGATGGCGTTCATCGGTTGCTGCTCGAACTAACATGCGCGATCGACCCGCAAAACCCGACAACAAAAAAAGCCTTCCGGCCGAAGACGGACCAGCAAGAGGTTCGAATGGATCGGCCCGTAGGCCAGCGCACTTGCGCGCGCTCCGA
>JBDSSD010000074.1:0-15194 GCA_039928945.1 Opitutus sp. | reverse complement strand
GGTGGCGCGTGCCGTCTGGCAGTGCCAACCCGACTTCAAGACCGCGTGCACCGCTTGGATTTTGGCCGGCGGAGCTCACCACACCGGTTACAGTTACTCCGTGACCAAGGAGATGTTGGAGGACTTCGCCACGATTGCGGGCATTGAGCTCACCGTGATCGATGCCGACACCCGCCTGCCCGAGTTCAAACAAACGCTGCGCAACAACGAAGTGTACTACCACCTCGCGCAAGGGATTCGGGTCTGAAGAGTAGTAGTGGGTAGCGAGTAGCGAGCATGCCAAGTCGTAGATCGATAACACGCATCGTTCCAAGGGCCCACGCTAACCCGCATTCATAACACTTGTCGTGAAAAGCTTTTTGCCACAGAGCGCACAGAGCTCGGACACCGAGTTCACAGAGCCAAACAGGGTTGTATTCCTCGGTGGCCTCTGTGTCAGCGCTCCGTGTCCTCTGTGGCTCATGCCTTGGTTCTCAGATTCTACTCGCTACTCACTACCCGCAACTCGCTACTGATTCCATGCTCGAAGAACTCAAACGCGAGGCGTACGAAGCGAATGTCGCGCTGCCGAAACAGGGATTGATCAATCTGACGTTCGGCAACGCCAGCGCGATCGATCGAGCTCGCGGCATCTTTGCCATCAAGCCCAGCGGAGTGGACTACGATGCGTTGACCGCAGCTGACATGGTGCTGGTCGATCTCGAGGGCAAAAAGGTTGAAGGCTCACTCAATCCTTCATCAGACACGCCGACCCACCGTCGACTGTTCCTCGCGTTTCCGGAAATCGGCGGCGTGGTTCACACGCATTCGTCACACGCGACGGCGTTCGCGCAAGCGGGCCGCGCGATCCCGTGCTTCGGCACGACGCATGCGGATTATTTTTGTGGTGAAGTTCCGGTGACGCGCAAGATGACCGCGGAAGAGATCGCGCGCGGCTACGAGTGGGAGACTGGCAATGTGATCGTGGAGCGCTTCACCGCGGGAAAATTGAGCGCGGCCGATTTCTCAGCCGTGCTCGTGAACCGTCATGCACCGTTCACCTGGGGCAAAAACGTCGCGAAGGCGGTTGAAGTTGCAGTGGCGCTCGAATGCTGTGCCCACATGGCGATGATGTCCCTGCAACTCGAGCCGACGCTCGCCGCGATCGAGCCCGAGCTATTGAAGAAGCATTTTAATCGGAAGCACGGTCCGGGCGCCTACTACGGCCAGAAGTAAGCTTTGGAGTGCGGTGGCTCGACACCGCCTTCGACGGCGCGGCTCGACGCGTCGCCTTCACGTCGCGTTTTTTACCGCGTTGCACGGCACTCCATCGTAACGCGTCCAGCCGCGTCGCTGAAAAGCGGTGTCAAGCCACCGCACTCCAGATCGATCGCGCGCCTCTGCTCAACAACTCAATCAGAAATCATCTTCGATATTCAACTTGTCGATGGGCATAGCACGAACGGTGCGCTGAAACGCGGGGTCGGCTTCAAGTTCAAAACGCTGCGCTGAACACCATGGGTACACTGTCGCTTGTGTAACGATGCGGTGATGAACTGGATTTTGGTGAACGTAATGCAGTCGAGCGAGGTACGATCGTTCGAATGTCAGGCGAGTTTCCCAAAATTGATGCCATACTTTCCTTCCCGGTGCGACGTCGTCTCTATTCACAACCTTCGCTGTTAGCGTGTGCAGCTTGCTGATCATTCGCCGCAGTGCAGCCGGTTCGTCTGACGATCGGGCAATCAAGTGATAGTGATTCGACATGATCGCCCATGCCTCCAGCGTCCACGCGTGTTCGCTACAGACTGAGTGAACTTGATCGTGGAGCAGCTGCAATCGACATGGGGCGCGAAAGTAATGCTCCTTCAAGTACGTCGCGCCCGTTATCATGTACACTCCGCGCTCAAGCAAGAGGTGAAGCGGTCCGTGGTGCCATGGCGAAGGCATGTACGGCAGGCAGACGCTCGAGAACGGAATCAGCCAGCTTCGGAATGACGTAAATTTATGGTATGGAGCCGAGTTGTTACAATCGAGCTCGATTGCGTTGTCGCTTCATCCGTCGCCGTGGCTTGCGCCCTTTGACCGGGTTCGACCGAACTCAAGGCGACGCGTCTAGCCGCGTCGTCGAAAGCGGTGTCGAGCCACCGCACTCCAGACTGATCCCGTCACGTCTCCACGACCTGCCACTGATACGGCCCGAGCTTGACCGACTCACCTCTAACCGTCGCCTCGCCGCCCTTTCCATTCATATTCACGACAACCCACGCTTTTCCGCCGCGGGTTTTTACGCGCGGACACACGAGCGTTCCGGGCGTGACTTCATACCGCTCCATGACCCCCGCTTGCGTCGCATAATGTGACACGAGTTTCCGCAGCAGTTCACGTCCTTCATCCCCTTCCGGCATCGCGCCGAGCACCACGACGGCGCCTCGACCCAATTTGCGCTCGGTGAGGAATGCCACGTCATCGGCCATTTTGGTTTTCAGCACTCCCATCACGCGCGTGTCGGGATGGACTGCTCGCAGCGCCGAACACCATCCCGCGAGTGGCGCCTTCAAGCCCATCGCCTCCCCGACCGCGTCCGTACCGGTGACTGGATACGAGAACACCGTCTCAACGCCGGCGAGCCCATCAACCGCGCCGAGTCCCGCATCCGTCGGCACCGTGTGCTCGGCCGTGCGCGTGCCCGTCACCGGTGCGCAAATCCACACTCCGCCAGCTCGGACCATGGCTTCAACGCGCTCCAGGAACGCCGGGCTCACATACGGCATCATCGGCGTGATCAGGAGTTTTATCCCTGTGAGATCCGCGCCTTCAAACCGGCCGTCGCGATGCACGCCGGCATCCAGCAGGATTTGATGCCAGCAAGAAATCGCGCCGAGAAAACTGATCTCGTGACTCTTGTTCCCGCCGAGCGGCTCCGTCTGCAGCATGGCGCGGCCGAGGTCGGACCACGTCAATGCCACCTCGGCCGCAGCGGGACGGCTCTCCAGTAACAACGGCTCCAGACGTACTCGCGCGGCCTCGACGGCTTGCACCTGCGCATATCCGATCGACGGCTTAAACCACGCGCTCATGATTGCACTGTGCGGCAATTCGCAACCGGTGCGCTGCTGCCGCCACAGCCAATAACACACCGCTTCGGCCCCGAGCGCGTACGCCGACACCGCTTCCGCCACCAGAAAGCCCGCGGGATGAGCCGGCTCGTGATTACCGAGCCAGCCATTATGGGACACGCTCGTTTCCATCAACCAGTGCGCACGTCCCGGCTTGGCGGCTCGAAATAAATCGTGGTCGAGCACCATGGCGCTCCAGTCTTGAGCGCTCGGGTAATTGTCGAAGGACGCAAAATCGAGCGGCGCACACGTCCGCTCAAAATTCACCGAGAACCCCAGACTGAAATTGTGCGTGATCGGTGCGGCCGAGTGTCGGCGAATCAGCGCGCACTGCTCATCCACGAACTCCGCAATGCTCTCGCGCGAAAACATCCGGTACGCCGTGGTCAGCGACGCATTGTGCAGAAACGGCGTGCGCACCGGCGCGGGCACCTGATCAAAGCGCTGATAACGCTGACTCCAGATTTCGGCGCCCCACGCCGCATTCACCGCATCAATTGTCCCGTACCGCTTTTCCAACCACGCGTGCCAGTGCTCAACGGCAGACGGATTGAAATCCTCACCGACATGGCACTTCAGCTCGTTGTCGATCTGCCAGGCCACCAGCGCGGGGTGCCGCCCCACCGCTTGCGCGCACGCTTCAACGATTCGACCACAGGCTGCCCTCACGTCGCGATTCTCATAGGACACGTGCTGACGTGCTCCATGCGCCATCACCTGTCCGTCCGCATCAACAAAGCACCGTTCCGGATGTCCGTGTGTCAGCCAGATGGGCGGCGTGGGGGTTGGCGTGCAAAAGACCACGCTGATCCCCGCGGCATGCAGCCGGTCCATCGTCCGGATAAAAAAATCGAGCGAGATGGGCCCTTCCTCGGGCTCCATCGTGGACCAGGCAAACTCGCCGATGCGGACGACATTCAAGCCGAGCCGCTTCATCTCGGAGATCTCGCGGTCGATCTCGGCTTCAGGCCAGAGTTCGGGATAATAGGCGGCTCCGTGAAAAAGCTTCTTCATGCGAATGGATGGTCTGATTCTTTCTTCGTTGCCGACGGGAGTAAGCGAGCCGACTCGACGTGATTCAGCCGTGCGGACGATTCACGGGAAAGCCACTCAAATTCGGATGGTCCGCACCACCGGTCGAATGTTCGTGTGCGCGCTTCCGATCCATCCGTGCTTATCTGCGAAATCCGTGGTCTCCGATTCGTGCCGCCTCACGGCGCTGAAACGACTTCCAGCGGCTCGCCCGCTCGACAGTGCGGACACTCCTCGGGCCGCCAGATTTCCAGCGGCAAGCGTGCGATTGCTTCCACTCCCATCTTATTCTCGGCCGCGAATTGTTCTCCCGCCTGACCGAAGATGAACAGCGCCCCAATCACGATCGGGCGTGCACCACACTTCACCAAGTCGGCATAGGTACCCCGGACTGCCGATCCTGCGCTCACGGCGTCGTCCACGATCGCCACGCGTTTGCCGACGAGTCCTGCCCGTTGATTCGGAGGAATGACGTACCTGACCGGAAACATCCCTGTCGCATCCGGGGATTCGAAACGTTCCGAGAATGTCGCAGGCCGCGCCATCGTCTCACCAAGCAGCGTCGCGAGTTTTGCCCCGCCGCTCATCGGCCCGCAGATCACCTCGACGTCGTGGCGTTGCAACTGGTGCGCGAGCGCGTCGACGAATGGCTGCAATCTCGCGGTATCGTCGAACAGGACGTCGAGGTTGAACCACCACTCACTGTGATAGCCGGACTCCATCACGAAATGTCCGCGCCGACCGTTGACTATCCCGACCAGCAGATCCCGGAGATGCGTCACGCGGTGCCCGCCTTCCCAACCATCGCACACTCGCGTGGCTTCATCATCTCAATGCGCGTCCGGACATCCTCCCACGAAGTCTTCAACGAAGGTGGAAGACTTCGCGAAGCGACTGTGCGACTGGACTGTGATCCGGGTTCGCTGGCATCACCGTGCTCATATGCTTCCACCAGCGCTGACACTCGGGCGTCTGCGAGATGGCGTTCCACCGCGCTTCATCTTCCACCTCGGCATAACCAAAGAGCTGACGCGTCTCCGGGTGCAAAAAAATCGAGTAGTTGTGCACGCCATGGGATTTCAAAACGGCTTCGAGTTCCGGCCAGATCGGCTGATGCCTGCGCTCGTACTCGGTTTCCTGACCAGCATGCACGCTCATGACAAAGGCTTTACGAATCATAAAAAAGGAAGGTGTGAGGTTCACCAAACGCGATCGTCGGCGCATCATCGACGTTCATCGTGCGTACCGAATCAAGGTAATGGTGGGCGGCAGCGGAGCATTTTTTGTGAGCCTTCGATCAGCCATAGTGCGGGAGTTCGGAAGGCGCCCGTAAAGGGCGCCCCTACAGGTTGGCGCGTGCGTTGCGCGCCCGGCTCACGTTCGCTCGGTCGCAAAAAATCGGACTGGTCGAATTTTCGTTGAACTCAGAGGGCCGCGACGGAATCTTAGGGCGTCACATGGCTGCCCCTACCCTGCGTACCCTGGCGCGTTCCCTTGGGCTTTCGCGCACGACGGTTTCCGACGCCCTCCGCGGATCTCCGCGCGTTAATCCGGACACCGTCGCACGCGTGCGCGAGGCGGCGAAGGCGGCCGGTTACGAGCGAAATCCGTTGACCGGAGCCGTCATGTCGTTGCTCCGCCGATCGCGCGGGCAGCAGTTTCGCGGCGTCCTCGCGGCGATCGAGATCGTGGAGAACGAGCGTTCGGCTCACGTGATTCGATACAACGAATCTCTGCTCACGGGCATCACCGAGCGGGCGAACACGCTCGGCTTCAAGGTCGAGCGTTTCGAGATCGGAGCGCACGGGGTCCGGCTCAACCGTCTGGATACAATCCTGCATACCCGCGGGATTCAGGCCTTGGTGATTTTGCCGGCGTCAGGATTCCCAGATCTATCCAGCCTGAGCTGGAAACGTTACACGGCCGTGTACGCCGACTACTTCATCGATCATCCCGCGCTCCATTGCGTCTGTTCGGATCACTACCGCTCGATGGTCGGATTGCTGCAGGAGCTCCACTCGCGAGGCTATCGGAGGCCGGGCTTGTTCATGGACATCCAGCTCGATGAGCGGCTGCAGTTCCGCTGGGAAGGCGCGTTCCTGGCGCTGCAGAAATACCTGCCGAAAACCACGGCGATCCCGGCACTTCGTCTGCGCGAACTAACGCGGGCGGATTTCGAAGCCTGGTTTAAAAAATATGATCCCGACGTGGTGCTCGGCCATTTCCCCGAGGCCATGACGTGGATGAAGTCGTGCGGGGCCAAAATTCCGAAGACGCACGCGTTCGTGTGTCTCAATTCCCTCCGCACGACGGACGCCTGCGCCTCGCTTGATTTGCAGACTCCCCAGTTGGGCGCCCGTGCGGCCGAATTGGTGATTGGCCAGCTGCTGCACAACGAATTTGGCATTCCCGAACAACCGTCCCTGACGACCATTCCCGCTCGCTTGCACGAAGGTCCCACGCTGCGACCACGCGCGGACGCCGAGGAAGCTGCCAAGAAAGCCGCGACGACCGAAGCCGTCGAGGCGTGAGCCTCGTCTAGACGAGCTCCCCTAGTGGCCCGCTCCGGGAGGAGCGGGATGCCTTGATTGATTCACGGATCCCGGTTTTCCGCTGGTCCCCTTCCCTCGACCCGTACCCCGAACCGGGAGGAGCGGGACTCTGGATGCACAATCCGGATACGCGTTTTTTCCTTGAACGATCAGGCGCTGAGCTCGATTCGTCCCGCTCCTCCCGGAGCGGGCTACGTCGGATGCCCGCACGCAGACGCGCTCTGCTCGGAACTCCTGCCCATCCGACATCGCTCATCACCCATCTCACATTCCCCTTCGACCTGTCCCGCTCCTCCCAGAGCGGGCTACCTCAGGCGTTGCGTCCGTCGCGACCTTGGCGTGAGGCACCGATACTCCCTCCAAAATTCAACGTGAGCTCCTGCTCACGCATACCAGATCAGCGAAGGAACTTCGTGAGCGGCAGATCGGGCACTGCGCGCAACCCTTCCACCACCATCGTCGCATTCAGCTCGGCCCCCGCGCGACTCGTGTGCGTGTGCGGATCGGCGAACAGCGGATCCACGGCTTGCGGTCCCATCTCGTCGTACCGTCGGGCAATCCGATCGTTGAGATCCACAAAGGCCACGCCTTCCTGTTCCGCCACCTGCTTCGCCCAATCGGCGTAGCTCCCACTCGCACGCACAATCTTTCCGTCTTTCCACGTCTTGCGCGGAATGAGCGAACACACGATCGGGGTCACGCCCCGCTCTTTCGCGTCCCGGATAAATTTTCGGAGATACCATCCATAGCTGTGCACCACTTCGTGCTGCTTCGTCAGCAGATTATCAATTTCCTCCGCTTCCTCGCCGACGCCTTTGATCGTCCCCCGTGCCCGCGACGTATCGTTCCGCGGCCCGTCGTCATTATGACCGAATTGCATGATCACGAAGTCCCCGCGTTTCAGCAATGTGAGCGCCCGATCCCAATGCCCTTGCGTCAAAAAAGTCCGACTGCTCAGCCCGCCAATTGCCCGGTTCACCACGTTGATCTTCGAACGATCAAACTGATTTCCGATCATATCGCCCCAACCCCACTCTCCACCCGCTCCGTCTCCGGCTCCATTTCTTACCGTCGAATCTCCGATCAGCACGAGTGACGGCAGCGCTGGATTCTCTGGCTCGGGTAAGTTGAGCCAGCCGATTTGATCCGGCCGGACGGCTTTTGCTTTCGGCGACAAAAAGTCTTTCCACGGACCTTTGCGGATTCCGGTCAGTCCCGCCACCACGGCCTCCGCCTCAACGTTCGCGCCCGCGACGTTCGTATGCGTGTGATCCTTGGGAAAGAGTTCCTTCACCTTCGCCTCGCCCAGCACCTGATACCGATCCGCGAGGATCCGGGTGACGTCGATGAACTGCGCTCCCGCCGCCCGCGCAATTTCGCGCGACCAGGTGCGATAATCGCTCTCACGCTCCACCTTGCCGTCCTTCCAGATATTTCGCGCCGTCAACGAGAGCACGATCGGGATCGCCCCTTTCGCCCGCGTATCCACGATCATCTTGCGCAGGTACCAGCCGTAGGTGTGAACGACTTCGTGCTTCTTCGTCACCACATTGTCGATCACCTGGGATTCCTCGCCCAGTCCCGGCAGCGAGCCTCGGGCGCGCAAGGGACGATTCGATCCGGGCGGTTCCGCGTTGATCGCGCCTCCGTCGTTGTGTCCAAACTGAATCAGCACGTAGTCGCCGGATTTCACCTGCGCGAGCAGACGGTCCCACGAGCCGTCGGAGATGAACGTGCGGCTGCTGCGTCCACCCCGGGCGAAGTTGGCGACATTGATTTTCGCCGGATCAAAATAATCCGAAAAGGGCACGCCCCATCCCTGCTGCTCGGCGCCCGCTCCCTTCGCGGCCGTGGAATCACCTGCGATAAAAACCGTGGGCAGCTTTGGATTCAACGGCGCCGACTCCGCGGGCACATTGACCGCCGCGTCGGGCGGCGGCGTCGCGAGCGGGTTCTGGCCGACGGCGATGAGCGCGGTGCAGCTGAAGGCCAAGGCCGTAAACAATGTGGTCAGGTTCATAACTTTTGCTCTTCAAGAGCGCCGTTCAGCATGACGGCCTTTTTAGCCGGAAGATTCTTCAATTCAATCTGACGATCGCCACATCTCACATTGACCGAACCTCCCCTGAGACTGCGAATAGTCGCGGCCTCCAACTCTGATCCACGCCAGCGAAGATCGACCTCAAAGCCGCCCCGCGCGCGGAGCCCGCGCACCTCGCCCGCGTCCCATGCCGTCGGCAGTGCCGGCAGCAATTGGATCGTCGCCGGTCCTCCGGACTCGACTGCCGGGACCTGACTCTGCAGCAGCATCTCCGCGATCGCCGCGGCTCCGCCAAAGTTTCCGTCGATCTGAAAAGGCGGATGACCGTCGAAGAGGTTCGGATACGTGCCGCCACCCTGGGTGGTGATGCTGTACACCTCGCCCGCCGGCTTGAGCAGGGAACGCAGGATATCGGCGGCGCGATCCCCGTCGCCCACCCGCGCCCAGAGCGCCAGCTTGTGCGCGAGGCCCCAGCCAGTCCCGGCATCACCGCGCGTATCGAGCGTCTTGCGCGCTGCGGCGAGTAGATCAGGGGTCGCACTCGAGATTTCGCTCCCTGGAAAGAGTCCCCACAGATGTGAGATATGGCGGTGATGCGGATCATCTTCCCGATATTCCTGAATCCATTCCATCACCCGCCCGTCGGCCGCGATCCTTGTGGGAGGCAGCCGTGCGCCTCTGTCGGCCAGATCACGTTGCAGCTCCGGATCCACGCCCAGGACCAAGGCCGCCTGTCGCGTCGTGGAAAACAGGTTACGCAAGAGTTGATTGTCGAACGTCGGCCCGACCGTGAGATGCGCCTTGGCTCCGTCCGACATCACGAACGCGTTCTCCGGCGAATTCGCTGGAGCCGTCACCAGCCAGTGGTGCGTCGGCTCTTCGATGAGCATATCGAGATAGAACAGCGCCGAGCCCTTCATCAGCGGGTACGCTTTCGCGAGAAACTCCTTGTCGCCCGTAAATAGAAAATGATCCCAGAGATGCTGACACAGCCACGCCGAACCGGTCGTCGTCGCGCCCCAACTTGCGCCTTCGCCGGGCGAGGTGAACCCCCATGGGTTCGCGAGCACATGGGCGACCCAACCGCGCGCGTTGTAGTATTTCTTCGCGGTGCGTTCGCCCGGCGCCTGCAACGAACCGATGAATGCGAACAACGGTTCGTGGAGCTCGGATAAATTGCACACTTCCGCCGGCCAGAAGTTCATCTGCACATTCACGTTCAAGTGCCAGTCACCATTCCACGGCGTCTGCACGCCATCGGCCCAAATACCCTGCAAGTTGGGCGGCAGCCCGCCGGGTCGTGACGACGAGATCAAGAGATAGCGTCCAAAATCAAAATACAGCTGCGCCAGGCCCGGATCCTCATTGCCCTCCGCCTGGGCTTGTAAGCGCACTTGCGTCATCGCGTCTCTCGCCTCCGTGGGCGTTCCGTCGAGTCGCAGGCGCACGCGATTGAACAACGCTTGATACTGGGCGACGTGAGCGGCCCGCAACGCAGCGAACGTCTTGCCGTTCAGCCGTGCCAGGTCTGCCTGGGCCGTCTCGCTTGCGTTCTCCACTTTCCGGCCCGCGAACGTCTTGATGTCCGTCGCCGCGGTCACGAGCAACATCACCTCGTCCGCATTTTTCACCTGCAGCATGCCATCGTGCTGGTCGATTTCACCGCCCCGATTCATCACCCGCACCACGGACGCAAAGCCAACGTTTTCGCCGCCTTTTCCGTCCGCCAGCTTGCCCGTCATCAACAAACCGTCGGGACCCAGCACCGCGGTCGAGGCCCGTTCGGGTCGATCCAACCGCACGTCGAAGCTGAGCGAACCGGGCTGACTGGCCGTGAGTCGCAGCACCGCGACTTCGTCGGGCGCACTGACGAACGCCTCGCGTTCATACGTTGCACCGCCGCGCTCAAAGCGCGTGTGCGCCACCGCATCGCCGAGGTCCAGTTCGCGCATGTATCCGGTTACGGGCGCCTCGGCCGGAAAGGCAAATTTCAGTTTGAGATCACCGAGCACCTGATAAGAGCCGTACGGAACGTTCGCGCCGTTGCCGCGACCAGAGCCGACGCCCGCACACGTGAAATTTTCCGCGACGAGTTTTTCCGCCTCGACGTTTTTACCCGCCAGCAACAATCGCCGAATCTCGGGCAACACGGCCGCTGCGTCGGGTCGATCTGCGTCCTGCGGCGAGCCCGACCACATGCCAGATTCATTGAGCACCACCCTTTCGTCCTCGATCCCACCAAACACCATCGCGCCCAAACGACCGTTGCCGAGCGGACTCGACTCCGTGAAATGTTTGGCCGGAGTGCCCAATTTAATTTGATGCTCCGGTCCTGGTCGCGCCGCCTGCAACTGATCAATCAAAGCGCGCGGTACGGCGAGGATCGTCCCGTGCCGCAATCCCGCTGGCAGAGAAATCTGAGACGTCACATCCTCCCAGGTCTTCAAGTCGCGTGAGCGCATCGCGCCGTAGTGATGTTCACGATATACGTCGAAATAGACGAGCGTGTCCGCCCCAACTTTGAACGCAGTTGGGCCTTCCACCCAGTCACGCGTAAACGGCGGCGCGAACTCGCGGAACGGGCCTTCCGCATCGTTTGCGGATGCGATCCGCAGGTGCTTCTTCGGCGGTGTCTTCGTCTCGTCTTTGACGATCAGATGAAATTGGCCGGCGTCCTGGAAGAGCGTCGCGTCAATCACACTGAAGCCGGGGTCGAGGAACAGCCGCGTGGGCGTGAACGACTGCCAGTCTTTCGTCGTTGTCGCATAGATGCGGTGGTTCAGATCATCCTCCGACGCTCCGGCCGTCGCCGGGAATTTGCCGGGGATCGTGGATGCCCAGAAAATCAGAAACTGTTCACGCTTGGCATCCCATGCGACTTCCGGAGCCCAGGAGTTTCTCACCTTGGGCTCATGCGCCATGACCGGAATCGCTTTCTGTTCGGACCACATGAGGAAATCCTTCGTGGAGGCGTAGCCAATGTGATTATCCCACCAACCGGAGGTCCACACCATGTGGTACGTGCCGTCAGGCCCGCGCGTCACACACGGATCTCGCATGAGTTTATCCTTCCCGACCTGCGGCGCGAGAAAGCTGCCGCCGCCGTTCAGCGCGGTCCAGCGGTAGCCGTCCTCACTCCATGCGAGGTGCAGCCCATCTTCACCGTTGCCGGTGAAGTACGTGAACAGATACGCGGTATCCGCCGCAAACCCTCTCGCCGAACCGAGAGCTGTGAACAGGAGAAGAAAAAGAGAAAAGCGCATAAGAAATCGGGAATAAGGAACAGACTTGAAGCCGTTAAAACGCGAAGGCGCTAAGGTCGGGAAAGGGAATGTGGGAATCAGGGAATCAGGAACGGAAAGTGGAAGCAGAAACGAACGGGGTTGAATCTGGAACTCTGGAACGACTGGAACGGAGACCAATCCGTTAAACACGGAAGTCGCCAAGGCGCTAAGGTCGGAGAAACAGTTGAGACGGTATCGGCCCGCATTCGCACCGGTGTCTTTCCCTCAAAACGTGGCGCCTTTGCGTTTAACAGATCGAGATTATTCCTGCTTTCCTGATTTCCACATTTGTCCCTTCCGTCTCCGCTCTTCGCGCCTTCGCGTTTCAAGTTCGATTCCGTTCCTGAGTTCCAGAGTTCCAGATTAACACACCGGTCGATTCCGTCCCAGATTTCCTGATTTCCACATTACCATCCTTCCATTCTTCCCTCTCCGAACTTCGCCCCTTCGCGTCTTTGCGCTTCAAGATTGATCGGTTTACGGCGCGGCCCAGCGGAGAAAGATAATGAACACGCCGACAATTGCTCCGGAAAGCGCGCTGCACGCCA
Source organism: Opitutus sp. (assembly GCA_039928945.1). Taxonomy (GTDB): domain Bacteria; phylum Verrucomicrobiota; class Verrucomicrobiia; order Opitutales; family Opitutaceae; genus Opitutus. The sequence continues at coordinate 2,639 of JBDSSD010000074.1, read as the reverse complement.
GGAATCCGATCGTGTCGACCCGATCCCATCTACAAAATTCCCAGTTCGAACGCGGGAAGAGCTTCGTATCATCAAAGCGCGTCGGGTTGCGCCGCGTTTCTTCCATTCCCGCCGCCTCCAATTCGGGAGTGTCACCCACGGGCGTCTTCATCTTGCCATAGAACAACGCCACCCGCGAGGAATCGGTCCGCGGCGTCATCAAGCTCACGAGGATCAGCACGGCGAAGGGAAAAATTCCGTCGAAGAAAAACTGCGCGGTCAGTCGTTCGCTGGCGGAGCGCTTCGTGATGTCCAAACCGACTTTCGAGAGCAGCCAGCATTCGAGGTTGAACCGGCCGCTGCCCACGAGCGGGCTCGCAAGATCCTGCGGGTCTTCATGCACCACGGTCGTGAAAAAGACGCCGGCGGGGCGGCCCGTCGGCGAGAGGCTGACCTGCGTCAGATCGGCATTGCGGTTGAGCGATGGAATTTTGCCGGCGGTCCACGGGATGATCAAAATCGTGAGCGTCGAGAGGATGACGCACGCCCAAACCGCAGGAGCGGTCAGCCGACGCCAGAAATAGCTAAGGAGAACGCTCGCGCCGAACGGCAGGTTTACCGTGAGCACGAGATTCACAATCGAGAGGAAATCGCCCATCAGCCACGCCGAGAGCGCACCCATCGCAAGAACGACGACGATCGTGCAGCGGGCATAGAACACGCCCTGCAGCTGAGTGATGTCGGGCCAGATTTGTCGGTAGACGTTCCGCACAAACAGCGATGAAATCGCGAGCGCCTTCGCGGCGAGCGTCGACATCGTTCCAGCGAGGACGCCTGCGAGCATGAGTCCAACCATCCCCGGCCCGAGCAGTTTGTTGGAGAGAGCGCCCCACGTGGCATCGGGATCCGAAAGTCCACCGACGCCGAACACCGCGACTGCGATGAGGCCGGTGAACGCCCACAGAATAATCATGAGCCGCTTGAGGTAGTTGCCCGACACGCCCGAGCGCGCAGCAAACTCGTTCTTGGCGGATCCGCAGATGCCCATGTTGTGACTCAGCCCGCCGTTCTGAACGATGCTCACGAGGAGTATCGCGCCGAGGCTGAACACGGAGAATTGGCCGGCGCCACCGGAGCCAAAGAGGTCGAACATGCGCGCGGGCACCTTCTCGCCCAACGCATGCCAGCCACCAATCGCGTTGAGTCCGGCCGGAATAAGCAGAATCGAAAAAACGATGATCAGGATACTCTGCAGCCCCTCGTTGACGGCCGCCGCCGCCATGCCCCCCATCACGATGTACGCGCCGACGACCACGGCGAAACAGACGAAAAACAGCACGTTGTTGAGCAGCGTGATGTAGCTGTGCAATTCGCCGCGCGCGTTGCGGTCGCGCAGCGTGTCGAGCCGGGGCTTGGCTTCGGGTGAAAGCGTTCCGGCCGAAAACTGCGCCTCGAGCCGTTTCATTTCGTTGTAGCCCTCAACCGACGAGCGATCCGCTGCGGTCCATTGCGACTCCTGTTTCACCACCAGGGAGGAGGCGATTTTGTAAGCGGTCACGTTACCGAAACCGAGGAAGACACACGCGACGAGAATCTGGAACATCGCGTAGAAGAGACTGAGCCCGCGACTGCCAAAACGGTCTTCGAACAAATCGGATACGGTCGTCAGTCGAACGCGACGGAACCACACGTTCATGAACCAAAAATACGGGTTCATGAAAACCGTTTGGAACGACAACCACGAACCGGGCGCGCCTTGCTGGTAAACGAAACTGGCGGTGCTCACGGCGCCGGATGGCTCGGTGGCGTTGCCGAAATTCAGGAAAAACTGGTAGAGCTTGCCGAGCTTTCGCCCGGCCAGGAAAAAACCCTCTTCCGAGTTATTGCCGGCCGCCGCCCGCTTGCCGATCCAAACGACCGCGACGAGGTAGGCGATGACGATGCCAATATCAAGAATGTGCAGGCTGCCGATACGCATGACGGAGATAAGGGGGTAGTCGGCGCGTAGCGCGCGCCGTCGGTGGCGTCACAGCTAACAACGAGGTGAACGGAAGGAAAGTCTGGAGATCACGCGAGGGTCGTGGCGCCTCGAATTGGGGTCGAGGATCGAGGGCGACGCGAACAATGCAGCGAGCCACATCCGGTTCAACTCTGCTGGCCCGACGAGCCTTCGGACAGTTCGCGTAGGGGCGTTCCCTTGCGGACGCCCGGTTCGGAAATACGCCGATGGATCATCGTGGCGTGCGAATGGTTTCAGTTCGGCTCACGCGACTCGGGCGTCCGCGAGGGACGCCCCTACGCGAAGGTGAGACTTGATCGGCTCACGCCATTTCCTGCGGGCCTGAATCGGTACCGGACCGTTGAACCACGAATGGACACCAATGGACACCAAGGAGAAGTGGTGGCGTGCAAACTGGCTCAAACTCCGATGTAGGGGCGTTCCCTTGCGGACGCCCGGTTCGGAAATGCGACGATGGACCATCGTGGCGTGCGAACGGTTTCAGTTCGGCTCATGCGAATCGGACGTCCGCAAGGGACGCCCCTACGTGAAGGTGACACTTGATATGCTCACGCCATTTCCTGCGGGCCTGAACCGGAATCGGGCCGTTGAACCACGAATGGACACCAATGGACACCAAGGAGAAGTGGTGGCGTGCAAA
>JBDSSD010000073.1:0-99551 GCA_039928945.1 Opitutus sp. | reverse complement strand
ACTTCGATCCTGCTTCCGTGGAGCCCGTGGGATAACTGCCGGAAAGACCTCCGTTGTACGGCTTCAGCACTCCGTAGATTTCAAGGCCGCGGGCGTGTGCGACCTGGACGGCCGCCTTCAGCGGTTCGCCAATCGCAGCGATCGTCGCCGGCCCGTACGTTGCCCAGTGCGACTGCCAGACGTTGCCTTGCCGAGGGTCATCCGCTGCCACCTCGCCATAGTACATCCAGTTAACCCGCGACGCGCCGACATCCTGAATCGTCGTCATCAGCGCATTTAGCCGAGCCAGGTCATACGGGCCCTTTGTGATGTCGTCCGGAAAATCGACCGTAACGGAGAGCCGCTTCGGGCCAGGCGACGTTTCCGCCGCATGCAAGTACCCAAGGATCGAGAGCAGCGCGCAACCGATGCGGCGGAAACCACTCATGAGTTCCTGGCTGCACGCACCAGTTTGCGCACCGCGCTGCGCTCTGGTCCGGAACGCGCCAACATTTCCCGTTCAGCGGGCAGTCGCCCCGTGACGAGCCATTGATCTCCCGTTTCCGCGACGTAGATTGCCCCGCTCCGATCGACTGCGACCGCGTGTGGATAGTTGAATAGCCCGGGATGAACCCAGGCATCGAGCAATTGTCCGCTGCGATCGAAGCACAAGATCGCGTTGTCGATTCCCGCTGATCCGTAGATCGACCCATCGGCCGCGCAGTACAGCCCGTCGACCGAATGCAAGTCGGGCCACACGGCCTGGAGTTTGCCGTTCGCATCAAAGATTTGAATGCGATCGTTTTCCCGGTCCGTCATGTAGAGCAGACCATCGTCGCCTCGCGTGATGACGTGGGGCGTATGGAATTCACCGGGCAACGTGCCGCGCTGGCCCCATTCAAAAAGGCGTTTTCCGTTGGCGCTGAACTTCACGATCCTCGAATTGCCGTAGCCATCCGTCACGAAAAACTCGCCGCTCGGCAGCACGCACACGTGAGTCGGTTGGAAAAAATGACGATCGTCGCAGCCCGCGACACCATCCGTGCCCAGCGTGAGGACCAATTCGCCGGCCGGATCGAATTTCATCACGAGGTGCCGGCTGACGTCGGTGATCCAAACATTGTCCCACGGGTCGACATGCAAGCCATGGAGCCAGATGCGCGTCGCGATCGGCACCGGTGTCGGACCTCTGAGATCATAGGCGATCGACTCGCGATGGTGCGCCGAGCCGATCTCCCGCAAGAAACGTCCGTTCGCGTCGAAGCACAGCAGCGGATGATGGCCGCGATGAGCGACGTAAACGCGTCCCACTGAATCCAGCGCCACGCCGACCACGCGGTCGAGGGTGATGTGAGCCGGCAGTTTTGGCCAGCCGTCGACGGGTTGCAGCCGTGTGCGTGCCGAGTGCGTGAAGGGACGAGCCCGGACTGGATTCATGCGGGGGAGGGTCGGGGAAAATCAAGCGAGCCGCGCGAACCCACGCTGGCCTCGCGGCACTCCGGCCTGTTCGGCCAGTTGCCCGCTGGTGATCAGTGCGGCGATTTCGCCCATCGTTTCATCCGCGGCCGTGAGGAGCTGCTGAATTTTTGCCTCATCGTGCGCCAGCATCACGTAGTAATAGGAGGCCACGAGAAAACCGCGTTCACGCATTTTGCGGACATAGAGCACCAGTGCCAGCGGAGCATCCGGTCCCAGATCGAAGTTCATGGTCGGGGTCGAAGGCATGCCACCGACGACCAAACGACACGCTGGATGCCGGACCGAGATCGCCTGCAAACCGGCTTGCAGAGCCGCGCCGCGCGTGGTCACGAGCTCGTAGACGTTCAGCCGTTGGACTTTCTCGAGCACGGCAAGGGCGGCAGCAGGACCGACCCCATCGGTCCAGTAGCTGGACGAAATGAAACTCCCGTCCGCCGCCTGCATGATTTCGTCGCGCCCAATCACCGTGCCGAACGGAAAGCCGTTGCTCATGGCTTTGGCGTAGACCGCGATATCTGGCTCGATCCCGAGCCGGGCCATGGCACCAGGAAAGCCATAGCGGAGTCCGCTCGTGACTTCATCGACGATGAAGACACCGCCGGCGGCCCGACAACGGGCGGCGACCTGCTGGATGAAATCGTTCTTGGGTCGCTGCGAGCGCATGGGCTCCATCACGACGGCGGCGAGATTGCCACCGAGCTGGGCGAGGGTGGCATCGAGTGAAGCGAGATCGTTGTAGCGGAACGGCACCGCAGTGCCCTTGAGTTCGCGGGGCACACCGCGCGGCTCGAGACCGGGCAGTAGGTGACCGTTCAACGCATCGGTTTCGCCCAGGTTTGCGGCCAGGTACCAATCATGCCAGCCGTGGTAGCCGCAGAACGCGACGCCACTGCGCCCTGTCGCCGCCCGGGCAATACGCACGCTGACGGTCATGGCGTCGCCGCCCCCGCGAGCGTAGCGAACTTTCCCCGCCCAGGGGTGAAGCGAAAGGAGTTTCTCCGCGAGTTCGACCTCCTGCGGATTCACCAGTGAGCAATACGTGCCCAGCGTCAGACGGCGTGTCACCGCGGCCGTGACGTCCGGGTCCGCGTAGCCGAGCAGAATGGCGCCGACGCCTCCGGCGAAGTCGATGTAGCGTCGGTCCTGCAGGTCCCAAACTTCCGAGCCCGCGCAACGGGAGAAGTTGGCCGGCCATGATTTGGCATCGAACATTTCAGCGCGCTTCGAAAGCAAACCGGTGCCGCCGGAAATCACGCTGCGCGCGCGTTGCCAGAGCTCGGGTCCGCTCTTCGCGGCGGGGGGAGCCGCGCTGGCCGGCAGATGCGGCGCGAGCGTCCGCAGCGAATTGCGCAGGAAAATATCGTCGAGATCGCCTTGGGTGAGACCGGTGTCTTCGCACGCTTCACGCAGGCTCAACAACGACTCGATGCCGATGAGCGTCATGTCCGTTTGCGTGGCGGCCTGGTAATCAGGACGAATCAATTCCGGATGGAGCCAGAAAAAGAGCCGGCCCGTGGTGATGCATCGGCCGCGCAGCTCGCTCACCGCATAGTCTGAACCCCACAGCACGCGGCGCGGTCCGAGAATTTTCAGCGCGGCGCGAAACGTCTCCGCTTCGCAGATCGCCGAGGTATCGACGACTGCGTTATCGAGGTCGGCGAGGGCGTGCAGGCCGTTCCGCGCGTTGCGGTAGCTGAAACTGCGGGCGACATGGGCGAGGATCAGCTTCGCGTTCGGGTACGCGCGGCAGAGACGGCGGAGAGAAGCCTGGTTGCCCTGATCTTCCATCGCGCCGTTCCGCACGATGTGCAGCATGAGTACGCCGCGTACTTCGTGGAGAATCTCCCACATCCACTCCGGCGCAAACTCCTCGATTTCGGCGTTCATCGTGTCCGCCCGATTCGCGTAGCAGTGGTAAACCTTCAGCCCGCAAAATGCCCCGCTCCGAAGTGCGGCGGCGACGTCCGCGGGCTTGTCCTGCGGCGAAACCACCATGAGCGCGCGACTCAGCGCCGTTCCGTTTTTCCGCACCTCGTCAGCGACCCATGCGTTGAGGGCGGGTCGATCAGCGGTTTTGCGAGGCATGCCGAAATACAATCCGTGAATCGTCGTAACGGGCATGTACCGTTGCAGCGCGCTCCGGTGTTCCACACAGCCAAGCGTGGGCTGACCTTTGAGGAACGCCCACTCGCCCGGAGGAAAATGGCCGGGGTGGTGCGGGTGAGTGTGAATGTCGAAGACGGTCGACGGAAGAAAGCCCGCCAGCCGATCCGCTGCCAGCTCCTGATCGCGAGGCGTGAGTGAGTTGACGAAGTTCACGGAGAGGGAAGCGTGCTATTCGGGCGTGGCCGCACGAGCCAGAGGATGATTCCGCAAACAAGCAGGCCGACCGCGCCGCAGTTGAACAAGGTCGTAATGCTGATGTGCGCATCGCGCACCACGCCGCCAATGTAAATGGTGAGACCACCCACGAACACGGCGAACATGTTGAGGACACCAACGCCAGTCGCGAGGTAGCGAGGATCCACGATCTGACAAAGGATGGGCACCATGTTCGCGTCGGGAAATGGCCGCGTAAATCCGTACAGCACCATGCCGGTCAGCACGACGGCGAGGATCGGCACGTTTGAAACCAGCAGCACGCCAGGGATCGCGATGAGAATTCCCAGCACGCCAACAAAGATCCGGCCGCGGGGATGACTCCGCGTCCACCGATCCGCCAGAAATCCACCCACCACCATTCCGATCAGACTGGCAGAGTAGATGTAGCCCAGCGCGGTCAAACCCGCCCGGCCTTGTGACATCGCGAATTGCTCGTGCAAATACGTCGGTAGCCAGCCGGCAAAAGCCCAGCTCGCCATGCCCAGCCCGCCCCAGAAAAAGAGCATGAGGACAAACGCTTTTCGGCTGAACAAGCTGACCAGCGCCTCGCCAAGGCGGACGCGGGGACGCTTGGGTCGAACTGCCTCCGCGGCGATCACGGGCCGCGGGCGGTCCCGCAGCATCGCGAGAAGAACCAGCGCGTACACGACGCCGATGCCGCCAAAAAATTCAAAGACAAATCTCCAGTCCTGCCGATCCGCGATCCAGCCTCCCAGGCCTCCGAGTCCTGAACCCACCATCACTCCGCTCAGGTGAACGCCATTCGCGAGGGAGCGCGTTCGATTGCGGTGATAATCCATGATCAGCGCACCCGCCGCCGGGAAATAGCAGGCTTCGCTGATGCCCATCAGCGAGCGATAGAACAGCAGCTCGTTCAAACTGGTCGCGTGGGCGGTGAGCCACGTCGTGGCCGACCACGCAAACAGCGAAAACGTGATGATCCGACTGCGATTGAATTTATCCGCGACGAATCCGCCGAGCGGACTGAGCAGTCCGTAAGTCACGAGGAAGATGGTGGTCAGCAGACCAAACTGGGCGTCGGTCATCTCGATGCTCGCCTTGATGGACGTCCGCATCGTGATCAGGATCATCCGGTCCAGATAATTCAGCAGCGCGACCATCCAGAGCAGGGCCACGATCAACCAGGCGCGGCGTGGGAGGTCCTCGAGTTCTGGATTCATCGGGCTTTGAGCTCCGCGCTTCGGTTAAGGATTTGCTGCCGCCTGAGGTTTGATAAAATAAAGCAGGGCGGCGCACACCAGAATGCTGGCGGCGGCGAACTGGAACACGCGGCTCACGTCGACGGCCGCATCCCGCAGCAGTCCTCCCGCGTAGATCGTCAGCCCGCCGATCACGCAGGAGAAAAGGTTCAGCACGCCGTAACCGGTCGCTCGATACCGCGGATCGGAGACAGTGCACAGGATCGGCATCATGTTGGAATCGGCGAACGCCTTCGCGAGGCCGAAAAACGAGAGGCCGAGGATCGCGAACGGCAGCCAGTCGATGCTGGAGGCAAGCAGTATGGCGGGCGCCGCCACCAGCAGTCCGATCAGCGGCACCAACACGCGGCCCCGTTCGTTGACGCGGCTCCACCGGTCCGCCCAAAAGCCTCCCACCAGTACACCCAGAAGCGCGGCGACTTGCAGGTAGCCGGTCGCGGAGAGGCCGGCTTTGCCTTGGGACAAATGGAAATGCTCATTGAGGTACGTGGGCATCCAGCCGACCACCGCCCACCCAGCGAGCCCCAGCAGTCCCCAATAGAACAGCGCAAGAATGAAGGACGAGCGGCCGAAGAGGCTTTTCAAGGCCGCGGCAAGACTCAGATCGTTCGCTTGCGAACCCTCCGGGCGCGTCAACGACTCCGGCGTTTTCTCTCGAGGCAGGTCGCGCAAGAAAACCGCCACGACCGCGGTGTAGGCGATACCGGTTAGACCGAAAATAAGGAAGGCGTGATTCCACCCGTGACGTTCCGCGATCCAGCCGCCGAGTCCGCCCAGACCGGAGCCCACCATGATTCCGCTCATGTGCACGCCCGTGGCGAACGACCGCGTGCTGCCGCGGTGGTAATCGGCGATCAGTGCCAGCGCCGCCGGAATGTAGCACGCTTCGCTGATGCCCATCAACGCGCGCGTTGCCAGTAGTTGACCAAACGTGTGCGCGTGCGCCGTGAGCCAGGTGATCGTCGACCAGGCCAAAAGGCTGCAGATGATGACCCACGAACGATTGAAGCGATCAGCGAGGAAGCCACCGAACGGACTGAGCAATCCGTAGACCCACAGAAACACGGAGGTCAACAGACCGAACTGCGCATCCGACATCGGAATCGCATCGATGATGGAGCCGCGCATGGTCGTGATGATCACCCGATCCAGATAATTGAAACAGCCGACGAACCAGAGGAGCGCAACGATCAGCCAGGCGCGCGGCGGCAGTTTCGAATCGGTCACCATGGGCCTTTCGCTACTGCGTGCGACCACGGGCCTCGACCGCCCACGAATCCACCACGGCGTCGTTTTCAACGACCGTGACCCGGTCCGTCAGGTTGAGCACGGGACACACGTGAGCCGGAATGAAGCGCAATCGTTCACCCACCTGAAGCGCGTCGACGTCACCGCCACGCAGATACCCGTGTTCTTCGTTGACCCGCACGACGGAGATGTCGCGACCGTCGGCCGCAATCGCGTGAATGTTCTGCGCCGTCCGGTCTCCGGAAAATGTTTTCGAACCGGCGTCGATCAGCGCGAGACCGGGTTCCGGGCGATCGACCACGGTGGAAAGTACGTGGACCGCCACATCCTTCAGCGGCATCACTCCGGTCGTCTGCGTCAGTGCGAGGTCGCCGAACATATAAGCTCCGGGGCGCACCGCTTGTACGCGTCCCCGACTGAGACTCGCCACGACTTTCGCGGTGACGCTGCAGCCCGGCCAGAGTGCAAGCGAAGGATCGATGCCGTCACGCACCGCGCAAAGGTGAGCCAGCATGGCTTCGACGCGCGCTTCGACTTCGTTCGGCGGCGCGCCGTACATGTGACCTTCGTGACTATAAAAACCACGCAGCTCCAGGTGGCGATGGTTCGCGAGCGAGGCAGCGATGCGGCTCGCGCTCTCCGGGCTGCGGACGCCTTCGCGACCCAGGCCCGTGTCGACGGCCATCATCACCCTGAGCTTGTGTCCAACGGCGGCCGCCAGTCGGGCGAGTGGCTCGAGGTGCGCCTCACTCGTAATCGCCACCCGAAAATCGTCGAGCCGTTCCGCCAGCGCTGCCACGCGCGACGCCTGCCCCACATCCACGAGCGAATGGCCCACAAACAGCTGGCTCACGCCTGACGGCAACATGGCTTCGGCTTCGCCCAGTTTTGCACAGGTAAGTCCCGCCGCGCCGGCGGCGAGTTGGAGTCGCGCGACTGCGACCATTTTGTGCGTTTTGATGTGCGGCCGAAGCTCCACGCCGTGGGCGTTGCACACCGCCTGCATGCTGCGGATATTCGCCGTGAGTCTGGAGCGGTCGACCAGAACGGACGGAGTGGCGAGCGCGGCGAAGGTATCCATGATCTACATGCGGCCGATTTGACCGAGCGTCAGTCCGCCATCGATCACGATGATCTGGCCGGTGATGTAGCGAGCCGCTGCCGACAGGAGAAAAACCGCGGCGCCGGCGCAATCCTCCGGCTCGCCGAGGCGGCCCAGCAGGATCTTCTTTTCATAGTGCTTTTGCTTGGGCGTGTTCAGCAGACCGGCGGTCAAGGGCGTGCGGATCAGTCCCGGCGCAATGCCGTTGACGCGGATGCCGTGTGGCGCGAGCGACTGCGCGAGGGTCCGGGTCAACATCACCATCGCGCCTTTCGAAATGTCATAGGCGGAGGAGTCGTCCTCCGGCTGAAATCCGTTGGTGGAACTGGTCGTGACGATCGCACCCGGCCGCTTTCGCTCCACGAGTTCACGCGCGAAGGCTTGAGCGACGAAGTAGTTGGCGCGCACGTTGAGATCGAGCGTCTTTTGAAATATCTCCGGCGTCATTTCGAGAAACGGCACGTCGAAGAAGCTTCCGGCGTTGCAGACGAGAAGATCGAGGGTGGGGCAGGCCGCGAAGGCGGAACGCACGAGCTGGGCGGGTCCGTCGGGCTGCAGTAGATCTCCCGCAAGATAAGGTGAACCCGTCGGCAGCTCGGGCTTGGCTGCATCCTTGCCGTGAAAGACGACCCGCGCGCCGGCCGCGTGCAGCCCCTGCGCGATCGCGTAGCCGATGCCTTGCGACGAGCCCGTGACCAAGGCCGCGTTATCCGCGAGAGAGAAGGTTGGCATCTTTGAGTTGAAGAAGAGCAAGGAGGTTATCGCAACCCACGGCTTGCCGAAGCGCGTCGGGCAGGGCGTCAACGCATTCGACCTCCGCCGCGTACGTGCTGCGGAGCGAAACGAACTTGCCATCGATGTCGGCCACGTAGCTTTGGAACGGCGTGTCGGAGCCCCAGATCAATTTCGTGGGGTATGCTTCCGCGAGGGCGCGCAACACCGCGCTTGGGTCCCGGTAATCAGCCGGGAAGCGATGTTCCGCTGTTGCGACATAGCCATAGCCTTCGACGACCCCCTGGCAGTGAATGCGATGCGCGGAACAATCGAACCATGTGTTCGGCAGAGCCGCCACGCGTTCGAGCGACGGGAGATCGTAGCGGCAGGAATGCGCCAGACAGAAGCGGACTCCGGGCGTGGCCTCGGCGACTTTGAGAATCGTGGAGGCCTGCGACCACGTGTCTTCGGGGGCGACGCTCGAGTGAATGATGAACGGCAGATTGAACTCGGCGGCGAAATCGAGGAAGCCGCGGCCTTCCTTCAAGAGCGCACCCACGTCACTCTGAATCATCGTCGCCTGAATCTTCAGCCCGTAGAACGGGAATTGCGCGTAGAGCTCACGGAGTTTGGCCAGCTGCGCGGCCGGTTCGCGTAGTGGATCCAGTATGACAAAGGGCAGTGTCAGGCGGCCGAGATCCGGGTAGAGCTGATAAATCTCCCGCAGCATCCGCTCGTTTTCGAAGGCGTACGGCACCTTCTCCGGACCGCCGGGAAGGAGCTTGCCGTGGCGCATCGCGGCGACGTCGAAGTTCAGATTCGCGACCATTGGGAAAACGACCCACCGATCGACGGAGCAGTGCCGCCCCTCCGTCACCAACGCCGGCAGATCCTGGGCGTAGGGATGGTAGCCGTTGCAGTAGAAAAACAGATCAACTCCGAGGTGATTATGACAGTCAATGAGCATACCGGGAATTTTGATTGACGAAACGAACGTTTCGCATCGTGAATTGGCCTGCAAGCTAAAAACCCATGAGCATTGCCGTTATCGACAAGACTTTCAGCATCCTCGAGGTGCTCGCCCGCACCGGCCGGGAGCTCACGCTCGCGGAGCTGGCGGAGGAAAGCCGGCTGCCGAAACCAACGGTCTACCGGATCCTGCGCAGCTTGCGTGACCTGGGCTACGTGGAGCAGACGGATCGCGGTGGCGTCTACGCCTTGTCGGATCGACTGAACTCACTCGTTGAATACGGGCGCGATGAGGCCGTGCGCCGCAAGGCACTGCCGTTAATGACCGAGCTGCACGCGAAATTCGACGAGACGGTGAATCTTGGTCTGCTTGAAGGCATCTACATCCGTTACGCGCACGTCGTGGAAACGACGCAGGCTTTGCGCTGGATCGTGAAACCCGGGGCGCGCGACATGTTTCACACCACCGCCTTGGGCCGCGCGATTGTCGCGCACCTTCCGGGCGAACAGCAGGGGAGACTGGTGGGCAAGGCGTGTGCGACGCTGCCAAGCCGTGGACGGGCGGTGGCGCGAGCGAAGCTGGAGAAGGAACTCGCCGCCACGCGGGCGCGCGGCTTCGCATTGGAGGAAGAGGAAACGGTGGCGGGCGTCGCGTGCATCGCGACTCCTCTCGTGGCGCTCGGTGAGCCGCTCGCCGCGGTCAGTGTTTCGGTTCCGATTCATCGCTTTCCCGCCACGCATCGCACCGCGCTCATCGAGGCGTTGCTGCAGACGGGTCAAAAAGCGGCCGCCCAGGCCTGAGCTTCGTTTCTCTTTTTTCCCATGCCCTATACCTTTGCCCGTTCCCAAGCGCTGTTTGATCGCGCGACCCGTAGCATCGCAGCCGGCGTCAATAGCGGTATCCGCAAGATGGAGGCGCCGGTCCCCTTGTACTTCACCAAAGGCAGCGGTGCCGACCTGTGGGATGCGGACGGCAATCACTATCTTGATTTCCAACTCGGCCAGGGCGCGTTGCTCTATGGTCACGCGCCGGCCGGCATGGCAGACGCAATTGCCGCGCAGGCCAGGCTCGGCACACATTGGGCAGCGCAATGCGAGTTGGAGATCGAAGTCGCAGAACGGATTCAGTCGATGGTTCCGTCGGCCGAGCTGGTGCGGTTCAATAACTCCGCCACCGAAGTCGTCATCGCGGCTTTCCGTCTGGCGCGCGCGCACACCGGCCGGCCGCTGATTCTTCGTTTTGAGGGGCACTATCACGGTTGGAGTGACGAAGGCCTCGTGGGATTCGCGAATCCGATGGACCGTTGGGGTGACGACGAGAACCCGGCGCGGACCCATCCGAGCAAGGGAGTGATCCCAGCTGTGCTCGACCAGTTTGTCGTCGCGCGCTGGAACGATCCCGAGCACCTCCGGCGCCTGGTGGATCGTTACAAAGGCCAGATCGCCGCGATCGTGTTTGAGCCGGCGCTCTGCAACACATGCTGCATCGAGCCGGTGAGCGGGTTGATGGACACGATTCGCGAACTTTGCGATCGCGACGGAATGCTGATGATTTCGGATGAGACGATCACGGGCTTTCGCTTCGGCGCGTCGTGTGCGCAGGGCTACTACAACTATCGACCCGATCTGACGGTATTGGGGAAAGCGGTCGGCGGCGGCACCCCGTTCGCGGCGTTGGCCGGGACGAAGGCGGCCATGGCCAAGATCCTTTCCGGAGAAGTGGTTCATGCGGGTACGCTCAACGGCAACCCGCTTTGTCTGGCCGCCAGCAAGTGGTCGCTCGATCAAGTGATCGCGCTGGGCAAGGACCATCCTGCGAGTATTCAGAAATTGGGCGCGCGCCTGATCGCGGGCCTGGTCGAGCTGGCGCATCGGCACAAGGTTCCGATGTATCCGCAAGGCGCGGATCTCATTTTCCATACGGTGATGCTGAAACCGGGGGCCGAGCCGGGCAAAGTTCGGGATTATCGCGACTATGTGAAGCGCCATGACGCGCCACGCTGGGCGCATCTGCGTCGCTGTCTCCTCGAAGAAGGCGTCCGCGCGATCGAGCGAGGCCTTTGGTCAATCAGCCTGGCGCATCGTGACAGCCACATCGATGAGGCACTGGTTCGCGCCGAGCGGGCCTTTGCGCGGCACGCGGCTACGTGGAAAGCTCCGGCCTGAACGTGGCTTCAGTGATGAAACCACGAATCTTGTTCGCCGGACTTTTTCATGAGACGCACACCTTTCTCGAGGAGGTGACGCGTTGGGACGATTTTGAGGTCGTGTTCGATCAGGAGATCCTGGCGAAACGGGGCGACGCGTCGCCGACCGACGGCTTCCTCGAGCAAGCCGCCGTGCTCGGTTGGGAGGTCATCCCAACAATCGACGCGCGCGCAACGCCGAGCGGCACCGTGGAGGACGCGATGTTCGAACGGTACTGGAAAGAGTTTGAGACGCGGGCGCGGCCGGTCCTCGCGGCCGGCGTCGAAGGCATTTACCTGGTGTTGCACGGCGCGATGGCCACGCAGACGCATAGTGACGTCGAAGGTGAATTGCTTGAGCGGCTGCGGGCGCTCCCCGGCGCGGAGAAGGTTCCGATCTTTGGCGTCCTTGATTTGCACGCAAACGTGAGCGCTCGGATGTGTGAGCACGCGAATGGCCTCGTGATGTATCGCGAAAACCCACACACCGACGCGCGGCAGTCGGCCCGACGAGGCGCGGCTTTGCTGGGCCGTTGTCTGCGCGACAAGGAAATCCCGCGCATGGTGTGGTGTCGCCCGCCCTTGATGTGGGCGCCGCCGGGAACGGGTACGCACGCGGATCCCATGCTGTCGCTCGAAATTTTCGCGAAGAAACTCGAGACGCTGCATGCAACCATTTGGGCCTGTAACGTGGCGGCCGGTTATTCCTTCGCTGACACGCCCGACACCGGCTGCTCGCTGAGCGTCATCACGACCGCAGAACTCAAAACGGCGCGCATTCACCTCGAAGCAGGCGCGCGGCTCGCGTGGATGCTGCGATCGCGCGGCACGATCACGTACCCGCCCGTCGACGAGGTGGTCGTGTCGTTGAAAGATGCGCCCGCCGTCAACGGGCCCGTCTTGTTGGTCGAACCGTCTGACAACATCGGAGGAGGTGCGCCAGGTGACGGCACAGGTGTGCTGCGCGCGCTGCTGAAACATCGCGTCGCTCGGTCGCTGGTGATTATCAATGATCCGCTCGCCGTGGCTGCTTTGGACGGAGTGGCTCCGGGTCAGAAGCGGACGCTGTCCGTGGGTGGGCGCGGATCCAAGCTGGATGCAGGACCGGTGGAATTGTCCGCCACGTTCGTTTCTCGGAGCGACGGGAAGTTCACGCTTGAAGACAAGCAGAGCCACCTCGCCTCGATGAATGGCATTCACATCGAGATGGGCGCGTGTGCGGTGATCAAGAGCGGCGACCTCACAATCCTGCTGACCAGTCGGAAGACGGCTCCGTTCGATTTGGGCCAATTGCGCAGCCAGGGAATTGAGCCGCGCGACTTCGCCGTCATCGGCGTCAAGGCGGCGGTCGCGCACAAGCGCGCCTACGACTCCATCACCGGGGCGACTTTTTACGTCGACACGCCCGGGCCTTGCACCGGCAATCTGGCGTCGCTGCCTTGGAAGAAGCTGAAACGTCCCCTCTACCCGCTGGATCCCGAGACAGCACCTGAATTTAAATACGCATGAACCCCACCGTTTCCTATCCGGTTGAAAAAGATACCCCGGTCTCGCATCTCCCGTTCAGCCCCGCGGTGCGGGTCGGCGATCTGATCTTTGTGTCCGGTCAGGCGTCGGTGGACGCGACTGGCAAGGTCGTGCCCGACACGTTTGAAGGCGAGTTCCGTCGTTCGGTGGAGAACCTGCGCAAGGTGCTGGAGACGGCCGGCAGCGATCTCAGCCACGTCGTGCAGACGCGCAATTATGTCCGGGATGCGGTGAATGTGCCGCGCTACAACGAATTGTATCGGGAATATTTCTCGGCTCCCTTTCCGACGCGCACGACGATCACGAATTGTCTGCCGCCCACGCTGCACTACGAGATCGAGTGCGTCGCGGTGGCCAAGTCCTAAGTTTCCCCTATGAAAATTGTTCGATATCGTGATGCCGCGGGCCAAACCCACTACGGCTCTGAACAAACCGATGGCAGCGTGCATCGCATCTCCGGAGATGTGTTCGGCGCGCACCAGGTCACCAGCGAGAAAGCGACCGTGGCGAAACTGCTTTCGCCGGTTGTCCCAACCCAGATTCTCGGCGTGGGCCTGAATTACCGCCACCATGCGGCGGAATCCGGCATGAAGGCGCCAGAGCTGCCCGTGCTGTTCGTCAAGGGCATCAACACGCTTCAGCATCCGGGCGATCCGATCTACATTCCAACGCACCTCGCGAGCCACGAAGTGGACTATGAGTGCGAGCTCGCCGTCGTGATTGGCCGCGCCTGCAAGAATGTGACCCGCGCGCAGGCGCTGGACTACGTGCTCGGCTATACCTGCGCGAACGACGTGTCCGCCCGCGACTGGCAAATCAAAAAGGGCGGCGGCCAGTGGTGCCGTGGCAAGTTCTTCGATACGTTCTGTCCGCTCGGGCCGCGGCTGGTGACGCGCGACGAGATTCCCGATCCCAATGCGCTCAAGATCGCGACGCGGCTGAACGGTCAGACGGTTCAGGATTGGACCACGTCGGACATGATCTTCGACATACCCACGCTGATTGAATTCCTCAGTGGTAGTACGACCCTTGTGCCGGGCACCGTCATCCTTACCGGAACGCCCCATGGCGTGGGGATGGCAACCAAGCCGACGCCGCGCTGGTTGAAGGCGGGCGACGTCGTGACGATCGATATCGAGCGAATCGGCCAGCTGACAAATCCTGTCGCGCTCGAGCCTTCCGCGTAGTTCGACCGTATCGCTCCGCACTCGATCATGGCGCGCTTTGCAAAGGTGGAGGTTTTCCAGGCCGTTCGCGCCCGGCTTGGCGAAGGCCCGTGCTGGCACGAGGCCCGGCAAACCTTGTGGTGGATCGATATTCTCGGACAGAAGCTCTTCGAGCGCGATCTCACGAACGCGGAGCCCAGAGTCATCGACTTGCCTCAAATGGTGGGTGCTGTCGTCGAGACGAAGAGTGGCGGATTGATCGCCGCGTTGCGCGAAGGGATTTTCCTGATTGATCCGCAGAGTGGTGTGGTCTCGCCTTACGCATCGGCGCCTGATCACGACCCGCAACACTTTCGCTTCAACGACGGGAAGGTGGACCCGCAAGGACGTTTCTGGGCGGGCACTCTGGCGCTGGATGATCGGTCGGGACAATCGCACCTTTATCGTATCGGAAACGATCGGACGGTGGCGCGAGTGAGGGATGGCATCAGCGTTTCAAACGGCATCGCGTGGGCGCCGGACGGGCGAACGATGTACTACATCGATTCACCGACGCGCAGGGTCCAGGCGTTCGATTTCGAGGGTGAAAGCGGCTCGTTGAGATCACCACGCGTCGCCATTCAGCTGAGTGAATCCGATGGTTACCCGGATGGCTGCTGCATGGATGTGGACGGTTGTTTGTGGGTGGCTCACTGGGGTGGAGCGAAGGTGACGCGCTGGGATCCGGTGGCTGGAAAGCTCCTGAGCACAATTTCCCTGCCGGTCGCCAACGTGACGAGCTGCGCGTTCGGTGGACCGCGACGCGATCAGCTGTTCGTCACCACGGCGGTCGACGAGGGGAAGGAAAAATCCGAGCCGGAAGCAGGGTACGTGTTCCGCATCGACGTGGGAACTACGGGACCGAAACTTGCCAGCTTCACTGGCGCCTGACGACGCGCGGAGAATCTGAATTCATGGCGACGAGCAAAATTCCCGGTGGTATCTGGTCTGCAACGCCGACGCCGTTGACGGCGGAGCGACGCGTGGACGTTCCGTCGGTCCATCGTCTCGTGGAGCATCATGTGAAGATGGGCGTGTCCGGTCTGATGCTGGCAGGGACCTGTGGCGAAGGCCCGTGGCTGCGCGATGATGATCGAGAGACGATGATTCGAACGGTGGCGGCCGCGGCAGCAGGACGACTGTGGGTCGCTGCGCAGGTCACGGATAATTCAATCGATCGCACGTTGGAGAACTGTGTGCTGGCGGCGGACTGGGGCGCGCAGATCGCAGTGGTCGCGCAGCCTTACTTCATGCTGAACGCCACGGCGGATCGTCAGCTGGAATACTATCGCGAGATCGCTCGGGGCAGTGCACTGCCGGTGGGTTTCTATGATCGCGGGAAGGCGAGTCCCTACATGATGCCGGATTCGCATCTTGCCGCGTTGTTGGATGAACCCGGCGTGATGATGGTGAAGGACAGTTCGCAGCTGCCGGCACACCGCGAGGTTTTCCTGGCCGCTCGCCGCAGCCGTCCGGAGTTGGTGCTGCTGGACGGCGACGAGTTTGACTGCGTGAGCTATTTACAAGCTGGATACGACGGACTGCTTTTGGGAGGAGGAATCTTCAACGCGGGCCTGGCGCATCGCATTCTGCGGTCGGTCAGGCTGGGGGAGACGACGGAAGCCACGCGATGGCAGTCGCGAATGAATGATTTGATGCTGCGCGTTTACGGCGGATCGAAGATTGAGTGCTGGATGACCGGATTGAAGGAATTGCTCGTGCAGATGGAGCTGTTCTCCACCCGCGCGAATCACCTGGGCTATCCGCTCACAGAACACTGCCAGCAACAGATCAGCGACGCGGTGAGCGGGGCCGACGGTATGGGCTTTCGCGCTGACCTCTTCGAGCCGGCGCATCTCTGAGATCGCAGGCTGAACTTGGGCGGTGCCGTTGCCTCGTCGCAGAGCAATTTTCGATGACAACCACTCCCTCGCACAGCTGCCCCGACACTGGACGTTCTACCAGGAAGCGACATCGCCTTGAAGGCTGGGTGAGGTCGGTCATTGGAATTCTTATGATCACTTCGATCCTCGTTACCGCGGATGCGTGGGAGAAACTACCGGACCTGCCTGCGCCCAATGGCGGCTTTGTGGCTGGCGAGACCGACGGGAAGGTCGTCGTGGTGGGCGGAACGAATTGGCAAAGTGAGCAGAAGGCCTGGCTCTCCACCGTTCATCAGTTTGACCCTGCAACGTCGACGTGGACCACGTTGGATCCATTGGCCGAACCGCTCGCCTACGGCATCGGCGGCAAAAGCGACGGTGCGTTTGTCGTGGTCGGCGGAACCACCGGTCAGCATCCCTGGCCGGGATTGATTCGGATCGCGCGCGGTCGCGTAACGGTGAGCAACTCCGGTGGCTTGACCCAGCCGGCGGTGGTCGGCGCAGGTGGGGTGATCAACGATGAGCTCATCGCCGTCGGCGGCGCGGACGACGCGGCGAACGTGAAAGGACTCGGACGAGCGACCACGGCGCTTAACGTGAAAACGGGCGCGGCGCGCACCTTGGCCGAATATCCCGGACCCGGCTTTGGCGTCGCGGCGAGTGCGGTCATCAGCGGTGAACTTTTCCTTTTTGCGGGTGTGAAATGGGATGCAGCCACGAATGCGATCGCGAACTTCTCCGAAGCCTATGCATTTTCAGTCAGCCAGAATCGCTGGCGTGCGTTGAAGCCGTATCCGCTCTCAGCGCGTGGTGTGACGGCCGTCGCGCTGGATGATCATCACATCTACCTTGCCGGAGGCTACGGCGCTGATGCGTTTACGGATCGCGCGTTCATTTATGATGTCGCCGCCGATACGTACCGTCCCGCCCCCGTGCTGCCGTATCCCGGCCAGGTGGGTTTGGTGAGATGCGGTGAGTTCGTTTACTGCATCGGTGGCGAAGATCGCATGAAACACCGTTCCGCTGCGCTCCATCGTATCGCGGTCACTGTGCTGCTGAAAACGCCGCCCGCCGCGGTTCGATAGACGGCACACGACTGTGGAAGAGTCGGGCGCTTTTCGGCGTTGCGGACGAGGGGACTTCTCCGGTTCGGCTTAAGCCTCCGACCGCATCCGGCAAGCCGCTACAGATTGATCACGCTTCTTTGACTGCGCCCTCTTTGCACAGTTTGGCGTACGCCTGTTCATCAATGCCAAGCTCTTTGAGTACTTCCCGATTGTGTTGGCCCAACGTGGGCGCCGGCGATCGGATCGAACCGGGCGTCGCCAGCAATCGCGGCACGACGTGATGCATCGGGATCGTGGTCGTCTCGGTATCCGGGTAATCAGCCACAATCTCGCGTTCGATGAAGTGACGATCTTCGAGGATTTGCGTGACGTCGTAGATCGGGCCGACCGTGACATCCGCGCGTTCGAAGAAAGCCACGCATTCCTCCTGCGTCCGCTGCTCAATGAAGGCGCCGATGATCTGATCAAGTTCGTCCGCATGCTTGAGACGATTCGAATTCGTGCGGAAGCGAGGATCGTCAACCAACTCCGCGCGTCCGATGGCCCGAAAGAGCCGCTCGGCCATGCCTTGGGTCGAACCCGACAACGCCACGAATTTCCCATCCTTGCAGCGGTAGACATTCCGCGGCGCCGAATTCGTGGAGCGGCTGCCGGTCCGCGGTTTCACTGTTCCCGTGAGGCGAAAGTTCGCCGCTTGCGGGCTCAGAATGGCGAACAGGGGATCGAGCAGGGGGAGATCGATCACCTGACCCTGACCGCCGTTGTGTTCAACTTCGCGCAATGCGATCATCACGGCCGAAGCGCCATAGAGACCAGCCACGCCGTCCGCGAGGTACATGGGAGGCAGGACGGGTTCGCGATCCGCAAAGCCATTGAAGGACGCAAATCCCGACATCCCCTCAATCACGGTGCCGAATCCCGGGCGTTGGCTGTAGGGGCCATCCTGGCCCCAGCCGGAAATGCGGACGATCACGAGTTTCGGATTGAGCGCCAAAAGTTCTGCAGGCGACAGACCCATTTTTTCGAGAATGCCGGGACGAAAACTTTCCAGCAGAATAGCCGCCGATGGAACCAACTGACGCACCAACTCGATGGCTGCTGGCTTACGGAGATCGAGGGCGACACTCTTCTTGTTACGGGAATAAATCTTCCAGTGAGTTGAAATCCCATTGGTTTGCCACGCACGCAGCGTGTCGCCTTCGGGCGGCTCGATCTTGATCACCTCGGCGCCGTAGTCACCCAATGTCTGGCTCAAGACGTTCCCTGCGAAAAGTCGCGATAGATCGAGGACCCGCAGATCCGACAAAGGTCCGCGCGCGTCGGGCGTGTAGTCGCGTTGCTTCAGAGGCATGAGAATTTATTTCCCGGACGCAGGATCATTTCTGCTCACCGCTACGATCTGACGTGCTCGTTCTAAAAATGGTTTGTCGATCATCCGTCCATCCAACGAAAACGCGCCGAGTCCTTTCGCACTCATCTCGGCTGCGGTGTTAACGACGCGGTGGGCCCACGCGATGTCGTCTGCGCTGGGCTGAAAAACTTCATTCGCCAGTGCGATCTGGCTCGGATGAATGCAGGTCTTGCCCAGAAACCCGAGGCGTTTCGCGGCGGCGGCTTCCGACTTGAATCCTGCCGGATCCTTGATGTTTCCGAATGCCGCGTCGTAGGCCCAAATTCCGGCGTGGCCCGCAGCGAGCCGGACCGAGAGCTGCACCTGGCGGACGGCTTCGCCGTTGGTTCGATCGATTCCAAGCGGCTCAAACAAGTCGCCAAATCCCAGCTGCAATCCTACGACTCGGGGATCGGCCTCTGCGATCTCCGCAGCGCGCTGCAATCCCCGCGGCGATTCGATATTGGTCAAAAGTTTAGTCGGCCGCGCAAGGCGGCCACGATGTTCGAGCTGCAATAGGCTTTCGCAGAGCGCGCGAATCTCGTCGGCCGACTCGATTTTTGGCACGTTCAACAGGTCGAGCCGAGGACACACTACTTCCGCCAGGTCCGCCGCGCCGTCCGCAGAGTTCCATGCGTTGACGCGGACAATGATCACTTTGGACGAAGCGGTAAATTCCGCGGAGCGCAGCGCCTGTGCGACCGTCGCGCGAGCTTCCGCCTTTCGCTCCGTGGGCACCGAATCTTCCATATCGAGGCAGATGCTGTCTGCTGCGCTGGCGAGCGCTTTGGGGAACAATTCCGGACGGCAGGCCGGGACAAAAAGTTTGCTGCGCATGAGCGGAGAAGAGCTTCAGCTGGCGTCAACGACGCAGCGGAACCCAAGCATGGCGCTGCGATCTTTCCCGGGCGACATCAAAAGATATTTGCCGTGCTGATCCAGTTGATACGCCTGGGGGAAATACCAGTGCGAGGTCTGCGGCTGGTAGGAGCTTCCTCCGCGCAACGCCGCGGCGCGTGTATGAACATCGATGAACTCGTCGGTCCATTGCCAGATGTTGCCCACCAGATCCATGACGCCAAACGGACTCGCGCCAGCGGGATGGGCATCCACGTCGGACGGGGGGAGCACGGTTCGTCCGCGATTTCCGGGCGGCATGGCCGACACGTTCCAGTCGTTGCCCCAAGGGTAGAGGCGTCCGTCGGTGCCTTGCGCCGCGTAGTGCCACTCCCATTCGTGGGGCAGGCGTTTGCCCGCCCATGTAGCATACGCCCTCGCGTCTTCGAGCGATACCCAGGTCACCGGTTTCTTTTCCCAACCTGTCGGCGGAGAGCCGTTCTTCCAATCGTGGAGAAAATGGTGAGCGTCGGCAGGACGATACGCTGTGGCGTCGAGGAACCGTTTGAACTCCGCGTTCGTCACCGGATACCGGTCGATGTGAAATGCCGGCAGGCTCATCCGATGCAGGTGCGAGCGACGTGCCGAGTTTTCCCACGGGTATTGAAAGTCCAATCCTTTCCAGGTGTACCCCTCGATTTCGATTCCGCTGACTTTGAAATCAAACTCCCCGGCTGGCACCGTGACCATCCCGGGAGGAGCCGCCGACTGTGGTTTGGTGGCCGCGATCGGCGCCACCTGCTGGGGGAGTGCCTGCCAGGCATTGGATAAAGTTTGAAGCGGGACCAGGCTGAATTCCCGCATCCGCGATAGGAAGGCCGTGAGGCCTTCGATTTGAGAGTTTGCCTCAATCGCCAGCACGGCTCCGTAGCCTCTCGCTTCAAGCGGCACGGAAACCGTGGCCCGACCGTCGACTACGCGGGGCTGCAGCTCGACGCCGTTCCAGACATCGTAGTAAGTCCGGCCTTCGCGATGTGAGACCTGCAGTTGGTCGCCGACCATGTCGTACTCGTTGCGATTCACGATGGTCCAGAGCGTGGCCTTCGCGGTCGGAAATTTCGTGGCGAACACGCCCTGTTGCAGCGCGCACGCGTACGGCTCCCAATCCGGGCTGACGAGCAGCGACGCGAATTTTCGCTGCAAGGTGGCGATGCGGCGCAACGCTTCTCCATCGCGGGGCGTGAACTGATTCCAAACGCCCCACACGTTTTCCCAGGCGACGTAGCCCAGGCCGTTGAAGAAGATGTAGTGAAAGTCGTCCGTGCGATCGCGGGCCCAACGGTTCTCCACGTTGACCAGATGGCGCGGTTCGAGCCATTTCAGTTTGCTGACGGCGGGAATAATCTCGGTGGACGCCTTGCCCCAGCTTTGGTGATTCCAGATGAGCCCCTCGTCGGAGGTGGGCACCGACTCGGGTTGGAAAACCAGCGGTCGGCCGATGGCTTCGGACGCATCAAGGAACGCGCGAGGCACTCCGTTGTAGGTGTCGCCATTAACGCCATCGGCGTCGACGGCTTGAGCGAGACGAACGACGGCGTCCCAGTCCGTGGTGCCGGTGGGTTTCGTGCCGTTGTCCCAAGCCATGGTCGGGATGAACACTTTTACGCCTCGCCGATGAAAATCTGCGACGGCGCCCTTAAGTCCCGCCAGTCCGCCCGGTAAATCGCTGGCGAGGTCGGTTTGATTACGATCGTTGATCCCGATGTTCGGATAAACATACCAGATCAACACGCTATCAATCCCGCCGAAGCGCCGTTCAAGATCGTCGAGATAACGGTCGACCGTGTAGCGGCCCGACACGGGATCATAGAAGAAACGGTCCTCCACCATCATTTGCGTGTGAACGAAATTTCGCTGCGACCAGGCGAGCTCGGGTCGACGATATTGCGCGTCGTTGTACCCCATCCGAATGTGGTGTTCGTGACGCCATTCGCGCAAGTCGCGCAGCCACGCCTCCACGTGATCATTCACCTCGATTCGCCATTGTCCGATGTTGTTCATCGGCCAGCCCGGCATTTTACCGGGCGTGGGCAGATGGGCCCCCGTCGAGAAATGAGAGAGCTGGTACTCCGCGATCTGGGCCACGGGAGCGCGTTGAGGTTTGCCCAGCGGGCGGACAGAACGGGGGCTGGCGTCGGGTGAGTCGGATTTCACGTCAGGACAGAATACGGTTTGCGGCAAAAAGGGGAAGGAAGGCCGGCGGGGTGGGGTGCAATCGACCTCAGCGGGGCAAACGTTTGCACCCGAATTTGGGCGTGTCTATCAAATTGTGGCTTTCGGGCGAGGCCTCTGTCGTGCATCGGGCTTGCCAGCCAATTCGCGATCGGTACAGCTTCCCGACTGTGACCTGCGCGGCTTGTGCTCAAGCCTTCGCAAGCCACTGCCCTTTCATATGAAAAAAGAGCCCAGCCTCGTCGATGTTGCTCGCCGCGCCAAGGTGAACATCTCGACTGTTTCCCGCACGATCAACAAGACCGGTAAGATTGGTGCGGATACGCAGGCTCGGGTGTTCAAGGCGATGAAGGAGCTTCGGTACAAGCCGAACCGGGTGGCCCGGCGCTTGCGAATGCGCGATGGCAGTACGCATCTGCTCGGTCTCATCATTCCGAATATTCAAAACATCTTTTTTGCCGACCTGGCCCGGGGCGTGGAAGACGTCGCGTACCGCAACAATTTCGCGGTGCTCCTCTGTAATTACGACGAAGATCCTGACAAGGAACGGTTTTATCTGGATGTCATGCAGGCCGAGTCCGTTGACGGCATCATTCTCCCGCCGATTCATGAGAACGATCCGGCGGTCCTGCAGGTGGTGGAAAACGGCACGCCGGTCGTCTGTGTCGATCGCAGCCTCTCGAGTGGAAATCTCGACAAGGTTGAGATTGATAACCACAGCGGAGCCTTTGCGGCCGTCGAACACATCATCAAGCAAGGTCACCGCCGCATTGGGCTGATCGGAGGACCTGCGGATTCCTCGACCGGCCGCGAACGATTTCGGGGCTATAAGGACGCGCATGCCGCTGCCGGACTCACCGTCAAATCGGATCTCCTTCGCTTCGGCGATTACAAGCAGGAGAGCGGTCAGCGGCTAACGGAGGAATTGCTTGCGCTGGCGAATCCGCCGACGGCGCTGTTTGTCTGCAATGGCCTGATGACGGCAGGCGCGTTGGAGTCGATTGCCGCCCGTGGGCTGCGAATCCCCAAACAAATTGCGATCGTTGGTTTCGACGAGTTGCCGCTGGCGGACGTTTTCAATCCACCGCTCACCATGGTGCGGCAACCGGCCTACGAGGTGGGAAAAAGCGCAGCGGAACTGCTTTTGAAGCGGATTGAGGAACCGGGCCGCCCTGCCACGAGCCTCAAGTTGCTGCCGACTCTGATCATTCGAAAATCCTGCTAGGGATTCTGCACGAACTCACGCTGGAGCCTTCTTGTTTCTCTGGCGCGGGTGAACGACTCATCAGAGTGATTGCTCCGGGCGGACATTGCTCGAAGGCGCTATTGGGCTCAGTTCCACTTGACCCGCGACTGTAGTTCAGGCAAACGTTTGCGCGAATCGTCGGCTGCGCTCGCAGTAACTCCCGGCGCTGCGACCGAGCGGCACTGACGACGGCCCGCGCATCCTCCCCGTTGATCATGACCCCGTTTCCCCAAGTCGTCGTCGTTGGCTCCATCATGCAAGACATGATCTTCGCCTGTGACGATTTTCCAACCCGTGGTCAGACGATCATGGCGCGTCTCAGCGTGGGGCAGGGCGGCAAAGGATCGAATCAGGCGATCGCGTGCGGTCGGGCGGGCGCCCGGACATTTTTCGTTGGGGCGATGGGCAAAGACTCTTTCAAGGACCGGGTCCAACGTTTCTACCGAAGCGAGCGCATCGGCTGTCGACTGGTCGAGAAACCGGGCCGTTCGACCGGGACGGCAGTGATCCTGATCAACAAGGACGGGCAGAATGAAATCGTGATTGAGCCGGGTGCGAACGCCTTCGTCGCTCCCACCGATGTACCGGACTCGCTCTTCGCCGAAGCAAAGGTGGTCGTGGTTCAGTTTGAATCCAATCTCACGACCACGGCGCACGTCTTGAGGACGGCGCGAAAGCGGAAGATTTTGGCCATTCTCAATCCTGCGCCAATGCGGGAAGATTTCAGGCCGGCGCTGTTGAAGCACGTTGATGTTTTGATTCCGAATGAGAGCGAGTTTGTCGCGCTGGTTCGCGTTCTTCCGCAGCTTGGGCTGGTGGACTTCAACGAGGAAAAATTGCACGCGCTGGATTGGACGGAGCTGCACCACCTCTGTCGCCGGATCGGTGTTCCGACTGTCATCATCACCCTCGGAAGCAAAGGCTGCTTCGTTTCACAGTCTGACAGCTCGCTGTTCATCCCGGCGTATGAGGGCATTCAGGCCGTCGATACGACCGGCGCGGGCGACGCCTTTTGTGGCGGGTTCGCCGCCGGCCTGATCCGCTTTCCGGGTGACATACCCGCAGCCGCGCGCTTCGCGAATGCGGTCGCAGCCCTGTCGATCACCAAGCGAGGCGCCGCCGACGCGATGCCAAAACGGCGGGAGCTGGAGCGCTTTCTCAAGCAGCGCTCATACCCTGCGAAACGCGCGTAATCTGTCGCCGACGCCCGGGTACGAATGTTACGTAATACGTAACATTCGGTTTGAGGAGGAGTCAGGGGTTGGGAGCGAGTTGCAACCAGGTCAGGCGCCAGGTTCCGTCAGCGCGGCCACCCGCTTCGTAATAAGGCCTGAACTCCAATGGGGAACGATAGCCCGGATCGAGTTGAATGCGCGGAGCTTCGCTCCCGGGTGCAGGCGGCAGCACCTTCATTGACACCGTTGTGCGATCGTCCGGTAAGCGGATCGTCTCCTCCGTCTTGAAACCATCGATCAGGCCGGTGGCATAAACCAACGGCCCGCGCGTGATCGCCACGTAGTCGAACCGGAGGACCTCCTGACGTACTACGGCACCCTCCGGGGTTCGTGACTCCTGCACGTTTCGGTTCGTTTGCTCCTGCAGTCGCGGCAGCATCGCGAAATTCATCGTGATCACGTCCTCCGGTTGCCATTCGCGGCGAAGCGTGGCATAGGTGTTGGGGTTCACCGGCACTCCAGCATGAACGCCATTTACCTGGATTGATGCGCCCTCTGACCAGCTGGGAATTCGCACGAGCACGCCGAACGTTGCCACCCGTTCCGGAATGACGGTGAGGCGAATCAAACCATCGAGTGGATAGCCGGAGTCCTGTCTCAATCTCACCGCGCCGCCAGCCGGCGTCTGCACCGTGGCATCGCCCGGACCATACAGGTTAACGGCCACGTCACCGGCGGGCGTCGTCGAATAGGCAATACACGGGAGTTCCTCGAGAGCCATGGGACCGCTTGATTTGCAGCAACGCCAGTAGGTGGTGAACACGCGCCGGCCATTCGGAAAGGAATAGTAGCACCAGTTGTCGCCGGCCGGCGCTTGGGCGCCCAGCAGGTCGTTGTAGGCGGACTTCTCGATCTCCTCCGCGTATTTCGCTTCGCCGGTGATCCCGAGGAGCTCTCGATTGAGCTGGATCCAGGATAACGTGGAGCAGGTTTCGACGTAGCCGTAAGGACTGAATGCGACTTGGGAATTGAAGACTTCGCGTGACCGATGGGCCACGCCGCCCCAAGGTCCGCCGCCCAAGGTGAGGTGATAGCGGCGGACGTTCTCCCACATCGCCTGCACGGCTTGAAGAAACCGCCCATCCCCGGTCGCTGAATACAGCTTCGCCATGCCCACCCAGTTCCAGGACAATTGATACGCCTTGCCGGTGCCGATTGCTGCCGCATCTGTGCCGGCGATCGACTGATCCAACAGTTCCAAAGCGGGTTGCTGGTTGGCTTGCTCGAGCACGAGCTTGGCCAGATCGAGGTATCGCTGCTCGCCTGTTGCAAAGTAGAGCTCGACCGCCGGGTCCAGCAGGACGGTGGCCGACAGTCCATGATGATTGCCGAGCGTGGTGATATTGATTCCGCCGGTGGTGAGCGTGTGCCAGCAAAGATCGCCGATGCGACGCGCGGCCGTGAGGTAGGTGGGATTCGGAAAATATTTATGGGTCTCGAGCAGCCCGAGGATCAGATAACTGTGAACCCAGATATCCCAGGTGCGCTGGCCGGGTGCGCCGTCCCATGTCCGCGGTCCCGGTGGAACTTTACGCATGAACCGCCGCTCGGGTGGATACGTTCCCGCGTAGCCGCTGGGTTCCTGCACGGATGCGAGGTAGTTGGCGACGCGACAGACATTTGCGGCCAGGCCGGCATCACTGGTGCGGTGCGCCGCCCGCGCCGCGGCATAGAGCCATTTGCCCGCGTGCTCGCCGTACCAATCGCCCTCATGGTTGTGCGCCACGTGGGCAGGAGAGAAGAGGGCGATGGGCTGACTTTTTTCGTCCTGAATAAAGGTCTTCAGGTGACCGCTGATGTTCGCCTGAAGCGCCTGGCCGAGCAGCCCGCCGAGTGAAACGTCGCGGGGCAAGACAAGCTGGAGAGGACGCTGCATGGGGTAATTCAAGGTACGTAGCGCCAAAGAAGTTGACATGCGAAATAAAATTAAAACGATCGGTCGTGCAAACGTTTGCTCAATCACTGAAACGTTTACCCCGCACGTCGCGCAAGCGCAATTATGCCCCGTTCCCTTCGGCCTTTCTCGGTCCGCCTTCACTGCGGAAATTCATCGCGGCAGTTTTCCGCGATGCCCGTGGTGCGCAGCGTGGCCCCGTCGCAACTTCCCGGGCTTGATGCAGCCCGGACGCGGAAGTTTTGCCGCCCGATAGCTCCTGTGCCATTTGGGCAAACGTTTGCGTAGACGATTCAACCCTCCACGACGGCCCGTCCCTGACTGATCCGTCGCTTCGCTCATCTTCAACCTGCTTTTCTGAACTATGAAACCCCACCCAGACCACACCCGAACCATCGCAGCCTGGCTCGCATCGCTGCTGTTGCTCTCATCCACGATTGTTTACGCCCAGGATACGCGACCTTCCTCGACCGTGACTGACGACGGCGTCAAAAAGGCCGGGGCGACCGGGGAGGAACCGGTGCAGTTGGAGAGGTACACGGTCACGACCGGATACCGCTCGCCCAAGGCCATCGATCAGATTCCCGGGGCAGTGATGCTGATCTCGCCGGAGGAGATTTCGAATACGCTTTTGCTGACGGACGATGCCACGGCGGTGCTGGCGCGGACGGTTCCGGGTTATGCGCCGGCGACTCAGGCGATGAATAACACGGGAGAGACGTTGCGCGGGCGCGTGGCGCTCCGGTTGTTCGATGGCATCTCGCAAACCACTCCGTTGCGGGAAGGCAGTCGCAACGGAACGTTTACGGACATGGATATCGTCGCGCAGATCGAGGTCATCAATGGACCTTCTGCGGCTGAAGGTATCGGAGCCGCCGGTGGTATCATTAATTACATCTCCAAGAGCCCGACCAAGGAAGGCAGCGAGGCGACGCTGAGAACAAAGTTTTCCGGCCAAGGCTACACCGACAGCTCCAGCTGGCGGACCGGGCTCAACTACGCGCACAAGGCAGGTCCGAATGATCTGATCTTCGGGGCGGCCTTCGCCAAACGTGGCATGTCTTTCGATGCCCACGGCCGAAGGACGGGAATGAGCCAAAGCGGATCGACGGTGGATTCGGATTCAAGGAATCTCTTCATCAAAGCGGGCCATAATTTCGGAGCGAACAATGCTCAGCGCCTCTCGCTGACCGTCAGCCAGTTTCGCATCGAGGGCTTGGGCCACTACGTTCAAGACCTGGGCGATCGCGCCAAGGGCATCACCGATTCCTCAAAGCGGGGCGTCCCGTTCGGCGCAAAAACTGAGTTCAATGATTTTAGCCAGTATGCTCTCGCCTATCGTAACGACGAGCTCTTCGGCGGAGCGCTCAACATCCAAGCGTACAAGGCGACGCAGGCGATGCGGTTCGTGGCGGAGCTGGGTGGGGCCGATAAACAGGATCCGCTCATCGCCCCGCTGGGCACGTTGACCGATCAATCAGAAATCAACTCGAAGAAAAAAGGCGTGCGAAGTTCATGGACGCGCAGCTCGCTCTTCAATGTCGAGGGGTTGGAAGTCAATGTGGGCTACGATTATCTCGATGAGACGGCGCAACAGCTTCTCGCGTTGACCAATCGGGTGTGGGTTCCACCGATGAATTACATCAGCAACGCCCCCTTCGTGCAGGCATCCTACACGAATGGCCCCGTCACCGTTAGCGGCGGCGTACGGCACGAAGACGGCTCTCTAGAGGTCGATAGCTACACCACCACTTATTTTCGTAATCGTGTGGCCGTCTCTGGCGGTACGCTAAGCTACAGCGAGACTCTGCCGAACGTCGGAGTGATCGTGCGATTGCCCCAGGACTGGTCGGTCTTCGCTTCCTATAGCAAAGGTTTCACGCTGCCGAATGTTGGCATTCCGCTGCGGAACGTAAGCACGCCCGGCCAGTCGGTGGAGGGCATTCTCGATCTGCAGGCCGTGGTGGTCGACAACAAGGAGGCGGGCGTCGCGTGGCGCGGCAAGAAAGCCAGCTTCAGTGCATCAGCGTACCGTTCGTACTCCGCGCTGGGTTCATCTCTCACGGTTGATCCGGTCACGAAAGATTTCATCCTTCAGCGCAAGCCGGTTGAAATTACCGGCTTCGAATTCACCGGCGAGTTTAAGCTGACTAAAACCCTTAAATTTAACGGCCTCTATTCTCACACGAAGGGCAAGACCGTATTGGTCGAGGGTGGACCGCTGGTGCTGGAACAAGGCATGGGCAACGTCAGTCCCGATAAGATCAACGCCTCCGCAACCTGGCAGTTCTCCAATCGCGGTCGAATCACGATTGATCAGGACACGTTGCTGTCTCGCGACATCAATGTGGGGAAGTCTGGAGAAGAGCACACGACCGGGCTGACGCTGTTCAATCTGACGGCCAGCTACACTACCAAATGGGGCGACGTCTCGCTCGGCGTAGAAAACTTGTTCAACAAATACTACATCCTCCCTTGGGCTCAGATCGACCAGTTCCAAAACTATTTCGCCGGTCGCGGCCGGGTGGTGTCGGCTTCATGGGTGATTAAGTTCTAATCGATGCTTCCGATCCGAACGCTCCAGGCTCATTGCCTGTGAGCGTTGCGGTTTGAGCGCAGAGCCGACGCGCTACTCACGCGTCGCATCGATTGGACTCCACGTCACGTTCGCCGAGCGATGAGGATCGGAGGTTGGAATCCTGACTTCACAGCGCGATTGTTCCTTCGGGTGATTATACCGGCAACTTCATGACTTCAGTGCACGCAATCAACAACGGCTCCTCCTGCGCCGGCATCCGCTGATGAGGTCGCTCGCCCTGCGCTGGATCGCGCTCGTTGTGTTTGCCGCGGTGCCGATCGGGGTGCGGGCGGAAAGCTTGGTTTCGGTTCGCACCGGAACGTTCGAGCCGCCCGTCGGTTTAACGTCCATCAACGGGCTCGTGGTCGTGGATGGGCAGCTCGTCACGCTCACCGATCCAGTGGCGTGGAAATTCGATGAGACGCAGAAAAAGTGGGCTTCAATCGAAGGAGAAGGTACGGGAATCATCCTTGGCGTGGTCGTCGATGGCTCCCAGTCGTTCGCCGCTGTCGCGCGGACAGTGGACGGGCCCGTCGATCGAATCGAGCGGCTAACCTTTGCTGCGGGCAAATTGGCGCGTACTGCTCTTGTGCCGATGCCAACGCCGCTGACGACCGCGAAGATCGCGTTGCTGCAAGGACGACTGTATGTGGCGGGTTTGGATACGGGAGGGAAAGGGGAGCTGTTCTCG
The DNA here is from genome assembly GCA_039928945.1 of Opitutus sp. Classification (GTDB taxonomy): domain Bacteria; phylum Verrucomicrobiota; class Verrucomicrobiia; order Opitutales; family Opitutaceae; genus Opitutus. The sequence goes on along the minus strand of JBDSSD010000073.1, from coordinate 70,487 downwards.
CTCGACTTGAAATCAGCGGCGGCGAAATGGGTTTCGCATGGCGGCTGGTCAGATCTGACGGGAAGCGGTGCTCAGGTGACATCGCTGGTCGGGCAAACGTCCGCACTGTTCATGACGGTGCGGGAGAATGGGACCAGCGGGAAGGAACGCTTGCTGCGGTGGACGGAAAAAGAGGGGTGGCGGGTCCGAGCCGATGTACCGGGGACGGTGGTCCCCGGCGCCGTTCGGGCCACTGGCCAGGCGCATCTGCTGTTTTTGCTTCGCGCGGAAGCGTCAGTTCCGTCGCGGTTGATGACTTTTCAAACGATCACCGGCTCGTGGGCTGAGCTGAGCGGTGCCGGAGCGATGGGCGCACAGGTTGGCGTTGGCTGGCGGAACGGGATGCTGTGGTCGCGGCCGGCCGCGAGCGGCGGAGGCAGCGAGTTTGGTTACGCCGAAATCGAGTCGCGCCCCGTGTTGCTCCGATGGCTCGATTGGATCGTCATCATTGCCTATCTTGCCTCGATGTTGGGGATGGGCCTGTACTTTTATCTGCGGGAGAAGCGGGTCTCGACCTCGGATTTTTTTGTCGGTGGGCGGTCGATTCCTTTCTGGGCGGCGGGCGTGAGTCTCTACGCTGCGAATACAAGCTCGATCAGCTACATCGCGATTCCCGCCAAATCATTTGAGACCAACTGGCAGTACCTGACCAACAATCTGGTGGCGGTGGCGGCGCTCGTCTTTGTGGCCATTTGGATCGTACCGCTCCTGCGGCGGCTGAACCTGATGTCGGTGTTCCACTATCTCGAGACGCGCTTTCACCCGCTCATTCGTACCCTGGCGAGTGCTCTTTTCATTGCGGTTCAGATTGGCAGCCGCATGAGCGTAATCCTGTTTCTGCCTTCGCTGGCGATTGCCACCATCACCGGGATTGATGTGACCTGGAGTATTTTGATCATGGGCGTATTCACGATGATCTATACAGCGCTCGGTGGAATGAAGGCCGTGATTTGGACGGACTTCGTTCAACTCATCGTCAAAATGGGCGGGATTGTTTTTGCGATCGGCTTCATCGTCTACTCGCTGCGTGGCGGCGTCGGTGAGCTTTTCTCGATCGCGGCGGCTGAAAGTAAAATGAAGCTCTTTGACTGGAGCTTCGATCTAACGAAAGCGACGGTGTGGGGTTTTCTGTTCCTGGTGCTCTTCGACGTGGTCTTAACGTTTCCGAAGGACCAGGTGCTGATGCAACGCGTGCTCTCGACCAAATCCGACAAGGACGCGGGACGATCGGTGTGGACCTTTGCCGCGATCATGATTCCGGGCGGCTTCATGTTTTATATGGTGGGGACGGCGTTGTTCGCGTTCTACAAAACGCATCCGGAGCGGATGAACCCGATGCTGACGATCGACGCCACCTTTCCCCTGTTCATTGCGGCCGAGTTGCCGATGGGGCTCAGAGGACTGATCATCGCGGGGATCCTGGCTGCCGCAATGGCCACACTCTCGAGCATCATGAACAGCGTGGCGACCCTGGCGTCGGTCGATTTCTACGAGAAGCTGGTCAAGAGGACCAACGCGAAGACCAGCGTGCGCTTTGCCGAAGCCATGACGGTGTTGACGGGGATCATCGGCATGGGTGTCGCGTTGCTGCTATCGCGCTACGACATCCATTCGTTGTTCGATATCTCCATCGAACTCGCCGGATTGCTCGGTGGCGGATTCGCCGGTGCGTATACGCTCGGCATGTTCACGCGACGAGCAAACGCGCAAGGCGTGGCGATCGGAGTCGCGGTAAGCATTTCCGTGACGACGGTCGCGTGGTTCATGAAGCTGGTTCACCCGTACTTCTATTTGGCGATTTCCATCCTCGTTTGCATCGTCGTTGGTTATCTCGCCAGCCTGTTCTTTCCGCCGCCCAAGCAGTCGCTTCGCGGGCTTACCATCTACGCGGAAAAGCCCACGGACCTTTGAGCGAATCCCGTCGTTCGACGCGTTCGATCAGCGGGCTGGCTGGTTCGGTTCGGCGTGCCGAACGGAGCGAAACACGAATCTTGCGCCCTCGGCGAACGTCGGCCGCCACGTGTTCCAATTGTGCCCACCATTGATGACGCGAAACTCCGTCGTGATCATCGGCACGCGCCTGAGTTGATTGTAGAGGACGTGCGCTTCGAGATCGAGGTCGTGGCTCGCTTCCCGGGGATCGGTTGTAGGGATTTCATCATCACCCACCGCAACGAAAACGGTGAGAGGCAGGCCGGCAGCTGGGAAGCGCGCGAGAAGAGCCGGGTAATTGTTTTCGCGATAGATGGTGTCGTCGAACACGTCGTTCCCCTTCCCAAACGCGCCGAACTCGCGCGTGCTTGAGCTCAGCGGTGGGAGCGGGTGATAGACCGCCGGGCTGAGGACAATGGCTGCCGCGAAGAGATCGGGATGCGCGAGCGCGAGGTGCATGGCACCGTAGCCACCCATGGAATATCCGGCGATGATCCGCAGGCTGCGATCGGGGGCGGTGAGATACGCGTGATCAACGGCGTTGATCAAGTCGGTCGTGAATGCGGTTTCGACAGCTTCGCCGCGAGGGAGGTGGGAGACAGAGTCGCCGGCGAACTGTGAATCGATGTAGTAGCTCGCGCGCCGGGAGAATGGCGCGTCGGGCATGATCGCAATGACCTCGGGAATTTCATCAGCGGCAATCATCGCATCGAGATCCGCCTTGATCTTGACCCACGCCTGCATCGAGTCCCCGCGCCCGTGCAGGAGATAAATTACGGGATATCGTCGCGCACCATTATTGTCGTACTCGGCCGGCAGGTACACATTGAGATGGATATCCTGTCGAAGGGTCGGAGAATAGACCTTGTCTTCGCGGATTTGTCCGCCGGCCGGCCGAGCGACGACCGTGACCGACGGCGTTGCGAAGCTGTCGTGGAAACACGGCCCGAACGCGAACACCGCAACAAGCAAAAGATGGCGGGTTGAGGCCCGAGAATAAACGCTCGTCACCCTGCGCATTGTTGATGTGCGCGAGGCACAGACAACGCTTATCAATAAATGGAGCCAGGATCCTCCGCCGCCGTTGGGCTTTACCCCGGCCCGTGTGCCGATAGAACGCTTGGGTTGTGCGCGAACCGTGGGCAAAATAAATGCTTCCCTCCTTGTGAGTTTGCTTCTCTGTGGCCAACGCCGTCGTTCGGTGGTCGGTCGCGTCGCGGTTCGTAGTGGGTGGGCCAGATGAATCGCCGAAGAATGGATTCCCCCGTCATGTCTGAAAATCGGTTTACCCCCTGTGTCTACGCTGTCGCAACCATGGACACGAAAGCGGTGGAGATCCTCTACGTGGCTGAGCGGATGCGGGCCGTGGGGACTCATGTTACCGTCGTGAACGTAGGTACTGGCGGGACGGGGGAACACGGCGCCGACGTGGGCAGGGAAACGGTTGCGATGTGTCATCCCCAGGGGAGGGAGGCGGTTTTCGGGCGGCCGGACCGGGGGCAAGCGATCGCCGCGATGTCCGTGGCGTTGACGGCGTTTGTGACAAGGGAACACGCAGCGGGAAAGCTGGCGGCCATCATCGGTATCGGTGGCGGCGGAGGGACGTCACTCATCACGCGCGCGATGCGAGCGCTGCCCATCGGCGTCCCCAAGCTCATGGTCTCAACCCTCGCCAGCGGTAATGTGGCGCATTATATCGATTGTTCGGATATCACAATGATGCCGTCTGTCGTGGACGTTGCTGGCATCAATCGGATTTCGCGGCAGGTGTTAGCCAATGCCGCACACGCGATCGCGGGCATGGCGCAGCACCGGATGCTGGAAGGCTCGTTGTCAGAACGCAGTAACCGGACGGAAACGGTCGCTCTGACCATGTTCGGCGTGACGACCCCCTGCGTCGACGCCGTTAGAAAAATATTGGAGGTCAGCGGGAAGGATTGTCTCGTGTTTCACGCGACAGGTACGGGCGGTCGTACCATGGAAAAATTGGTCGAAAGCGGTCTCATCGATGCTGTCTTGGACATCACGACCACCGAGGTCAGTGACGAAGTGGTTGGCGGTGTTCTGTCCGCAGGGCCCGAGCGTTTCGATCGCATCATCGCGAGCGGAGTACCGTATGTGATGAGCCTTGGCGCAATCGACATGGTGAACTATGGCGGAATCGATACGGTCCCCGAAAAATTCCGCCATCGGAACCTGCACGTCCATAATTCTGAAGTGACGCTGATGCGAACCACGACAGAAGAGAACCGACGGATAGCTCGGTGGATCGCAGCCAAAGTGAATCAATCGAGTTCATCTCTCTTGATCCTGATCCCTGAACGCGGCTTATCGATGCTGGACGCGCCGGGACAACCGTTCTACGACCCCGAAGCCGATGCTGCTTTATTTACCGAACTGGAGCGTGCGGTGCATCAGAACTCGAATCGGCAGATTCGACGTGTTCCTTGCCACATCAATGAACCCGCGTTCTCCGAGGCGATCGTTCAGGCCTATCGGGAACACACGAGCCGCAGCTAGAAGACACCACAAGGGATCCTTGCGGACACGAGTGAAAAGCCGTCGGTGGCAGGCGGTGGCGTGCTCCGCCGTACGAGGTGGATGGCGCAGCCGGGTAACTGGAGGAACTTCAAGCGCGGAGCACGCAGGGTGGCCGGCCCGCGCGGATGGAGACCCACGGTTCTACGTTGGATACATCGCAGGGATCAGGTGTGGAGACCAGAGCGTCTTCCAGATTCGCCGGCGACAGAACCGCCAGGAAAACGAGAGGCTCACGGTGGGGATTGAACGTCCCGTGAACGACTCCCGCTGGGATGTGCGCGATCTCGCCAGGTTGGAGAATGCGGAACTCGGCACCCACCCATTGCTCAGCCTGGCCCTGGATGACATAGATGATCTCATCGCGGTGCGGGTGATAGTGAAACGGATGACACCGCATGGAATCCATGTTCGCCCGGACCAGCAGCAATTTATCGGCAGCCACGAGACCGGGCCGGCAAAGCCATTCGTTATAGGTCCACGGGCTCATTTCGCCGACCGTATCCGCAATCTGAACAAAGGAGCGTGGGCTGGAGTTCACGAGGGGAACGGGAGATCGCCTAACGCGATCGTCTTCCAGCCGCAGGGGCAGGGATCGCCTTGAATTCCCTGGTGAGTTGAGGCAGCGATCCCTCCACTGCCATGCGCTCGAGGCTGCTGGCGCCGACGAAGCCGACGCACTCTGTCGCGATGAGCATGCGTGTGACGTCCTGGGGTGTGTTGATGGGGCCGCCGTGACACAGGAAGAAAATGTCGTCCCGCACCTGACGCGCCGCGGCGATGATTTGTTGCGTGAGCTTGATGGTTTGATCCCAGCCGAGCAGGGCGCCGTTTACGCCGATACTGCCGCCAACGGTGGTGCCGGCGTGCGCCACGATGGCATCAGCACCGGCCTTCGCCATCTCTGCGGCTTCGGCCGGACTCCCCACGTACGCGATGGTGAAAAGGTCCATCTTTCGGGCGAGCGCGATCATTTCGTACTCCTTCTGGACACTCATGCCGGTCTCTTCGAGGACACTCCGGAATTGCCCGTCCACGATCGTGTGCGTGGGAAAGTTGTTTACGCCAGAAAACCCCATTTCTTTCACCTGGCCGAGCCAGTGCCACATGCGGCGGCGCGGGTCAGTCGCATGCACGCCGCATATGACTGGAATTTCGTCCACCACGGGCAGCACTTCAAATTCGCCAATCTCCATGGCGGTCGCGTTTGCGTCGCCATAAGCCATCAGGCCGCAGGTGGAACCGTGCCCCATCATGCGATAACGTCCGGAATTATAAACGATGATAAGATCGGCGCCGCCGCGCTCGATGAATTTCGCGCTGATACCCGTCCCGGCGCCTGCGGCGATGATCGCATTGCCCTTCAGGCAGGTTGCTTCAAGTCGTGCGCGCACTTCTTCACGCGTGTAGGGATTTCCTTTTCCGGTCCAGGGGTTAGGCATAAAAGGGCGGGCAGGCGGCAACTGGTGGCGACGTTCGACGGGAAGCGACGAATCGGCACCGCGTCAACGTGGCTCTAGACATCGGCGGACAAAAGTCCGGAGTCCACACATTCAACCGATGAATTCGCACCTGCCCGGAACATGAAGCAGCTTCACCAGCCTCGGCCGCCCGTCAATTCCACTCCACGCGCGTGGCGGGAAACCACGATCGACGGCGCGGCGGACCGACAACGTTTATCAAGGCAGTCGCCGCTCGGCAACCGGCATGCGCGGAGTTGCCGTCGGCTCAGATCATTTTCGATCGAGACCGCAGGTGGCTACTCGCTTTCACCAGCGGTCATGTCGTTCAGAAGTAGCCGCCCTTTTCAGTGATCTGTTGGACGGTCTGCCCTTCGGCGACCCAGCCGAAAATCTTCTTTTCGTTCGCCCGGATTTCTTCTGCTCGAATCAACACATCGTAGGCCAGATCGCGCGGCACGCACAGCACGCCATCGATATCGGCCAGGATTACGTCTCCCGGTTTGATGAGCACATCACCGATCTTGATCGGAACCTGGTAGTGGGTGATGAGACAGCGGCCCAAACTTCCATTCGGGATCCGGTATTTGTAGTAAACCGGAAAATTTTTGTCGTTGATCTGGCGGGTGTCGCGGATGCCGCCGTCGATGCACGCCGCCTTCACGCCTTTCCCGACCGCCGTTGCCGTCATGACGCCACCCCAGAGCGTGGCCTTTGCGTCATCGCTCGTATCCCACATGACAAACGTGTCCTCGTTTATCGCCTCGAGCATCTCGGTCCGGAACGTCATCTCTCCGGAGATTTTCACGTTGGGTGCACTCTTCACGGTGAACGCCAGACCCGCGACGACGTGATCGTCGTTCAGTGGCCGCAGGTAGCCGGGGAGGGCCTGGTCCAGCAGACAGAACTCGCGCAACACGTCGGAGACGGCACCCGTGTAGAGTTGCTCATAGCGGGCGAGCATCTCCTTGACGGGCAACGCAAACGGTTGCGTCGAAACCGTCTCGCGGGCGGCGATCAGCCGTTCGAGTTTCATCATCTTGGCTTCTTTTTGGAGAAGGCTTTCTTCAGGTAATTTCGGGAGCATGGGATTAAGTGGAACGAGGGGCAAACGGATCAGGAGTAAGGGATATGCGCGGTATCAAGAATGCCTTTCATGTAACCGATCGCAAAAAGCCGGCCGAGCGCAGCGTAGCCGTGCGGCAAATCTTCCTCACCGGCTAGGGACGGCACATGGTCCACCCGGATCGGCCCGCGGAATCCGATTTCATGGTACAGCCGAAGCATCGCCGGCATGTCGGTGGGACCATTGTCGTGAAAGGTCTCGGTGAAATCCTCGGCAGTGCCTTCGATATCGCGAAAGTGCACAAACACGATGCGGTCAGCGAACCGTCGAGCGGTCGCTTGGACATCGCATCCGGTCATGGCTCGAAAGTTCGCCTGACAAAACGTGATCCCGTGCGCCGGCGAGTTGCTGAGGGCCATCGCGCGTGCGAACGCAGCCGGGTGAGTGAAGATGCGGCCGACGCCACGCAGCGGAGAAATGGGTGGGTCGTCCGGATGCAGCCCCATCTTTACGCCGCTCTTTTCGGCGACGGGCAACACCGCGCGCAGGAAGTACTCGTAGTTTGACCAGAGCTTCTCTTCGGAAACGCGATCAGCCTCCGGCACCAGTGTGGCGTCGAGCGCAGCGAGTTGAAATCGGTTGCTGATGGCACCGCCTCGCGCCGGAACCTTCACGTGGGTGCGACACCAACCGATCGTCGCCATGAAATTGTAGCAAAGCAGCGTGAGGCCGAGCTCGCCCATGTTTCGCAGCATTTGCTGATAGCGACCAAGGTCTTCGTCGCGTCCGTCCAAACCGAGTTTGATGCGGCGCATGTCAAACTCATCGCCTTCGAGACCCAGCAGTTTGAACCCGCCCGACGTGAATCGCTGCTGAATCGTGCGCAACGTGTCGATCTGGTCCGGTGCGGGCAGTCCGGTCAGTTCAGGCGCACACTTGCAGACGGCATGAGTCACGCCGACCTGGCGGGCAAGGTCCCACGAGCGATCCGGCGTGGCGGGCAGAAAGTCAGCGAGGATCATGGCGTCGGCAGGGCAGAAGGTGTGCTCAAGCGGCGGTGACGACCTGGCCGGAGATCAACTGATTGCAGCCGCCGGTCGTGTACTTGAGTTCCCGGATCAACGCGGCTTTGGCCGTGCCGGCAAAATCCTGCGGGAAACCGAGGAGCGTGATCGCGCCGACGAGTGCCTGGTCGGGTGCATACAGCGGCGCCGAGAGCGTGTTGATGTGGGACTGGTACGATCCACTGTCGAAGCAGTAGCCCTGTTTCCTCACCTCGCGCACGCGCCGGAGCACATCAACCCGTTCCTGATGCTTCCAGACATCGGCCGAGGCGCTGTCGAGAATGCGGGCAACGTCTTCGTCCGGCAGGGCACCGAGGAACACGGCGCCGCTGGAACCGATCGCGAGCGACACCACGGAACCGACGCGTGACGTGATGGACGTGGGACGGGGTGACGCTTCGCTGTGAATGGTCACCGCATCGTCGCGCTGTTGCACGGTCAGCTTGGCCGTGAGTCCGGTCGTGTGCGCGAGACGGAGGAGAGGCTCACGCACGGTTTCAATGAGGAGTTCGTGCCGGAGCAGGGGACGCAGGAGGGGCACCAGACCAAAGGAAAGTTCAAATTCACCACCGGGCCGCGGGCGCAGCCAACCGTCGGCGACGAATGATTGCAGGATCCGATAGCAAGTCGTCGGTGAGATGTTGAGGGTGGCGGCCAGGCTCTTGGCAGTTGACTCGCCTTTGTGCAGCGCGACCGCCTCGAACACGCGAATGGCTTTCCGCAGAACGGGCACGGTGTGGGAGGTATTCTTCGTGGGGGCGTTGGCGGTCATATTCTCTATTGGCACGAGCGAAGCAGAAGTGGGGCGGGGTGACGTGGGCAAGATTGCCGTGCAGTGGAGGGATGAACGTCAAGACCGCTTTGCGCATAATTTCAATACAGAAAAATTTAATCCGATAGGGATATTGACTCGACCCGCGACGCCGACGGAACCTCGGCACGTCAAGGTTGCTGCTTACCCCGCATGTTCTCCCCTCGCTGCTTTCGCCTGCTTCACCGCACCCTCCGGTCGCCGCGCGCTGCCGTGGACCCGTTCTGCTGGCGCCACAGAACGGAAACACGCAGCGCACTGACTCCCTTTTGACCGGTTTACGTTTTCCGACCCAACCCGCATGAACTCCGCCTCGCCCTCCCGTTCGCTTCGCCTGCTTTCAACGGCATGGATTCCCTTTCTTGTGCTCGCGCGTCTCGGCGCTCAATCGACCAGCGAGCCCACGAAGGAGGAGCCGGTCGTGCTTTCACCGTTCACCGTTTCCGCGGCGACTGACGTCGGCTATGAGGCCAGCAGCTCGCTCGCGGGCACGGGGCTCGCCACGAAGCTAACGGATCTTGGCGCTTCCGTGTCTGTCGTCACCGCCAAGTTCATGGAAGACACCGGCTCGAAGAATCTGAGCGATTTGCTGGTGTACCAGGCCAACATGGAAGTCAGGGGCTTTGGCGGCAATCTCTCCGGTGCAACCCCTGCACTCGGCGGCGTGACCGGCGAGCCGTCGCTTGGCAACGGTCCCACTGGCACGCGCGTGCGCGGTCTGGCCGACGCCACGCAGGCGCGAAATTTCTACCGGTCGATCATTCCGATGGACGGGTACAACACGGACCGCGTGGAGATCAACCGGGGAGCGAACGCGCTTCTGTTCGGTGTCGGCAGTCCGGCCGGTATCATCAATACGACCACAACGTCGGCCGAACTCGGGAAAACCTTCGGTCGCGTCAATTTGGTGGCCGGCAGCTATGGCAGCTGGCGGGCGTCGCTCGACTACAACGTCGCCGTCGATAACCAGTTCGCCGTTCGAGTCGCGGCGGTGCGAGATGAGGAGGAGTACCAGCAAAAGTTCGCCTATACAGACACTGAGCGGAAATACGTGACGGCTGGGTGGGACATCAAGGCGCTGCGCAACCGCGGTATTCTCACGTCAACCACGATCCGTGGTTCCTATGAAAACGGCGACATCACCTCGAACAATCCGCGCGTGCTGCCGCCCAACGACCGTATTTCCTCGTGGTTCGACGCGACGCTGCCGGTCACGTTGAAGGCTCTCGGGGCTGTCGGGAAGGTGACGTACAACCCGACGACCGCACCCTTCGGCGTGTTTAACTCAGCTTCGCGCAACGCGACGATCGGTACGGTCGATAGTGTGAATCGGTCGCCGACGTTTGTGTTTCAGGATCCAAACGCCACGGCGCCACGCGACAACATCCCGACGAACAGTGCAGGGCAAAACGTCCTGGGGCGCGCGTTCGTCACCAACAACGTATACTTTCCCGCAACGGGGCAGACGGGCACGGTGCAGGCGGCCTATTCCCGCGAACTCAGCCGCGTGCGTCAGGACTATGCGTTTCCCGACCAGGCCTTCTACACCGCGGAGAACATGACCGATCCGACGGTGTTTAACTTTTTCGACAACCTGCTGGCCGGACCGAACGAGAAAGGCATTTCGCATCTCGAAACAGCCAGTGCCTCGCTGCAGCAGCTGTTCCTCGACAGTCACGCGGGGTTTGAAGTGTCGTATGATCGGCAGAGCTGGCATGAGAGCCTGCAGAGCGTGCTCTCGGAATCGGCGCCTTACATCGCGATCGACGTGAACACGAAGATGTGGACGGGTGAGGTGAATCCAAACTTTGGACGCCCCTTCACCTCCACGGCCGGAAACGCCAGCTACGGGAAACAGCAGGTTGAAACCAGTCGGGCGAAGCTCTTTTACGAGCTCGACCTCCAGCGCCTGCTGGCGAACCGCGTCGGCGGAATTTTAGGCAAGCACGTGTTCTCACTGCTCGGCCAGCGCGAGACGTTCACGACGGAAAACCACAGCGGTGGCAGAATGTTCTACACGCCGGATTTTTGGGCTAACGGCAACAACCAGAGCCGGCTCGCCTCGCAGAGCAAGCAACCGGTGGTATGGGTATATCTCGGACCCTCGTTGGCGACTGCGAGCACGCCGAGCGGTGCGAACATCTCGGGCGTCCAGCAGGACCTCATGAATTTTCAGACCGAGGTGAATGGGAAAGGCGTCGTGCTCACGCGCATTCCGCCACCCACCGCAGCGGTTGCACCTCAAGCCGCGTACAATCCATTTTACACGAACATCACGCTTAACCGTGAAGACGAGCTGGTTTCGAATACCGCCAGCTCCGCGACGCTCAACGAGCGTACGCTGGACTCGAAAGCGTTCGCGCTGCAGAGCAACTGGCTCTGGGATCACCTCGTCTCCACGGTCGGCTGGAGAAAGGAAGAGTCGTCGATCTTGGGCATCAATGCCCCGATCGAAGCCACCGGTCAGGGCTACGCGCTGATTCATGATCCCGCGTTCACGTTGAGTAACTCGACGATCGTTCCACAAACGTTCAGCAAAACGTTGTTCGCCTGGAGTGCGGTTGCGAAAATGCCAGACCAGTGGCTGCGTCGCGTGCCGGTCATTTCTGCACTCAACGCGTATTACGGCACGTCGGAAAATTTCAGTCCACCGTCCGGCCGTACGGTTGACGCCTTTGGCGCAGCTATCTCCCCGCCGAGCGGTGTCACGAAAGAGAAGGGTATTTACCTCGAGGTGTTTGATGGGCGGCTGAGTGCGCGGCTCAACTTTTTCGAGACGACGCAGACGGGCAGCTTCAACGGCGCGGTCGGCAATTTGGCCGCGCAAGTCGTCAACATCCACAGCCAGGCGTTCGGTGCCGTCCAGAGCGGCTGGGTCCCGAATGGCGGGAATGGATTCCCCGTCGGCTACGTTGCGCCACCTCAAGCGTTGCTCGATCTGTTCAACTGGAAGGTGCAAAACGGCACCGTCAGCTCCAGCAATCCCGGCGTGAACGACACGAGCGATTTCGTGACGAAGGGCAAAGAGCTCGAAGTGATGTTCCGGCCGACGCATGGGCTGTCGTTTATTCTCAACGTTTCCGAACAGGAGTCGGTGCGCAGCAATACCGGCGCGGTCACCCGTAAGCTGCTCTTCGATACGCCCACGGCAAGTGGCAAGCCGGTCGCGACGGAGTGGCTGTCGGATTGGGCGTACAATATTCCGTTTTCCCAGGCGGCGATCGTGCGCATCGGTGATCGCACGGAGCCCAACATGATGGCGTCCACCTTTCAGCGCACGGTGTTGAACGTCTATAACACCGCCGCATCAGCGGATGGAGCGGTTGTCCAGGAGCTGAGAAAATGGCGGGCGAACGTCGTCGTTAACTACGAAGTCCAAGGTGGTCGATTCAAAGGCTTCAGTCTGGGGAGTGGCGTGCGCTGGCTGGATAAAGCCGCCATCGGGTATCCGGTTGCCACCTTCGAGTCCGACCTGAGCCCGTCGGACAGCATCGCCGAGGCGAGCGATATTCGGACTTCGGATGTGCGTCATCCGTTCTACGGACCTTCCGAAACACGGTTCGACGGCTGGGTATCCTATCAGACCAAGATCATGCACGGCAAAGTGGGCCTGAAGATTCAGCTCAACGTCCGCAATATCGGCGTGCACAACAAACTCATCCCCGTCGTGATCAATCCCGATGGTTCGATCCCCGTGTGGAGCATCGCGGAAGGCGAGAAGTACACGCTTTCAGCGCGCTTCTCGTTCTAAAGAAGACGAGCATCTTTTGGGTCCTCCGCGCTATCGTTACCACACCGCACCATGCTCGCTTTGATTTCGTGTGACTGGAAGTCGGTTGGTCTCGGCTGCGCCTTTGTTGTGCTGGCGACGTGGGCTCGGGCGGCAGGAGAAAACGAGCCAGCGCTCGGCCGATTCCCGTCGTTTCCTTCCGACGTCGATGGCGTCAAAATCGCCCAGGTGAGCAGTGGGCGCACGATCCATCGTTTTTTCGACACGTCACCGGTGAGCCCTTCTGGTCGATATCTCGCCGTCTTCCGGTTTCCGCAGGAAACGCGTTCGCCGCAAGCCGGGGACGTGGGTGACGTGGTGCTGGTCGATCTGAACGCAGGCACTGAGCGCGTTGTGGCCCAATCGCGCGGTTTTGAGATGCAACTCGGCGCCAATGTCCAATGGGGCACAACCGACCACGAGCTCTACTTCAACGATGTCGACGTGACTTCGTGGACGGCGTTCGCGGTGCAGCTCGATCCCCTCACGGGTTCTTCGCGTCGCATGGGAGGCACCGTCTTCATGGCGTCGCCGGATGGCCGACAGCTGGCTTCATATAATTTGATCCAGTCGCGACGTGCGCAGGTCGGCTACGGGGTCATCGTGCCCGAGGACAAAATGCCGCCGCGCAACATCGGGCCGGTCGATCATGACGGCGTCGAACTCACCGACGTCACGACCGGGAAAATGCATCGGGTGCTTTCGCTGCGCGAGATTTACGATCGCTCGGTGCCGAGCATCGCGATCCGTAATCCGCAGGACTTCGAGTACTACTGTTTTCAGGTGAAGTGGAATCCACAGGGCACGCGCTTGCTCACGACGGTGCAATGGAGTCCGCGCACGGATCAGAGCCCAACGGCCGCGGCAGCGGGAGTGAGTCGACGCCGCTCCGTCATCACGTTCAAGCCAGACGGGACTGATATCCACACAGCGGTGACGCCCGAGCAGTGGGCGCGCGGTGGACATCATGTCAACTGGATGCCGGACGGTGAGCACCTGTCGATGAATCTGGATGTCGATGCACAGCCAGGGCTCGAGTTGATCTCTGTCCGCTACGATGGCTCAGATATGAAAGTGATCTTCAAGCCCGGCTCGGGTCATCCCTCCATGCAGCCGCAGGGTCAGCGCTACTTTGTCACCGATGCGTATCCTGACGAGCCAGTCGCGGCGCATGACGGGACCTCTCCGCTCCGTTTTATCAATCTTGATCGGCAGACGGAGCAAACCCTCGCGCAGGTTTTCGTCTCGATGACCGCAGGTGAGTTTCGCATCGATCCGCATCCAGCGTGGGATCGCAGCGGACGTTATGTCGTGTTCAACGGCTTCGTTGATCATACCCGCAATGTTTTCATGGCCGATTTGTCTGCCGTGCTTCCGGCCATCAAGCCCCAACCGTAATCCCGACTCCTATGAATCGATTCTTCCACTTTCTGCCGGCGCTGCTCGGCGGTGCCCTGATCCTCGCTTCCTCTGGCGCAGGGGCGACGCTGACGGTGACCACCGCCACTGCGCCCACCGGCCTCGCGTTTACCAGACTCGGCACGGTCAAACCACGCAGCGCAGCGGAAATTAAAAGCTCAAGCTGGTCGATCGGAGGGGAAACTCTCGATCGCGATTTTACCAAGTACGAAAACTACAAACCATTTCTGGGGCCCTTGGGGGCGAAAGCGATTCGACTGCAGGCCGGGTGGGCCAAGACGGAAAAACAAGCGGGCGTCTATTCGTGGGAGTGGCTTGATCCGGTCGTCAATGATGCCGTCGCGCAAGGTGTCACACCGTGGTTGGAATTTAGCTACAGCAATCCGATCTATCCAGGGGTGGGTGATACCGGACTCGGTGGTGGGTTCCCGTCCACGCCGGAAGCGCTCGCGGCCTGGACCAAATGGGTGAGCGCGGTTGTCACCCGCTACGGTGATAAGGTTCACGAATGGGAAGTCTGGAACGAACCGGATTTGAACAACAAGGGCACCGCGACGGTCACCGCATACATCGATCTGTTCATTCGGACCGCATCGGCGATCCGCGAACTTCAGCCGCAGAGTCGGATTTACGCTTTGGCCCTGGCGCACCGTGTCGAGTACGCCGACGAGTTTTTGGCCGGCATGAAGGAACGCGGCAAACTGGACTTGATCGATGCGATCACCATCCACAGTTACCCGAACAACCCGGACGAAACGTCGAACATCGATCACCTTCGGGCGACGATCGCATCGACCGGACGATCGATTCAAATGCGGCAAGGCGAGACGGGCGCACCATCGAAGATCCAGGAGAACTTCGCGCTCCGGAATATCACGTGGACTGAAAACACGCAGGCGAAGTGGGACCTGCGCCGCATGCTGGCGCATCACGCGAAAGACGTTCCGTTCAATCTGTTCACGCTTTCCGATATGCACTACCGGCGCAGCGACGGAAGTGTGCAGATGAATTTCAAGGGGCTAGTCGGGACGAATCCCGACCAGACGATTTCCCATGTGAAACAAGCCTACTATGCGGCTCAAAATGTTTTCTCAATCTTCGACGATACCGTTCAGACGATCGCCGACTTCACCTTCACCAGCACCTCGCTGCGCAAGGTGGGACTCGCCGGTTATCACCAGCAAGGCGGCAGCGGCCAGGTGGTGGCGTACTGGTTTAACGATGCGCCGCCTGATGAGGCGAACGGCGTGACGCTCGTCGATGTGGTGCTGGCGAAGGGCAAGTTCACCGAGCCGGTGCTGGTTGATTTGCGCAGCGGAATCGTGTTCAGCGTGCCGGCTTCCAGTTGGTCGCAAGACGCCAAAGGCGCTTCGTTCAAAGCGCTGCCGATTTATGATTCGCCTCTGCTCATCGCGGAGCGGAGCGTCATCGCCGTGCGCCCGGACACGCGTTGAACTCGCATGCTCAGGCAGCCTCTCGCTTCATGTTGATTTGCTTCGAATCTCTGGTTGTCGCTACGTCGTCTGATCGACGCGCGGGGACTCCGCTCGGCGAAGCGGCAGAGGTGATGGTTGAATTAGCGAGCTTCGGCTATGCGCCTTGATCGACTCCGGTGGCTGATTCTGGGTCTGCTGTTCCTGTCGACGGTCATCAACTACGTTGACCGGCAGGCGCTGTCGGTGCTTCTGCCCACCTTGCGGTCGGAGCTGGGATTCACGACGACCGATTACGGCACGATCACGACGATCTTTCTGCTGACCTACACGTTGGGCCAACTCGGCGCCGGCATGTGGATCGACAAAGTGGGTACGCGGAAGGGCTTTTCGGTCTTCATTATCATCTGGTCGATTGCGGCCGGGCTGCATGCGTTCGCACGGGGTGCGACCAGCCTCCTCGTGTTTCGCGGGCTGCTGGGCTTCGGTGAGTCTGGCAACTGGCCGGCCGGCGGCAAAACGGTCGCGCAATGGTTCCCTCCGCACCGGCGAGCATTTGCGATGGCGGTTTTCGATGGCGGCTCCGCGGTGGGAGCAATCGTCGCGCCGCCGATTTTGGCGTTTCTTGCGCTGCGCTACGGATGGCGATCGGCGTTCGTGGTCACTTCGCTGCTCGGTTTTTTTTGGCTCGCGGCCTGGCTATTAATCTACGATTCGCCAGCGACGCACCGTTGGCTGTCGCCAGCTGATCGCGAAAAAGCAGTCGCCGAGGTAGGTGGCGCCCAGATCGCGACGCTGGCTTTCGGATCCGCGCTTAAGCTGATCATCAAGCAGCGACAGCTCTGGGGCTTGATGGTGACGCGGATGGTCGCGACGCCCGTGTGGTGGTTTTATGTGTTCTGGCTGCCGGATTACTTGAGCCAGGGGCGCGGGTTCACGCTGAAGGACATCGGCCTGTATGCCTGGATTCCGTACCTCACCGTAGACTTGGGGAAACTCCTCGGCGGCGCCATCTCCGACGGTGTGCTGGCTCGCGGATACAGCGCGACGCTGGCGCGCAAGAGTGTGATGGGAGTGGGGGCGCTGTTGATGCTCGCCGGTGTTCAAGTCGTGTCCGCACCGTCCGCGACCGCGGCGTTGACGTGGGTCTGCGTCGCGACATTCGGCTTCGGCATGTGGAGCGCGAACATTCTCGCGCTGCATGCTGATATCTTTTCCACGGACGCATTGGGCAGCGCGGTCGGCCTGACGGGCATGGCCGCGAGCTTTGGGGGTGCGATTTTCACCTTTATCGTTGGCCGGGTGGTGAGCAGCGCCGGGTATGCCCCGGTCTTTTGGGCCGTCGGAACGCTCGCGCTGGTGGCATTTGTCGCCTTGATCTTTGCGGTCGGACGCGTGGAGCGAATCGCGAGCCGTGGGCAACGTGTATGAGCGAACTGATTACCAACGATTTTCTGCTGACTACGCCGCTCGCGCAGCGGTTGTTTCACGAGCACGCCGCAGCCGCGCCGATCATTGACTTCCACTGTCATCTGGATGCACAGGACCTCGCGCTGGATCGTCGCTTTGCGAACATCGGTCAACTGTGGGTCACGACTGATCCGTACAAGCATCGCGCCATGCGCATCGCCGGCGTGCCCGAGAAATTCATCACGGGGCTGGCTACAGACCAGGAAAAATTCCTGCACTGGGCCGAGACCGTTCCGCAGACGTTGGGCAATCCACTCTACCATTGGACAGCGTTGGAGCTGAAGCGGTACTTCGACATCGACGAACCCCTCTCACCTGCCAGTGCGGAGCGCATCTGGCAGCACTGCAACCAGCGGCTGGCCGAACCTGACTGGACGGCGCGGGGCCTGTTGCGACAGCGCAACGTCGAATGCGTCTGCACCTCAGATCGATTGCTCGATGATTTGTCGGCGCACGCGACCCTTGCGACGGTTGATTTCGGTACGCGCGTGCTCCCGTCACTTCGAGCCGATGACATCACCGCGGTCGAGTCGCCCGGTTTCGAGAATTGGGTGCGGCAGCTCGGAGCACTCACCGGCACGTCGATCACCTCGTACTCGACGTTTTGGGACGCGGTGGTGCGACGATTGGACGCGTTTCAAACGTTGGGCTGCCGCCTGGCGGATCATGCGCTGGACGATTTTGTCTACGTGAAGGTTGAGCGCGGCGAGACGGCAGCGCTGTTTCAGCGCCTGCTCAGTAGTGAATCGCTCAGCACGGTCGAGCTGCTAAGATTGCGGTGCGGGTTGCTGCATGAGCTCGGCGTCAACTACGGCCAGCGCGGCTGGATTCTTCAGCTGCACCTCGGCGCGAAGCGGCACACGAGCACGCGATTGCGCAACCTTCTCGGTTCGGCCGGCGGATTCGCCAGCATTGGCAATACAACGGACGTGCCGAGTCTGTGCGGTTTTCTCGATCACCTGGAAACGGAGGGGCGCTTGCCTCGCACGATTTTGTACCCGCTGAATCCGGTGGATTTCGCGGCCTTGGCCACGCTCAGTGGTTCCTTCGTGGAAGATGGCGTGGCGGGGAAAGTTCAACTCGGGCCTGCGTGGTGGTTCAACGATCACGCGAGTGGGATGCGGGCGCAACTGGAGGCGATCGCCAATCATGGACTGCTTTCGGTTTCGATCGGGATGACCACGGACTCGCGCAGCCTGTTGTCGATGACACGGCACGAATATTTCCGCCGGGTCTTGTGCGGCTGGCTGGGCGAGCAGGTGGAGCGCGGCGCTTTTCCGAATCATCCGGACGAACTTGCGCGGCTGGTGTGTGCGCTGGTCTACCACAATCCGAAGCGGGCGCTGGGACTTTGAATTTATGAGTACTTCTTTTCTTCAGGATAAAGTGGCGGTCGTCACCGGAGCTGCCGGCACCTTGTGTTCGGAAGTGGCGCGTGAGCTGGCGCGACGGGGCGCCAAAGTAGCCTTGCTCGGCCGCACGCTGCCGGCGCTCGAAACGGTCGCTGGCGGAATCCGGTCTGCCGGTGGGATCGCGCAAGCGATCGCGTGCGACGTGACGTCCGCGGAGCAAGTCGAGCAGGCGAGGGCAACGATCACGCGCGATCTGGGCCCCTGCCATTTCCTGCTGAATGGAGCGGGCGGGAACCAGCCTGATGCCGTGACGACGCTGACGGAATTTTCCTCAAGCGAACTTTCGCCAGACAAGCCCGCCGGCACGCGCGGCTTTTTCGACCTCAGTCTCACGCGATTCGAGGACGTCGTGCGGGTGAACACGCTCGGCACCGTCGTTCCGTGTCAGATTTTCGGCAAGGAAATGGCGGCGCTTGGTCGTGGATCGATTCTTAATTTCGCCTCGATGAACAGCTATCGGCCGTTGACGCGCGTGCCAGCGTACGCGATGGCGAAAGCGGGCGTGGTCAGCTTCACGCAATGGCTGTCCGTTTACCTTGCCCCGGCTGGAATTCGAGTGAACGCGGTCGCGCCGGGATTTTTTGTGAACGATCGCAGCCGCAAGATTTTGATGACGGAGAGTGGGGGACTGACCGCGCGCGGGCAAAACGTGATGGGCCACACCCCGCTGAAACGATTCGGCGAGGCCCGCGAATTGTTGGGCTGCGTCTGCTGGCTGCTGGATGACGAAAACGCCGGCTTTGTGACCGGCGCGACGATTCCCGTGGATGGCGGATTCCTCGCTTCGTCGGGGGTGTAGCACGGCCCACGGGCACGGCGGTGAAGGCCGCGCGGTGGATTGAGGGCTCATAAGCACGTCGATCGGTTGCATCGAGGCTCCGTTGCGCTTCTTCACGCCCGGCATCTAAAACACAAAGGCACGAGCTGTGTGGGTTCGGAGCCCGCCACGGCTCGCGACCATCGGCAGCGTATTTCATTAGGAAATACATTAGAGGAAAAACGCGCATGGGTGCCGTAGACGGGTATTCAAGGCGGCATAGGGCCGTCTCAAAATCAGCCCGCGTCTCCTAAATCCCATGGTCTCCAGCTTCTCGCGTCTCGCTTATAAAACGATTTGCACGGCCATCGCCGTGTTGTCGATGGCTTCACCGTTGCTGGGACAAATGGACACATCCCTGGAGCAACGGCTCAATGCGCTTGAGCGCAAAGTGCAGTCCCTCGCGCAAGAGAACTCCGAGCTGAAGAGTCAGCTGGGATGGAAGGGCAAGGTCGCGCCGGTGATGACGCAGCCGGCCGGCAAAGAAGCCAAACTGAGTGTCGGCGGATTCCTGCAAGGCCAGGCGGAGTTCGGACAGCCCGCAGATTCGCGCTGGAACGGAACCAAGGATCGGTTCTTTTTCCGCCGCGCTCGCATTGTTGTCGCAGGCAGTTTCGCCGAGGATTTTGATTTCAAGGCCGAGATCGATCTGCAGGGCAACACGCTGAGCGCCGCCACGGGTCAGCTCACCCGCGCCAACGAGATTTTCATCAACTGGCGCAAATATGCCTTCGCGAATGTGCGGTTCGGCCAGCTCAAGCCTGCCTTCGGTGCCGAAGCGCTCCTGAGCGACACGAAGATGCTGACGATCGAGCGGTCGCTCTCCAGCGATCGCCTCGCCGATGGGCGCCAGATCGCGCTCGCGGTCATGGGCGAGCTCTTCAACAAAAAGGTGAGCTATCTCGCGATGGTGGCGAACGGCAACGGCGCCAACGTGAGTGCGAACGATAACAGCAAATTTCAGAAATCCGCTCGTGTCACCTTTGTGCCCGTCGCGAATGATCACGATAAGGTTTCGGTCGGCGTCGACGGACTTTGGACGAGGGATGTCGGAGTCAGCAAAAGCGATTTCGGTTTGACCGGGAACTTGTTCAGCGGCTCCCGGGAGATGGCGGGCCTGGACGGACAATGGAGCCATGGACCGTTCGAGGTAACCGGCGAGTGGTTGCACGGCACGTTTCGTCCCACCGGCTCCGTGCCGGCCACGCAGTTTTCTGCCGAAGGATGGCAAGCGACCGCGGCCTGGTTTGTCCTGCCGGCCAAACTTCAGCTGGTTCTGCGTGAGGAACAATTCGATCCGAACACCGCCACGAGCGGGAACACCGTTCGCACGTCCGTGGTGGGTTTCAATTACTTGATCAAAGGCGACGATCTGAAGCTCTCGTTGAACTATCTGATTGGGAACGCCGCCGGGAATGCCGCTGACGCCAATCGCTTTCTGGCGCGGGTGCAGGTGGTCTACTGAGGAGCCAGAAGGTAACGACCGAGTAATTGAGTTTGGGTTACAGGCGGATTACGCAGTTTCGCAGCTTGCCACGGCTGGCGGATCCGCACGAGGGCCGACCGATATGCGCCTCACTATTTGCGCTCCCACTCGGTTGCTGCGCTTGTCTGACGAGAGCGGATCGTCGATCGTCCAGACATGTACCGTCACGGTCGTTTCTGGCGCACGAATCCACTGAACGGCGGCGGCATTGTCGGTAAAATTTTTCGAGCCGGGTGCGTGGCCGCAGTCCTGATGATCGCCTTTACCTCGACGGAGAGCGCGCGTGCGCAGGATTGGCCATTCGCAGTGCCGGTTGAGCACAACGGGCAGCGCGCGTTGGGGTACCTCTGGATTGCACCGCAGGTCGAAACGGTTCGCGGCCTGATCATCTGCGTGGATATCAGCGCCGAGGCCGCCTTTGTCCGCGATCCGACCGTGCGGGCCGCGGCGACGAACGCGCAGCTTGGAATTGTCTTCATCTCACCCGGGCTTTTTGCGACTTACGATGTCACCCAACACGATGATCTCGGCTTGCAGCGTGTATTGGACGACCTGGCACGCGTCAGTGGCTTCCGCGAAATCGCTACCGCCCCGCTGCTCACGTTTGGTCACTCCACCGGCGGCATCTTCGCTCGCAACGTCGCTTACCGTAAGCCGGAACGCGTCTTCGGCGTGATCTATTTCAAGAGCGGGCAAATTCGTCCGCCGACGTGGCCCCATGGCGAGCTAACAGAGATCCCGTTCCTCGCGATCAATGGTGAGTTCGAGGAATTCGGGCCTTCGGGTCCGCACCCAGCCGGCGAGTCATGGGAGAGCCAATGGACCGCCGTGCGCGATGAGTTGTTGCGCCTCCGGAGAAGCGGCCATCGCGTGAGCCAGATCGTCGAGCCAGGTGGCGGACATTGGGGTTGGACGCAGGGAGCGATCGCGGACCACGTGGCAAAATTCATCACGTTGGCGGCCCAGCAACTTCCGGCTCATGGCGCTCACGATGAAGCGACGGTTCCGTTGCGACGCATCCGTGAAGAGGACGGCACACTGGCCGCGCCGCATGGAAGCTCCTCGGCCGCGGCGGTCGAAGGCGACTCGGACTCTTCGCCGCGACTGTGGCACGCGTCGCGCGAGTTGGCTGAGTTTAGCCGCGGGCTGGAAAGCGAGTTTGGCCGCGCCGAGCAATCGGTTGCTTTCGAAAACATCGGTTCAAGCACACCTGATCGGGACGTTTTGGCGGAGACAATCTGGAATCCCGATGGAACCGAGTTCTGCGTGCGAGCGCATGCGAGCAGTGGGCTCCCCGTCGAGATCACTGCTGTCGGTGGACCGGTTGAAGCGGTTGCTCCCGGAGTTTTCCGCGTCATCGCGCCGGGCGTTGATTATTCCGGCTTCAAGAATCGCAAGGTGACACTGGCGGCCCGGCAAACCGGCGACGTAAAGTTTCGGCCTGCGGTGCGCATCGGCACGGTTCTCCTCCGGCCGCATCGCGAGGGTCGGCCGCAAATGATCACCTTTGCCCCGCTGGTCGAGACTCCGGACCATGGCCCGATCTCCCTTCACGCCACGGCGGACTCGGCGTTGCCGGTGCAATTCCGCATTCGTTCTGGCCCGGCTGAGATCGTGGACGGCGCGATCGTGGTGACCGAGCTCCCGCGGGGCGAAGCGAGCTCATTCGAAATTGTCGTGCTGGCCGGCCAGTGGGGGAACGCGCAGGTGCAAACGGCGACCACCGTTGAACAAAGGCTCACGGTCCATCGGGTCCCGGCTCGGCCGTAGGTGAATTGAGGGTACGAACCGGCAGGTCTGAAGTGTTTCTCGGGCGGCGCGGTGGCCCAGTTCGAGATCCCGATAAAAGCTCACACTTCTTTCCGATGCAGGACGGCCTGATCACATGATTATCAATCTCGTTGCGCCATGATCCAAAGGAGCGCCCAGCGGCTCCGATTGGTTGAGGATTCCTCCTCGCGGCCTTACGAGCTGGTTCGAAGGACACCCGTCAATGGAGCGTCCGCACCTCATTGCCATTAAGGGGTGTTGACCTTTCGAGAACGAGTTCAACGGAGGATACGGGCAAATTGGGATCGCCGAAGCTCTTCAACGGCCCGAGTTTTACTTCACCGCGCCGTGCGTTTGCGCGGAGGAGAACTCCGCTGCGCTGCTCCGAATCGAAATAATTTGCTGCACTCGCGAGCATTGCTGCGGCGTACTCTTCGAGCGGGCGGCTCAGGGCACACGTAGTCACCCGCGTTTCCCATATTAGAACCAGACGCCGCTCCTTTTTTAAGATCGGCGCGTCGTAGGCTCTGACCGTGATCAGATTGACTTGGTCCGAAACGCCACGTGGGGCCGTCATGGTATTCTGAGCTATCCAAGCCGCGCTCAATCCACCTTGTGCTTCTGGATCCTCATTTTCCATCCACTGGGGCGAGAATTGATCGCGGTATTCCCGCAATGCCATTGGCCACTCCCTTTCGGGTGTCCCTGCGTGCACACCCGCAAACTCAAACGGCGGCGGATAATACCCACGACCGTAGCTGACGACGATCGCCAGCTCGATTTCCTCTTGTTTCTGGGCCGGAAAAAACCCGCGATGCTGTAACAGACCGCTGACAACCAAGCGGAGATCTTCCGGCGCGAGCCGCGGTGTTTTGATATGGTCGATCAAGGTGGAAGGTCCGTCCGCGAAGAAAACAAAGCGGCGGGCATCCGGAATCGATGGTTCGGCGAATCGACGAGACATCACCGTCATTTGAACGTCGTTGCGATAAGCGGCCCCAAACCAATGGCCCTGTTCAGCCCGTCCATCGGCAGAAATTAAAAAACAGAGACACGTCGCCGTCACCCTGACGAGCTGCCGCAGCAGCGACGAAGTAAACCTAAGTAACGAGTTCACGGATCAAATTGTTAATATATGTGGGTAACTTGTTCAAGTGCCGGCCCTGCTGACGTCGGGCACAAATTGATGACATGGGCAGGGGTAATCGCGGCCGCTTGACTTGTGAATGTGAAGCCGTGCTTAAAAAAAAGGGACGCCTCGAGAGGCATCCCTTTGAACACCGAAAACTAAATCACCGTTTAGAAAGCCGTTGATGCACTGAGACGGAACGAGATTGGCTCATAATAGCGGATCGCGCGTTCCGGCACCTTGATCTGTTGTGCGCCTGCGACCGTTGGCGCTATGACCGCGCCCGTAGTCGGATCGATATAGAGCATGCTTTCACCATAGGCCGTCTTTTTCTGCTCGTTGAGAATATTATTAACATTCAATCGAAAATTCCAACTCCGATCGGCAATGCGGGCGCGATACCCAATACCAATGTTCAACTTGTAATCTGCACTAAAGTTCGGCCTGAAGCGCACATTCGGCACTAAACGCGTATCCCGCGCGCCATTGTTGATAATGTTCTCACTTTGGCGCGGTCCGTTGTAATTGATGCCCAAGCCGAGGTTCAGTCCTTTCAAGACCCCGTCGTTAAACTCATATTTATTCCAAAGGCTAAGCTGGTTACGCGGATTATCGATCGTTCGGATTCCCTTGATCTGACCAGAGAAATCATAGTTTCCTTCGTTGAGATCTTTACGGCGGTCCTCCAGGGGGATGCCCATATAATTCCACCAAGAATCATACTCGGTACTCTTCGGCATATCCACGACCCTAAAACCGCCATCAACGCCCTGCTTGATGTAATTGTAGGTCAGGACGGAGGAAAAGTTATCGGTAATGTTGAAGTAGAATTGAAGGTCGATGCCCTCGTTACGGTCATTGTAGGCCGTATCGGAGTTGCGGTTAGAGTACCCGTTATTGGCATTCAACTGGGCGGCACCGGAACCTGTGGATCCCTGTTGCAACGCCGTGAGATTCGACGGGTCGGCAATCGCGGTGTCGAGGGCGCGCCGGAGCGGGTCATTGGCGGCCGTACTCAACGAAGCGTAGTCAACCAGGATAAAACCATTGGTTTGTGGAGCTCCGGTCACCCGCGGATTGCTTAGATCGGACGCGGCAACATAAATGAGCGGCACGAGATAGGTAACCGGGTTGTTGGGTTGGAAGTTCGTGTAGCCGGAGTTAACTACGGTATACGCTCCCGTCCCGGCGCCGGTCGCCACCGTATTGCCTGTGTAGCCGGCGCGAAGGATCGACGCGAATGATCGCGGTTGCGGCGCCCAGAACAGATTGTAAATCGCGTTTTTGCGATCGAGGCGATATACGCCGATCGAGCCGGAAACGCGGGAGCGGCCCCGACTGTCTTTCCAGATATCGAACTTCAACCCGACTTCCTTCGATTTCGACTTTTCGGCGTCAAAGGGGGTTCCATCCCCCGTTCGTTGACCGGTGTTGGGGAACACGCCCGTGGCGGTGAGTCCGTAGATCGACAGGTCGTCGGTGAGGGCGTAACTCACGCCGATCATTGGACTCTGCTCATGCTGAGTCTTACCTCCAAATTTGTAGCCATTTATCGTAGGAACGCCGCCCACCGTGCTATTATAGCTAGCCGCGTCGGGCGCTGCAGGCTTGACCCAGTTGGTGACCACGCTGTCGGCCAAAGTAGGGTCGGCTTTGACATAGGTGTTATTCCACGTACGCACCATATACCGATCCAGCCGCATGCCAGCAATCGTGGTGAGTTTGTCTTTGAACCAGTGCCCTTGATATACCGCGTAGTGGCCGGAGTTCCACTCAGTAAATGGGTTGACCTGGAAGATCCGGTTGAGCTCGCCTTGATACGTTAACCTGGCGCTGGGATCGTACGGGATATAGGAGCGGTTGGTGGCGCCCGCTACGTTACCTGTGACCTGGGCCTTCGACGTGTCGGTGGTGTAAATTGTCTGATCCTGCCGTCCCAAGACGATATTTTGTTTGTTCCCAAACAACGTAAAACCGTAATTCAAATCCACGCGCGACTGCCGCGTGGTAACGTGCTTTCTCGGGGTGACCCATTGGTAGCCGATCGTTTTCCAGAGCGTGTTGGCAGGGGTCCGTGGATCCGTTCCCGTACTGGTCCAGACCCCGACGGAGGTAGGCGCACCCGCTGCTGCCAAAAGTGAAGTGGTTGAGACGCTCGTCGAGTTGGATTCAAAGATCCGGCTATCGGTCAGCCGATCCGTATAATTTGCACCCATCACCAAGGTCAACTGAGGCAGGATTTTTTGGGTAATCTCGATCGTGCCGCTGAAGTAGTCATCGTTTTTGAACGAGTCGGCGCCGCTCAAGCGATAAAACCGGTCTTTGCCAAATCGGCGGCGGGTGACCCCTTCGGTTTCTCCATACGGGTTGATGTTGTCGTTGACGCGCAGCCCAAACTCGTTGCGGCCATTTTGGATGACCGCGGCGTCGTTCACATCCATAAATCCAATGCCCGTATTCTTGAACTTGCCGTATTCCACGTCGATAAAGATGCTGGTGTTTTCAAACGGTCGGAATTCAAGCGACGGCGTAACGAGGATGCGCTTGCGAATATCATAGTCCGCGGCGCCGCCAATATTTTGGTAGACAAAGCCGATGCCGTAATTCAGCTCGCGTTTACCATTCGCCGATTTGTACACGGGGCCTGTCTTGTAAATCTCCGCCCGGTAAAAATCGTAGCTGCCATAAGCAACCTGTGCCGTTGTCCGCGGCCGGCTCCTGGGATACTTGGGTCCGATATTCACCACGCCGCCGAGGGTAGCGACTCCGTAGAGCAACGCCTGGGGACCACGTACGACCTCCATGCGATCGACGTTGATGATATCCGTCACGGTGTCCTGACGAAAACCATTTCTGAGATACGAACGGACATTGATACCGCGGATGTTCAGCGTGGCGCTGTCGCGTGAGAGGGCACCGGTCGCCTGGCCCGTGCCAGAGGGACTAAAGAAGAAATTATTTCCGCTTTGCACCGTGTCTTGCACGATACCCGCGCTATACTGCAGCGCTTCTTTCACGTCGAACGCGCCAATGTCGTCGATGAACTGGCGAGTGATGACTTCCACCGGCATCGGAATGTTTTTGATCGCCATGTTGAGGCGGGTGCCGGTGGTGGCGTTGGTCGCGGTGTAGCCACGGTCGTTCGACGCATCGACCCGAAATTCGGAGAGCACAATCGGCTCTTCTTTTTGCGGATCCGTCTCCGCCGCCGCGGCATCGGCGGCGGGACTGAATACAGCAAGGAGAGCACTCAGCAGAGTGAGGGGTATTTTTCGGGTCATGGTTGGAGTCGGCGTGCTTCGCTGGGGTGTTGGTGGTGGTTTACGCTGCTCGGGCGGTGCGACGCCCGGTGTTTTGGGTTGCGCCGCCCGAAAAATCATGAGGGCTCCGGTTTGCGAGTCCTCGGCTACGGTCAGCCCCGTTCGGGCGACCATTCGATCCAGTGCATCACGGACGGTAAGGGCGCCCTTGATGGCATTGGTCTTCACGCCGATAACAGCATCGGCAGGGAATAAAATTTCGCGCCTGGCTTGGGCGCTGAATCGCTTGAGCATCTCGGCCGCGTCGCCCGCGGGCACGTCGAAGCGCGTCGCCGTTGAGTTGGCTCCCTCGGCTGACGGCAATCCTTGTACTAGAAAAACGAACACGCACACGAAGTGAGCGACGCAGGGAGGCGAAAATCGGAAATGCATCAGATGAGGGGTTCATCAGGTCCACGTCGGCGTCAGTTGCCAACACAGATGCGTGAGCTGGAACTTTCCGTTAAAAGAAAATTCGCCGCAGCGAACTTTTCTCCAACCGGCGCGACCGCCGGACCACGACACCCCTACGGCGCCCGGTGAAGACGAATCTGCGACTCGCCGTCGCGCTCGATGCGCAGGCTGAAACCAACTTCGATCAGTCGCACAAAAGCCTCGATGTTGTCGGACCGAAAACTCGCACTGATGCGAATCGTCGCGAGCTCGGGATCAACGATCACGAGTTGCGTACGATTGCGGCGGTTGAACTCATTCACCACGTCAGAGAGGGGCGTATCGGTGAAGTCGAGCAACCGGTGCTGCCAGGAGAGAACCCGATCGATCTCTCCCTCGGTTAACACCGCAATGCGGGGCGCGTGTCCCTTATCGGCAAGCGACACGACCGCACGCTGTCCGGCTTCCAAGAGGGGAACCAGCGCGGGCGTAGCCGGGTGGGCTGAAGTCTGATCCCCGATGGCGGATTCGCTCACCCGCACGCGTCCTT
The DNA here is from genome assembly GCA_039928945.1 of Opitutus sp. Lineage (GTDB taxonomy): Bacteria > Verrucomicrobiota > Verrucomicrobiia > Opitutales > Opitutaceae > Opitutus. The sequence continues at coordinate 42,630 of JBDSSD010000073.1, read as the reverse complement.
CGGTGACGAGGACCTCGACGGAGGTTCGATCCAGCCGAACGTTGAACGCGGTCCCCACGGCAAACACGTCCATCCCCTGCGCTCGCACGACGAATGGCCGTGCTGGATTCTTGGTGACAGCGAAGTGGGCCTCTCCTGCTTCCAAGGTCACTCGGCGTTCCTGGGGCGTGAAATCCACTCTTAAGACGGCCCCTTCATTCAGGATCACCAGCGTGCCATCGGCGAGAGTTTGTTGGCGGATTGATTCTGGTGCGACCGACGGCACTGACGTCAGCGCGCTCGGCGAAAGCGGAGCGGGCTTTTGCAGGACGAAGACCACTGCAATCAGAGCAGCGATGGCCAGGACGATTGGCGCGGCGAACTTCAGAACGTTCCGTCGAGGCGGCGCCAGCAGGTCAGGATTCGGCCGCAGTCCGTGTTCCGGCCGCCACTGGGCAAGAGTCGCAAGCCGATCCCAGCTCTGTCGCTGCCGAGCCAGCGCGGCGCCATGTCGTGGATCCGTGGCGAGCCATTGCGAAAACTCGTCCTGTTCTGCTGCGCTCAGCCCGCGATCCGAACGGAGCACCCAATCGGCGGCCGCTTGCGCGAGTCGCTCGTCGTCAGCCGGAGAATAGTTGCCGCGGTTCACAGCCGACTCCTTCCGGTTTTTTCCACGCGTTCGAAGTACTCCGTTAGTTTTCGCAGTCCGATCGCACCTTGCGCTTCCACCGTGTGCTCTGAGATGCCGAGCTGGGCCGCGACTTCTTTTTGCGACAATCCATAGATCCTGCGGAGGGTCAGGATCTGGCGGCAGCGCGCGGGCAGGGTTTGGATGGCGAGGGTCAAAAGTTGAAGTTCCTGATTGTGGGCAACTTCTTGCGCCACGTCGGTACTCTCATGATAGACGCTCATCAACGGCTGTTCCGCTAAAGAGAAGTCTCCGGCGATCTTCTCATGCCGCACTCGACCCAGCGCGAGATTCCGCGCCGTGGTGAACAAAAACGACTTGGGGGCAGCGATCGGCTGTGATTCGCGCGCGCGCAGCACACGGATGAACGACTCCTGGACCACGTCGTCGAGATCGGCGAGACGGGGAAACTGGCCCTTGAGCCACGCCCGCAACATGGGTTCGTGCGGCAGCAGGTGTTCGGCGAACCAACGGGATTGTTCAGAGTTCTCCGGGGGCACAGGGGTTGGGGGAAGGGGAGGAGAGCGACTGAACGAGCGCCCGCACGGGCGGCGAGCTCAGAGCATCAGTTGGGCAGAATTCGTGGTGGGGGCGATCCAATACTCACCAAAACCAAGGCGGACGGCAGTAAAGTGGATCGGGTCGACGTCACGGCCGAGCTTCCTCCCATGTTGGAACACTTCCCGTGTAGTTCATGCGATACGCCTGTCGCCCATTGCTCACCCACATCGCTCCGTCACGGATCCGCAAATACGGGCTGTCGCACACCGCGCCGCCGGCCCATTTCGCCCAGTCGACCGGCTGGCCGTTGATGACGGCTTTTGGTCGCAGCTCCGTCGGCTGATATTGGAGTTCGAGCGTATCGCCCGCGATCGAGCGATAACGGGCAATAGGTCCGTTCACGGTCAACGATGCGGCATCCAGGTGATCTCTCTTGGAGCCCTCAACCGCTTCGATCGCGAAGCCGGTGGTTTCGCCGGGGATAACCAGCACCCGGTAACGCTCGAGAATTTTCGCGGGCGAATTCGACTCGAAACTGTTCGGGTCGAAGGTCGGCAGCCAAAACGCTCCGCTGTTGAGCGGAGTGATCACGACCGTGACCTCCGCCGTCGTCACAATGGAGCGCTCACGTTCGCTTCGAACGGCGACGTCCTTCGGTACAAACAACCAAGTCGCGGCCTGGGTGCGAGCACTCCGGACATAACGTTCCAACGTAATCGCATCATTGGCGAGTGGCGGCGATGAAACGCCGAGCGGGCCACTCAAAGCTGCCTGCCGAGTGTAGCTGCGGGGACCGGATAATTGATCAATGCGGGCCAATGTTTCCGGAGCCGGCTGACCGGTCTTCGCTTGAGTTCCTGAGGTCATGAACAGCAGAGCTCCCCGCTTTTGCACCCACTGATCGTAGGGGCTGTGTCCTTCGGGACCGAGCCAGCGCGGTTGACCTCCGCTGAAAATCAGGGAGCCGTTCGGCCCGAGCACATTTAACGACCACGTGGTCTGTTGGGCGGAGTTGTTGACGGCGTCCAGTTGCACGCTGCCCATCGCGAAATGCTGACCGCAATAGAAGTACTCCGGTTGTTGGCCGGCAGTGGTCATTCCGTAGTCAGGATGATTCAGGTAGGCCTCAAACGGCAGCGCGACCTGCTTCGCCATGATCTCCACCATGAGCTGATTGGGCCGGTACGTCGTCGTTGCCTGGTGGAGACTGGAAACGAGCTGCGCTGGATCGACCGGCACTGATGTGTACTTGGGGGCGCCGCCTGCCCAAACCCAGAGATGCCGCTCCATCTCCGCGAACGAATCGCCTTCCACCCAGCCGCGGCGTTGCGATCCCGTATGTACGCCGTTGAAAAGTTTGAGCCCGTACGTGGCGATAAGGAAGTCGAGCGCCGCCCGCGCCATTGCGCGTGTCTCAGGCCGCGGTGAGAAGTCGTACAGATTCAAAAACGCGCGCATCGAATACGGATAGTACGTGGACGAATCATATTCACCGTTCCCCATGGTAAAGAGCCGGTGCGCATAGGCCGACAGCACGTGAGCTGTATCGGCCTCGGCCTGAGCGAGAGTGAAACCTGAGATCTTCGCGGCCGGAGGAAACGTCTGTGCGTACAGCAGACCCGAACTGCGCCACATGGTCTTGTGGTTCTCGGTTCCGCCGCCGCCGAGGTGCTCGCCGACGACGCCCACCAAATTTTCGGTGTGCTCCAACGGTTGATACTCGCTCACCGCGCCCACCACCACACGCGGAGGTTCCTCGTACGAACCGACCTGGTTCTGAAAATTTTGGCGCCAATCGGGCGACATCCCGGCACCGAAAAGCCCGAGAAACCGTACCCAATTCACGCAGGCGAAATGGTACTGTTGTCGCACATTTCCGGGCATGGAGAGATAGCCAAGCGCCGTCGCGTCCTTCGGGTTCAACATCAACGCGGCGGTTGCGGGCGGCAGGGACTGTTTCAGCGGATCACCACCGAAAGCTGCGATGCGCCCGTCAGCATCGCGTTTTTTCGGCCCGAAATAGCCGGTGTCGCCCTGCACGTAGCGCCGACCGGTGTAAGGCGACATGATCTCTTCGCCCGCAAGGGCCCACGTGAAGACGGGGCGGCCGGTGTCGGGACACGTGGATCGTGACATGACGCGGCTAAGGTAGTCGATGCCGGCGATGCGCGACACCATGCCCCGGATACGTTGCTGGTAACCGACCTCGTCCGCGTAAGGTGGCGGAACAGATTCAGCGGCGCGCCCCGTCGAGATCAGCAGGATCGCCGCGAAGCAGGTAAAGGCAGTTCCGGTCATTGAGCTCCGTCTACTTGGTGGCGCGAATCCAACGGGCGCCGTTTGCCGGAATCGAGATGGGGCCGTCGAGCTTTACCTCGCCGCCCCAGACGGCGTCGCTGGCCGACTTGTACTGGAAGCCGTCGCAATGCAGCCGCGCGTCACGAGCGATGGGTTGATCGTTGATGAAGAAGTAGTGGTCTGCCGCCGGTGCAGCCAGACGGTAGACAATCGCGCCGTCCGCGGTGTAAGACGGCGTGATTTCACCCAGCACATTCCGCATCAACGTCTGCTCCATCCACCGATTCCCGGGCTTCCAGCAGTTCAGCGAACTGGCGAAGCCGATCACAACGGCGCTGCCTTTTCCAAGCTTGTGCTCGGTTACTGCAGGACGACCGTCCGAGAAAGTCTCCAGCACGCCCGCCGTGGTGGGCTGTAGTTCCATGATGAAACCATCGACGGGCTGTTGGCCAACGGACCATTGGGTGTGATTAGCCCGCGAATATTGGAAGTCGCCAATTCGGCATCCGAACAATCGCTCGAATGCGCTGCCATCGATCGTGGGCAGCAAACGTCCATCATAACCATACCACGCGCCCGGCGCATCCAGGATGACCCGACCGCCGCGTTCCACGTATTTGCCCAAGAGGTCCAGGATGTTCGCATCAACCGCCAGCTGCGCCGGCAGGAGAATCGCGCGGTAGCGGTCCGCCAGACCTGCGCGCAAGTTGCGAGCCGTGACGTGCTCCCAGGGAATGTTGGCGTCGATCAATGCGCGCGACGCTCCGATCCGCGCGCGAACTGGCATCTGCTTGTACATGTCGCGTCCCCCGATCGCGACTGCAGCCCAGAATGCGTCGCTTTCCCAATCCTGAAAGACGCCAACCAGCGGTTCTTTGTGTGCGCTCCAGAGTTCGTCACGGAGTCGCTGCGTGGCCTGGCCGATTTTCCCGGCTGCGATTGTCCGCGCATTCGGCTTCATATTTCGGTCCAGCAACGCGTACTCGCCCGCTTCCCACCCGACCGCGCGCGAGTTCCAGCACCAGAGGCCAAAGCCTTTGAACCCGGCGGCCACCCACGTGAGCATCAGCTGTTGAATCGTATTTCCGTCGACGGTGAAGCCGGCCACCTGATCCCGTACCTCCGGAACGAAGGGCGCCTTTCCTCCACTCAGCTGCTGAGGACCTCCGGTGGATTCCCACGTGGCGGCCCAACCGCCTTTGAACCAATCCACCGCCAGCGCCGACTGCATATAGGACGGCCGCACAAACTCGAAATCCGCTTCCTCGTAGTGCCAGCCCGGATGCATCGACGGATAAAAGGACCCGGCCGATCCCATCAAGGACGCGATGCCTTCCATGTCGGTCGACCGCGCCGCGAACGGGAGGAACAGGCTCATTTCTCCTCCGCGCCGTTCTGGAATCAACGGATCATGGGCGTCACGCGCATCGAACGATTTCTTCAGGCGTTCCAAGTGGGCGTCGGCGCGAAAGCGGTACACGTCGACAATCCGCCGGTACTCCTGCTTCTCGCCGTTTACGAGGTCGAGTACGTTGTGCTGAACGTCGGACCAGTTCGCCCATTCCTGCCGGCGCCGGATCAACGGATATTCGAAGTTCCACGCCTGTTTGAGCGTGGCGACATCCGTGTAGCGTTGGTGCAACCAGCCGGTGAACAACTCGACGGATTCAGGTGAAATGCCGTACTGCTCGCGGGTCAGCGTTCCCGGGAGACCATCCGTCTCGTCCGTGCCCGTGCGGCGGGAATACGGTTCAGGATGGTCGATGCGCTCGCGCAACCGGCGTTCCTGTCGAGCTCGCCAGATGGGATTGGCCCGCAGCGACGCGGGCGAAAGATCCGGCGGGAGGTTCAGTGATTTCAGCAGCTCGGGGCTGGGTAGCTCGCTGCTCGCATCGTCGTACCACCACGGGACCAGTCCCTCGTCGAGCGCCGCATGATACACCTCGCGTGCGTCCTGCCCCGGGACGAGTTCCACTTGCTTCAGGCACGTGAACCCCAACTCCTTCATCAAACGAAAGTGGCCGCGCATGTCGGCGAGCGTCATGCCGGGTCGCTGCACGAACACGACTCCGACGGGCCACGGCCGCAGCGCGCGCAGGCGCTCCTGCATCGGTGAATCGTTCAGCTTGTCGTACAGCTGCTGCAGGTACGGATCAGCCGCAGGCACGTTCGACGACGGGGTTTGCGCCGACGCGTGGGTCGCAGCGGCCGCCACGACGGCTGCGCAGAGGAGGGGGTATAGGTTCATGCGTTGGAGGTGAAACCGTTTCGCCACCCGCGAGAGCGCGGCGGGAGATGCGGTTTAACGTAAGAGGTGGCGTAGCGCGCTCGATTCGGTGCGGAGGAGGCCGTTGACCTTAACGTCCGTGCGCTCAGTGAGCCGGTCGCGTCGGATTGATTTCGCTGGCCAACGATACCGTGGTGACCGAGTCACCAATCTGCAGATCGATCTCGATTCGGTTCTGCTCACAGCGGATCGCTTTCGTCGCCATGAAGCCGGGGGAGATCGGCAGGAGGAAGCAGCGGTACGTCTTGGTGACGCTTGCGTTGGCGTCCACAAACATCGCGTTGGTGCGACCGTGAAACGTCGTGGTGATTCTCTGGGCGGGAGCGAACGTGTCGCCCAGTCCCGTCGTGCCAAACTCAATCCCCTTGGCCCACGGTTTTCCGTCTTTCATTCCGTGCCAGATGTGGAGCCACGGGTAGTCGGCGGTGGACCACACATAGCCGATGAGGAGGCCTCGCGTCGGTGATGCCACGGTGGCCCAGCCCCAGTCGCCTTCGATCACGTGAGTGCTGACGTAACCGGTGGGCCCGTCGGTTTTCGTCAGGTCGACGGGCGTGTGATTGGCATCGAGAAAGCCGTTAGGCCACGCGTACTCGTGCTCGGTGACCGATTTCGCAATGAGCGACTGATTGAAACCGGCGCCGGCGTTCGTGTTCACCACGGTTTGTGCGTTGAGGAAATCGCCACCGATCGTGGCGTGCTGTACGAGGGCGGTGAAGCGACCGACGGGGAGCAGATTGCTCAGCGTTTCTTCAACGGTGAGGACTGCGGTGTCGGCACTGAGAGCAGCCTTTCTCTGAATCCGCCACTGCTCGATTTTACCGACGACCTCCATTTCAAGCGTGCGGCGGTACTTTCCCGCCACAACAGACCAAACGCTGTTCGCCGGTTCTCCGTTGTGCGGAACGCCTGCAGCTTGTTCTCCGGCCGTTGGTCCTCCCCATCGTCCGACGCAAAGAAAGTGTCCGCGAAACGGCGCGCCCGAGCGATTGTTCGGCGGCATATCTGCCGGCAATACTTTCCACGCGAGCGGATTGTCGGTGTGATTGCGAAGCGTGAACTGCACAAGCGCACCGCCGGCTTCCGCGAAATCAACCTCGGCCACTTCATTCCGCAGCGCGACCACCGACTCAGCGACAGACCGCGGTTGTTCTGCTGCACGGACGGTCAGTAACACCATCAGTGTCGTCGCCAGCACGAAGGCGTGGTTGAAGCGCGGGTAGCTCACAGGGATAAAAGGGATTGGAACGGGTCGTTCGGCTGCGGTGAGGATCAATCCACCCAAACTGTGACTTCGCCTGGTTTCAGTTCACGGGTGCCGAGCCGAAGTTTAGCCGATGTCGGAATGGGCAGCTCGTAGGACTGCGACGAATAGTTCACCGCCACGGCAAGGCCGTCGCGCCACTCGACAAACACGTAGGCCGGTAGATCCAGAATCCTGGCTCCAGCGCGCTGATACACTGTCTTGAGCAGGTGATGCTCCAACTCTCCTGTTGTCGTCCAGACGCCAACGTAGGTGACGGTCCCTTGCCCAAGTGAACGGGTCACGGCCGCCGACGTACCCGCATAGAATTGGTCGGCGTAGTTCGCCAGGGACTCGGTTCCGGTGAATAGCTGAAGGAGTTCCGCCCACGCGTTCCAGACGTGGCTCTGACCGGCCGCTTGGACCGTGGCCGTTGCGCTTGGAGGCAGCTGATCGTTGTCCTGAATCTTTGCGCCAATGAGATCCCAAATCGGCTCCTGCAGCCGGGTGGGATGGAAGTGTCCCCGATTGTCCTTCTGCGCGGTGCGGCAGGTCAGGATCAAGTGGCCGCCGCGCGTGACGTACTCACGCCACTTCGAAACGACGGCCTCGTCCGTCATGCTGTACGCCGGCGCGACGACAAACGGCCACGTCTGCGGATCCAGTGGTTCCTGTTCCGAGACGAAGGTCACGGCCGCCCCCATTCGCTTCAACGCGCTGTAGTAGGCGTAGGTGTGTTGCCACGTATCCCACGATTTGGTGTGGGGGCTTGCCTGCATCTCCCACAGATTATCCTGCTTCCACAAAAATGCGGTCCGACGTGACGCAACATCGGCGGATGGCTTGTTGCCCCGCGGGAGATCTCGACCGAGGTCACGCAGCTCCGCGATCGTGCGCACGTACTCAAGGCCGCCGCGGGAAACGGTGACACCGTCTGTCTCCAAAATCCCCTTATGCGTTTGCTCGCTGCCAAAGCGTGGCTGGCGGAAGCGATACGTGCAGATGAATCGGTCGCCGAGACCGAAGCTGTGCCACATCCACATGCGGACGGCGCCCGGAAGAGGCTGGGCGTTGTAACTGCCCCAATTGATCTGGCCAGGCTGCAGTTCCATGATGCCCGTTTCGCCTTGGATCGAGCGGGCCAGCTCCGAAGAAAACGCGAGTTCGAGTCCGCTGCCGAGCCGCACGGCCAGCGGTCCTTCCGCCTGGTTCAGAAACGTGCTGAGCAGGTACATGGTGTGCGACGCGAAATCGAGATCACCGCGACTGCGAAACAGATCGACCGGCGGAAGAAATTTGTAGTACGCGAAGTTGGTCGTGATCCATTGCGTCGTGGCGACGTGTTGCCGCAGCAACTCCGCCTGGAAGCGGATTGAACTCGCGAGGGCATCGGCGGTGTAGCGGCGGAAATCGAGCAACGCGTGGGGATTCGACGACGATTCCTTTTCATTCGGAATTCGGATCTCGTCCCACGATCCATAGCGGCTGCTCCAGAATGCATTTCCCCAATTCGTATTTAGCTGTGTGATATCGCTCCTGAATTTCTGGCGAAGCCACGCGCGGAAGTCGCTCTGCGCAAACTCGGAGTAGTCAAAGATCGTTCCGACGTGCGGTTCGTTATCAATCTGCCAACCCCAGACTCGCGCGTCGTTGCCATATCGCTTCGCCATTTCGGTTACGATGTGGGCGATGTACCGACGGTAAATCGGATGGGCTTGATTCGCCTGCAGCCGATTTCCGCTGGTGGCCGAGCGGATGCCTTGATCATTCACGTTTAGAATTTCCGGGTGCTTCGTCGTCAACCATACCGGGGGACAGGCGGACGGAGTGCACAGCACAACCTTCAGGCCATGCTTGCCGGCTTCAGCGACGCACCAGTCCAACCACTCGAAGTCGAACTTCCCTTCGACCGGTTCCAAATTCGACCAGGCGAACTCCGCCATGTGGGTAAACCGGAAGCCCAGCGATGCCATGCGCTTCAAATCACGGCTCCACTCCTCGCGCGACCAATGCTCGGGGTAGTAGTAGGCACCCACCGGCATCAACTCATCGATGGAGCGCGACAACCTCGAGTCGGTCGGGCTGGGCGCCGCGTGCATTGCGACCACGCCCCAGCGCGCGACACCGGAAATGGCGAGCAGAGCAACGATCGCTCGGAATCCGTTTGCGAGTTTCATGAGGGGCGGTTGAACGAGTGGAGCGAAGGCGTACGTCGAGAAGCACTACAACCGCATCACGCGGGCATCGCGGTGGGAGGAGAGCGCGGCGGCCCACAGCTCGTGCTGAACAACGGCTTCGTCCGGTGTTGCGCAACCGAAGCGGTCGCCGAGAACGCCGGCGCGTTCGGCAAGAAAAGCGGCCCACATCTGCATCATCAGGTCGGGAAACCCCGGCTCGAAAATCCCGCCCGTGATGGTTTGGAACGGCATCGCGAAACCGAGATCGGTTTTCTGCCACCACTGCTCCTTATCGCGCCGAAACACCCATAGGGTCTTGGGCTCCTTGGTGGAAAAGCGCACTCCGCCATCCGTGCCCAGCACTTCGAAAACCCACGTGTTCGTTTCGGTCGGCGCGAGCCGTTTCATTTCCAACGTCAGCGGCACATCGTACCCTGACACGTCGACGGTTGAATGAACCGTGGCGTTATCCCAGGTGTCACACGCCGCTGTCCCTCCGAGACCATCTGGCCGTGAAGCGTAGCCTTTTTGCAGTTGCGCATAGAGCAAGTGCGGCTTCCACCCCAGCCGAAGTGGCACATGCGCGACGTGTAGACCAAGGTCGTTCATGACCCCTGCTTCGCCACAGTACTTTGCCTGGCGCTTCCAGTTGATCGGCTTGGCCGGATCAAGGTCACTCGCATGCAAAAACGCGGAGCGGATCTCCAGCAGGCGTCCCAGCTTTCCACTCTTCGCGACCTGAATCGCGCGTTGGGCTCCGGGCAGGAAAGGGAACTCCGAGGAAACGCGGACGAAACGCTTGAGACGGTTGGCTTCGTCGCGGATCCGACGGGCGGCCGGCAGGTCGATGCCAAACGGTTTTTCCGCCAGCAGATCTTTGCCCGCCCGCAGCACATCGACGTAAATCTCCTCGTGCAGGTGATGGGGCACCGCGACGTAGACCACGTCGACCTCAGCCGAGGCCAGCAGTTCGTCGTGCCGGGTCGTGATGAGTTTCACGCTACTGATCTGCTGAAACCACTCCAGTCGGGACATCTGTAGGTCGCACACGGCGGTCAGCTCCGCTTTGATCGGAAACTTCTCCAAGGCGAACCAGCGAGCGAAGGCAGACGCTGCCTCACGGCCCATGAGTCCACCGCCGATGATCCCGATGCGGACGCGTGTCGAGTCTTGCACGGCGTCAGGAGAGAAACTGAGCCGCATCCTTCGCGGACAAACCGTCGTGAACAACGGCCATCAACGCGCGGGTGATCTTCGCCGGCTCCGGATGCTGGATGATATTGCGGCCATACACGATTCCGGCCGCACCCTGCTGCATCGATGCTTCCGTGCGTTCGAGAATTTCGCTCGGTGTGGCCTTGCCCCCGCCGCGCACCAGCACGGGGATATCACCAGCGGTGCGAATGACTTTGTGGTAATCGGTCACGTCCTGCGTCGGGTCTGCCTTGATGATATCGGCGCCAAGCTCCACGGCCTGGCGAACGAGCGGCACGATCTTGTCCACGTCGCCGTTCACCATGTACCCGCCAGCCTGGTGATTACTCTGGAACACCAGCGGTTCGATCATGAGCGGAATGCCGTAGTGATCGCACTCCGGCTTCACGCTAAGGATATTCTGAATACACTGGTCGGTGACGCCTGGCTCGCCGGGGATGCTGAAGAGATTCACCACCACGCAGGCCGCGTCGCACCGCACGGCCTGGAGCGCAGGCTCGGAAATGGTGCGGGAGAAGAGCGACTCGGGCAGCTGACGGCCATACACGTTGGCCACATCCGTTCTCAGAACGAGCGCCGGCTTGGGGCGAAGTGGGAGGGCCTGGAGGTGTCGCGCTTGCCCAATCGTGAGCTGAATCGCGTCAGGGGCGGCGGCCACCACGATCTTGATCGCCGCGGGCAGGTCCTCAATTCCCGCAAGGAAACTCGACTCGTTAAAAAATCCGTGGTCGATCGCCACATCGAAGCAGCGTCCAGTCTTCGGATTAAACAGCCGGTTGAGTCGTGCGAGTTTCATTTCGAAGGAACGAAGTGGATGCGTAGCGCTGCTTCACCCAACGTCTGTCGCTCGGCGCGACTCAGCACCCGGTCGGTGACGAAGTGGTGGAAGGCGGTCCAAGGCGAAAAGCGAAATGCCGCGGGGTGGTTCCACTTGTCGGCGTTGGCCACGAGAATGCGGAGCCGCGCCCTCCGAAGTGCTTCCGTCTTTATTCCGGCTTCGGCGATTTCGGTCGTGGATGCTCCGCCGTTCAGTTCGAGACCAGATGCGCCAATAACGGACGCGTCGAACCGCAGTGATTCGAGCCAGCTCAAGGCCAATGCGCCGGTCATCGCGAGACTTGTTCCTCTCACATCGCCTCCGAGTGCCGTGAGGGTTGCGCGCGCTTCGGAGGCAAACGCGAGGAGTGGAATCGAATTGGTGAAGATCCGAAGTTTGGGACGATCCAGGAGCGCTCGACCCACTTCGAGGCAGGTGGTACCCGAATCTATAAACACGGTGCCTGCTTCGGGCAGGAGGCCGGCAGCGATCCGAGCAAGCCGGACCTTCGCATTGGTCGCGCGCCGCGCCTTCTCGTCGAACGCGGGTTCGGAGTAGGAGAAATCGGGTGGCAGCAGCCCGCCATGCGTGCGCTGCACCAGGCCGGTTTTGGCCAGATGCGTCGCGTCGCGTCGGATCGTCGCCGACGAAACGCCAAGACGCGTCGTGATCTCTCCGAGCGTCAGCCGACCTCGTTCTGCCAGCAGACGAAGGATCGCGCGATGTCGCTCGGGTGAAAGCACGGCCGGAGTCGATTCACCGTCATCAGGTCCTGCAAACGCGTTGTTCATGACCGCTCAAAACGCGCGCAATCGCTCAATGTCTCGCGACATGAAACCAGACGTGGACTCGTTTCGGGACAGCTCATGCAGAACCGACGGCAGAGCGATTCAAGGCGCGCTGCGGCTCGATGAACGAGGACGGGGCGTCCGGCGCAGTGTTGCAGGCCATTCAATACAGACGCGTCAGTGATGAAATTCCGTTAGAAGAATCTGGAATTTATTTTTGGCAGGATGGACGCGCCGAGTGGGGGAGCGGCGCCGCCGAATCCGTATCGTACCTCGTAGCGTCAGCTTGCATGGCTTCCGTTCCAGGAGCGGCCGTGGTCGTGCAAAGGCGCGTACTAACGCGTGGCGGTGTAACGCGGGAGACAACTATCTGCGGCGACCTGCATTCGCGACGGAAAATCTTGATGAGCGAATGCGCGCGCTGTGAGCGATTGTGCAAATCGGCGTTGCGGCGGGTTGCTGGCGCGATTCGCCTGCCCGCGTCTTACCCCTGCCGGCAATCTGTTCCACCTGACCCAACGCATGAACTCCCTTCCCTCCCGTCTGCTCGCGCTCCTTGCCTGGGGCGCTCTGATGTCCGCCGCTTCTGCCCAAACTCCAGCCGCCAGCACCAGCGAGGCGGAACCCGTGCGACTCTCCGAGTTTCGCGTCGACGCGTCAAAGGATCGTGGATACGTTGCGACCAACTCGATCTCGGGCACCCGCCTGAATACCGCGATCAAGGACCTGCCGATACCCATCGAGGTCGTGACGAGCGAGTTCATCCGCGACATCGGGGCGACCGATCTCAAGGAAGCCCTCGCGTTCAGCTCCGGCATCTACGGCAGCGACAACTTCACCGCAGACAGTGGAGGGCCGGGACTCTTTGATTTCTCCCCTTCACGTCCGACGAACAAGCCGTTGTCGCAGTTGCCGACCGCGGTCAACATTCGTGGGTTCTACACCGGGACCCAGCTCCGACTCGGATTTCGCAACGGCACGCAGGTCGATGCGACCGTGTTGGGCGTGCCCAGCGATACAGTCGATATCGATCGGGCCGAAGTGGTCCGCGGTCCAGCGGCGCTGCTCTACGGGGTAAGCACGCTGGGTGGAGTGGTGAACGTCTTGCCAAAGATGCCACTCTCGAAAGCCCAGCAGTCGATCACCGCCTCAGTGGGCAGCTTCGATTACTACCGTGCCAGTTTCGATACCACCGGGCCGATCCTGGCGAACGGAAAGCTCAACTACCGCGTCCTCGCGGCGCATTCGTCGACCGGAAATGAGATTGATGCGTACAAGCTCGTGAATGATTTCGTCGCGGCGAAGGCCGAATGGCGCCCCTTCCGGTCCACGAACGTATATGCGGAGGTTCTCTACCAGCACACGAAGGAAAATGGCATTGGTTTCAACGGCGGTAGCCGGGACATCTTCGACACCAACGACGCCACGATCGCCCGCAATCCGTACGGCGAGCTCTACAACTGGACGCGTGATGGCGGCGGTAGGTCTCGTCGCACCTTCAACCTCGCTGGATCCGATATTGAGGAGGATACCCGGACGTGGAGCGCGCTCGGACAAGTTGAGCAGACGTTATTGCCGAACCTGACCTTGATCGCGGGGTATCAATTTCTCCATGCCGATATCGAGCGACTGCGCATCATCAACCAGCGCACCGAGAGCGTCGCGCTCGCCAATGCCCTGCAGATTGTGCCGGATAGTGCGCGCACCACCTACGCGAATGGCATCGTCAAGGCGATCCGCTACGACTGGGACAACGATCCGTTTGAGGTCAACTCGTCCCAGTACCGCCTCGAGTTGAATTACAAGCTGCAGGTGGCGAGTACGACGCACAGCTTCCTCGGTGGCCGCCAGAGTACCCGTGACGAGGTTTTCCGGCCCGATAATCGTCCGACCATCCAGAATGCGTCGCCTAACACGGCCTGGGTCCGGTCGGAATTCCGGAGCGTCACCGACTACACGCCGATCTCCTATGACGGCACCACGTTCGAGCGGCTGCGGGACACGACGCAGACCAACTGGTTTGATGGCGACTACGCGGTGTACCAAGGCAAGGTCTTCGAGGAGAAACTGCACATTATCGCTGGTGCCCGTCGTGACCGCTTTGCCTCACGTGTGCTCGACTACGATTACGTGAACGGCGTGCGGAATGCCGCTGCGACCTTCCCGAATGAAGGCCCGGGGACGGACCGGCCGTTCAACGCGCCGAAACGCGATGGTTACCGCTTCGGTGGCAAGGCGCAGAAAGAAACCACCTATACCGGCGGGCTCAACTACGCTGTGACCAAGGGAGTTTCGATTTACGGATTGGTCGCGCAGGGGCTATTCCCGAATCCTGGGCAACGCGACGGTGCGGCGAAGAACTTCGACGCCGAAAAGACGCTGAGCAAGGAGATCGGACTCAAGGTGGACATGCTTGGCGGCAAAGTCTCGGGCACGATCTCGTACTTCCAGATCGAGCGAAAGAACGCCACGTACTTCTACAGCAACGCGCCGGCCCCCCGCGCCAACTTTGCGCCCGTCGCGGCGCCCGGTCAGAACTTGACCAACTTCAATCCCGCGCGACCACGGACCTACGCCGTGCAGACGAAGTATTTTCCTACCGGATATGCCGGTCAGACGGTCAACGATCTCGGCCAGGCGGTCGGCGCCGGCTTTTTCCTCGTCAACTACGAAAACCTCGCGACGAACTCCATCGAGCGCACTGCCATGGAAGCCGCGTTCAAAGATACGACGACGGTCGGCGCGATCGATTACGGCGCCGCGACCAGTAATAATCCGAGCCGCGGTCGGGGCTCCGATTCGTCTTATCAGGAGGAATCAAAGGGCGTGGACGCTCAATTGATTTTCTCCCCGCTGACCAATTGGCAGATCACCTTCAATTACGCTTACATCAACAAGGAGGTCTCCGACGGCTTCGCGCTGGTGGATGCCGTCGATCTGAACGACGGCAAAAACTATGGCACGGAGTACGACGCCTGGCTGGCCGAACTCGGCCGCGACAACTTCTCCGACCCGAAACGTGCCTCCACGTGGAATCGAGCCGGGATCGTGGGCAAGACGCTGGATCTGGGACCGAAGCAAACCGCGTCTTTCTTCAGCAACTATCGCATCATGGATGGACCGATGAAAAATTTCAGCGTCCGAGGAGGACTGATTTACACCGGAGCACGGCCCACGACCGTCGATTTTGGCGGCGGCAACACCAACGTGAATACATTGCGCACTCCCGATACGAGCCCCCGTTGGGATGTCCGTGCGGGCCTGGGCTATCGGCTGCGAGTGCCTGACCGGGGCATGTGGAACTTCAACCTCTCAATGGACAACCTACTCGACGACCGAAAAGACGAGACGGTTGCATCGTACAATATCGCTGGCGCAACGGTGTTGCGGCGCCAGGTCACGTTCTATCGCCCACGCACGATCCGCTTCAGCGCTTCGGTTGATTTCTAACAGCGCACCAACTCAAAGCTAGCGCGCAGTGCGGGAATCCATGCGCATCACCGTCATTGCGTACGGTGATGCCATCCGCGTAAAAGGCTCCGGCTTTTGCCCGTTTGTGTGGGACATCAATCCACCTTGTACATGCCAAACGTCACGAAGCCTTTTCCCAACGTCATCGATCGACGAGGCTTCATCAAGACCTCCAGTCTGGTCGCACTGGCTGGCGCGCTCAGGCTCAAGCCTTCGGCGTCTGCGGCAACGGGCAGTCCCGCACTCGCCCCGAAAGAAGGTGTCTCGACCGATGATATTTTAAGCGAGCTGGTTCGGGCCAATGATGCGGCGATACCAGCGCTGTTGGCGCGACAGGAGCGCCGCGCCGGTCATCGCTGGCTGGGCGGTGTTTACGACCGGAACGGCCTGCACAACGTCCGAGCGACCGCCGGGTTGATTTCAACCTTGGTTTGTGCGGCCAGCGCGGAGCGCTCCCGATATTTCAAGACCGGCGCGTTCACCGAGCCGCTCCGCTTCGCTGTGGCCGACTTGCTCAAGGCGCAACACGACGACGGAACCATCGATTTCGAGTCGACGAATTTCCATTCCTCGCCGGACACGGCGTTTGTGGTGGAGTTCGTCGCGCCTGCCTGCGAGCTCATGCGGACGAGTGCGCTTTCTGAATACGCGCAGTTGGGCGAACGCCTGCGCACGTTCATCATCAAAGCGGCGGACGGCCTTTTGACGGGTGGGGTACACACGCCCAATCACCGCTGGGCCGTCTGTTCTGCGCTGGCGGTGGCATACTCGATGGCGCCCAATCCTCAGTATCTGAACCGCATCGACGAATGGTTCGCCGAGAAAATCGATATCGATGTCGACGGACAATACGATGAACGCAGCACCAGTGTTTATTCGCCGGTGATCGATCGCTCGCTGCTCACGATTGCCCGCTACCTCAACCGCTGGGAGTTGCTCGAACCGGTGCGGCGGAACCTGGAGATGACGTTGTACTACGTTCATCCTGACGGCGAAGTCGCGACGGAGGCCTCGCGCCGGCAGGATCGCTACGAGCGCGGCAGCATGGCGCGGTACTACATGTCGTACCGCTACCTCGCGGTTCACGACCGTAACGGCCGCTTCGCGGCCATGGCGCGATGGACCGAACGAGTGGCGCTACCGCAGCTCGGCGGGATCGGCACGGCAGGATGGCTCGAGCTCGCGTCGTTCCTGACCGTGCCGACGTTGCGCGAGCCCCTTCCACCCGACAGCCCGTTGCCCACGGACTACGTCAAAGTATTTGCCGGCTCCCACCTCGCGCGCATTCGCCGAGGAAAGATGAGCGCAACCGTCCTCGCACAGAACACGACAATTGTCTCGTTCCACAAAGGAGCGGCGGCGCTCGAGGCCGTGCGTCTGGCGAGCGCATTCTTTGGCAAAGGCCAGTTCGCGGGTGAAAAACTCGTGGTCGAAAACGGCCGGTACACGCTGCGGCAGAAGCTGGAGGGTCCCTACTACCTGCCGCTCACGAAACAGCAAATCGCCCAAGGCCTACCGCCGACCTTGTCCGCTACGACCGGAGCACTCGCGGTTGAGCATCGGCAGCGCAGCCATATCCAGACGCTGGAGTCGTTGATCGAGGTGTCAGAAGAAAACGGAAGACTCACGCTGAAGATTGACGTGCGTGGCACCGACAATGTGCCGCTGGCGATCGAACTCGCGTTTCGTCACGGCGGAAAGCTGGACGGTGTCGAATTGGTCGAAGGCAGCACCGAGTCGTTCCTCCTTAAAACGGGCGAGATGGGGCTTTACACGTTCGGCGGCGAGACGATTGAGTTCGGTCCGGGTTTTGCCGATCACTCCAACACGCACTTGCGCGGTGCGCTGCCTAAATGGGAGGGGCAAAGCGTATTTTTGACGGGCTGCACCCCCTTCACAACGACGCTGACGATCTCCTGATTCTGCCCCGCCCGCGCGCCGAGCTCACCGAGCCAGTCAGGACTTCGGCGCAACGCGTGTGGTGACGAGTTCACGAAACCGTGCGGCCACGGCGGTCTCGAATTGTCCCTTGCGCCGGACGAAATAGATCGGCTCGTCGGTTAAGAGTTCGGAGATCGGCCGAAGTTCGACACCGCCGCCGTGCCAAGGCGATGACCCGCTCTGGTCAGCCGGCAACGGTGACATCGCGACGCCGAAGCCAAGTCGTACGTACTCGAACAACATGGCCGGAAAATTCGATTCGATGACGATGCGCGTTTTATGAGTGAGACCTTCCTGTTCGAGGGCGGCATCGAACTGCTGGCGGCAGTAGGTCCCGTTCCCGGGCAAAATCAGCGGATGCTTCGTCACTTCGAGCAGCGTCAGGCGGCGCTTCTTGACCAGCGGATGTCCCGGCGGACAAATCAGGGTGAAAGGATAGCTGCCCAACGACGTGTATTCGAGCGCCGGACGCGGCTTAACGTGATCCGGGCGGGCGACGATGGCGAGGTCCGCGCCCCCTTGATCCAGGATTTCCGCGGCGACGCCGGAGTTTCGTTCCAGGAACGTCAGGTGGAGGTTGGGGAACTCGGCATGAATGCGCCGGATGGGTTCGCGTAACTCCTGAACGAGGAAATTGGGCGCGGCAGCGATCACCAGCGTTTGCGGCAGCTCGTCCTTGATCGCAGCGGTGAAGCCGGACTTCACCGAATCGAAACCCGCCACGAGCGGAGCGGCGATCTCAACCAGCTTGTGCCCGGCTGGCGTCAGCTCGACGCGTTGTCCGCGAGTGCGGAGCAGGGCACAGGCAAATTCCTGTTCCAGCGCTCGAATCTGCTGCCAAACGGAACCGCGCGTGAGTTTCAAAGCCGAAGCGGCCGCGGAAAACGTCTGCCAGCGCGCCAAGGCGACAAGGCTGCGGAACTGCTGCAATCGGAGTTCCTTGAAGTAGTGCCGGGGGTTTTCGGGCATCGACAACGCCAAGGTGCAACGTCCTTCCGCGACCAGCAAGCGCGTTGTGGGTCGGTGCGAAATCATCGACCCCTTGCGGAATTGCGAAGCGCCCAATGTGGCTGCGGAAGCTGTCGCTTCACTCTCGTTGACGAGCGGCGCGTGTTTGGCGGCGCTAAACGGCCCGTCGGAAAAACGTTCATTCGACATGATTGCATGTTGAACAGGTCAAACGGATACCTCGTTCACCCCGCTACAACCCGTGCTCACCGCCCGGGCTGTCCACCCAACCTCAGCCTGATCCGGCGGATCGATCAGCGCTGGACCCACCGCACCGACCGATCGATCACTCATGTTTATTCCACCGCTTCTCCCCGCGCGGAGGATGGTAGTCGCGTTCAGCCTCAGCGCTGTTCTTGCCACCTCTTCGATGGTTGGCCAATCCACCGAACCAACTGACGAAGCCGTTCGCCTGACGCAATTCACCGTCTCGGCCTCGACGGAGGACGAGGGTTATCTGACCACTCAGACGCTCGGCAGTGGTCGAGTGCGGACGCCCATCATGCAAATGCCAGGATCCATTCAGATCCTGAACCGTAACATCATCGATGACCTTGGCGCCTTGCGTCTGATCGACGTGGCGAAATTGGTCTCCGGCGTCACCGAGGGAACGATACCCAATGTCGTCGAGCGCTACATGATGCGCGGCGTCTCAGGCGACATCCGTCTGATCGACGGATTCACAGCTTTCGACCAGGCGAACACCGACGCGGTGAATGTCGAACGGCTCGAGGTTGTCAAAGGTCCGTCGTCGCTCTTGTTCGCGAATGGTCCCGTCGGTGGTCTGATCAATCAGATCACGAAAGCGCCGCTGGCCGTCACGCGTCGCAGCCTCACTGCGCAAGTGGGAACCTTCGACTCGAACCGCTTGGAGGCGGACTTCACCGGCCCGCTCAATGCGTCGAAAAGCCTGCTCTATCGCGTCGTCGGACTGTGGCAGGACGGCGACAGCTTCTGGGACGGCGTTCATTCGAAGCGTCAACTTTTCGCGCCTTCCTTTACCTACCAGATATCGCCGAAGAGCGCCCTGACGATCAAAGCAGAGTATTTCGCGAACGACGTCGGCGGGTACAATGGCGTGCCGTTTGACGCGGCGACCAGGCGCATTGTGAACGTTCCGGCCGAACGGAACCTGTCGGCGACGACGAGCGACAATTATCTGAAGAGTCACCGGCGTTCGATCTACGTGCAGTTCACCAGCCAGTTGACGGATGAGATCGCGATGCGGCTCGCGGTGCGCGGCCAAAAATCAATCTCAGAAGAGTTTGACCTCATTGGCGTCGTTCCGCCGACGTTCACGACGGCCAATGGCAATACCACGTTTCTGCGGCGAATCGATGCACCGCGCTATAACTTTGGCCGCTGGTCCATCCAGAATGATTTTGTTTTCAATTTTCACACCGGTAAGGCGGTCCGGCATAACCTGGTTTCGGGCTGGGACATCGCCGACAACTACCAGTCCACCTATCGCACGCTCGGGCCGGTCAACCTGCCGATCGATATCTACAATCCAGTCCCGCAACCGGCGGGCTCCATCAATCCGGCGCAAACGACCTACACGCTCGCTCGCACCGATACCTGGAAGGCTTTCGCCTTGGAGCAGATGTTTCTGTTTGACGAGCGACTCATCCTCTCGGGTGGAGTGGTGCGAACGCACTACGCGGTCGAGGGCAGAAATCTCGCGACCCGCGCCACGACGTCCTTCCTCGAGGGAAACCAGCGCACCGCTCAAGGTGGAATCGTCTACCGTCCGACTGCGCAGTACTCCCTCTATTACACCTACAACGAGAATTTCACCCCGGGCTCCATCACTCAGGGCGTCCTGCTGCCCAACACGATCGGCAAGCAAAACGAGGTCGGGATCAAAACACTCGTCTTCAACGACCGCCTCTCCTTCAGCACCGCCTATTACGATATCCAGATCGCCAATGCGACGCAGCTGACGACCAACGCGTCGGGTCCGCTGCTCGTTTCTCTGCCAAACTCGACGACGCGCGGCTGGGAATTCGATGTGAACTTCAGTCTGAAACAGGGCTGGAACGTCATTGGCTCGTGGTCGAACAACCTCTCGCGCGGCGGTAATGGAATTCAAACCCGCGGCGCACCCCGTCAAATGGGCTCGCTGTGGGTCAGCTACAAAGTGCGCGATGGGCACTGGAAGGGATTGGGCGGCGCCGTCGGTGGGACCTACTCAGCTGAGCGGCCCGGCAATTTCGGCGACACCTTCCGTCTGCCCGGCTACGCGCTTTTGAATGTGGCGGTTTATTACGAGACAAAGTCGTACCGGATCGCGCTGAACGTCGACAACGCGTTGGATCGATTCTACGCCGCCGGCAGCCTCAACGAATCGCGGGTGTATCTCGGGCCAGGACGGAACCTCCGTCTGTCGGGCACCTACAAGTTCTAACCCCTGGTCCCTGCGATGAAGATCACTGCTGTCACTCCGCTCGTCCTCGGCACGGCCTGGCGCGAACTCGTTTTTGTTAAGGTCGAAACCGACGAAGGCATCACCGGCTACGGTGAGGTGCGACCGCTGAACAAAACGCAGGCGCTGCTCGGATATCTCAACGACTCGATTGAGCGTCATGTCATCGGACACGACCCGTTCGAGATCGAGAAGCTCGTGCAGCAGATGATGACGGGGGATTTCAACCGGCCGGGCGAAATCGCGATGTCCGCGACGGCGATCCTGGAGATTGCCTGCTGGGACATCATGGGCAAAGCGCTCAACCTTCCCGTCTACCGCCTGCTCGGCGGGGCCGTGCGCGACCGCATCAAGCTGTACGCGAACGGCTGGTACAAGACCGAGCGCACGCCCACGGCCTTCGCCGACGCGGCGCTGGCGGCCGTGGCCAAAGGATATCAGGCACTCAAGTTCGATCCGTTCGGCGGTGGTTTCTTCGAGTTCACCGCCGCGGATAAGCGCCTTTCCATCGCGATCTGCGAGGCGGTCAGGACCGCGGTCGGACCGGATGTTGAACTCCTGATTGAAATGCACGGTCGCTTCACGCCCGCCGGGGCGATCGAGATGGCTCGCGCACTCGCACCGCTCAAGCCGTCGTGGTTTGAAGAGCCGGTCCCACCCGAGAACCTCGCCGCCTTGAAGAAAGTTTCCGAGGGCGTGGCGTCCTTTGGCATTCCGATCGCCACCGGCGAACGGATCCACACGCCCTGCGACTACCGGCAGATCTTCGAGCTCCAGGCGGCCGATATCGTGCAAACGGATATCACGCATTTTGGTGGCTTGATGAACACCAAGAAACTCGCGGCGTGGGCCGATGCCTATTACATCCGGATTGCGCCGCACAATGTCGGCGGAGCGGTTTCCACGGCCGCGGCGCTCCACCTGGCGGCGGTCACGCCGAATTTCCTGATCCAGGAAAACTTCAACGATTTCGACGAACCGTACGTGCTCGGTTCCGCGCCGGGTCTGCCGAAGATTGCCGCTGATGGCACGGTGGCGCTGCCGAAAGGTCCCGGCCTCGGCGTCGAAGTCGACGAGTCCGTCATTGCTGCGCACCCGCCCCGGAAAGTGTTCTTCAATCTTTACGGCCAAGATTGGCAGTTGCGCAAAACAGCCGCTCCACGCGCACCTGCCGCCGCGAAATCGTGAACCTCGTTCAATTTCGAACCTCAGCGGGCGAACGCCGAGTCGGTGTCGTCAACGGCAGCCGGCTGGAGGTACTGGTCGACTGGACACGAACCTACGATCTCGCACGGGCGGCGATTGCCGCCAGGAAATCGATCAAGGAAATTCTGGCGTCGGCGACCTTTCGTGGCTTCGAGGATTTTGACCAACTCCTGGCGGGTGATGCGGTTTTTCCGCCGCTGGATCATGCGGATTCCGCTCACTGCCTCGTCTCGGGAACCGGGCTGACTCACCTCGGCAGCGCGCAGGCCCGCGATGCGATGCATGCGGCGAGCGCGGTTCCCGACGGCAAGCAGGCTGTAACGGATTCGATGCGGCTGTTCCGTTTGGGCGTG
Organism: Opitutus sp.; assembly: GCA_039928945.1. Lineage (GTDB taxonomy): Bacteria > Verrucomicrobiota > Verrucomicrobiia > Opitutales > Opitutaceae > Opitutus. The sequence goes on along the minus strand of JBDSSD010000073.1, from coordinate 20,233 downwards.
CAGCAGGGCAAGCCGGGTGAAGGCGAGACTCCGCTGCAGCCGGAGTGGTTCTACAAAGGCGACGGCTCCTTCATCGTTGCTCCCGGCCAGCCGCTCGAGCGGCCAGCATTCGCCGATGACGGTGGGGAGGAACCCGAGATTGTTGGACTGTATGTGATCGGCGACGACGGCACGCCCTCCCGGGTCGGCTTTGCTCTGGGGAACGAGTTCTCCGACCATGTGATGGAACGGAAGAACTACCTCTACCTGTCGCATTCCAAACTGCGTCAGTGTTCCATCGGACCGGAGCTTTGGGTCGGTGAGTTGCCTGCGGCAGTCGAAGGCACCGTCAAAATCATCCGTGACGGTCGGGTGTTTTGGAGTGAGCGCTTTCTCAGTGGCGAGGCGAACATGAGTTTCCATTTCGCCGGACTCGAGCATCACCATTTCAAGTACAGGCAGTTCCGCCGCCCGGGCGACGTCCACGTGCATTTCTTCGGGACCTCCACGCTCAGTATCACGGCCGGGGTTCAGGTCCAGGATGGTGATGTTTTCGAAATCCGCGCTACCCCGTTTAGCCGTCCGTTGCGCAACGCCGTCGTTTTCACCCGGGATTCCGAGGTCGTGGTGCATTCGCTCTGAGGCAACTTCTCCGGCACCCGTGGAACCGACTGCCTTCAACCTGTTTCCTCCACGCTGCTCGGCGGCTGACACCTCGTCTATTTCATGACCAAGATCATTGGATTTATCGGTACGGGTTTAATGGGCCGAGGTATGGCTCGATGTCTCATTCGCCGCGGATTCGAAGTGCGCCTTTATAATCGCACCCGACAACGCGCCGAAGAGGTGGCCGAACTCGGTGGAAAAATCGTCGCCACGCCGGCCGAAGCGGCCGAAGGAGCCGAAGTGATCGTCACCATGCTCGCAAACCCGCAAGCCTTGCTCGAAGCCGTGCAGGGGAAAGACGGACTGTTGAATTCGATCGCCGCAGGTGCGGTGCTGATCGATTCCAGCACCGTTTCCCCGCCTACGACACTGCGGGTTCGCGAATTATTGCAGGCGCGCGGAGCAGAAATGATCGATGCGCCCGTTTTCGGCAGTCGCAATGAGGCGGAGAACGGCACCTTGGGCTTTATCGTGGGTGGACAGACCGAGGTCCTGGCGCGAATTCAGCCCGTATTGGACGCGATGGGACGCACCCTTTACGTCGGCACCAACGGTCTGGGCGCGTCGGCCAAGCTGGTGGTCAACCTGGTCATCGGCGGTACGCTGCAGGCGTTCAACGAGGGCATGGTGCTGGCGGCCAAGGCGGGCATCGACCCCGAGGTGATGGTGCAGATCATTCAGTCGAGCCGGGCCAAGTCGGGAATCATTGAGATGAAGGCGCCCCGGATTCTGAGCCGCGATTTCACGCCCTTCTTCCCGCTGCAACTCATGGCCAAGGATCTGCGCTTGGTGGTGGAGGCCGCTCGCTCTCTGGAATTGCAGCTACCGCTCGCGACGCTTCTGAGTTCGGTTTACGAAGGCTGTCTCGCTGCTGGCCTTGCCGAGGAAGATTACGCAGCGTCCATCAAGTCGGTGGAGGTGCCGGGCAAGATCGAAGTGAAAGCACGCGCCAATGGATCAATCGTACTGCCCCAGAACCGGACCTGAGTTTCCCGAAGCTATTCCCTTATGAAATCTCTCCCCCTTGCCACGCGCATCCTGACGCTGTCCGTGCTGATGTTCGCTCGCGGTCATGCGGCGGAGACATCTCCCTCGGCGGTCGCGGCCGCCGATCGTTCTCAGCACCGCACCGTCTTCGATGTTCGGGATTTTGGCGCAATCGGCGATGGAGTGACCTTCGACACACCAGCGTTGCAGGCGGCCATTGATGCGTGCGCGGAAGCCAAGGGAGGAACCGTCCTGGTCGCGGGCGGGACGTTTTTGAGTCGCACGATTTACCTGAAGAGCAATGTGAACCTCCGCATCGAAGCCGGAGCCGTGTTGCAGGGCAGCAACCGACTCGAGGACTACGCCCTCGTGTATCCGGAGTACAAGACTTACACCTATTCGTATCGCGCTTTGGTCTATGCAGAGAAGGCCGACAACGTTTCGATCACCGGCAAGGGAGCGATCGATCTACAAGGCCGTGATTTCCCGCCCATGAAAAAGGGCACGCCGGGACAAATGGAGTGGGGCGCGAGTCCGTTCGCGGTTCGCCTCGTGCAGTGTCGCAACCTGACGGTACGCGATGTCACCGTGCGCAATTGTCCGATGGTGGGGCTGCGCATCGTTGGCTGCCATGATGTGTTGGTGGACGGCGTCGTGATCGACAATCGCGTGCGGATCAGCTGCGACGGGATCGAGATCGTCAGCAGCCAGCAGGTCGCCGTGTCGAACTGTCGCGTCTTCAGCTGGGACGACGGAATTTGCGTGAAGAGCGCGTCGGATGATCTGTGTAAAAATATCGCGATCACCAACTGCACGATCAGCAGCCTGTGCAACGCGATTAAGCTCGGGACCGAGTCCAACGGCGGTTTCGAGAACATCGTGATCAGCAACTGCACCATCGAGGGCGGCGAAATGGACGGTTGGCGCAGCATCAATGGTCTCGCGCTGGAGATCGTGGACGGAGGTAGAATGAATCAGGTCATAGTCTCTAACCTGGTGATGCGAAAAGTGCGTACCGCGATTTTCGTTCACCTGGGCGATCGAGGCCGCGGGTTTCTGCCCAATGCCGCGAAGCCGCCGATTGGCACGCTGAAGAACGTCACGATCACCAATGTGTTCGCGGAAGCGGTGGACGCGAAGATCGCGTGCTCGATTTCCGGGCTGCCCGGACATCCCGTCGAAAACATCGTGTTGGAGAATATTCGGCTGCGCGTTCCGGGCGGCGGTAGCCTGGCGGAGTCCACCAGAGTCGTGCCCGAGCTCCCGCAGGATTATCCGGAATCGCTGATGTTTGGGGCGTTGCCGGCTTCCGGCTTTTACTGCCGACATGCGACGAATCTCACCTTCCGAAATGTGGTGGTCGAGAGCGACCAACCCGACGAGCGGCCGGCGTTCATCTTTGACGACGTTGCTGGATTGGAAGTGGCGGGGGTCGCAGCGCCAGCCGCAACGCGACTGCTGGTCCAGCTCAGGAACGTGGAGAACGGGACCTTGCACCGAAATTTTCTCCGCCAACCGGTGCATTCATTTGTTGAAGTCAGTGGAGAGCGATCGAAGGAGATCCTGCTCATGGGAAATGATCTCCGCCGAAGCCAGTTGCCCGTGACGTTCGCGGACGGCGCCGCGCCCTCGGTCGTGACCCAATCGATGAATCTTTCCCCGTGACCGCTCAATCATCGCTTCACCACTAGACTGATGTGGTTCGTGCCGGCTTTTTTCGATTGGATGCGGTTGCCGGGCGTCTTTGCGTCCGCTGATACCCCATGAATCGCGTAAAAAATCTTCGCTGGTGGATCGCGGTGCTGCTGGCGATGGCAACGGCGCTCAACTATCTCGATCGCCAGAGTTTCCCCGTGGTCGTCGGCGAGATCCGGAAAGAAATCCCGATTTCCAACGAGCAATACGCGCGCCTGACGTCGGCCTTTTTGCTCGCCTATGCGATCATGTATGCGGTGGGCGGCCGGATCATGGACTGGCTGGGAACCCGTATCGGTTACGCGGTGATGATCGTGAGTTGGTCGGCGGCAAACGCGCTCACGGGGACCGCGACTTCCGTCATGGGCCTGGGAGTGTTTCGCTTTTTACTCGGCATGGGGGAGGGAGGAGGATTTCCCGGCTCTGGCAAAGCCGTCGCGGAGTGGTTTCCGGCGAAAGAACGGTCGCTCGCTTTCGGCATCTTCAACACGGGGTCAGCCGTCGGCGCGATTATCGCGCCACCGCTGGCCGCGTTGGTGGTGGCACACCTCGGCTGGCGGTGGGTGTTCTTTCTGACCGGCGCCGTGGGATTCGTATGGGCGCTGGTCTGGTTGAAACTGTATCAGCCGCCCGCGCGCAGCCGGTTGATCACGACCGCGGAACGAGAGCTGATCGCAGCTTCGCACGCGGAGGCGCTCACGGACAGCACGAGTTCGCGCCCGATCGCGTGGCTACGACTTTTCACGTTTCGCGAGGTGCAAGGTCTCATGCTGGCGAAGTTTCTCGCGGACGCCGCAGGCTACTTCTTCATCTTCTGGCTGCCTAAATATCTCGGCGATGTGCGTCACCTCGACATCAAGCAGATCGGCTATTTTGCCTGGATCCCTTTCGCCTTCGCCGGGCTGGGCAGTCTGAGCGGCGGATGGCTGGGGGGCTTCTTGTTGCGTCGCGGTCTGTCGTTGGGGCAATCGCGCAAGATCGCGCTTGGAATTGCCGCGACGCTGCTGCCGGCCTCGCTACTCATCGTCTCGGCGCCGCTCAACCTTGCCATCGTGTTTTTCGGGACCGCTTTGTTCGCGCATCAATTCTGGACGGCCAACATCATGACATTGCCGGCCGATCTCTTCCCGGCCCGGGTCGTCGGTTCGGTGGAAGGGCTGCTTGGCTGCGCCGGTTCCCTCGGCGGCATGATCTTCGGATTGGTCGTGGGCTCACTGGTCGAGCACGATGGCTACGGCACGGCCTTCATCATGGCGGGGTTGTTCCATCCCCTTGCGTTCCTCGTCGTCGCAGCAAGCATCCGGAAGGTGAAACCGCTCCTCCTATGAATGCTTTCCCTCGCATGTTGCGGATCCGGCAGCAGTTCCCGAGACCGGCGCCGCTCGACATACCGGCAGTAATCAAAGAGCAACTACGCAAGGTCTGTTCGCAACTGCAGCCGGGTGCTCGCATCGCGGTCGGCGTGGGCAGCCGTGGCATCACCCATTTGCGGACGATTGTAGCGGCCGTCGTTCAGGAGTTGCAGCAGGCCGGGGCGCGACCTTTCATCATTCCGGCGATGGGTAGTCATGGAGGAGCCACGCCGGAGGGACAACGTGACGTACTTGCGACGTATGAGATCACCGAGTCGACGATGGGCGTGTCCATTTTGGATGCGCTGGAAGTGAGGCAGGTGGGAACGTCGGTGGACGGACTTCCGGCGTTTTGCAGTGTCGAAGCACTCGGTGCCGACGGCATCATCCTGATCAACCGGATCAAGCCTCATACCGACTTCACCGGGACGCTGGGTAGCGGGATCCTTAAGATGTGTGTGATCGGGCTCGGCAAACAGGTGGGTGCGTCCGCGATGCATAACGGGGCGAGCCGGATTGGGCATGAACAGGCGATTCGCGGCATCGGGTCCGTCCTGCTGGCCAAGGCGCCCTTGCTCGGCGGGGTCGGGATTCTCGAGAACCAATTTCATGATACAGCGAAGATCGAGTTCCTGCCTCGTGATCAAATCATCGCGCGCGAAACGGAGTTGTTGTTCGAAGCCCGCGCCCTCATGCCGCTGCTCCCTTTTGAGGAGATCGACCTGCTGATCGTGGATTGCCTTGGAAAAAATATCAGTGGTGCTGGCATGGATCCCAACGTCATCAACCGTTCCGTGCAGGGTTACTCCGGTTCTTTAATGAGGGAAGGTCGGCCGGCGCCTTTCATTCGCCGCATCTTTGTGCGCGGGCTGACGCCGGAGACTCATGGCAACGCCGTCGGCATCGGTCTCGCCGACGTGACGACCACGCGACTGGCGCGTGAGGCGGACATGCGAGTGACGAGCATCAACGCGCTGACAGCGTTGACGCCGCAGAGCGCCAAGATGGCCATCGCTTTCGATACCGATCGTGAAGCGATCAGCCGCACCTTGTGTTCGCTGGCGCTGGAGGACGTCACGACCGCCCGGATTGCGCGCATCGCCGACACGCTCTCCCTTACTGAGATGGAAGTGTCGGAATCGTTGTGGGCTGCGGCGAAACATGTGCCGACGCTCACCGCACTCGAAAAACCCCACGAACTCCGATTCGGGGCCGACGACAATCTCGCCTGATGCGGAACCTTTTGTCGCTTTTTGCAGGCGGTGTTCACCGCGACTGCGCACCTGCAGTGCCATCTTTCCCCATGAGAATCGCTATATTCGTTTTCCCCGTTGCGCTCGCGAGCTTGAGTGCGGCGCCAACCCAGCCGGCTGTGCTCACGTTGAATCGGGCGGACTACGTGGATCGTGTCCAGGCGATCTGGACGGGCCAGATCATCGCCGTGTTGGCCGCGCTGCCGTTCGAGCACGCGACCGCGTCCGTGCGACCGATCGATGATTTGCCCCTGAAATGGCAGGGTAAGCTAGCGACGGTTGCTCCGGTCGATGACGACTGGTACTACGAAATGTGTGCCGTGCGAGGATTCGAAAAATTTGGCGTCCACATGACGGTGGAGCAGCTGGGACAGCAATGGACAGAAAACCGCTGCGGTTCGTGGGGTTCCAGTGAGCAAGCGCGGCTCAATCTGGCGAAAGGCATCAAGGCGCCGGACTGTGGGCATCCGCGGTACAACAAGCTTTGGTTCACGCTTGGGCCGCAGTTCAGCAGCGATCTCTATGGCGCGCTGGCGCCAGGACGACCGAACGAGGCCGGCCGGCTCGCGCGTGAGTTCGGCCACGTGAATGGCTTTGCCGAAGGGACCGACGGGGCCGTGTTCACCGCCGCCATGATCAGCTTGGGCTTTGTGGATACCGACCCGAAATCCGTGATCCGCGCGGCGGCACGCATTCTGAACGAAGGTTCACCTTATCGGCAGTGCATCGATCTCGTGATCCAGCGGGCGGATCAAGGCAAGGCGTTCGGTGAAATCGTCAACGAAGTCGAAGACCGCTGGCATCGCGAGTATCCAGCGACCAACAACGCCGTTGCCAATGGCGGAATCGTCGCGGCGGGTTTGTGGTTCGGTGGCGGAGATTTTCGAGCCACCCTGAATCTGATCGCTCGCGCGGCCGATTTTACGGACGCCGATTGCAATGCGGCGAATGCGGCTTCGGTGATCGGTGCAATGCACGGGATGAAGGCGCTTCCTGCCGCCATGGTCGAACAACTGCATGATCGCATCGTTGGGACCGGCATGGGGAGCGTGAAGGAGTTTACGCCGCCTGTGGATGAAACGATTTCCGCTCTCGCGCAACGGACCTGTGCGATCGGGGAGAAGATGTTGGTGGAGAAATGTGCCGTCGTCACCGGATCGAACCTGCGCGTCGAGACGCAGACGATCAAAGAACAGCCGCTGGAACGTTTTGAACTCGGTGAACTGACGAAGTACTGGAACCCGGCTTGGACGCTCGAGCGTGCCGGCCATGGGGGCGCGGGGGGAGGAATGGCAGGCGTCCGGGGGATCACCTGCCTCGAGGGTGACATCCTCGCGACGTACCCAAGAGATGAAGTCAGAGGCTGTCTTCTGCGACGGCACGCCCGGGTAGGCCCGGAAGGGCACCTAACGCTGGAAGTGGCGAGCGAGCCCGATCGCGCGTGGGAGCTCGCGGTTTACGCGGAGAACGATCTCCTGACGAAGCGCACCGTATCGTCGGGGTCGGCGGGGCGAGATTGGCAAACGATCACCGTGGACTTGAAGGAGTATGCCGGTCACGAAATCACACTCCGGTTGTATCAACGGGTCTTGGTTTCGGGTCGCGTGCCGGGCAACGCGCTTTGGCGTCGGGCCGATCTCGATTAATCCACGGCAAACAATAACACCTTGAATATGAGAACGGCGTTTTATCCTTCGGGGGTCTCGGTGCGACGGCATTGGACGGAGGCTGCTGCGCTGGTGGCGTCGGCCTGGCTGGTGCCCATGCTCGTTCATCTGATTCCTTGGGCCGGGCCTCGTCCGATTGGTGTGGCGCTGCTCCCAGCGTTTTGGACAGCGCTCCTGGCGGCGTATTTCTTCGGCGAGCTTTGGGGCGTCGTATTGGTGATCATCGTACCTTTGGTGAACACGGTTGTGACGGGACTGCCGGAACCAGCACGGGTGTTTACCATGACGCTCGAGCTGTCGGCCTACGTGATCTTCGCCGCGTTATTGATCAGATTGCTGCGTAACCTGCCGATCGGAGCGCCGCTGGCCTTCGTTTTCGCCAAGGCGTTCGTCATCCTGGTGCATTGGTCTCTGCCCGTCTTTCATTACACCCGGCAGCCGCTGCAGCATCTCCGGACGACGATTCAGGATTGTTCGTGGGGATTGATCGTACTATTCGTCCTCCATCTGATCTTGTGGCGCTTCGTCACGCCTCGCGTGTACTTATCGGGCGGCGAGAAAGCTTCTACAGATCGTTGAACTGAGTCGGTGCGCTCGGCGATCCCCGCGTCCGGGGAATTTTCGCCGAGTGGCAGCACCGCTCAGCGTCATCGACTACTCTGTAGAGACCGAAGAAAACACGCAGGCTGGCGCCGGCGGTTACGTGACCTGTGGTGGCAGAAATTCGAGTCCGTAACGGGGCGCTGCTCCACCGCGCGCTGGATGTCCGCTGGCTGCGGTGGAAACGCCGGGCCCTGCGTGCGACCGGTATCGGCGTCGCGCAGAAAGCCGTCAAAACCACCGGGCGTTGTCAGCACGTACATCCTGGCGGGGCGCGGGGTTTTGTTGGCAAAGGTGTGCGCGACGTCGCGGGGCGCATGGACCACAGATCCTGAGCCGGCCGTGAATGAGCCTCGTTCTGACCAGAACGTCAGTTCGCCTTCGGTGATGATGAAGATTTCGTCTTCGTGACGGTGGATATGGCCTTCACGGCGCCAGCAGGAACTCCTGCTGAGGGCGTTGCAGGGTGAAACAGATGAAGAGTTGGCAGGTGCCTTGGGCGTTACGACGTCAGCGGTGAAAAAGCGCTGGGTCGCAATCTATGAGCGCGCGAGCCAGGCGCTGCCGTCGTGGCTCGAAGTGACCGACGGTACTGCAACTCGCGGCTCAGAAAAACGCCGGCACCTGTTGAACCATCTCCGGGAACACCCGGCGGAACTGCATCCAGCGAATGCGGCGCGCGACTGACCTTTTTCACGATCGAGCTAACCGACGACGGGAGCCTTGACGAAAGGCACGCCACGGGGGGCAGTTCCTCTCTCAGTGTTTGCACGAAGCCTAGCTGGCGCTTCCGTAACAACGCAGTTCATAAACCGAAGCCACCGGTTCACCGTTCGTCGCAGTGATCACGACTCGGAGGCGATCGGTGATCACCGGCTCCGTCAGGCGATGTCGCCGGTGGCGCTGAAAATTCCCCTCGACCCGCGCGAGTTGCCGCCAGGCGCCGTCTTTCCAGGCCTCGATCTGGTAATCACGTGGACATTGCGCATCCCGATACAGCGGCGCGTACGCGTGGTACTCTCGGACCAGGTGCCCGGGGAAAACGAGTTCAACCGCGCCGATTCGCTGCTCCCTGGGCCATTCCAGCTCCAGCGCCTGCGGAAGGCTTTGGGTCGGATCAGACCGCCACAGATTGGTCCAACGGTGCGGGCGGGTAACTCCCGTGAGTGCGTTGGCCGCGCCGTAACAGGGCTGCGCCGGCGTAATCCGGTAGCACATCGTGACACCGTTTCCATATCGCCGCATCCGACCGTGGCCCATGTCGAACGCAGCGACCTGACCTGGTACGATCCGTGGCGCGGTGGTCCACGCCACGTGGGGGTTGGCTCCCAGATCGAGACGCGCGTAAGTGCCCGGCTTCGTCGTGGTCGCGATGTTCCAGCGAATCCATTGAGCCTTGCCGGGCGGCACTTCCAGAATCGCTTGAGCCAGCGGCTGTCCGGTTTCGGTTCGGTAATCCCAGATATGATCCACGGGCATCAACCACACCGATACGGATTGGGTCTGCGTGGAAAAATTCGAGAGGTGAACTTCGATCGTATCGATCCGCTCTGTCGCACAAGCGATCCATTGTCCGCGGCGGGCGGTGAGTTCGTCCCGTCCCATCGACACCGCCTGATCGGCCCAAAACGAGAGGCCTTCGTGGTAACTGGGTTCTCCAGGTCCGACTCCTGCGAGCGACTCAGCGGACGTGGCCGAAGCTCGTGCCGTGCGGGCAAGGTCGAGCGGATCGTCATTTGCTGTATTTGGAAGAAAACACCCATCCCTGAGCAGCGCCTGCTGAATCATAGCGACGTCGCCGGGCAGAAGATTCGCGGGTGATCGTTTTTCTGCGAGTGCAACGACCGCGGCCGTCCCGGCGGCTTGACCCATCAACGCGGTTGTCGCCATCACCCGGGCTGTGCCCAATGCGGCACGCGTCACACTGATGTTCCTCCCTGCCATCATCAGATTGTCGACATCGCGGGAGATCAGGCTGCGCAGGGGAAGGCCGTAAGGTCCGACGTAGCTTTTCTGCGAGTAATCGCTCGTTGGCTTATAGCCTTCCGCGCTCGCCGGCTCGCTGGTTGGCGCAAGCAGACCGCCGGGCGTATGCAGATCCAGAAACCAGCCGCCGTACGCAACCTCGTCACTGAACAACGTCCGGTTCTGCACATCGTGCTCAGTCATCAAATACACCCCCATGATCCGGCGGCTTTCCCGTTTGCCCGGCACTTGTCCGATCCAGTCGAGCGCGTAGTTCGCCGCCGCGTCGCGGGTGTTCGGATCCTTGTTCTTGATCCAGTCCCACACTCCCAAGGTGTGTCGGGTCAGCTCGTGCCGGATATCCTCGGCATCGTGAATGGTGTCCCAAGGTACGCCGATCTCCAGCCACCAGTACCCGCCACGCAGGTCCTTCGGCTTGCGACCTTGATCATAGAAATAGCGTGCGTCGTCGTGGACCACGGCCCAGCTCGGCGGCACGAACGGCACCGGCCGACCCATGTCGCGGGCCCGAAAGTGGATTGAGTTCCCCATCGTGTCGCGACTGCTGAGCGAAGGGGCGTGCGGCTCGGAAAATTCGTCGCGTCCCTCGCTGCCCATGCGCCACTCGCAGCCTGCGAGGTCCGCGACAAGACCATCTCCGGTGCAATCGATAAACTGACGACCTCGCAGGATGAGTTCCGTTTCGGCATTCGCCACGCGGCCGACGACTGCGGCAAGGGTGCGTGATCGCGCGCATGCCGGACGATGCAGGTACCCCAAGGCGGCATTCGGCAGCGGAGTTTCCGTCACCCGTTCGCCGGTGCCATCGATCACGGCGATGATCGTGGTGTTCAGATGCAGCGTGAGGTTCGGTGTCGTTTGCGCGACATCGTAGAGGGTCAGATCCCAGACGCTGTTGGTCCAACCGTTTTCAAAAATCGTCTCGTGGTTACGCGCACGCTCCTCGATCAGCACTTCGGAGATGATGCCGGTTTCGCGCGCATACGCATGAAACGCCGCGGCACCGTGCGGTGTCACGCGAACCTCTGAGGAGCTGTTGCCGCCGAGCACTGGTCGGTCGTGGACCAGACAGGTGTTCGCACCGCGACGAGCGGCGGCGACGGCGGCGCAAAAGCCGGCAAGGCCTCCCCCGCAGACGACTACATCGAATTCTCGAGTGATGGTTTTCAAAGTATGGGTTTCACTGACCAAGGCCGGCGGGCGAACGCCCAGAGCAACGCGAAGGCAAGGGGATGAAGCAGGACCATCGCATAGAAGCAGTAGTCGTAGGAGAAGTGACTGACGGTCCACACGACGGCCTGGGTCATCACGACTCCGCCCAGCGAGCTGCCCATCGCGATAAAGCCGAAGGCCGTGCCCAGCAAGCGGGCGGGTGCGAGATCAACGACGTACGTGGAGATGCTTGCCAACCAAGCGGTGTGCGCGAGCACGACGAGCATGGAAAGTCCGAATACGCCGGTGTTGCTCGAAGCGAGCGCGATAAAAGGAGCGGCGGGCACCAGGGCTGCGCAAATTAGCATCAGGTACAGTCGAGCCGTCCGCGGCTTGTGGCCGCGCCGTACGAGCCAGCCTGATGCGAAGCCGCTGCCAATGAAACCAATGTCGGCCGCCAAAAAAATGACCCACATCGATGCGAGCTGAGACTGGTCGAAACCGCGCACGGTGTGCAGGTATTTGGGCATCCAGAACTGGAAAAAGTACCAGACCGGATCCGTCAGCAGTCGCGCGCCCATCAACGCCCACACCGCAGGATTCGCCAGGATGGTCTTCCACCGTTGCGATTCCGAAAGCTTCACCTCGGAGGTGGCCGCTGCGGTGGGAATTGTCCGATCGCTGAGAATCAGCGTGCGTTCCTTATCGGTCAGCCACGGGTGGTTTTCCGGACTGCGGTAAAGCAACAACCAGAGGCCCACAAAAATGAGGCCGAAGGCTCCTGTAACCACGAACGCACTTCGCCAGCCGAATTGCGTCGCAAGACCAATCACGAGCAACGGTGCGATCGTGGCCCCGACGGATCCGCCCACGGAATAAAGGCCGACGGCCAGCCCGCGATCTTTGGCGGGGAACCACTCGGAGACGACCTTGGGCGAGGCGGTGTAGCCACCGGCTTCACCGAGACCGAGGAGGAACCGACAACCTCCCAAGGAGAAGGCGGAGCGCGCGAAGCCCGTCAGCGCATTCGCCAGTGACCAGCCGCCGAGGAACAAAGCGAAACCCACTCTGGCTCCCAGTGCGTCAACGATTCGCCCTGAAACCAGATAGGACAAGGTATAGGCCGCGAGAAATACGCTCACGATGTTGCCGTACGCTGCGTCAGACAGTTGGAGATCAGCCTGAATAGTGGGTGCGAGAATCGACAGCGTCTGCCGATCCACGTAGTTCAAAACCGACGCCATGAAGAGGAGTCCTGCGATCCACCAGCGAAGATGACGGATTTTCATCCCGATGAATCCATGGAGGACGCAAGGCGCGCGAATGCGGCACCAGCGACCGTTGAAGTCCGCTGGTCGAGCGGAATCATTGTTGCTCCCAGAACTCCCACGTCAGCGGTGGCAAGTTGGGCTGCAGGAGACGGCCGGCCTGTTCTCCGACCGGAACGCCTTCGGTGCGCTCGCCCGCGGCTTCCGGCGTGTAGCGGAAGCCCTTCCATCGGGCGTCAGGTTGAGCCGTATTGATGGAAAAGCTACGATCGCTGGCGGTGCGGTTCGAAACCACGACGGTGAGTTTTCCGTTGGGACGCTTGAACGCAAAGATCCGCGCGTCGGGATCGGAGAACGTTTCTGACAACTCGATGGCGACGCTGTCCCACGGCATATGCTTCACAAAGCTGCCGACGGCGTTCCAGTTGTAGCGGTTGTACGTCCAGTGCCCCGGCTTGAGCTCGGAGGCGGCTCGTTCGAGAGCTAGGAACTCTGATCGAATCTGGATGGGTACGTTGATGCCGATCATCGCCTTGAAACCTGCGGGAGTCCCGGGTTTCACGAACGCCACGTGTGGAGCACCAAACACGCCGCCTTCCTCGCCCGGGTGTGCGGGGATGGCGATCTCACCGGCGGGAAAGTCTCGCGAATAGATCGAGTCGGTTCGTTCGTTCCAACGGGCGGTCTCGCCGGTGGCGGTCCATTCGGGGCCGGGCCGAAAGCCGCCGCGGTTCTCCACGGCGAGATAGACCGTGACCGGTTGGTTCACGATGAAGGTGAATCCGATAGCTGGTTTCGCGAAATCACCCCGATTGGCGCTGATCATCTCCAGGCCCTTCAGCTGCCCGGGCAGATTTGCGAATGCGGGACCTTCCGGCCAGCGGCGGAATCCATCCGCCGCGACGGTTGCGGCGGGTGCGTCTTCGAGCGATTTCCAAAAGCCCAGTGAGTAGCCACTCGCCTCGGCATTCTTGAACGGCTTGAGGGCATGAATCCAGAACCAGGTGGGATTCTCACCCAGCTGAAACGAGTTCATGATGTGCTGCACGGTGTTGAGGCAGCGCTCGGGTGTCGCCCCGCCCCGTAGGTACTCGTATTCATTCTGAAACCACGGACGCAGCGGCAGCTCGGCCCGGATGCGCACATGGACCGACCGCACGTTTTCCGACGGAGATCCGACGGTGTGGACAACGTAGGCGTCAACGAGTGCGGCGACCTCCGGATCGTGCATGGCCGTGGCAATCTTGCTGGGAAAGTCGTGCTCCGTATCGCTGATGAGAAGGATGCCCGGATCGAAGGCACGGATGGCCCGGGCCACCGTACGGTACGCTTTCACGTAGTCGCCGGGTTCGGCGTATCGGCAGGCGGAATAATGTGCGTTGGAAACCCAGGGTTCATTCTGCAGGCCCCAGATTGATGTCCGAATTCCTGCCGCCTTGAGTGTTTTGATGTCGGTGACGACGGCATTGGCGAAATCCTTGAGGAAACGATCCACGTCTCCGTGATACACCGGATCATTGGCGAATTGAGGACCGAAACAGCGAAGCGTGTTTTCTGGATCGGTTGGCCCCTTGCCCACGTAGCTTTGGTTGGCTTTCCAAAACGGAGTGGGTGACCAGTATTCAAACGACACGCCTTCCACACCCGCCGTGTCGAGAAGCTCCCTGAGCTCCTTCAGTTGATCGGGCCAACGCGGTTGAAGAAACTTCTTCTCGGCATCCAGACCGCGCCAGTAGAGACCTCCGGCGACACGGCAGTAGCGGAAGCCCTTGAGCATCTCGTTCGCCAGCCGGACGCGTTCGCCGGGCGTGAGGTCCCGGGGAACAGCGATCTGATTTTCCGGCAGCCCCTGGTTTCCCGAGCCGATGGAGTCGGACTGGATTTCGAAACCGATTCCGCGGATGACCTGCTTGGGCCGATCTGGATGTAATGTGTAACCCGCGTCGGCTGCGGCAGCCGATGAGGCGGCAGTCAGGCCAAACAGAATTCCGGTGAGGGCGCGCATCTCGGTGGGATTTAGAACTGCGTTGAGACGGTCAGAATCGCGTGGCGCGGTTTCTCGGGATAGATGCGATCCGGGCCCGTCGCGGTGCGGAACGCATACTCATCGAAGACATTGCGAACGGTGACGCTCGCCGTCCAGCGTTTGTAGCGATAGCCAAACCCCGCGTCGACCATGCCGTAGTCACTGAGCAGGACTTGCGCAACGTTTCCGATGGGACCGCCGGGGCGGTCTCCGACATAGCGGTAGCCGAGACTGAAATTAAAGCCGCGCAAGCGCCCTTCGGTCGGAGTCCATTTGCCCCAGAGGGAGTACTGGGTGTCAGGGACGTTGTTCACTGGGTACGTCGTGCTGCCGAGGGCGAGTTGCTGCGTGAGGGTGCCGGTCGCGCGCATATCGTTGTGAGTATACGAAGCGATGACCTGCGTGTCGCGGGAGACCCGGATTTTGAAATCGAGGTCGAACCCGGTGTTTTGAAGCCCTGGCGTGTTGGGCCACTCCACCGTGTTGGGAATCGTCGTGAGATCCGTACCAGGAGGGAAGCGGGTCGGAAGCTTTCCGAAGGGATCGTTCTGGTAGACGTTCTTGTTGCTGATGTCGAAGTACGACGCGTCGATCGACACGCGATCATCCAACAGGAATAACCGGATGCCGCCTTCCTTTTGCTGGCCATCCTGGGGCGCCAGCGCGGTCTGCCAGGCATTCAATGCTCCGGTCGGATTCGGATTAAAGGATTCGTTGTAGAGCGCGTACACGTGAACCCAGGGTCGAATCTTATAGACGGCTCCCACGCGCTTCGTCCACTGGGTCGACGTGGCGTTCTGGGTCACCTTGCCGGCATCGAGGTACTGCTGATTGATGTCGTCGTGTCGGAGGCCAAGAGAAATCTGGATACGCTCCTCGAGAAACGAGAGTGCGTCGAAGAAGTAGTAGCTCGACGGTTTTTCGGTGAGGTAGGGGAATTCGAAGCCCAAGTCATTTTGTGGCACGGACGGGGTCGGCGATTGCAAGCGAACCGTTCCGGCGGGGTTGGCGGTCGAGCGAACGTCATTCCAGTTGACCGGAATCGGGCGATAGTCAGGAGAATCGACCCACGTCGCGAACGCTCGGCCGGCGGCACCTTCCTGGGCGAAGCGGACCGTCCCTCCGGGGACGCCGTTGCCGAAGGGAGCGTAGCGAGACTTGGAGCCGAGCGAGAGTTCGGTGCCCGCCAAAAACGTGTGTTTAACGGGACCGGTATCGAACTGGCCGGTGAGATCGACTTGATTGCGGGCCGAGCGACTCGAGACGTCGTTGATCAGACGCAGACTCCGCTGGGGAATCCAAAGTCGTCCGGCCGCGACGTCCGCGGCCGAGACCTGTTGATCGCGGTTCACGACCTTGCCGATGTCAGCCGTCGTGACTGCCTGCGGGTAGGCGCCGTTGGGAACGTCCACCAGGAACCGATTCGTGTCGCTCTCGACCATCGAGTAGAAGCTGCGCAGGGTCCACCGACCGGCCCGGCCGAAATCCTTGTCGAGGGTGACCGTCGCCTGATAGATGCTCGCCCGGTCTTCGCGAAACGTATCATCCGTCTGATACGTCCAGGACACGGGAAGGTAGAACGGCTGGTGGACCAGAGCAGGATTGGGAACGGTGGAACTGTAGGGGGCGGCCCGGGAAGCGTTGTACTCGGCCTGGAGAGGAAGCTGTGAGTTGAAGAAAGCAGCGTTCAGCCGGTTCTGCTCCATCTCAAACGTGACGCTGACCCATGAGGCGGGACGCACGAGAATTTTTCCGAACAGCACGCGTCGTTTGAAGAAATCGTTGTTGTCCTGGTACTCGCTGCGATCGTCGTTCACCACGACGAAGCGGTAGGCGGCGATGGGTCCGCCTTTGCGTGCGGGATCTCCGATCGGCCCGGTGGTGTCCAGCGACGCGGTGTATCCGCCGAAACTGTGCAGCTGTCCGGTGACGGTGGTTTCGCGTTTGAACCGGGGCGTCTTGGTAACGTAGTTGATGACGCCCCCGGGCTGACTTGCCCCGTAGAGAACGGCGGAGGGACCCTTGACGACCTCCACCTGTTCGATCGTTTCCACTCCCGCGAGACCGGGCAGATCACCGAGGTTTTCACCATTGCGCCGGATCGAAGCAGAGAAACCGCGGACCAGGCTCGTGCCGCCGTTGTTGCGCTCCGAGTTGTTGTAGTTCACCGCCGAGGAGTAGCGCGTGATGTCAGAGATCGAAGTGGGTGCCACATCCGAGATGAACTGCGCGTTGTAGACCTCCACCTTCTGCGGAACGTTTTCCAGTTTCATCACCACGCGACCGAACGCGGACGTGGAGTTGGAAAAATATCCATCGGCGGCCTCGGTGGTGACGGTGAACGGATCGAGCTGCACCGGAGTATCGTCCGAAGTCGTACGACCGGAATCTGCACCGGGGGTTTGGGCAAATCCACTGAAAGTGCAGAACAACAGTCCGCACGCGCTGAGTTGGCGAAATGCCGTCATGGGGCAGGAGAGCATGGCAGGAGCAACAGGGATGGGTGGGGTTCACGCGCGGAGTGCGCGCTTTCTTGACCGATCGACTGGCACCATGCCATTTCGATCTTGCCGGCCAAACGCGTGCTTACTGAATGCGTTGAGTAAAATGACGGCTCACACGCTGAAAGATGTCGCCCGGGTGGCTGGAATGAGTGTGAGCGGAGTTTCGTACGCGTTGCGAGGACACGCGAGCATCCCGGCGGCGACGGTCGAGCGCGTGCGCCGGATTGCGGCGGATGTTGGATACCGTCCCGATTTGCGAGTGGCGTCAGTGATGGCGCACATTCGTCGACAGCGGCTTCCCCGCGACCGGGAGACGCTCGCCTTTGTGTGGGTTAGCACACCGCCGGGGGAGAAATTTCCGGCGTATCATCAACGTTACCTGCGAACGATTCTGGCGGGAGCGAAGGCGCGAGCTGAACAGCTGGGGTGTACGCTGACCGAATTCTGGCTGGACGAGCCGGGGATGACTCCCCGGCGACTCGCGCAAATCCTGCGTGCTCGTGGGATCACCGGTGTGGTGTTCTCTCCGGCCATGCTCCATTTAACGGTGAAGATCGAGTGGGAGTGGCAGCATTTCGCCTGTGCGATCATTGGCAATACAGAGTGGCAGCCCGTGCTCCATCGTGCCGGACATTACCACTACCGCAGCATGTGGCTCACCCTCCAACGGCTGCGTGAGGAAGGCTGGGTTCGTCCGGCGGCGATTCTCAACCGCAGCATCCACGAACGCATTCACGGAGTGCACCTCGCGGCCTTTCAGGTGAATCATCCCTCGCCCGGGCGTGCGTCACAGCTCGCACAGTTCGCGTTGCCAGGTGACTACGAGGGCCTGAAACGATGGTCGCGTGCACTGGCTCCGGATGCCCTGATCATCGGCTGGCCCGCCAATCGAGTGGTGGCGCGCGACCTCAGCAAGTTCGCCCCCACGGCAAAGCGTGTGGTCACGCTCGACTGGCAGCCAGGCGGTATCCCCGGAATGGATGTAAACAACGAGACGATCGCTGCGAGCGCCGTGGACCTGGTGATTGCGCAGCTCCACCGGAATGAGCGCGGACTGCCGGCGAATCCCACGACGCTGCTGTTGGATGGGACCTGGCGTGAGTCACCTTGAAGGGCCGATTCTTGAGCGTACTGGATGCAGCCGAGGTTTGATGGGTTTGTCGCGCTAAGCCAATGCAGCCCGGCCTTACAACTTCGAACGGGTTAGACGGGCAGGACAGTCTGGCTGGACTATTGGCTACCTCGATGGGCGTTCGATTCGCTGATTTGTGTGGCTCGACTGGAGTATTGAAACGCCTCCGCCGGCCTGGATTTTACATCACCGCCCTGCGTCCTCCCGAAGGCGTCTGATCAACAAGATTTCAGGCGAGGGAGAAGTGGATTGCGATCCTCCAGACCTTGGGGGCGCCCAGTCGAGTGGAACCGAGTTTCCGCTTTTGCTCGCTCAGATATGAGAAAAGCCCGACTTTTAAGGAGTCGGGCTTTTTGCCAAATGGCGGGATGGACGGGACTCGAACCCGCGACCTTCTGCGTGACAGGCAGACGCTCTAACCAGCTGAGCTACCACCCCGTGAATCGGGAAAGAGGCGCGAACGTAGGTTTGGTGGGAAGCGAGTCAAGCGTGGTTTTCCCCTTGTCGCTTTCGACGTCTCTTTCGGTCGCTGCCGGCCTTGGAACGTCGTGCTCGCCCAGCGGGATAGCGCAACGCGTTCACCTTTCAAATCAACGAATGAGCTGGAATCGCGCACCGTGCCGAGGGCGATGCTCGCTCGTTGCACCGCGTCGGCCGGCGGTTTTGTTTCAGCAAACCGTCAGCCGCGACCAAGCGTCACTGACCCGTGACACGGGCGGGGATCATTTCTTCGACTTGGCGTCGAAACCGACGACTTTGGTTTCACCGAGGTCGACGCGTACGTTGGGCAGCGGCTTCCGCAGCACACCCTTGCTGTCCTGGCCGAAATATTTTGCGGCTTGCTGCGCCATCGCGGACAGCTGGCGATCAAACTCGTTGCCGTGTTCGCGAATGCTGAAACGGGTTTCCCAGAGCAGCTTCGTTTTCTTCTGTTTCCACATCAGCTGGAAATCGTAGGCCATCAGAACGACGAAGTAGCGCGCTTCCTCGAGTTCATCGACGATGTCTTGTTGGCGGATGCGCATGGCGCCGAGCCGCGAACCGAAATAGTCCTGGTGCGTTCTGTTCCAGTCAGAATCGAAGCCGAGCAACTTGACGTTCTGCCGGTCGTCGCGATCGCGGATCTTGTTCTCCATCGCGATGGTCATGATCATCACGCTCATCTGCGACTGAGCTTCGTCGAGGTCTTCCTGCGCCCCGGCCAGGAGGGAAGCGCCGCCCTGCAAGCTCTTGACCATCGTGGCATTTTTCAACGCACCATTCGCGATGCTGAGATTCACACTCGCTTGCGCACCGCCGCGCATGCTGGCGGAGGAGGAGGGATGTTCCGGCGGACGCGTCGTGCCCCAGTAAACCATGATCAACAACTTGGTCGTCTGGGGATCGTGCGAAGGGAAGTACTGTTGCCCGGCGAGCGGCACGGCGATGACGTGGCCAACGTCGAGGATGGTAAGCTTGTCGATCGACAGGTCGGCCCGGTTGCCGGTCCAGTGGCCTCCTTGACCAAAGGAGTACGTTTCCGGTTGAAAGGAGCCGCCTGATTGTTTGGTGCGAATGTAGTCGTCGCTAACTTTCGACGAGATGGCGGTGATTTCGTTTTCCTCCGCCCGGACTCCACCCATTCCGCTCCCGGCCAGAAGCGCACCGATCAAAATGCGACCCAGCCAGTCGCGGTGCGGGGCGTACCGGTGAGACAAAGCCATGGTTAAACGTCAGCCGTGGCGACTGACCGTGCAAAGCCAAACCATCGGCCGCAGCCGCGCGAGTACCGTGCGCAGTCTTGGAGGGCGCAGACCGAGGCGGGATCTGGTTTTCCCCGGGGATCCGGCACGCGTGTGGTTTTCCACTTGTCGCGTCCGCCTTCGTTCCATCAGCGTCGTCGCCGGAATGCGGTGGTAGCTCAGCTGGATAGAGCAGCGGTTTTCTAAACCGCCGGTCGGGTGTTCGAGTCACCTCCACCGCGCCA
>JBDSSD010000072.1:0-2833 GCA_039928945.1 Opitutus sp. | reverse complement strand
CCGCGAATGCGTGCACGGCATTTGTGGTCGTGACCGGCGGAGAATTGTCTCCGAAGTTCCAGCTATACGCTGTCGCGTTGGTGGAAGTGTTAGTAAACGTACAGGTAAGACCGTTGCAAGACGAAGTGAAGCCCGCGACGGGAGGACTATTGGACACCGTCACCGTGCGCGTCGTGGACGAGGTGCCATTGGCGTCCGTCACATTGAGCGTCACCGTGAACGTGCCGGCCGCTGCGTAGGGGTGACTGGTCGTGATGCCGCTGCCTGATGTCGCGTCGCCGAAATTCCAGTCATACGTCGCGCCAGCAAGTGCTGTGCTGCCGCTTGCATTGAAGCTGCACGTGAGACCCGAGCAGCTCGATGTGAAGTTCGCTACAGGGGGTTGCGGCGTCGACGAGATGAAGCCGCTGTAAAGGAACTTGTTTGTCGTGCCGGCGGGAACAGTCGTCGTGCTTGCGTTCACCTTGAGGGCCGCATCCACCTGTGCTGCAGTCGCAGATGGATTCGCCTGGAGATAAAGTGCGATCGTACCCGCTACGTGCGGCGTGGCCATTGAGGTGCCACTGATCGTGTTTGTGGCCGTGGCGCTGCCCGTCCACGCAGACGTGATGTTGACGCCAGGTGCATTAATGTCAACACAGGAGCCACGGTTGGAAAAATAGATGAAACCGTCATTGATGTCTGTCGCGCCGACCGTGATAGCGGTTGGGGTACTGGCCGGCGAATAGTTGCACGCATTTAGCCCGTCGTTGCCCGCAGCGACGGCGAAGACGACGCCTGCAGTGACCGCATTCGCGACAGCCTGGTTCAGCGTCGCTGAGAATCCCCCGCCGAGGCTCATGTTGGCGGCCGACGGAACTGATGGATCGCCGTTCTTCTGCGCCGTCACCCAATCGATTCCTGCGATGACGCCCGCTGTGCTACCAGAGCCAGAGCAGTTGAGCACACGAACGGCGACGAGCTTCACCTGCTTGGCAACGCCATAGGTCGTACCGCCGACAGTGCCAGAAACGTGCGAGCCGTGTCCGTTGCAGTCCGCCGCCGTGCCACCAGCAGTAACCTCATCAACGCCCGTGAAGGCACGGCCTACGTACTCGCTATGGGTGAAGTTGATACCTGTGTCGATGATGTAAACCGTGACGCCGGCGCCGGAAACGTTGTAGGTGTACGTACCGCTGAGCGGCAGCGTGCGCTGATCGATTCGGTCAATACCCCATGTCGCACCCGATTGGGTGGTGTTGATCGAGACCGTCTGATCCTGCTCTACATACATGACACCCGGGTCGGCGCGGAGTAGCGCTACCGCGGCGTCGGGAAGCTCGAGCGACATTCCCCTGAGCGCAGACTTGTAAAGGTGCGTGACCTTTCCTGCGTGCTTGATGGCGAGTTCCTTTGCCTTAGCGTCGACGTCCTTGACGTCGTCCGTGAGAACGACGATGTAACTCCCCGCGATAGGTGTTCCCTCCTGCGAGAAAGCGACCGCGCCGGGTGTGCTCACGGGGATGGATTTTGGATAGGTCGGGGCTTCCGAACACGCCGTTAATACAGCGGCGACAAGTCCGAGTGACGCGATTCGCTTCATGAGATAACTCCGAACGGTTGGAAGGGACTTACGTTTGCAGGAACCGCAAATGGCGGGATGACTCGAAGCCCCGGCCGCCTCAGCATTGACAACCTTATCACTTGGCGGCGCAAGTGTAAACCTTTATTAAGGCCCGTTCACTTGTTTCATGGGTTGACTCAATATTCGGCAATACCAAGTCATTACATTTTGTAAACAGCCGTCTTTGGGCCTAACTGGCCCAGTCGACCGACGGCAATGATTCCGAGAAGCCATGCAATTTCTTAATATTGGTGTAACCGTGCTTAGTCTCGCCTTCGCCACGTCCTGGGGTCTAACCTTTCAGCAGCCCGGGAGCGGCCGGGCCGCCCCGCCCAGGCAAACCTCGTGGCGCGGTGCAACCGGCGGGCTGTCTGTTGACCTCCAGTTCGAACAGTTCCGAGATTCGATTTATGCGCGCGGCACATACAAGACCGACCCGAAGACGCGAGTCGGGTGCGGTGACGAAACCCTGGCTCCAACGGGCAACTTCACGATGCGCGCCAAGGGAAACCTCACTTCGTTCCGTGGCAGGTTCCTTTTCGATTCGGGCTGGATGCCGCCGGTTTCGGCGAAACAGACGTCAACCGGAGCAGTCAGGGTCAGCATTATTTCGGACGACAAAGGGCGGTGCGTGATGACATTGGAGAAATGGGCCAAGGTCGCGCGTTCCCGTTAGACGCCAGCTGAGTAATCTGGCCGGCGTTCAATGAACCGCTCGAGTCGCTCCTTCACCGCCGGCCATTCAGTATCGAGAACGCTGAAATAGATAGAATCACGATAACGGCCGCCCTGCGTGAGTTGATTCTTTCGCAGGACCCCCTCCTCGGTAGCACCAATTCGGAGCATCGCGTTGCGCGATTTCATGTTCAACACATCGGTCTTGAGCTCGACACGAACGCAGTTCCAGACCTCGAATGCGTGCGTCATCATGAGAAGCTTCGCTTCGGAGTTCACGTGGGTTCTCTGAAACGCAGGCGTGATCCACGTCCATCCGATTTCAACTTTCCGGTTCGGAGCGTCGATGTTTCCGAAGCGCGAGCTTCCGATCACGCGACCTGACTGCTTGTCCACCGTGACGAACGGGAGGGCGGTTCCTTTCGCGGCATCGGCAAGGGCAGCATCCACATACGCCTTCATGTCATCGTGCTTCGCAGCCGTGACCGCTGTCAGCAACCACAGGTCGCCGAAGCCGCCCGCGAGGACGAGCGCGTTGAGATGCTCCCCAGTCAT
>JBDSSD010000071.1:0-3888 GCA_039928945.1 Opitutus sp. | reverse complement strand
CCGTCAGCAAAATCGCCAACTGGCGCATGGACCCGAATGTCTCCGGCGTCTCGAACTGCATGGGCGACATCGGCACGCACGCGCACAACCTCGCGCGCTACATCACCGGCCTCGAGGTCGAGTCGATTTGCGCCGAGCTCTCGACCTTCATCCCCGGCCGCCTGCTCGACGACGACGGCAATTGCCTCGTGCGCTTCAGCGACGGCGTGAAGGGCATCTTGTTCGCCTCGCAGATTTCCAGCGGGGACGAAAATAACCTCAACATCCGCGTCTGGGGCACGAATGGCTCGCTCCAGTGGTTCCAGGAGAACCCGAACGAGCTCATCTGGAAAAAGCACGACGCGCCGCAGGAAGTCCACCGCCGCGGCAACGGTTATCTCACGCCCGCCGCGCAGGGCGCGACCCGGACACCGTTCGCGCATCCGGAAGGATTCATCGAGGCCTTCGCCAACATCTATCGCTCCGCCGCCGTGGCGATGGCCGAC
This sequence comes from Opitutus sp., assembly GCA_039928945.1. GTDB lineage: Bacteria > Verrucomicrobiota > Verrucomicrobiia > Opitutales > Opitutaceae > Opitutus. Next base: position 3,403 of record JBDSSD010000071.1, on the reverse strand, counting down.
GCCGTCGCAGGCCGCAAGGCGCCGAAAGAGGGCTACGATTTCCCGACGGTCGACGACGGCATCGCCGGCATGGCCTTCATCGAGACCGCCGTGAAGAGCTCGAAGCTCGGCGCGAAGTGGGTGAAGTTTCCGAAGGTGTAGCGCGGCGTCTCCGACCCGGAGGTTCGATCTTGAAGCGCGAAGACGCGAAGGCGCCAAGTTCGGAGCGAAGCTTAAGGCGCGGGTTCTGCCTGCTCGAGTTTGATTTGTCTGGTGTAGGCCAGCGCGCTTGCGCGCGCTCAGAAGGCAAAGCGCTTAAACCGGCCATTGTGCGGCTACGATCACCTGAGCGCGCGCAAGCGCGCTGACCTACATCGGAGCATTAACGAACTCTACTACTCTACCCGCCTACCCCCTCACTTCGCCGCCACCGCACCAGCTGCTCCATTCTTTGCGACCCAGGCCTCATACTGCTTCCGCGGCATGAACCGGAGCGAGGCGCTGTTGATGCAGTAGCGCAATCCGCCCTTGGCCCGCGGACCGTCTTCAAACACGTGGCCTAAGTGGCCGCCATCGACGTTCGAGTGCACCTCGACGCGTTCCATACCGTAGGCGCTGTCGCGCGTCTCGCCGACAAATGCAGGCTCGATCGGCTTCGTGAAGCTCGGCCAGCCCGTGCCGCTCTCAAATTTATCGCGGCTGTCGAACAGCGGGGTGTCGCTGCACACCGAAAAGTACACGCCGTCCGCGTGATTATTCCAGTACTCATTATCGAATGGCCGTTCGGTGCCCTGCTGTCGCGCCACGCGATATTGAATCGGGGTCAGCATGGCTTTCCATTCAGCATCGGAGCGCTGAACCTTCGTCTTGCTCATGTCGATCACGACATGGGACGGCAGGCCGCACGCCGATTTTTCGCCATCAATTTTGCACGCCGCCGCGTCCGCCGCGGCTGAACTGGAGGGTTGGGTTGATTTCATATCAGCAGAGTGAGCCACAGCCGCAGCCGAGAGGGCGGAAAGGGTAAAAAAGAGTGAACGCTTCATTGTGCCCATCAGAGTACTCATCTGGTGGATTTATTCCAATACAAGGATGCAGGGTTCGATCTTGAAACGCCAAGACGCGAAGTTCGGACGAAAGGTGATGTCTGATGTGCGATGGGTCGGAACGGTTGCGACCAAGGTTGTTACCTTGGCGTGACGCCAAGGCGACGTGACGGAATTCGACGTAGGTCAGCGCGCTTGCGCGCGCTCTGTAGATCGATTCGAGCATCCGATCCCCCACCACGACCTCTGAGCGCGCGCAAGCGCGCTGTCCTACGTGATTGAACCCTCAACTTCGGGTCTTCGCGCTTAAGGCTCGAGTGTTGGAGAGACCGTCTAGACGGGTGATCCCCGCTGCTCCCGCAGCGGACAACGCAATCACGCCGCAAAGGTTTTACTCCGGACCCATCCGTGCTGATCCGTGAAATCCGTGGTCTCCGGAGACCGGTTCGTGCATCCAAGGCTGAGATTCCAAACCCCTGAGCGCGCGCAAGCGCGCTGGCCTACGTGGAAGATCGAATCCGCAGCCTTCCTCCGAACTTAGAGTCGTCGCGTCTTCGCGCTTAAGGCTCGACTCCGTTCCAGCGTTCCCGAGTTCCAGATTAACCCTTCCGAGTTCCCGTTCCTGATTGCCTCACGCAAAGGCCGCTACGGACGCAAAGGCATGGAAGAAGGACGATGTCTGATGTGCCGTGGGCGGAACCTATCCGTGCTGATCCGCGCAATCCGTGGTCTCCGAGTGATCGCGCCGGATACTTCTAATCCTTCTTTCGCTACTCGCTCCACGCTACCCGCTACTCCCCGTTAGTTTATTCTCCACTCATCCTTCTTCCATCGTCTTTTCCACACGAAGCGGCAACGAGCCGTCGCCAAATTCAGCGATCACTCGCTCACCCGATTCCAATCCCGCGCGCTTCGGCACAGGCTTACCTTCGGCATCGCGCAAGATCACGAACCCTCGATTCAGCACCGATTTCGGACTCGCCGCTTGCAACCGTTTCCACAGAGCCAGCAACCGGTGAGATTCCATCTGCACACGGCGTTCCGGCGATCGTTGCAACAAGAGCGAGCGCGCTTCCGACAATTGCTGACGGCGGTCATGCACGCTCGTGCGCAGCGCCGCAACCAGCCGACCGACCAAATCATCCAGCCGCAAAAATCCCTGCTCCACCAGTGCCGACGGAGACAGCAAACGAAGTCGCGAGCGCGCATGATCAAGCCGCTCAGTGGCACGATCGAACGCGTCCTCGGCGGCGGTCGTCAATGAGAGCCGAGCCTGGGCCGCTCGATTCATCGACAGAACGAAGTGGCTCGAAATTAACTCGGCCGCGGCACTCGGCGTTTCGGCCCGTACATCCGCGGCAAAATCACTCAGCGTGAAATCAATCTCATGGCCAACCGCTGAGATGATCGGCACGACGCAGGCCGCGACGGCACGCACGAGCACTTCCTCGTTGAAGGCCCACAGGTCTTCCAGGCTGCCGCCGCCACGCCCGATCACGACCACGTCGAAAATCGCCAGCCGCTGCGCCAGGGCGAGCATCGCCACCATTTCTTCCGCCGCACCGGGCCCTTGCACCTTGGCCGGCAGAATCACAACCCGTCCGCGCCAGCCTCGTCGCTTCAGAATGCGCAGAAAATCCTGGACCGCCGCCCCGGTCGGCGACGTGACGAACCCAATCGTCAGCGGCATGGTCGGAACGGCGCGTTTCTTTTCCGCAGCAAAAAGACCCTCGGCCGCGAGTCGCAGTTTCAACGCGTCGAATTCGCGGCGCAGCCGGCCTTCGCCGTCCTCGATGACTGCGCGCACGATGAACTGATACTGCCCGCGCGCCTCGTACAGGCTCACCTCGCCATAAACGACGACCTGCTGCCCATCGCGCAGTTTCACGCTCTGCCGGATCGCGTCGCCACGGAAAAGCACGGCGCTGAGCTGCGCGCCTGCGTCCTTGAGACAAAAATACACATGGCCACTCGCCTGCAGCCGCAGATTCGACACCTCGCCCCGAATCCAACCTGGCCGCAACCCGCGTTCGAGCAGCGTCTTCACGCGCCGCGTGAATTCGCTGACCGACTCGACGCGCTCATCCGCGGCGGTCACTGCAGGCACTTCGCTAAAACTCATTCCGCCTTTTGATCAGCACGTGCGCTGCAAGTCGAAGCTCAATATGGAGTGCGGCATAAGAGGAGAGGATTTAATCTGGAACTCTGGAACTCTGGAACGGAGCTATGGAGTGCGGCGGCTCAACGCCGCTTTTGCGTCACGCGGCTCGACGCGTGACTTTCCGCCGAGCTGCCTGCCAATGACGAAACCTCGGCATCCGCTGAAAACGGCGGGCCATCAAGCCGGCCCGTCAAAGCGGCGTCGAGCCGCCGCACTC
>JBDSSD010000070.1:0-7266 GCA_039928945.1 Opitutus sp. | reverse complement strand
TGCAAACGGTGGCGGCGATCCCGCGGCACCTCGGAGCGGAACTGGGGATGATCGGAGTGTTGCACACGTGGGGCCGCCAGCTGCAGCACCACCCGCATCTTCACTTCATCGTCGCTGGCGGGGGACTGTCCGTCGACCAGACCACGTGGCGGCCGAGTCGCGGCGGCCAGTGGTTCCTGCCGATCGATGCGCTCGGGGCCCAGTTCCGCCGGACCTTTGAGGAGGCACTGCGCGCCGCCGCGCCCGAGTTGCACGCGCAGGTCGCCGACTCGGTCTGGCGCCACGGCTGGTGGGTCAACCTGCAGCCCGCCGGGTCAGGTCAGAACGTCGTGCGTTATCTCGCCCGCTACGTCTGCCGCACCGCCATCAGCGACGAACGCATCATTGCGGCCGACGATGAGGCGGTGACGTTTCGCTACACCGATTCGGCTACGCAGGAGCGGAAGGAATGCACGCTGCCAGCGGACGAGTTCATGCGCCGCTATCTGCAGCATGTCCTTCCGCCGGGGCAACACCGTGTCCGGTATTTTGGCTGGATGCACCCGGCGGCCCGGGCGCGACGCATGAAGGTCGAGACCTTGCTCTCGGTCGTGATCATCGTGCACCCGAAGGCGGATTCACCGCCGGCGTGGCACCTTCGCTGCCCGCACTGCGAGAGCTTCGGTCTCGTGCGCGTCGGTCGGCTCGCCCGCGCTCCTCCAGTTTGCGCCCGATGAACCTTCGTCCGCTCGTTCACGCTCACCTCCCGCCGACTCGCGCCCGCTCGCCGGCCGGACGGAGCCTGTCCGCTGTCACGGATTCGGCGATACGCAGCACTTCCGACCAGTGCGGGATCGCTCCATGGTCACCGCGACGAGCTGATCCAGCGCGCAAAGCTTTGCGCTCTTCGCCGGCAGGGAACGAATACCGCCACTTCAGCTGCGCAACGAAATCTTCGCCTCCAATACATTCCGCATAACGCGGATCAGCGTCACTCGTCGTTCCCGGGCTTGTTCAACCAGAGTCCTGTTTCACGGCAACCGTGAATCAGAACTCTCGGAGTTGAACAAAGCCGCTGCGCGGCGCAGGGGTACAAGTGCGGGGGGGGTGATCGGGTGGCACGGTGCTGACAGTGGGCGCGAGGATGACGGCGGACAAGGCTGGAAGGGATGTCGTCGGGCTGGAGGCGCAGCCAAGCGAGCGTTTTTTCATTTATCGCCGGCATTGGTGAATCGCTCATGACCGAAAAAATCCTGCGCAAGCACGAGGCTCATTCGGCCGCTTGCAAATTGCGGTCGCGAGATCGTTGACTACGCAAATCTACGATGCGGTGAGCGCCGTGAAGGATCTATGCACGCAGCTTCTCGTTGCAACGCGGGCATAGACGCCTCTTTAAAACACGGAACCCTCTGAAATGCTTATTCTAGCTTGCTGTGGCGAAACTGTCATTGTCACCGGGTTTGCTCGGTAGAGGCGGCGACTCACTTATCTTTTTGGATTTCGGAACCAAAAGTCCATTAGCGTCCTCGCATTTTCTTCCTCGAGAACATATCGCCAGCCTCCTGCTTCATAGTGGAAGCGAAACGGAATTTCACGGGTCGATCCATTTCCTCGATCTTCAATTCGCCAATAACAGTCGCGGTGCTCTCGTTGGCTTCGCTTACAGATACAAGCCCATAGCCATCGATCTCCGGACTCATCGCGTACGTGTATGCGATTAATTGCTCCGGCTATTTATGCCATAGCGATTCCGGCTAACGGCATCGAGGTTCGACAAGGCACGGTCTGCTTGCGCCAGCAGATCCGGCGACATGCTGATTAGATTCGAAAGTATCTGGAGATTATTTTGCGCTTTTGCCCACAGCACGGATTCGAACGCTGCGTCGAGCGTTGCGTTGCCCCGGTACTTCCATTCCGCAGGAGTGCTCAATTGCTTCGCAAGCTTGACCGTGCTCCGGATGGGTCGTGACTGCCGTGGCAGAGGTGTCTTCTCCCGCGGTGTCGCTGTTACTTCCGATGGTTGGATTTCGCCGACGGCTGGGAACGCCTCCAGCTTTCGCGCGGGCCGGCTGAATAAGAGGTACAACGCTAGTATCCCCGCGACTAGAAACCCCGCGAGCACGACGCGGCTGAGTTTCGTCGGCATTACAATCTGATCGCGAGTATGGCCCTCCTGTGCGTAGCGACTCGTCGGTTGCTCCTTGCTATGGGTTCTTCCTATTTTGTTCATCTTTATCGAACCACAATTGCACGGCAAGAAAACCGGGTCTGGTCGTTGCGGCCGTAGATGAGAATCCGTGGGACTGCACTCGTAGAGGCGAGGAAGCAAGACCGGTGTCGAGTGCTTAGCTCCATTCACTTCATTGCCCCGCTGGACGCTTGGGAGCAGCCGTTTTCCGCGTCAACTCCCCTAAATAGAGTTTGGCGAGTTCCTTGTCCCGAATCACGAGCAGCCCTTCCATTTGCTGATCCTGAATCGACTGAGACGCACTCAGGAGGCCGGTTATCACTGTGGCTCCATCGACGACTATCACGATCGGAACATTGCCGTGCGGGACTGCCCGCGCCCCACTGCGTGCTTCGAGCGGTTGCGGCTCATCAAGAAACGCCTGGACCTTCACTCCACGCTTCCCCGCCGCAACGAGCGCCCTATCGATCATTGCTGGCATGTACTTCATTGCCTGAATACAGATCGACTCTTGTGCCGCTGAAAGCACCGCAACACATGAATCAGTGACCTCCCCATTTGACGAAGAAAATGCAACGAGGTTTCGAAGCTGTGATCCGGCAATGTCGCCCGCTTTAGCCTGTGCTCGTTTTTGCACCTGAAGAATCGCTTTTGGCATGGGCTGCGGAGGCGGCAAGCCCTTCGAACGCGATGAAGGAAAGGCAGATTCTATCAGCATGTCGCCCTTCTTTAACTTCGCTCTGCACGTTTCTTCATCGTATCCAAGGACCGCATAACCGGCAATCTCGCCGCCTACCGGAATCCAATGTGAAGGTGCAGAATCGATCGATAGGGATAGCAAGTACGAGTCGCCATTGCTGACCGCACCATAGAGCACGATTTCTGCTCTAACGCTGGTGACAGAAAGTATCGTGAGTACTCCAATCGCTACCATTTTCATTCAAGCTGGAGCGTGCCAGGGCCTACATACGTAGTCGAGCGCCTACCCCAGGCGATCATGGCGACGCCGTATTTCATATGCCGATCGTGAACGTTGGCCAAAAACTTGTCGCCGATGGCTACCGGGAGACGTGGTCAGCGGGGCCCATGCAGCGCACTCCAAGCAAGTAACTGATATGTGCGACGGATCCGGGAAGCGTCCGCGCGAAGGCAAGATCCAGCTCAGAAAGGTTTGGCATGTCTGTAGTCAAGCGAGGTCGACGCCGGCTGCGAAGCGGCACGAATACCTAAGATGCGGTATTCGCAGCCACTTGACCACGAGCGAACAAAGACCCCTTGACGGGGTTCATGGCACATGTGTTCAACTGAACACATGTCGTACCTTCCCTACCAAAATCTGCAGCGGTGGCGTTTACCAAATGCGACGTTCCCCTTCCGGTTCCAGTTCTGGCAACGCGAGTGGCGACTGGAGATTGGCTATGTCAACGGGGCCGGGCACTGGCGATGTATGTTGGAAGGGCCGCAACACTGGTACGTTTGCTGCGGGAACGACCAGGCAGACATGGAGCGACAGCTAACGGTGACGGGGATAGCGGTACCCGCGCGCACTTTCGCGGGGACAGTGTTCAGGCGACTTGAGGAGATGGGCTTGGCGGAACGGATGCACTCGTTGCCACACTGAACGACTCTATGCCGGTAACCCGTTCAGCTCCGCGGGATGCTTACGCCGTGCGCCAATCGTGAACGCAAGATCATGTCGGCCTCTGAACCCAAGTACGTCGTGGTCAGGTTTGGATGCCAGCTACCCGCTGAAGTTATGATCGGTCAAACTCATTGGCGAGTTATTCTCGGCTACTACAACAAGGGGCACCGAGCAGAGATCATCGCGACAAGCAGTGACGGACGTAGGGGCAACTTTGCGGACGGTCGTGCCAACGAAGTCGAGCGTTTGTTACGCCTCGGAATGTTGGTTCCGGTTGGGACGATGCGGTACCGGATCGCCTTAGCGTTCGCGGCCGAAGGACGCGCGATGATTGAATTGGCCGATTGCGGCGAAAGTCCGTGGTCCTAGGCGGATCAAGGTAACGCTGCGTTACCTTTTCGTCCCCGGCTTGCTTGGCTCGTGCGAGATCACCACGATCGAAACATGGACGATTTCACCCGATCGATGCTTTCGAAGCCGAATGAAACCGTCAGCGAGTACGAGCCGTACCAATCACCGATGCTCGTGTTTGTGTACCAGATTGGCGGTGTGCTTTTCCTGATTGCAGGGATCGTTGCACCCTTCGCGCTGGGATTGAGCGCGTCGAAACCACTGATTGGAGCGTGTCTACTGTATGGGATCGGGACAGCCGTAGTTTGTTTTGGTGTTGCTCAGCTCATCAACCTTGGTGGGCGAACCGAATACCATGCTCGCAAGCTGCATCTGATAGAAAAGCACCTTGAACGGATTGTGAAAAGCTAGCCGAATTGCCCAAGCGACGCGGAATTTCAATACTGTCCAATTCTTTATCGAAACTATCATGCGGACGCTCCCCCGGCCTTGCAGGCAAAGGATCAAATCTTCGCGCCGACCTGCGTCAGAAGCAGCCCGCCGTGACAGTGGACAGTTTACAAGCCATCGGCAGTGTGGATCGAGTCCCGTCCTAGGAGATTCGATACAGGATCGACTCGTGCGGATTCAGAAGGTCGCCAGCGATACGTTGAAGCGGATCGAGAAGGCGGTTGGAAACGGATACCGCGGATTGAGTAGCAACTGTCCGGCCCGGCCCACTCGCCTAGAGAACGTCAGCGACGAATTCATCTTCAGCGGAGTGGTACGCAGAGAGAACATCGCTCTAACCCCTCGAGAGACGAAAAAGAGGCGTGCGGGCGGCTTCCCAATCAGTGCCTCGATGCGCATGCGCAATTCCGCAGTGTTCAGGAATGGCGCCGTTATGTCGGCAAAAGTCATATAGGGAGAAACGATCAACCAGCCTCTTCGTTGGGCGCGAAGACGAGTTGCGTAGCGCTCGGATCGGGGACAAGTTTGCCGGTAGCGGTTTGGCCTCCCAAGAGCCTCTGAGCCAGCGCATCTTGGAGAAACCGCTCGACGGCGCCGCGTAGCGGGCGCGCACCGAGCATGCGGTGATAACCTTGTCGGAGCAGGAACTCGACGGCCTCAGAACAAATCTCGAGTTTATGGCCGAGGGCAGCGAGACGTCCCAGTTCTGCGCTCACCATCGCTTCGCAGATCGCCCGTTGCGTGAAATAGTTGAGACGGCCATAGACAACGATCTCATTGATCCGGCCGACGAGCTCGGGGCGGAGCCGATCGCGAACGCGCATCAGGACGGTGCGCTCGATCGAAGCGAACGGAGCATTTTCCATCCGCATGGTTTCCTCGGATCCAATATTCGAAGTGAAGCACACATAGGACTGGCGCACGTCAACTGTCTCGCCCGTGGCAAGTGTGATGCGACCGTCTTCCAGCAGCTGGAGGAAGAGATCGAGCACCAAACTGTGTGCTTTCTCAATTTCGTCCAACAGCAAGGTGCCTCCCGTCACTCCGTGGAGCGCACGACCGAGCAGCCCCCGATCGTCGCGATCACTGCCGATCAGCTTTTCTACCGAACTTTGGAGCTGATATTCTGACATATCGAAGCGGATCGGTGCGGCGCCATTAAACAGCAAAGCCGTGAATACGTTCACGGTTTCCGTTTTCCCTACTCCAGTTGGTCCGACGAGAAGGAACGAGCCTCGTGGACGACGCGGATGCGCGAATCCAAGTTCACCGCGGACAAGAACGGAACAGATCCGTCGCAAGGCCTGATCCTGGCCCTTGATTTCTGCGGCGAGCTCCGTCGGAAGCGCACGCAAACGTTCGAGGCGAGCGGAGTCAGAAGAGACCGGCGGCCAACCGGTGGTTGTGGTCAGCGGCGATACCATGATAAGACTTTCCCGTCCGTGCCGCATGGCGGTAACCTAACCTTGCGAAACCCGCCTTCGGCATGCTGCACCACCGCATCGAACTTTCTCAGTTTTCGGAACTCGTGCGGTTCAAAATAATACTTTTCTTCGTCCGTCCACGACGAACTGCTCCGCCCCGCCGAATAACCATACGTACGGCGCTTCGTTTTCCGTTTCCCAACCGTATCCGCTGCAAACTTCGCCGAATCCTCGTCCGCGGCGGTGAACGTCACACGGTTCGCCATGTTCGCGACAAAAACCCGGGCCTTCCGCTCGTCGCCCATGGGTGGGATGAGAGAAGTGTAGGACTGCGTCGCTGCGACGACGGTGGCGCGCGCCTCCCGAATCACATCGACGACGTTGTAGTCAGACATCCCATCGGGGGCTGCGGTGACAATTTTTTGTGCTTCATCGGCCCATAGGATCAGGAGATTGTCGGTTGCGCGCTGCGCGGCCGAACGGTCGAACCTGCGTAAGGCATGCGCATAGAAGCATAGCTTGAGCAGGGTATTGATATACCGCCGTTCGACCTGAAACCTCTGCGGAATGGACACACAGACGACTTTGCTTTGATCAAGATCGTCGAAATCGAACGTGGGTTTGGACGGACAGAAGACCGACGCGATATCCGGGTCGGTGAAATACTTCAGATAATTCGCAATCGTGGTGCGGACACCGCCCAATTGTTCGGGAGGCTGCGACGCAAATGCGCTCTGGTAATGTTCGGTGAGATCCTCTCCTTCCGGCGTTTTCCATTCGGCGATTTGCGCGACCAGATCCTTCAGCCACTTATCCGACGTCAGAAATTCGTAGGCATTGTCGAGAGTCACCGGCAGCTTGACGGCCGCAAGCACGCGAAACGCGAACTCCATCTGCACCTGCGCTTGCAACCGGAAAAAACTCTGTTCGGTGCGCTGGCCGAGCGAAGCGGCAACATCACACACGATCTTTGCTTTCGCCGAGTACGGCAGGTGAGGATCATTCAAAAAATTGAACGTGTGTTGGGGCCGCCAGCCGGCCGTCGCATGTTCGGGCTTTACCTGCAACAGCACCAGATCCCCCTCCCGACCCAACTGGCGGAACATACCACACAGGGTTTCCCAATAAACTCCTTTGTCGTCGATGCAGACGCCACCCCACGTCGGGCAGGATTGAGAAATTTGCCAGAGCATCGGATTGATGGCGGCCAGCGTTTTCCCGCTCCCGGTTTG
>JBDSSD010000069.1:0-13098 GCA_039928945.1 Opitutus sp. | reverse complement strand
TTTCGTCGCGACCGTTGAGCACGATTGCCGCGCCCGCTTCCGCGAGCCCGCGGGCAATGGCCAGGCCAAGACCCTGACTGGAGCCGGTGACGAGCGCAGTACACCCGGTGAGATCGAAGAGGAGATTTTTTTTCGTCATGGTTAATCAGTCGGATTCGAGGCGCCGCACGCGTCTGGCTTCAGGCCCGGCGGCGGCCGCGGGCGCGATCACCTGAATTTCTCCCGCATGGCCGCAATTCCCGGAATCGTCCCCATCATGTGCGCGTGGGTCGGCTCGAAATACTGCACGAGCGAACGCTGATGCCGTCCAACGAGAATCGTGAAAATGTAACCTTCGTGCCCCGGTGCGCGCAGCGTGGGATGATAACCTCGGTCGATGCAAAACGTGTCGCCATGCCGCGTCATCACCACGGTCGGCTCCGCGCCGCCACTATCGTCGCGATAACAAAATTGCGCACCGAACCCCGACTCCGGTCGGTACCGGTAGTGATACGCTTCCTCGAAGTCCGTCTCGGTCGGCGGACGTTCCGTATCGTGCTTGTGCGGTGGATATCCCGACCAGCAACCCTCGTCGCCGTAGAGTTCGCTGACGAGCAGGTTGCCGGCGCGTCCGGCGGCGTTCTGCCCCAGGATGTGAAAAATACGCCGGCGCGAATGCGTTTCTTTCGAGCCGACCTCGACCATCTGCACGTCCTCCGGCGTCACGCGAAAGGGCGCAAATGGTTTCGTGCACACGCCGCCCGCGACTGCGACTTCCGTGCCGTCGCGCCGCGCGCGCACTGTCACGCTTGAACCGGTTCCGCAATAAACCGAATCAGCCGGCCCGTCCCAAATATCCGCGCGCCGGCCCACAGCGTCGAACGACATCCCGCCCGCCACGATTTCCGCCTGGCCGGACAGCACGGCACAGACCAATTCGCACCCTGGCACGCTCAACGCGTATGACTCGCCGGCGCGCAGCCGAAGCAAATTGAAATACACCAGGCTGAGCGCGCCGCGGCCGGGCTCAATCAGCGGACGATTGCCATTGTCAGCAGCGGGTAGAAATTGCGGCATTCAAAATGTCAGGCGTTACCAGGCTTTTTGTTTTCGTCACGAGACGGGAGATTCACTCGCGTGCGATCCGCGTTCACAGCCAAACCGGCCCCGAGCAAGCCCGGACTCGATCCGAACGGCCAGTGTAATGTGGAACTCGGAAAATCAGGAACTGAATTGAGCGTTCGGTCATGTTCACCGCGTCAGACCTTTGCGTCCGTCGCGGCCTTTGCGTGAGGCAACTCCTCCGCCCGATTCCAAACTCCTCAATTGAATGTGGAACTCAGGAAGGCTGGAACGGAGTTCGAACCCGATCGCGGACGACACGGTTAGGCGCGATTGCCCTCCGCGAATGGCAGAGGATCGTGCAGCGGTTTGTTCTTCAAGCTGCTTCCTTCTACTAAGAACTGGCATTCATCCACGATGCCGGACAGGTTGCCCACATGCCTATCTCCTCTGAGAACGTTAGGAAACGAAACGCGCGCCGAATCAAAAACGACCGCTTGCAGGCGGCGAAGAAGGCCGCCGCCGCGAAAGCAAAAGTCTAACGGAGCGCGCGCGAGCGCGCTGGCCTACGCGATCTCGATCGTCCCTGTGGCTTCCGCACAGGGCTACCAAAACTTTCGCGACCCGCTCTGAGAGGAGCGGGATCTCGGACAACGGAGCGCGCGCAAGCGCGCTGACCTACGTCGGAATCGTTTTGCTGTTGTAGGGGCGTTCCCTTGCGGACGCCTCATGGGCAGGAGCGAAAGCGAAGCGCCGTTCGCGGGCGTCCGTAAAGCACGCTCCTACGGTTCGCCGATGGGCGGATCGGCTCGAGCACGTCGACCTTCAGGGCAGATTAGCGGTTCGAAAAGGCCGTAGGTCTGATCTCGGTTAATTGTCTGTCGAACTGCCGGACAGATGCGTCGAGCCGCATCTCGGACAAAGCGGTGTCGAGACCACCGCACTCCAAAGGACGCAGCGACCGGCTGTGGGAGGACTTTAGCAAGTGGCCCGACGTGCCGCGTTTAGGCGCGAAAAAACCGCTGGAGATGTTTCCAGCGGTTTTTCCTAAATGGAGCGGGCGAAGAGACTCGAACTCTCGACGTCCACCTTGGCAAGGTGGTGCTCTACCAACTGAGCTACACCCGCAGAGCAGGCGGAAACAAGTAGAGTGCCCCACTCTTCCGTCAACAGCTATTTTGGGGCGGCTGGCGATGGGAGATTTTGGATGTAGGATGGGAGATGGGTCGGAACGGGCGTCCGCAAGGGACCGCCCCTACGCCGGGCGCATGTGATTGGCTCGTGCGGGCTGGTGAAGGGGGGAGGAGCGGAAGCGGGATGCCTCACGCAAAGGGCGCAGAGGGCGCTCCGGTTCGGAATGGAGGCTTCGTTAAACTGCGGCTCTTCTTCGATCCTCCCGCTGCTCCCGCAGCGGGCTACCGGCCGAGCTCCGGACAAGGCTCGTTCCAGAGTTCCTGAATTCCACATTAACTAGGTCGAGGTTTGGTGTTTGAGAGTCGATCGTCCCGCTGCTCCCGCAGCGGGCCACGAGGGGAGTTGATGGTTGGAAGGGGGCGCGGATTCGCGGGTGAGAACTCCGGTGTGAGTGGCCTCTGCCTTCGCTCTCCCTTCGGTCATCCTTGCGCCATCCTTGCACCATCCTTGCACCATCCTTGCATGTGACTGGCTGGTGCGTGGCTGATCAACGGCTCCAGGCGTTATACACTTGTCCCAGTCGCGCCTTTGCGCCGGTCTCAAATCGTCGCGTCACACGTATGGCAAAAACGAAACTGAATTCGGCCTTGGCGGGGTTGAGCGGTCAGATCGACGGATTGGTGTTCAAGCAGTATGCCAGCGGCGTCGTGGTGAGTCGCCGGCCGCGGATGGACAAGATCAAGCCTTCGCCGAAACAGCTGGCGCAACGAGAGCGGTTTCGGGCGGCTGCCGAATTTCATCGTGAGGTGCTGGCCAATGCGGCGCTTAAACGTCGGTACCAAGCGACGGCGACGAAGAAGGGCGTGCCGCTTTCGGCGGTCACGATGGCGGCGTATATGGCGAAGACGGCAAAGTGAATGGAGGATGGGAGATACGGAATGGAAGATGGGAAATGTTGGATGGGAGATGGAGTCGGAGTTGGAGGTTGGATGGGAGATGATTTGCCTCACGCAACGGGCTCGGAGGGCGCGACGGGTTGGAGCGGATGGGTTCCGCAAAGTCCGACGGATCTTCGATCGTCCCGCTCGTTCCCGCAGCCGGCTACACGGAGCGGGCTACGCTGATGAATCATCTACACATTGCGCTTTGCGACCTCCGCGACCTTTGCGTGAGGTAACTTTCGGGGCTCGTGGAGGAGCATTGGGATCGATAGTGACGATGGCGGTTGCCAAATGATTGAGCGGTTCTGAACGCGGGTCGGAGACACCGCGCTACCTCGGTCTTCGATCGTCCACGCTGCTTCCGGAGCGGGCGACATGACTGAAACGCGGACCAGGGATCGTTCCAGAGTTCCTGAGTTCCAGATTAACTGGGTCGAGGTTCGTGATCGATCTTCGATCGTCCCGCTGCTCCCGCAGCGGGCTACACGGAGCGGGCACGACCGGAGTTCCGGATCGCTATTTGCCGGGTTCGCGGAGGATCAGGCGTTCGCCGTCGTCGCGGTCGGGCGGGCCGGGCTTTCGTTTTCGCTTGGGGGATGAGCTTCCCGGAGCGGTGGCTTCGCTGTAGTACGCGTAGTTGTTCGTATAATACCCGTAATCTCCACCGGCGTTCAGCGGCACCTGCGTCAACACGACTCCGATCAGAGGTGCATTCAACGAAGCAATGATCTGCTGCGCGCGGACCACCATGCTCTGCGGATTCCGGCGATGTTGAATCAACAGCACCGCCCCCGTGACCACACTCGCAAGCACACTCGCATCGCTCACGCCGATGATCGGCGGCGAATCAAACACGATTTTGTCGTACCGGCCATGCAGCGTCGCCACCAACTCCCGCAGTCGCGTGAGGTGCAACAATCCCAGCGTGAAACCCGGTACGCTGCCACTGGGTATGAAATCCAAATTCGGCACGATGCCTTTTTGAATCACCGCATCCAAGGGCTGCTGATTCAGCAGAAGTTCGCTCAAACCCGGCGCGCGTGGCCGATCCGCCAGCCGATGCTGCGATGGCCGCCGCAAATCAGAATCAATGAGGATCACGCGCTCGCCCGCCGCAGCGGTCAATCGCGCCAGCCGATGCAGCGTCGTCGACTTCCCCTCCCCCGGCCCCGCGGAAAATAACACCAGGCTCGCGGGCTGTCCCGCTTTCAGCGCGAGGTTCAGATTCGTGTGCAGCACGCGATACGGCTCCGCCTCCGCCGGATCTTCATCGTCTCCGCCCAACGGATCCCGGTTGAAGGGAATCACGCCAAGGACCGGGAGATGCAGCCGCGTCTCCACGTCGTCGACGCTCCGAAAACTCGTATCGAAATATTCGAGCAGCAGCGCCGTACCGATGCCGAAGATACCGCCGAAGAGAAAAGCGAAAGCAAGATTCAGCGGCCAGCTCGGACGGCTGGCGAAGCGGGCCGGCTCCGCTTTGTTAAGGATTTCAATCGTTCGTTTCGGCACCTGAAAATCGATTTCCCGCTGACGCAGCGTGAGTTTCAACGTCGTCAACAGCCGGGTCTCGTCTTCCACCTTTTGCGCCGCTTCCTCAAAGGGTCGCATGCGATCCCGAGCCGAAAGAATCTGATCCACTTTCGCCTGGCCGAGCTGCCGCTTGAGTTCAGCCACCCGCGCATCGGCTTCCTTGTAGGAAATCTCCAGGGCGCTCTCATATCCGCGCAGCTGTCCGTCGAGCTGCTCTTTGATTTTCGCGCGATTCTCCACCGCGGCGATCAAGTCGGGATGCGCCTCACCCAAACGTGCTTTCAGTTTCGTGACGGTCTGGTCCGCCACCAGATAGGCCTGAAGCAAATTCTGGATGTTCGAATCCTGAATCAGCTCGGAGTTCACCAGGCTGATCCGGTCGTCCGGCGCGATTCCCTGGAAACGCTCCCAGCGCGTGCGGCGACCAATCGCGTCCACGCTGAGTGCGATGAGCGAGTTCTGCATCTGTCGCAGCGTCTCAATCTCCATGTCGGAGTAACGGGCGTTCAGATCGACGCCCGAGATATTGAGATCCTTCCGGAGTTGCTCGAGCGCGTCGCGCTGCGTGGTGACCACGCGTTCCTGCGACTCGAGCTCTTTGCGAAGATGGGCCAGCCCTTCGCGTTGCTCGGACGTGGCGAGGGCGATGCGATCTTCGGAGTACACGCGCGCAATCTCATCCGCGAGCGCGGCGGCCAGGGCCGCGTCCTGCGCAAAGACGTTGATCTCGATCAGTGACGAGCTGCGCTGCGACTCGATCCGCAGCATTTTGTCGAGGAGGTAGCGGTACGTGATGGCGGACGGCAGCGTGCCGTTGGCGCCGAGCAGCGGCGCGAGTCGGGTGTTCAGACCCAGGTTCTCAATCACCGGATACAGGATCTTCTCCGACTGCATGATCTTGAACTGATCCTGCAGGAAATAGGGGTCATAGAAACTGCTGCTCTGTGCCTGGAACAGCTTTACCTCGCCCTCGGGTTTCTCGACCCGGATTTTCGTGGTTGAAAGGTACCAGCGCGGCAGGAAGGCGGTGACGATCACCGTGGTGATCACCACGAGGAAAACGATCAGCGCGATCAGGGCCTTGCGCAGCCGGAGCAATTGCACGAAGTCCGCCAAGGACGCGCTATCCCGGCTGGCGTAAGAGGAGGCCATGAAGTCTGCGAAGCGAACGCTCCGGCGTCAGGACCGGCAAGCTCATTGTGCCTGTGGTGGGAGCGCAGTGGTTGGCGGTGGAAGAGGACGCGAGGTTGGAGCGGTGTGGGTGGCGGGCGGGCGGCGGCGGGTCGAAGACGCGGGTCGGAGACGCCGCGCTACCTTGAGTAGAGCGAGGTCTTGGACCCGCGGGATTGTAGGGGGTTTCGGATTCGGAGCGCGCGCGAGCGCGCTGGCCTACGTGCATGATGGGAGGGACGACCTCTGGGTCGTCCGGATTGGCGCGGTTTGCGTACGGAGGTCACGCTGCTCCCGCAGCGGGCTACAAGGCGTCCGCGAGGGACGCCCCTACCAGGTGTAGCCGGCGCTGATGCCGTAGCGATCGCGGGTCTGGCCGCGGACGGGGTCTTCTGAATCGATGTTGTCGTGATCCACGCTCGCCGAAAACGACCAGCGCGGATTCGGCAGCCATGTCAGCGCAGCACCTGCTCGCGTGGTGGTCTCGTCCACGTCCCGTACTCCGCGTCGCCCTTGCAGCTGCGAGGGTTCATAGGTCAAGGACGCCGACGCAACGATCGAAGCGCTCACCGCGTGCTGCACGTTAACAAAAAACCGATTCACGCGGGAGTCATTGTACAGGGCTACGTTCGAACTCTCCTCGAGCGTGTGAACGTAGCCACCCGACAGAAAGGAGCGCGGCGCGTAATCAAATCGCCCCGACAGCTCGGCATACGGAGCGCTGGTGCTTTGCTCCGCGGACCGACTGCGCCATTCCCCACCGACCCGGCCAGCAACGGAAACTTTTTTCGCAATCGCGTAATCGAAGCCGCCAATCAGGAAATCAGACACCTTGTCCTTCGTGCTTCCACCCTGCCGATACGAAATGATTTCATGCCGATACTCGGCGACGGCCTTCAGTTCGGGCAACCACGCGTAACTGCCCGAGACACCGAAAAGATTCTCGGTCCGGTCGAGCTGCGCACCCAAGATGGCATTCTCGTAGTCGAAGTTCACGCTGCGGAATTTCAGCGTCGCACCCAGCTTCGGGGCCGGTGCAGTGAGGAAACGCACATCGAATTGGTTGCGCTTGTATGACTGATTGCTGTTCACCGGCAGGCCGGCCAGCAGCGACTCCGGGTTGCGGGCAATCTGATACGAGTCGCTCACGTCGATGTTCGTCGTCGGGCTGAAGGCGTGGGCCAGACGTCCATAGACGTCGTGGCTGTCGAGGGTCTTGTCGCCGGGCCGGTCCACAAAGTGCTCCACCGTCAGTGTGTAGTCGAACGCGGCGAAGGTCTGGGGCGTCAACGACCCGATGTAGCCAATTCGTGGCGACGCCTGGTACACGAGGCTGCTGATTTCGCCCTGTTGCGCGCCGAAAATATTGCTGTCGTGCATGACGCCGGCGCGGAGGGTCACGGTCCAGGCGTTTTCGCGCGATTGATCGGGCAGTGGCGCGTAGACCGCTCGCGCCGGGACCGCTGTCACGAAACCCAACAGCAGGAGCACGCACGCGAATTTCATCAAGGTGAGGTCAGGAAAACGGACGGTAACGAGTGGGTCAGAGTTGAAGCAATTACTTTCCCGGCGCGGGTGGCAGCGCGGGATTGAGCATCACGTAGAGATTCTCGGCGAGCTTCTGCGGGGCGTTGAGCGGAAACTCCGCCGGCAAGCGTCCGGTCAGGAGCCCGGCATAGATCTGGCCCCAGTCGCCAAATCGGTCGGTGATGCGCCCGAGCGCGTTGGGCTCGACGGGTCGGGCCGCCAGTTCCGAAAAGAAGGGACGATCGAGCGTGCTCGGCGTCAGCAGCAGTTCTCCGATCGGCTGCTCGAGTGTGATGGCGTAGAAGTCGCGCAATCGCAGCGGCTGCGCCCAGACGCGATGCTGGCCGTACCAAGCGACGCCGGCGGGCACATCTGCCATCAGGCCGAAGCGGCCGACGGTATCGCGAGCCTCGAGCTCGAGCCGCATGCCGATGAAGAGACCGGGAAAATACGGCGGGTATTGAAAATGGAGTCGCCGTGGTTCCAGCGCATCGTGCAGCAGCGGCAGACCTTGGAGAACGAGCAGACCGGTGATACACAGCTTGGGCCAGGCGCCGAGGACGGGATTACTCCCGAGCAGCACGGAAAAGAAACCCGCGCCAAAGATGATGATCACGGGCGCGAGCCAGCCGGCGGCGAGTCGCTCGCTCTCCCCCGAATTGAAGATGGCCTGGGTCAGAATCAGGACAGCAAGCGAAGCCGTGAAAGCCCAGCGCAGCCGATTCGCGAGGTTCGATCGAAACGTGTACAACCAGCCGGCGGCGAAAAATCCTGCCAGCCACATGGCGCCGCCCGACCAGATCCGCTCCTTCAAACTTTCCTGAGCGCGGGTGAGCGTTTTGTTCGCGACTTTATTGAGGTCAGCCTCCAGCAGCTTCGCACTGAACGAGCGTCGCTCTGTCGCCGGCTCCGCGGTGGGATCACCGGCTTTCAACGCCAGATTCTGCGACGCGAGCGCGACAGGATGGCCGGTGAGAGCGACGTTGCGCGCGACCCACGGAGAGGCGACGAGGAGAAACCCGAGGAGAAGCAAACCGACCGATCGCCAGCGCTGAGCTCCCGTGCAGCGGATTCCGAAATAGACGACCGCCACGACGAGCAGGGCGCCCGCTGAGTACTCGGTGAGAAACAATAGTCCGCTCGCGGCGCCGAGGCCGGCGAGAGAACCGAGCGAGGCGCGCGAGGCCAGCTCGATTTCCGTCTCCGCGCGGGCCCATATCCAGAACGCGACGACGACCAAAAGCATCAGGAGAGGCGCGCCATTGGCGACGACGGTCTGTTGCCAGATCCCAACGGAGACGAGCAGCGCCAGAGCGGAGACCCAACCCACCCGGGAATCAAACAGGCGGGTGCCCAGCACCCATGTGAGCCAGGCGGTCAACCACAGCAGGACGAGATTGAGTCCAAGCAAAAAGTAATCGGCGCGAAATCCGTCGGGCGGCACCGGAGATTTGGCAAAGAGTGAGTCACGCCACGAGACGGGAAGAACGCGCAGCGCACCGGCAACGACGATCGAGTAGAGGGGCGCCTGATAGAGTTCTGGATACGGCTGCTGGGCGTCGAAGGACAAACCCTTTTGGCGGAGGAACGCGGCGGCTTGCGGATAATTGACGAGCGTGGTGAATCCTTTTCCGGCGGCGAGCTGCCGGCCGACGTCGGCCTGGACGAGCGTGGATTCGGTGGTGAGCCCGTGGAATTGTTTCCAGGCAACGAAGAGAGAAAACGTCAGCAGCGCGAGGAACGTGGCCGTGAGACGGATCCAGCGAGCGCCACGTCCCATCTCCAACCAGTGAATCAGTTCCTGCGCGTTATGCGGTCGGGGCATGTAGGCGTGGAGCGGGGGATGCGGGCGGACGGGCTGGCTTTACGGAGTCCCTGCGCTCCCGCGCAGGGCTACGAGTAGGATCAATACGGTCGATGCGGTGATGAAGTAGCGCGGGGTCTTCGACCCGCAATCGGCTCGTGTTGAACGTTGAATCATGGCTACGGAACGCGGGTCAGAGACCCGCGCTACTCGCCTCCATTCGGGAGCAGCGGGACTGGCGTGGCGAGAGGTTGTCCATCCCTGCACTTCCGTGCAGGGCCACACAGGCACAAACCGGACGACACGGAGGTCGTCCCTCCAATGGGCAATAGCGTCATTCACGTGGCGAGTGGTTGTCCATCCCTGCACTTCCGTGCAGGGCCACACCGGTAGGACGACACGGAGGTCGTCCCTCCATCGAGGGATGAAGTAGCGCGGGGTCTTTGACCCGCGATCGGCTCGTGTTGAACGTTGAATCATGGCGACGGAACGCGGGGCAGAGACCCGCGCTACTCGCCTGCATTCGGGCACAAGCCGGACGACACGGAGGTCGTCCCTCCTGGGGGGAGCGGACGCGCGGATCGGATCGATCATCAATCCGTCACGTCGAGTTCGGGCCATTGCGCGATTTTCCGGTGCAAGGTGCGGCGGCTGAGACCCATCATTTCGGCCGCCTTCGTGCGGTTTCCTCGGGCTTTGATCAACGCTTCGCGAAGCAGGCGCTTTTCACTCTCCTCCACCGAAAGCGAAGCACCCGGCGCGGAAATAGCCGGGAGAGGCGCGGTGCCTTGGGGCGATCCGTCAGCGGCGGCCGCACCGCGGTACTTCGGTTCCAAGTCATACTCGGTCAGGCTGCCGCCACGGCGAAGGACGACCGCGTTCTCACAAAAATTACGGAGTTCGCGAATGTTACCAGGCCAAGGATACGCCTGGAGCGTGTGCAACGCGCCGGGTTCAAGCGTCAGCGGCGGCACGCCGTTTTCGTCCGAGAACATCTTGATGTAATGGGCGAGCAGCAGCGGGATGTCCTCGGGCCGGATGCGCAATGGCGGCATCGTGATCCGCACCACATTGAGCCGGAAGAAAAGGTCTTCGCGGAACTTCCCTTCGCGGACGAGCGCCTCGAGGGTCCGGTTCGTCGCAGCCACGAGTCGGACATCGAGATCGATCGGCTTGCTGCCCCCTACCCGCTCGATGGATTTGGTTTCAAGAAACCGGAGCAACTTGACCTGGATGGACGCCGAGATTTCGCCAATCTCGTCGAGGAACAACGTTCCGCCGTCCGCAGATTCGAAGCGGCCAATCCGCCGCTCGCTCGCGCCGGTGAACGCGCCGCGTTCGTGGCCGAACAATTCGCTTTCGAGCAGATTCTCGGACAGCGCCGCGCAGTGGACGGCAATGAAGGCGGCGCGCGAGCGAGGGCTCGATTGGTGGATGGCCTGCGCAATCAGTTCCTTGCCGGTGCCGGACTCGCCATCGATGAGAATAGTGGCGCGCGACGGGGCGACGAGTCGGACGCGGTCAATCACCTCCTGCAGACGGGGTGAGTTTCCAATGATGCCTTCGAAGCTGAATTTTTCGTCGAGCCGTTCGTGCAGCTGTTTGACCTCGACCTCGAGCGTCTTGGTTTTCAACGCCCGCTGCATCAGCACTTCGAGGCGCTCGATGTTGACGGGTTTGGTCAGGAAATCGACGGCGCCGCGTTTCATAGCCTCGACAGCGGTTTCGATATTGCCGTAGGCGGTCATCATCAGGACGGCGGGCCGATTCGGGAGCGCGAGCGCTTTGTCGATGACCTTCAGGCCTGATTTTCCCGGCATCCGGAGATCGGTGAGCACGACGTCGAACGGCTGCGCGTCCATCAGGTTGAAGGCTTCGTCGGCGTTCGCGGCGACGGTCACGTCGTAGGCTTCGCTCAACGCTTGCTGCAGCCCTTCGCGGGTGTGCTTCTCGTCATCGACGATTAAAACGCTGGGCACCATGGGAGCATTCACAGCGTCGCGAGACGGACGGTCAAGCCCGGCGGGGGATTGGAGATGAACGGGGGAGCCGCGGGTCGGAGACCCGCGCTACCGTAGAGCGGCGTCTAGGACGACGGGGATTTCTGTGGCCCGCGGTTGCGGGTCCCGCTGCTCCCGCAGCGGGCTACCAGAGCGTCGGGCAACGAGGACCACCTCGTACGCGAGCGAATGGCTACTTCTTTGGCTCGCCGAGTTGTTGGGCGAGGGGCGCGAGGCGGCTGAGGGTCAGGCTTGGCGGGGGAGACGAATCAACGAGTGCCAGGAATTTGTCGCGGCGAACACGCAGGATCTCGCGCATTTTTTCCTTCTGCTCATCGTCCAGTTTTAGATCCTTCGCGGTCCATTCGAGCTTCTGCGGGACCACCACCACCGCGAGCAACTTGTACAAAGGTTGCTGCTGAAGACTGGCGATTTGTTCCGCCGTCAACAATTGATCGGCCGAGATGCCCGCCTGCTCTTTCTTGCGATACTCGACGCGGCGCTTCAGCACCTTTTCCCACAGTGGCAATTGGTCGGGCCGGAGCAGCGCGACGGTCTGGCGGTCCAGTTCATCGTCCATTGATTCCATGCGAGCTCGAAACTCGTCGATGCTGGGGCGTAGGCGTTCGATTTCCGCGGCGAGCTTCGCGGCGTTCGCGGGTCGCTCCGCCGGCGTCGAGGTTTTAACTTTCGCCGGCTCTTGCTTTGGCGCGAGCTCACCGAGCAACGCCGGTGGTGGCGGAATCGCGCAGCGGGAATGTTCCGTCGACAAACGCGCCCCATAGCCGGCGCCAAACATCACCACCGTCAGCGAAGCAATAAAAACGCGGGACGTCATCGAATCTGCCCAAGCGTCTCGGTCTCGTTGGCGAGTTGCTCCCAGCCAGCCAGGTTACGCGCGGTTTCGTTTTCCGTCACACGCGTATGGACGAATGTGACGACGACGAAGCAAAGCGAAGCGGTCGCCGCGCTCAGAATACACTGGCTGAAAAAAGTGGGTGCGACGGCGCGGGCCGCGCGGAGGGTACGCTCGGCAAAGCCGGGACGCAGCAGCGAGGCTGCATGGTCATCATGTGCCTTCCAGGCGTAGGATTCAGGTTTCATTGGGTCCTTGGTAGAATTCACGTAGTCGTTCGCGGGCGCGATGCAATCTTGCCTTCACGGCCATGACACTGGTTCCGGTGGCTTCCGCCATCTCGACCTGGCTGCGGCCTTCCTGCGCTAAAGCGAGCAGGGCACGGTCTTTGGGCGGCAGTTGCTGCAGAGCGTGGCGCAAGGCATCGAGCTCCTCGGTGTCCACGGCGCCCGACGGTTCGGCGATGTTTTCGTGCTCCGGAGCGAAAGGCGTAAAGATGCGTCGCAGCTTCTGACGGCGCAGGTGGTCGATGCAGGTGTTGCGCGCGAGGCGAAACAACCACGCTTCGAACTGCGCCACGTCGTGCAGGCGGGTGAGCGCGCGGAACATCTTGATGAATACGAGCTGCGCCAAATCCTCCACGGCATCTCCCCGACCCGTAATCGCATAAACAAATCCGGCGATCCGCCGCTGATAGCTGATGATCAGCGTACGCTGGGCCGCTTCGTTGCCCTGCTGAGCCGAGCGAACCAGCTCCGCAAGTGCGGCCGATTGAGATTGTTCCATGCTGGAGCATTTGTCTGCCCCGCCTGACGAAGACGATGGAGGGAAGTTGCGGATTTAACCTTCATCCCGAAGCCACCCGCAGCGTGCAACCTTTCTCTCTAAAACGAGGGGAATAAGCCGAAAATTCCCCGCGAAAAATGGGACGTTAAATCGTCGTGCAAACCGCTCATCTGAGAACGCGTAAAGTGCGGTTGGGAAACGGCGCAGCGAGGTTAGGTCGAGATACGTCGTAGGGGCGCACCTTGCGGGCGCCCGGTTGGGGAGCTCGATGCGGTGATTTCGGTCGATGCGGAGTGCGATCGATGG
>JBDSSD010000068.1:0-12224 GCA_039928945.1 Opitutus sp. | reverse complement strand
TGCGCGGCTCGTTGGAGCGACTCGTGCCGGTCACGATGACTGCCCTCACCGCGGGGCTTGCTCTCATCCCGCTGGTCCTCGCCGCCGACCAACCGGGCAAGGAGATCCTCTATCCGGTCGCGGTCGTCATCCTCGGCGGCTTGGTCAGTTCCACCTTCCTCGACATGGCGGTGACGCCCGCCGTGTTCTTCAAATTCGGCCGCAAGGCGGCCGAAAAATATCTGGCTCGCGCCAAGGTCGATCCGCTCGACGCGAAAGAATGAGCCGCGCTATGCGGCTCTCGTCCCTTTGTCCCATCCCACCATGAAAAATACATCCCATCGTTCCCTCCGCGGATTGGCCTTCGTTGCCAGTGCCGCTTTGCTCCTCGCCGTGAGTCCGTCGCTTCGCGCTGCCGAAGAAAAAATGGATCACGAGCACATGAAAAGTGAAGAGATGGCGAAGCCGACCACGTCGGCTGCCGCGCTCGAACAAGTTCACCAGCTCCACATGGTGCTGGCCGATCAGGTGAAGGATAAGAACCTGAAGCCCGTTCACGAAACGGCGGAAAAACTCACCGACGTGCTCAACGCGTTACCGGCTCTCTCGAAGGATTTGCCCGCCGACAAACTGAAGCGGGTTGACGGTGCCGTGAAGAATCTCGCAAAGGCGCTGGATGACCTGCACGACGCCGCCGACGAAGGCAAACAAGCCGAAACCGAGAAGCAACTCGGCAAGGTCGATTCCCTGCTGAAACTTCTGTCCGCCCAATATCCAAAAACCGGCATGTGATTTCAATCGCCCGGCCGCTTCTCAGTCCAGACGGCCGGGCTTTCTCTTTCTTTTCCGATTCTCACATCATGAATATTCTCCTCCGTCATTCCCGTGCGCTCGTGTTCGTTGTTCTTGCCTCCTTCTCCGGCACTTCCGCTCCGGCGCTTCGCGCCAGCGAAGAAAAAATGCCCGCGCAAGCACCGGGTGCGATGAAGCCCGCCACGGTCGCCGAGGCATGGGGGAGCATCAACGGGCTCCGCGCTGAACTCGCCGCACAGATTGCCGCGAAAAACCTGAAGCCCGTTCACGAAACGGCGGAGCAGCTCACCACCGCGCTGCGGCTGCTCTCGAATGCGTCGAAGGATTTGCCGGCGGACAAACTCAAGCGCGTGCAGGGCGCGGTCGCCAATCTCGCGAAAGCACTCGATGCCACGCATGACGCCGCCGATGAAAACAACCAGGCGGGGGCTGAAAAACAGCTCAAAACCGTCGATGCGCTGCTAAAGCTTCTCGCCGCTCAGTATCCCGTCGAAGTCGCTTCGGCAAAACCGATGGCGATGGAACACGAAGGCCAAAGCGCTCACATGCACGGTTCCGCCGCCAAGCCGACCGTGCAGGTCGCGTTCGTGCCGGCGAAGGCCCCCGAGGCTGGTATGAGCGTGCCCGTAATCGTTAAACTAACCACGAAGAGCGGCAAGCCAGTCACGTCTGCGGACCTCGAACTCGCTCATACGAAACTCGTGCATCTCCTCATCGTCGATGCCAGCCTCACGAGCTACACGCACGAGCACCCGGTCGAGACCGCGCCCGGCGAATGGTCCTTTACTTTCAATCCGAGGATCGGCGGCACTTACACTGTGTTTGCCGATTTGCTGCCCAAGGCCACGGGAGCGCAGGAATACGCCAAGACGACCGTCATCGTCAGTGGAGCCGCGCGCGCCATCGACATGGCGGCCAATCTCACAACGACGGTGGACGGCTACCGCTTTGATCTGAAAATTCCGGTGGACGAACCGCTGACTGCCGGCGAGGCGTCACTCGTTTCTGTGCATGTCACCAAACCGGACGGCGCACCCGCGACGAACCTTGAACCCATCGTGGCGGCCTTCGCACATGGCGTCGGTTTCACGGCCGATCTCAAATCGGTCATGCATGTTCATCCGATGGGGAAAGAGCCAGAGATGGATAGCGAGCGCGGCGGCCCTGATCTCAGTTTCCATCTCCAACCTGCGATGGCTGGATTTTTCAAATTCTACGTGCAGGTGCAAATCGACGGGCAAAGCAAGTTCGCTCCGTTCGGTCTCACCGCGGCACCGGCCAAGCCGGCGACGACTGAGCATCAGCACGACGGCATGACCATGACGTATGCGTGCCCGATGCATCCCGAAGTCACGTCCGCCAAGGCTGGCGACAAGTGTCCGAAATGCGGCATGACGCTCGTGGCCAAAAAAAGCTGATCATTTTCCACCTCATGAAGACCATTTTTCTGCTCACGGCGCTGATATTCTCCGCAGCAACTGCTGTCGCGCACGTCAGGGTCAGGCCGGCTAAATCGCCGCTTGGCGCAACAGAAAGTTATACGCTCCGAGTGCCGAGCGAGCGCGGTCTCACCACCAAATCGATCACCCTGAATGTGCCCGAGGGTGTCACCGTTCTCTCGGTTGGTGTGATCAAGGGCGTCTCCGGAATCTCGTTTGAGGAGAAAGAGTCTGGAAACGGGCGACGTGCGATCACATGGAGTATCGAGATCAAACCGGGCGAGTCGGCAGAACTTTCCTTTGTCGCCCAGAATCCGAATGAGGGCGCGGTGATCATCTGGCGGGTGCAGCAGAATTATACGGACGGCACGGCCTCCTCCTGGGTTGGTCCGAAAGGCGACAAGGCCCCAGCTCCCGTCACCAATCTCATTCCCCCCACGGAGAAGAAGTAAGTTTTAGCGCGGAGTGGCGAAGCACTACTTTGCGGCGGCGGGAAAAGTGTAAGGAACCCGCGACCTTGGGATCGTTCCTTAACTAACAACACCGATGAACTTCCGCAACTTCACCAAGGACGTGACCTTAGCATTCTGCTTGATCGCGATTTCCGCGACGCATGCCGCGACGGTCGAATATAATCTTACCATCGCAAATACGTCGCTCAACATCAGTGGCAAACCGTCGAAGGGCATAACGGTTAACGGTGGGATTCCAGGCCCGGTCCTACATTTTACGGAAGGCGATCTGGCACGAATTCACGTTACGAATGAGATGCAGGATTCTGCCTCGATTCACTGGCACGGGATGCTTGTTCCCAATTCGATGGATGGTGTCCCAAACCTAACCTTTCCGCCCATCCAACCCGGCGCGACGTTCACCTACGAGTTTCCGATCCGCCAGACCGGCACGTATTGGTATCACTCGCATTCGGCGCTACAGGAGCAAAGCGGCGTTTTTGGCTCCATCGTAATTGAACCTCGCGGCGGGGATTCACGTTACGCCGGTTTGCCGGAGCATGTCGTTATGCTGTCGGATTGGACGGACGAAAACCCGGAGGAAGTTTTGAGGACGCTCCGTTCGGGGAATGAATACTACAGTCTACGAAAACGCACCAGCCAGAGCATCCTTGGAGCTTATCGCGCCGGGCATTTGAAGGATTATTTCATGCGGGAATTGCAGCGCATGCCCGCGATGGACTTGGCGGATGTCGCCTATGATCGATTCCTGACCAACGGGCATCCCGAAGATCACCTCAGCGCGAAACCCGGCGAACGGGTGCGATTGCGCATCATTGATGGCGGAGCCTCGACTTTCTTTCACGTTGAATTTGCTGGTGGCCCTATGACCATCATTGCAGCCGATGGCCAGGACGTCGAACCGGTCGAAGTGCAGCGGCTGTTGATCGCGGTGGCAGAAACCTACGATGTCTTGGTGACGGTTCCCGCGGAGGGAAAATTCGAACTTCGGGCCACGGCCCAGGACCGATCAGGCCGCACGTCGCTCTGGTTGGGCGAAGGCATGGAGCATCTGGCTCCCCGAGTGCCGGCGCCGAATCTCTACATGGCAATGGGAAAACCCACCCTGAAAACAATCTTTGCGCTTACTCCCGCCGGCGTCATGGGAATGCCGGATGAAAAAGTGAACGCCGGGGCGTTCGATAAGCCGGGCATGCACATGGGCAACATGGATATGGAGGGAATGGACATGCCGGGTGAAATGAAGAAGGGGGGCGGAGAGAAAAAGATGGATATGAGCGGGATGAAAATGGACGGGATGGACATGGCGGGAATGGAGATGGGAAGCAAAGGTATGACCAATAAACCCGGTGAGCCGAAGATGCACCCCAGTGAAAGCGGTGCGACGCTGGCGATGCCAATGGAGAAAATGGGGGCACCTATGCCGTTGATGGTCGAGCCTCCATCACCTTTGGATTTCATGGCGGGCGACATCAGCTCGCAAGCACCGCTCGCCATGGACGGATCGGAGAAACGTCCTTCTGCGCCGTATGCGAAATTGCGCGCCACGCACTCGACGGCTCTTGATGCTTCCAAGCCAATCCACGACGTGCGACTCACCTTGGACGGCGACATGGAACGCTATATCTGGTTCATCAACAATCAGCCCTTGTCAGCCAACGACGCAATTCGGATCAAGGAAGGCGAGGTTGTGCGGTTCATTATGATCAATCGGACGATGATGCATCATCCGATGCACCTTCATGGTCATTTCTTCCGCGTGATGAACGGTCAGGGCGATTTCTCACCGCTGAAGCATACGGTGGACGTGGCCCCGATGAGCACGACGGTAATCGAATTTGACGCGAAAGAGAAGGGAGACTGGTTCTTCCACTGCCACATTCTTTACCACATGAAGGCGGGCATGGCCAAGACGGTCGAATACGAATCTTTTGAAACCGATCCGGCAACCCAGGCGGTGCGGCCGAACTTCTTTCACGACCCTTACTATGTCTATGGCGTCGCCGAAGTCGCTTCGAACATGAGTGAAGGCTGGTTCGAAGCATCGAACACCCGAAATATTTTCCGTGCGCAGTGGGAAATCGGTTGGGCCAGCGTTCCCGACTTGGAATGGGAGGGCACGGCCACTTACGGCCGGTATATCAATCGCTTCACCACCTTGTTTGCTGGTGCGGATTTATTGGGCGAAAAGAGTTCCCTCGAAGATTCGCGGGGCATTTTGGGCATATCCTACACGCTGCCTTTTAATTTCCATTCCCGGACTTGGATCGATTCCGATGGCGGGGCGCGAGTCGCGTTGATGCGCGAATTCATGCTCACGCCCCGTCTCTCGCTGGAAAGCGAAGTCGAATATGATACCCATACGCGCTGGGAGGGTCTGACCGCACTCAACTACGCCGTCGCGAAACACGCCGCGCTTCAGGTCCGGTGGAATTCCGATTACAAGTGGGGCGCTGGCCTGCGCATACTATTCTGAGATATTGCGGAAGGGTCGCACTGCGGGGCCTCGGATGCGCTGCCCGTCGAATATTGGTTACTGCGGGCGCACATCAACTCACGAAGATATGAACACTTGGCTCTCATTGCTACCCCCACTCCTCACCATCGGCATTGCCAGTTGGTCGAAGAGGATAATTCCAGCCCTCCTGATTGGATTGCTGGCCGGGGGATATTTATTGCATCCCACGCTCACCGGAGGATTTGAAGGCGCGGTGGACAAGATTGTGGAGACCCTGACGGACAAGGGCAACCTTCAGGTGCTCTTGTTTCTGTATTTGTTCAGCGGTCTGATTGGCCTGGTCAAACGCTCGGGCGGGATTGCAGCCTTTTCCAAAAAAGCGGAGAACCATATCAAGAGTGAGAAAGGGGTGTTTCTCACTATGTGGGCGTTGATTCCCGTAACGTTTATTGACTGTGGCTTCCGGATTGTCGGGGCGGGTTCGATTACCCTCCCCTTGGCCGAGAAATACAAGATAAGCCGGGAGCGACTTGCGTTCATGTTGAACAATACCGCCAGTCCAGTGGTCGAACTCATCCCTATTGCCACGACGTTTGTGGGATTCAATGTCGCGATTGTTGCCCAAGGCATCAAGGCGGCTGGACTCCCGGCGAACACCTCGGCTTATGCCATCTGGCTGCAGGCGATCCCGCTGGAGTTTTTCAGCATCGTTGTGCTGCTAATCACCTTTTCGTCCATCTTCGTCCGATTCAAACCATCGGCTAAAACCCCCAAGCACGCTCACGTCGTTTCCGGCGACGGCGCAATGGGCATGAACATGGAGGGCGCAAAGCCAGTGATAGAACCCAGAGTGATCAATCTGATCATTCCGATGGTGTCGGTCATAGTCCTCAGCGTCTTCTTCTTTTGGTTTTTCGGGACCGCCAACGCAAAGAGCATCTCTATTCTGGCGGCCATTGCCGATTCGGAACCAAATCGGGCGATGCTCGTCGCCCTGGTCATCACGCTAGCCATAACCTCGGTCTGTTACTTCTTCCAAAAATACTCCCTCCAGCGGCAGACGGAGGATGTGATTTCAGGTGGAAATGACATCGTGACCACTTTGGTTATTCTTAGTATTGCGTGGCCCTTGGCCGCGGTTTCACAGGACTTGGGTTTGAACGAGCTGATCAAAATGCAGCTGGGAAACTCCCTGCCGGCTTGGAGCGTGCCGCTATCGTTGTTTCTGTTATCTTCCGCGGTGACCTATTTCACCGGTTCAGGCTGGGGGGCTGCCTCACTGATCATGCCTTTTGCCCTTCCTCTGGCGGCGTCGGTTGGCTCAGGCATCCCGCTTTGCGTCGCTGCCGTCATTTCCGGCGGAACCTTCGGTGACGTTACATCGCCGGTCGCCGGCATGACTAACATGTCGTCGAACATCACTAAAGCGGACCATGGGAAATATATCTCGTATGCTGCACGATATAATTTCGGCGCCGCAGCAATTGCCGCGGTTCTTTTTATGGTAGCCGGATTCTTGCGATGAGGGAACGGCACGATCTGTCTGGCCGTGACGGCACCGCGCTGCCTGCCGGCTAACGTCCCGCTCGCCTGCATCGAATCTCTACCACCGGGAACGTGCGTCGATGTCAGGTCTCGGTTGCTCTCGGTCCAGCCGATGCAAATCCGTCTTGGCCGGCCCGCTTAATATCTGGCCGATGGCATTGAACCGCGATCCGGGCAGCCCCACGTTTTCTCGGTGTCGTTCCAGTTCACGATGCCACGGGGATACGAACAAATTTCGGCGCACCTATGCGCAATTCCGTCCGGGGCGAAGTAGGCGGCAATTTTCAAAGGTCCGAGGCGGAAATTGTTACGGAACTGAAAAGAACGGCGCTGATTTAACTCTCCGTTGATCTTCAGATCTTCAATCATGATGCGAAGAAGCGTTCTGATGGTGCTCGGCGTGTCCGGTTTTTTCCATCGGCATGGCGTGGTCGGTCATGGCGCGAAATTGATCTGGCGTGATGCCTGGAAGCTGCCGCACCAAGGCACTGAGAGCCCATAATTCATCGTCCTCGTGCGAGGGACCGAATGCCATCATCCCGGTGTCCTTAATCCCATGCTTGATGATCCAGTATATCTCCGCGTCAGTCCATTGGCTCTCGTGAATAGCGTCCGTCAATGAAGGCGGTTCGGGATGTAAGCCGGCCGTCCATGGATCGGGCTTGCGCCCCGGTGCACCGTGGCAAGTCAGACACATCTCAGCATAGTCGGCGGATGCTTTCGCGGCTAAGGCCGGGTCGTGAAGATCTACAGCAGAAGGAATCGTGACTTCCCGAGCGTGATGTTTGATCGATCGGCGCATCGTTGATTCGAGGAACCCCGAAACCATTTGGGAATGCTTGCTCGTTGCTCCGACGTCGTAGGAGCCGGAAAAGATGACCAAAGCGCCAAACGCCACGGCGATTATCGTTATCGCACCAATTACAGCTAAGAGTTTTGAAGTGGTTTTCATGGGGAATTGTTTGTCGCGGAAGTTGCATCAACGACTTGGGGATTTATACGGATGTTTTTTGTGCCTCGTTCAATAGGTTGAACGATGACGCTTGAGGCGGTTCCTTACACTCGGACTTTCGCCCCGCCTCGTTGCATGAAAAATTGAGGGATAAAGGTGTTTCGTCGCGTTGAACCTGAGGTGGAAAAGTCTCCCAAACACGGACAACGGATTGCTCACACTGAATAAAAGGGGCCTGCGAGACCGGAGGGAAATCACGTCGATGTCCTCGTCGGGGAACGGGCGCGATTTCTTGGTTTTCTTTCGCGTCAATTAGGCAACGAGGCCGATGCGAACGATCTCCTACAGCAAAGCCTGTTGCGGGCCTTGAAGCGACAGGGTTCGTTACGTCGTGGCGAGCATGTGGTACCGTGGTTTTATCGGATTTTGCGGAACGCCATCTCTGACCACTATCGTCAGAAGGCGAAAGATTCCGCCGTAACGAGCGGCTCTGGAACAAAACTGTCGTAGAAAACAGCAGTCACGAAAAGCCGCCCTCGGAGTGGGAGGAGGCCCTCTGCTCTTGTTTCAGAGGTCTAATGCCGACGCTGAAGCCTCGCTACGAAGTGGTGCTATCTCGCATCGACCTAAAAGGGGAGAACAAACAGGCCGTCGCCCGCGATCTTAACCTCAAACTGGAGACACTGGACGTGTTGCTTCATCGCGCCCGCCGTCGTCTGCGGGAGCGTCTAGAAATATTTTGTGGCGCATGTAGTCAGTATAGCTGTCAGGCATGTATATGCGAAGGTCGCGAGACCCCGCCAAAACGGAAAGTGTAAGGAAATCGTGACCCGCCCGTCTGCCTATTATGGACCATAATCATCATAAGCATTCTTCGCCCACCGGAGAGCCCGGAAATGGCGAGCGTGGCGCGTGCAAAGATCATGGGCACGGGCACGGCGATAGCCTCAAAGCGCCAGCGACAGCGAAATATTTCTGCCCGATGTGCGAAGGCGTCGTGAGCGACAAGCCGGGCGATTGCCCGAAATGCGGGATGGCCTTGGAACGAAACCACGCCTGGGTCGCGCCGTCGGGCGGCAAAACCATTTACACGTGCCCCATGCACCCACAGATCGAACAGGATCATCCTGGAGATTGCCCGATATGCGGAATGGCTCTGGAGCCGAAGGTGGCCAGTGCGGGCGAGGACGAGGGAGAAGATTCCGAACTGCACGTAATGACTTGCCGGTTGTGGATTGGCGGAGCCTTGGCGTTGCCGGTTTTCGTCCTGGCGATGGCCCACTTGATTCCGTCCTTCGCGCATTTCTCTAACGGAAGCCTCAGCCGCTGGATTCAGTTTTTGCTCTCCACTCCCGTCGTGTGGTGGGCTGGCTGGCCGTTCTTCGTGCGCGGCGCAAAATCCTTTCGAACCGGCCACTGGAATATGTTCACGCTCATTGCGCTCGGGGTCGGCTCGGCGTGGATCTACAGCGCCGCGGCGTTTTTTCTGCCTACGCTGTTTCCGCTGACAATGCGCCTGCACGGCGGGATGGTGGACGTCTATTTCGAGGCCGCCGCAGTGATCGTGGTGCTGGTGTTGGTCGGACAGGTGCTGGAACTCCGGGCGCGGGCTCGCACGTCCAGTGCGATCAAAGCTCTCCTCAATCTTGCTCCTCCGACGGCGATTCGCGTCATGGATTCCGGCGACGTGGAGGTGGCGTTGTCCGAGGTGAAAGCGGATGACCGCTTGCGCGTCCGTCCGGGGGCAAAAATTCCGGTCGATGGCATCATCGAAGTGGGATCGTCCTCGATCGACGAGTCGATGATCACGGGCGAATCCCTGCCGGTGGAGAAAAATGCTGGTGACCGTGTTACCGGCGGCACCGTCAATGGGACGGGTGGGTTTGTTCTCCGCGCTGACAAGGTGGGAGCGGCCTCGCTACTCTCGCGAATCGTCCAAATGGTGGCGGACGCGCAGCGCAGCCGCGCGCCAATTCAAGGGCTCGTGGACAAAGTCGCGGCCGTCTTCGTTCCCGTCGTGGCCGGCGCCGCTGCGCTGACATTTTTGCTCTGGTATTTTTTCGGGCCCGAACCGCGAATCGCGTATGCCATCGTGAATGCGGTGGCCGTGTTGATCATCGCCTGTCCGTGTGCACTTGGCCTGGCGACTCCGATGGCCATCATGGTCGGAGTGGGTCGCGGGGCGCAGGAAGGTATTCTGGTCAAAAACGCCGAGGCGCTGGAACATCTGGGCAGAGTCAACTGGTTGGTGGTCGATAAGACTGGCACG
The DNA here is from genome assembly GCA_039928945.1 of Opitutus sp. Lineage (GTDB taxonomy): Bacteria > Verrucomicrobiota > Verrucomicrobiia > Opitutales > Opitutaceae > Opitutus. The sequence goes on along the minus strand of JBDSSD010000068.1, from coordinate 2,296 downwards.
CTCACCGAAGGAAAGCCTCATTTGACCGACGTGATTGCGGAAGCCGATGGGGATGAAACAGCACTGCTACAAGGGGCGGCATCGCTCGAACGTTCCTCCGAGCATCCGCTGGCCGCGGCCATTGTGCGTGGAGCCGAGGAAAGGAAAATCGCGCTTCAGGAAGTAATCGATTTTCGTTCCGTTACGGCTGGTGGCGTAATTGGAAACGTAGGTGGAAAAAGGATTCACGTCGGGAAAGCCAAATTTCTCGAAGCAGAAGGCGTAGTCCTCCTCGGTGCCTTTCAGGAACGCGTGGCTGCATTACAAAACGACGGAAAGACCGTGCTCTATGTGGCAACCAACGGAATCTTTGCGGGCCTGCTCGCAGTCGCCGACCCGATCAAAGACTCCACGGCCGAAGCGATCGCGATGCTGCATGAGTTGGGCGTAAAGCTGGTGATGGCAACAGGCGACAATCGGCGCACTGCGGAGTCAGTCGCAAAACAGCTCGGTTTGGATCGCTTCGAAGCGGAGGTGGAGCCTGCGGACAAGATTCGTCTCGTGGAATCGTTGAAAGAAGGAGGAAAGCGCGTCGCTATGGCGGGGGACGGGATCAACGACGCACCCGCGCTCGCCGCAGCCGATGTCGGTGTCGCGATGGGCACTGGCACGGATGTCGCGATGGAAAGCGCCGGCGTGACGCTCGTGAAAGGCGACCTGCGCGGCATCGCGAAGGCGATTCATCTCTCCCGCGCGACGATGCGAAACATCCGGCAGAATCTGTTCTTCGCCTTTATCTACAATGTCCTCGGCGTGCCGATTGCAGCCGGAATTCTTTATCCCTTCTTCGGACTGTTGCTGAGTCCGATGATCGCCGGCGCTGCGATGAGCCTGAGTTCGGTCAGCGTGATCACGAACGCGCTGCGGCTCCGGAAGGCCAACCTGTGAAGAGTGTGGCGGCGTCCCTACTTGACGTGAGCCGAAACCGAAAAATCGGCCGCCTCGGGGGGATGCTGGAGCCGTGCTGGAGCCCAGCACCGCCAGCCGGCGTAGGTGCTATAATGAGGCAGTCCACAGGCGCGGCTTCGCTGACCAAGGATGCGCGAGCGGCGCAACGAGAGCGAGCGACCGAAAGCCCCGCGGCGACTGAGCGTCGCCAAGAACTGGCTCGGGCGCAGCGCGCTGGGTACAAGACGGCAGAGAAATTCCCGTGCCCTTGGGAAATCCAATAGCCGATGGACCAATCCGCCAAAATCTGCACGAAGGTGATGCCTACGATCCGGTGCGTCGCTTTCGATGTGAGGTCCAACACGCGGGCAAGCTTCATGTCAGCTGCGAATTCATAGCACTCTGCGAGATCAGGATCGAAGCCACCTTTGCTCGCGTAATAACGGAACTCCGCGTGCGCGGTCCTTTTTTCAGCAGACAAGTGCAGCCTTTCGAAATGTCGCGGCATGATGGTTGCGGAAGTCGCCACGCGCTCGTACGAGATCTTCACCCGATATCTCGCGCAGCGCGACTGGCTGGGGGCATTCCCTGAACTGAAAGATCGTGCGGTCTGGGCGGTGGATGGACATCAGATTGCGCACCCCTGCCACGCGCAGACGGATGCAAAGGACGAGGATGTACCGGTGGGCGAACTGTACGGCCTGTGCCTACATTCCGGCCGGTTGAGGGCGATGGCGCCGTTCCAAGGTGATGGGGTGCGTCGCCACGAGTTCCCGGTGTTCAAGGAACACTTGCCGCGGTGGGTGCGACAGGATCGAGGCAAGTTCGTGCCGATCATTGTCGGCGATCCAGCCTATATCGATATTCTGTATTGGACGGAGCAACGCCGGATGCAGCGGGCCGTAGTGATCACCCGAGAAAAGGCGAACATGAAGCCGACGGTGATCAGCCGCTATGCTTTCGATGCCAACGATCCGGTGAATCGCGGCGTCGAAGCCGACGAGATGGCGGGCTATACCTACGCGTATCTGCGGCGGATCGTATATCGCGACCCGGCGAGCGGAGAACGCTTTGTCTTTGTCACGACCGATCTGGGCCTGCGGCCTGGCGTCATCGCCATGTTAATACGCGCTGCGCTGGAAGATCGAAAAAGCGTATGACGTCTTCAAAAACAAGCTGCACCAGCAAAAGGCGTGGGCAACGGGCGCCACCGCTGCCCACATTCAAGCGCACCTCATCGCCCTCACTCACAATCTGCTGACGATCCTGCTGTGCCGCCTCGAATCGGCGGGCCTCAGGGAGGCCAAGGTCCTCTCTCGCGCACGTGACCTACACACGCACACCCCCACTGCTCAGCGAGTCCCAAGCC